>NZ_FOES01000010.1 GCF_900110685.1 Piscibacillus halophilus
GCTGATAGGGTTGGAACACTTGTGTCTGAAATGCGTTTTCTCGATCTCGTGGCACCTGAAGGTCTTGGATGCGACCGTATTTCGTATCCAATTGACGACCGTAACTGCCGTTCTTATAGTTTTTTAGCTCAGGATTTTCTTCGAAAAATTGATTCATTTCTTCCTTCATAATTGTTTCTAGCTTCTCTTGGACGAAAGAGCGGACTAATTCGTCCAGTTGATTTTCGAGGTTGTTTTGTCCTATACTTGTAAACATGAGGTAGGGCATCTCCTTTCATGAGTTGATTTCGTTGTTTACTCTGAGGATACCCTGCCTCTTTTTTTGTCTTCAAGAGTTTTACACAAACTATTGTACGTCATCAAGGGAGGTATGAGAAAAGATGAAAAACTTAACAAAGTACATTATCTACTCATTAATACTCGGTCTAGTAGTCGGTTTAGGAATGAATATATTTGCTCCTGACCTATTTGGTCCAGTAGATAAGTATTTCTTTGCGCCATTAGGTGATATCTTCTTACGTCTTATTCAAATGATGGTGATCCCAATCGTCTTCATTTCAATTGTTCTTGGTACAGCTAATATTGGTGACCCTAAAAAGTTAGGACGTATTGGTGGAAAGACTATTCTATTTTTCTTACTCTCAACTGCGGTAGCGATTACAATCGCGATGGCGCTAGCATTTATCGTTCAACCAGGTGAACCTGGATTGTTAGATGAAGAAGCGGCAAACTTTGAAAGTTCTGAGGCTCCATCTGTGGTTGATACATTAGTGAACATTATACCAACTAACCCTATTGAAGCTATGCAAAGTGGGGAAATGCTTCAAATTATTTTCTTTGCCATTTTTATCGGTTTTGGTTTAGCTATGTTAACAAAGAAAACAGACCGCATTTATCGTTTATTTGAACAGGGTAACGAACTTGTTATGTACTTAATCATGATTGTGATGTACACAGCTCCATTCGGTGCGTTTGGTCTAATTGCATCAGCGGTTGGTGGAGCAGGGATAGGCGCTATTAAATCAATGGCAGCATATTTCTTCGTTGTCTTATTTGCCTTAATCCTTCATGCCATCATCACTTATGGTGCTGTCGTTAAGTTTGTTGCGAAAAAGAGCCCTTGGTGGTTCTTTAAAAACTTTGCACCAGCTATGAGTGTTGCGTTTGGTACAGCAAGTAGTGGTGCAACATTACCGGTCAGTATGAAAACGGCTCAAGAACGACTAGGTGTTCGTAAATCTGTGAGTAGTTTCGTTCAACCTTTAGGTGCTACCATTAACATGGATGGTACGGCTATTATGCAAGGTGTTGCGACCGTTTTCATTGCGCAAGTCTATGCTGTAGACTTAAGCTTTACACAACTTATGACAGCCCTTCTTATTGCGATTCTTGCATCGATTGGTACGGCCGGGGTACCTGGTGTTGGATTAATTATGTTAGCTATGGTATTAGATCAAGTTGGATTACCAGTTGAAGCAATTGGTTTAATTCTAGGTGTTGACCGATTACTAGATATGACTCGTACAGCAGTTAACATTACGGGTGATGCTACTTGTGCATTATTTGTATCTGAAACAGAAAAAGATATAGAAAAGAATAAACCATCGATTAGTGATGAAGCATAACAAAAGTCGCCTTTGGGCGGCTTTTGTTTTTAAATAAGTCATTAACAATAAAATCAACTTGCGAAATAACTCATAATTGTGCTACATTTATATTATGGAATTGTCCGTATGAACTAGGAGGTCAATAGAATGTATACATTTTTAGTCACCCTATTATTTATCGCTACTGTTGGACTTATTGTTGTCGTATTATTACAGTCAGGTAAAAGTGCTGGTTTATCTGGTGCTATTTCTGGCGGTGCTGAGCAATTATTTGGTAAACAAAAAGCTCGTGGAATCGATGGTGTCTTACATCGATTAACGATTATTTTTGGTGTAGCATTTATGATCATTACGTTTTTATTAGGTTATATTGTTTAATAAATTCATGGGCCTGAAAACAGTAAGTATAAACTTACTGTTTTTTTATCTTACATAAATATATTTTTTCATATATGGCTCGCCATGTGGCGGGTCTTCTTTGTGAAAAAATTTTCAATCGCGATGATTAGTCGTATGTTAATTAGGGAAACTAATATATAGAAACGGAAGGGGATTCATATGCAAATCAAACAACCAGAACCATTTACATTTGAAGCAGGAAATCGAGCAGTTTTATTATTACATGGATTCACTGGACATTCGGCAGATGTGAGAATGTTAGGGCGATTTTTAGAGAAAAAAGGTTATACGACACATGCTCCGATTTATAAAGGACATGGAGCACCTCCTGAAGAGTTAGTCCAGTCTACTGCAAAAGATTGGTGGCAAGATGCTCTAGGTGGTTACGAACATCTTAAAAATTTAGGCTATGATGAAATTGCTGTAGCAGGTCTTTCATTAGGCGGAGTGATGGCATTACGTCTCGCTTATAACAAGCCTGTCAAAGCTGTTATTCCTATTTGTTCACCCGTTTTCTTCGATAATGTTGAAGAATTGACGCAAGGTTTTCGTCAATTTGCGAAAGAATATAAGCAGTTACAGCAAAAAGATGATGATGAAATCCAAAAAGAAATTGATGAACTCATTGAGAATTCAGATGAAACATTTCAGTCACTAAGCAAGCTCATTCAAGAAGTTCATGATGAAGTCGATACCATCTATGCTCCGACATACGTCCTTCAAGCTGAAGAAGATGAAATGATTAACAAAGATAGTGCTCAATATATTTATGATAATGTGGAATCCGATGTTAAAGAAATTAAGTGGTATGAAGGGGCACCGCACGTCATTACATTAAGTGATTATAAGGAACAAGTTCATGAAGATGTGTATCAATTTTTAGAAAAAATAGATTGGTCCGAATAATAGAAATGAGGTGACGATATGGAAAAACTAAAGCAACGACTTAAAAATTTCTTTGAAGAAGAAGCCACTCGACCGATGAGTGTGACCGATTTACAAGAAGAGCTAGAGCTTCATTCAAGTGATGAATTACAAATTTTAATGAAGAATTTAAATGAACTTGAAAATGAAGGCGAGCTTGTACGAAACCGTAAAAATCGTTATGGTTTACCTGAAAAGATGAACCTTATAAGAGGGCGTATTCAAATGCACTCTAAGGGATTCGCTTTTTTAATTCCTGAGGATGAAGATCAGTCTGATATTTATATTCACCAATCAGATTTAATGACTGCGATGAACGGGGATACAGTATTAGTTCGGGTTGAAACACCGTCTGAAACGGGTAACCGTCCAGAAGGTATTGTCGTGCGTATCGTTGAACGAAATAATGCGCCAATTGTTGGAACTTATCAAGATAATGGACGCTTCGGATTTGTGATTGCTGATGACAAACGAATTCCGAATGATATTTTTATTCGTGAAGGAAATTCTGGTGGAGCCGTGGATGGGCATAAGGTTATTGTCAAAATTACTGAATACCCTGAAGGGCGTAAAAGTGCTGAAGGGGAAATTATAAATATTTTAGGACACAAGAATGATCCTGGGATTGAGATCTTATCCATCATTCATAAACATGGAATTAAAGCCGAGTTTGATGAAGAAACATTGAAACATGCGAATGAAGTACCTGATGAAATTTCAGAAAGTGAGATTGGTAATCGCAAAGATTTACGTAACGAACAAATTGTAACGATTGATGGTGCAGATGCGAAGGACCTGGATGATGCTGTACGCGTTCAAAAATTAGATAACGGAAATTATTTGTTAGGAGTTTATATTGCGGATGTTTCTTATTACGTTAAAGAAGGCTCTCCAATTGATAAAGAAGCATTTGAACGTAGTACAAGTACTTATTTAACTGACCGCGTGGTACCGATGATTCCACATCGTTTATCCAATGGGATTTGTTCTTTAAACCCTCAAGTAGATCGTCTCACGTTAGGATGTGAGATGGAAATCGATTCAAGTGGTGACATTGTGAGCCATGAAATCTTTCAAGCCGTTATTAATACGACAGAACGCATGACTTATGTAGATGTGAATGCTATCTTAGACGGTGATGAGGAGCTTAACCAACGTTATGAGCCACTTGTTCCGATGTTTAAAGATATGCACGAGCTTGCTCATATTTTAAGGAGAAAGCGTATGGCTCGTGGTGCCATTGACTTTGATTTCAAAGAAGCTCAAGTATTAGTCGATGATCAGGGCAATCCAACCGATGTTGTATTACGAGAACGAGGTGAAGCAGAACGTATCATTGAAGATTTCATGTTAGCGGCTAACGAGACCGTTGCTGAACACTTCCACTGGATGGATGTTCCGTTCATACATCGTATTCACGAAGATCCAGATCCAGGTAAATTACAAACGTTCTTTGAATTTATTGCGAATCTTGGTTATACGATAAAAGGTTCGGTTGATACAATTCATCCTAAAGCTTTACAAGGACTTTTAGAAGAAATTAGAGGAAGTAAAGAGGACTTAATTGTATCGAAGCTTATGCTGAGATCGATGCAAAAAGCACGATACGCACCAGAAAGTGTCGGGCACTTTGGATTAGCGACGAAGTTTTACACACATTTTACGTCACCAATCCGACGTTATCCAGATCTCATTGTTCACCGATTAATTAGAACTTATATAATTGAAGGCGATATAGGGATTGATACACAAGATGATTGGAAAAATAAACTTCCAGATATCGCGCGCCATACTTCTGAGATGGAGAGACGTTCGATTGATGCTGAACGCGAGACAGATGACTTCAAGAAAACTCAGTTTATGAGTCATAAAATCGGTGAAGAGTTCGATGGAATTATTAGCTCCATTACTAACTTTGGCATGTTTGTGGAACTGCCGAATACCATAGAAGGTCTAGTTCACGTCAGTTATTTAACCGATGATTATTACCACTTTGATGATAAACACCATGTCATGATTGGTGAGAGAACCGGAAATATTTTTAGAATTGGTGATGAAGTCAGAGTGCGAGTCGTCGATACCAATATTGAAGAACGCGTAATTGACTTTGAAATCGTTGGTATGGAACAAAAGAAGAAGAAAAAAGACGACGATGAAAAAGTGATAAAAGCGAAGAAGTTGAACAAAAAGCCGCGTAAAAATAAGAAATAATTAAAACGCCACAGTTAGAAGCTGTGGCGTTTTAAATGAACGTTCGGTTCTTAGATCCACTCTCCGTGTAAAACCCATGGATCTTGAATTTCAAATGCTTCATCATTCGTATCTTTTCTTGAAGCATCAGTTAAATCTGTCCGAATCATGGTGTCTTCACCGTATTGTTGCTGGAATAACTTATGTGTCTCAAAAATGGTTTCCCACAAACCAGGTTGCTTGAATAAGTCATCCCATAAATAAACAACATGCGCATAATCATATTTTTTCTGATCATGGTAAATGATTAATACTCTGTCTCCAATTGGATTCTTGAAGAAGTACCAATCTTTAATTTCATCATCCTTAAAAAGCTTAGGTGAAGCAGGGAATGGATAATAAGCTTGATAAGGAAAAATAATATCAGGTTTATTTTCGATGGTTGAAATCCATTCGCGCTTTTCTTCAAGTGATGTGATTGGAGTCCAAATCGGACCCTTTGCATATGATAATGATTCAGGTTTAACTAAAGTCGAGGCGTGAAATGTTTTTATTTGGGGAAGCTCACATTTTTCCAAAACTCTAAGTGCTGAATAATTGTGCAATTGAGTATTAGCACCAATCCATTTGATCTCTGGTAACTTCTTAAGCTGGCTCACAACATATTGCATGATTTGAGTGGCATACCCTTTACCTGTATAACGGAGATCACTTCTTAAGCGCCCAAGCATAGCATATTCATCAGCAAATATAGTATAACCAGCAATCGATACTAATTGTCCATCAACAAATAAACCGAATACTTTATGTTCATCATTCGTCGTCAAGCGGTCAAAGATTCGTATAATATAATCATCTTCAATACCCGTATGCATTTGTTTATACGTATCTAAATCATCTAATGTCAAAGCCCTAATTTGTATGGTGTCAATCATGGCGTTTCCCCCTAATAAATCTTATCTAATTACTAATATTGCCATATTGAATTCGTTATTGTCTATTAAAATGTTTAGTTTGAAACATGTGCTGTTTTTGATAAAATAACGTTATGCAGTGAGGAGGAAGAGAAATGGCTAAAAAAGACCCAAATGCCATTGCGACAAACCGAAAAGCTAGTCATGATTACTTTATAGAAGAAACCTATGAAGCGGGTATGGTATTAAAAGGAACTGAAATTAAGTCCATTCGTGCTGGACGCGTTAACTTAAAAGATGCCTTCGCAAGGATTTCAAATGGAGAAGCCTATGTTCATAACTTGCATATTTCACCATACGAACAAGGTAACCAATTTAACCATGAACCGACTCGTGCGAGAAAACTGTTACTTCATAAAAAAGAAATTAATAAGCTAATTGGCCAGACGCAGCAAAAAGGTTATTCATTAGTTCCTTTAAAAATTTATATTAAAAATGGCGTTGCTAAACTTCTAATCGGTTTAGGTAAAGGTAAAAAGAAATATGATAAACGTGAAGACTTGAAACAAAAAGCGATGAAACGCGACGTTGAACGTGCTTTAAAGGATAACTACTAAGCAAGTTTTTCCATTTTCAATTGTAAATGTGCGTGTTATAATATTGAATACAAATGGATATTGATTGTTTATTCGGGGACGTTACGGATTCGACAGGGATAGGTCGAGCTTAAGTAGCGAGCCGAGGCGACGACTCGTAAAACGTCATCAGTTAATAATAACTGGCAAACAAAACGATTTCGCTGTAGCTGCGTAAGCAGATTCTACAGGATCCTTCCTGCCATCGCCCGTGTGGCAGATTGAAGGGTCTCAAACTAAGCGGGCTACGCTAGAATTCGCCGTCTGAGGATTCTAGAAGAGACTAATCAGACTAGCCACTCGGAAGCCTGTCGGTAGGCTGAAGAGTTGGCGAATGATAATATACCGACTACGCTCGTAGAAGCTTAAGTGATGATATCCTTGGACGTGGGTTCGACTCCCACCGTCTCCATATTTGTTTGATTAATAGCGTCAAATCAACCTTTTGATATAATGGATAAAATTAATAAGTAAATTCATATATTTTCGCTAGTTAGAAGTCGTCTTCGAAATAGAAGACGACTTCTTTTTTGGTTGAAGGTTATAAATGATTATACACTCACCAGTTTATGTTCTTCTACAGTTTTCCTTTTCTTTTTATTCACCCTCAACTTTCAACGAGTTAGCCTATATGAAAACTTTCTATTTCCATGGGTTTCTCTTGTAATGCCCCTCTATTAAGATGATTCAATTTAGTTTTGTAGACGAAAGGACGATTAGGTTGAAAGCGATTCAATTTGATTATAGGCTACCACGCTATGTAATGACTAAAATTGCAGGGAAAATTAGTCCATCGCATTACTGGAATTCAAAGATTTCCTGTATAAGGTTAGAGGAACGAGCCGATTTAAATTTACCCAATGAACATTGGGTAAAGGTAAAAGTTAAATATGGTGGTATATGCGGAAGTGACCTTAACCTAATCTTCCTAAACGATAGTCCAGCTACGTCTCCTTTTGCTTCATTTCCTTTCACGATCGGACATGAAATTGTAGGAGAAATTGCCGAAGTAGGCTCTAAAGCGAATCAGTTCAATACAGGAGAACGGGTGGTGGTTGATCCCATCCTATCTTGTGAACCGAGAGGGTTTTTAGAACCTTGTTCTGAATGTCAAAAGGGTAACTTTAGCTTGTGCTTACATAAAACGGAGGGGGATTTATCCCCAGGATTGTTAACCGGTACTTGCCGAGATACAGGTGGAGGCTGGAGTTCTTATATCGTAGCCCATAAAAGTCAAATATTTAAGTTACCCCCTGAAGTGGATGATTTAAATGGTGTCATGGTGGAGCCATTTAGTTGTGCATTACATAGTGTTTTACAGAACCCTCCAAAAGATGGTGACACAGTTCTTGTGATTGGTGGAGGGGTTATTGGGTTATGTGTGATAGCTGCCATTCGAGCCCTCGATATTAAATGTAAAATTGTATCTTTAACGAAACACAATATTCAAGCTGAATTCGCTACGCGTTATGGAGCAGATGAAGTGGTCTTCTTAGGGGATCAAGATTATACCTCAACATTGGCAGACACACTTGGAGGAAAAGTATTAAAACCAATATTTGGCCCTAAAACTATATTGGGTGGGGCTGATATAGTATTTGAATGTGTTGGAAAAAAACAAAGTATTAATGATGGTCTACGTTTTACAAAAAATGGTGGGAAAGTAGTTCTGTTAGGGTTGGCAGGAATAATGGATGGAATAGATTGGACAACCATTTGGCTTAATGAATTAGATATTACAGGCAGCTTTGCTTATAGTACGGAAGATTATCAAGGAAAGAGAGTTAGAACATTTGATATTGCGATTGAATTAATGCGTCTTGGAAAAGTAGATCTATCTTCACTGGTGACGCATCAATTTACGCTTGAACAATATAAAAACGCTTTATCTACAGCCTCAAGGAAAGGAACAAAGTCAGCCATTAAAGTAGTGTTTGAACCTTAAATAAGAAGGAGGGATTAACATGCACTCATTTACTGTAGCCGGTCATCAAGAAACCTCATTTCTAACGTGGTTTATGAATAATATTAGAGAAAAATTCACAGAAAAAGGTTATCGCTATCTACAGGAACCAGAGGACAATATAAGAATTGTATTTAACCTTTTAGACCGACAGAAGCCACGTCCATTTAGAAGAAAAGCTCAAGCCACCTTTGTGGTATCGATTATAGAGGAGCACGAAAAACCTGAAGACATATTCAAGGCGGCTTATCCTTACTTGATTCGGTCTTTAGCTAACCATTTGATTTATGTATTACATCATGATGATCATGTAGAATTTTATTTTATTACGCCTGAACAAGGATTCTATAAAATAAGATATGATGGTGATGATGAGTCATTTTTCCAGAAAGTATTTGAACGGTTAGAACCAGTTGCTTCATCAGAGTTAGTTATAAATAATGAATTTTACGATGATCTTGATCAAAGTTTATGGAACGGAAATATTCATACGGAAAAGATCTATCATTCAGGTAGGAAACTTAATGAAATGAACTTACTGCCGGCACCGTTTCCATTAGAAGAATATTTAACGCCTCGTGATATGAGACAGTTGAAAAGATTGTATGGAATCGGAGGATTAAGTTACGGTAATTTAAGTAGTCGGGATGATAATGAAAGTCATTTTTGGATGAGTGCTAGTGGTGTGGACAAAGGAAATATGAGAAATGTAGGACAAGATATTTTATATATAACGGGTTTTAACCGTGATAAAAATGCTATGGAAATTAGAGTTCCCCCTGAAATCACGCCTAAAAGGGCTTCTGTTGATGCCATTGAGCATTGGATGATTTATAAGGAGTATCCAGATGTTGGTGCGATTGTTCATATTCATGCTTGGATGGACGGTGTTCAGGCCACGGAAATCAATTATCCTTGCGGAACCATCCAATTAGCTAAAGCTGTAGCGGATTTAGTTCGAAGTTCTGAAGATCCGTCTAGGGCGGTGATCGGATTGAAGAATCACGGTTTAACCATTACAGGTCGTGATTTAGATGATATTTTTGAAAGAATCGATGGAAAAGTCGTTAACCAAGTACCAATGACTTAATAGCTTAACACGCGTTTACTTATAGTAGACGCGTGTTTTTTGATGCCGTATAAATCACCATTAACTTGGAAAAATATTAGATACCTTATTGTTGTTTGAACAAAGGAGCGACATTAATTTTGCTAAAATTAATCATATATGTGTTGATTATTTTATTAATCTTATTTTTATTTTACATATATATATTTCAACCGCTTAGTAAAACAAATCAATTAAATCAACCTGCCAATATACCATCATCTAAGCCTGTTGTGATGATTATTGTTGACTCTTTAATGGATGAGCCGTTACAAAAATCGATTAAGGATGGGAAAACGCCAGCACTGAAGTTCCTAATAGACCATGGCAAGTATTATCCTGATATGATCAGCAGTTATCCGACTATGTCCGTATCAATAGAAGGTTCTTTATTAACGGGAACATACCCAGATGAGCATCGAGTACCTGCATTAGTTTGGTACGATGAAAATAAGAAGCAGTTTATAAGTTACGGTAGTGCCCGAAAGGAAATTATGAAGCTAGGGATAAAAGAGGTTCTAAGGAACAGTGTTTTTAAATTAAATCAAGAACACTTAAGTAATCAAGTCAAAACGTTGCATGAAGAAGTAGAACAATCTGCGTCGATCAATGCCCTTATATATCGTGGTAATAACACTAAGCCATTACAAGTCCCAAGATTATTTAATATGATGAATTATATGGATCGAAATGCGTCTGTAAAAGCTCCCGATTACTTTTCATTTGGCTTATTGTCCACTATAGATCCACGAAATAACTACACTTATTTATGGCAATCTTTTGGATTAAACGATAAATTCGCTGCGAAAGAATTAAAATATTTAATTAATCAAGACCGAGTACCATCCTTTAGTCTAGTCTTTTTTCCAGAAAACGATAAGGCAGTTCACAAAATGGGCACTAGTGATAAAAAGGGAATCGAAAAAGCGGATCAACAACTGCAAGAAATTTTTAATACTTATCCTACTTGGGAAGATGCGTTGAGAGATATCGTGTGGGTTGTAATGGGAGATAGTGGTCAAACGGATGTTATAAATGATGAAAGTCAGGCTTTAATTGACCTAAGAGAATTGTTATCAGATTACCAAATCCATCAAATTAGTAAACCGATTCAAGTTAAAGATGAAATTGTTTTAGGTTTAAATGAAAGAATGTCTTTTGTATATCTGTTAGATGAGGAAATAACGTTTGAAGAAGTGGCTTCTAAACTGAATCATGATGAACGTATCGGATTTACCGCATGGAAAGATGGGGAGTGGGTCCATGTTTTGTCTGGAGATGGTGAAGGTCAGCTGACATTCAAACCCGATGGAGAATATAAGGATTCATACAATCAAACTTGGACGTTAGAAGGAAACCCGAATGTTCTAGATCTATCCATTAATGAAAAGAACGAAATTTCTTACGATCGTTACCCTGATGGACTGGCTCGATTATATAGTTCACTTCATTCCCATTCGGGTAAATATCTTATAGTCGACGCCAAGCCTGGATACGAATTTGTTGGAGAGGGTTCACCGACTCATGTTGGGGGAGCAAGTCATGGCTCTCTTCATAAACAGGACGCTTATTTTCCACTTATTGTGACTGGAACGGACTTAGAACCAAAACATAAGAGAATCATCGACTTGAAAGAGTGGATTATGCAAATA
The DNA here is from genome assembly GCF_900110685.1 of Piscibacillus halophilus. Lineage (GTDB taxonomy): Bacteria > Bacillota > Bacilli > Bacillales > Alkalibacillaceae > Piscibacillus > Piscibacillus halophilus. Next base: position 11,393 of record NZ_FOES01000010.1, read on the forward strand.
ATTGAAAAGAATAATGAATAGGTGACTATATGAAAATTTTATGTATGGATGGTGGCGGTATTAGGGGTGTTTATGCCATTGCTATTTTGCAAGCAATAGAAGAGGAATACGGTACCCCGATAGGTGAGCATTTTGATTTAATTGCTGGTTCAAGTACAGGTGCCATCATTGCAACCTCTATTGCATTGAATAAAAAAATGAGCGAGGTTATGAATCATTATAAGAAGTATGGGAAAAAGATTTTTAAACGTCAAGCAAAGATTGGGTTTTTTAAAAGTGTATACAGTGATCGGTATTTAAGATATTTTTTTCAAAAATCTTTTGGTGATTATACTCTTGAGGATATCCAAAAACCGCTTCTGATTCCTGCGGTAGACGCGACCCACGGTAAACCCTATATTTTTCGTTCAAATTATGGTCACTCCAACCATGATGACCTATCTATTAAATTATGGGATGCTGTTCTTTCTTCTTGTTCAGCACCCATCTATTTTCCGCCGAACAATATCAATAATCAATACCTATCCATTGACGGTGGTTTATGGGCCAATAACCCTTCATTAGTATGTATGACAGAGGCAATAAACTATTTTAATACTTCCATTAGTGAAATAGAAATATTGTCGTTGGGGACAGGATTACAAAAAATTAATTTCAACATAGATCAAGAAGGTTGGGGGGTACAAAAATGGCTTCCATTAAATTTTACATCGTTAAAAGTAACACCAAAGCTATTAGACCTAGCCCTTCACCTTTCCTCAGAATCTACAACTTATCATTGTAAATTACTTCTTAAGAAAAATTATTTAAGATTAAACAAGGAACTAGGAGAAGAAGTACCATTTGATGATATCAGCTATATTGATAAGCTAAACGATTTGGGAATAGAAACCTATAACGAACAAACAGAGAAAATTAAGATGTTTTTGGGAGGGGGAACTCCGTAGAAATTTTATTTCTAGACGCCTTTTATGACTCATTTATTGAAAGGTTTTGAGCCGTTTTGAATGGTTATTTAAGCTATGATGAACCCCCGTTTATGGGGTTTTATTGACAATAGGCAAAGCACTAAATAGGTACTTTGCCTATTAACATTATTTCAAATTAAATTTATAGTCTTTTGATGTTTTCATCTTTTTCACAAACTCTGTTAGAAGTTCCTTGGTCGCATCCAAATCGTTCAAATCAATTAATTCGATAGAGGAGTGGGCGTTTCTAGAAGGAATGGACAGCACTCCAGTAGGGACTCCTTGTTGAGCTAAACTTAATTCACCCGCGTCAGTCCCTATTCCAGGGAAAATTTCTAACTGATAGTTAATATTTTGTTGCTCCGCAATGTCTACTAAATGATTTTTGACTTTTTTATTAGCGATTAAGCTAAAGTCTAACACTTTAATTCCGGTACCTGCTCCAAGTGCGAGCGTTTGATCCATCATTTCTTCGGTTGTATCACTCACAGCAGTTGTATCCAGCGCAATCGCAACATCAGCGTTGTGTTGGTGACTCGCCACTCGTGCCCCTCTTAGACCGACTTCCTCTTGTACTGAAAAAACTCCTACGATTTCTCCACAAAAGTTGCTCGAATCTAGTTCTTCTAATGTTTGAATTAAAACGGCACAGCCCGCACGGTCATCAAAAGCTTTCCCTGCTATACGATGTTCTGTCAATTGATCGATATAAGGTTGCCAAGTAATCGAATCGCCAACTTTTATACCCATAGAATCAATCTCTTTTTTAGATGTAGCTCCAACATCAATATATAGCTGTTGATGTTTTCTTACTTTTTGAGGGTCATCAAACTTTTTCATATGTGCTGAAATCGTACCAATAACTCCTGATTGAAATCCTTTAGACGTTTTAATTTGTACTCGTTGGGACAATAAAATTCGATCGTCATGACCACCCAGTTTTTCAAAGCGTAAGAGACCATTTTCTTCAATCTTTTTAACGATAAAACCTACTTCATCCATATGAGCAGCGACAACGATTTTAGGACCTGGTTGACGTCCTTTTTTACTTACAATGAGGTTACCAACTCCATCAACTTCAATCGAATCAACAGTCCCCTTTAATCTATTAGCTATGTACTTTCCGACATCTTCTTCAAATCCACAAGGTCCATGAATGTGGGTGAGTTCTTCTAATATTTTCTTCATTGTGATTCTCCTTTTTGATTGTTTTAAAAATTACTATAACAGATTTATATAAAACTAGTTACTAACTTGCATAGAAATTCCAGTAATTCATTAAATATTCAAATAATTGACTATATTGACTATAATCGTAAGTTAAACTGAGAATAAGTAGGTGATGAGCTTGTTTTCATGGAAGAATTCAATTCTATTAATATTAGGTATTGGTGTATCTCATTTAGGTAATTGGATATACTTAGTCGCTATTAATTTGTACATATTAAATTTAACAGGTTCTGCAGCAGCAGTTGCAGGTCTGTTTATCATTAGGCCAATAGCAACGATTTTAACTAACACTTGGGCTGGGAGTGTCATTGATCGTGTAAATAAAAAGAGGATGTTGGTCACCGTAGATTTAGTTAGAGGCGCCATTGTGTTTGTGATTCCATTTATAGAAAGCTTATGGGGAATCTATGGACTTATTTTTATGATTAATTTAATTGGATCATTTTTTGGTCCGACATCTCAGGTTTATATCACTCAACTAGTTCCTGTAGAAAAACGTCAACGCTTTAATTCTTTAATGAGCACCATGAGTTCTGGAGCCTTTTTAGTAGGGCCTGCGTTATCTGGAGTATTAATTATGTACTTTGGAACCGATGTGAGTATCTTTGTGAATGCAGTTACGTTTTTGGTTTGTGGAGGCATCATTGCGCTTCTTCCTAATATTAATGGTGCATTAATAAACTCGAAGGTAAAAGGAATACAAGCTTGGTTCAATGACTGGAAAGTGGTCGCTTCATTTTTCAAAAGAGCCTCTTACTTTGTGTTTGTTTATATACTGTTTCAGACCGCAATGCTCATTGGATTTGCTTTGGATTCCCAAGAAGTGACTTATATTAAACAATATCTTGGTTTATCTGATGAATATTATGGTTTGCTAATGAGCATCACGGGGGCTGGTTCGATTGCTGGTGCTTTAATTGCGGCTCTTATAGCCAGTAAAGTTCCTCTTCGGTTTTACATAGGTGGAGGAGTTTTATTATCTTCTTTAGGATATGTCTTATTTTATTCTTCATTTAATTTTATCTCGGCCTTAATAGCTTTTATTATTCTGGGTTTCTTTATGGCTTTTGCGAATGCCGGGTACGCCACATTTTTTCAAAACCATGTACCGACGAATATTATGGGACGTATCGGAAGTGTTGCTAATATTATTCAATCTATTATTCAAATCATGTTCACTTTGATCTTAGGCTTTTTTGCAGAAATCCTCACTCTTCAATTAGTCACATTAATAGGCTCTTTAATAGGTTTAATTATTAGTTTTCTATTACTCATCTATTTAATAAAAAAGGCTGATGCTACTAGGTGAGTCACTATTTACAGGGCATTATATGATATCAGTCTATACCATTTTGATACAAATAACATAGAAGTAACTAGAAAGAGAAATTATATTCTCTTATAAAGGATGAAAGGGGGCTAGAGTCATGGGATACAACTACGGTGAAAAATTTGCGTTAATCGTTGTACTATTCATTTTGTTAATTATTGTTGGTGCTGCTTGGTACTAAGGTAACAAACAAACAGATTTATTGGCCCAATTTATCATTCATGAACAGTATAATGATGGAGCTTTCTAGACTAACTATTATGAAGCCTTACCGTAGAATGGTAAGGCTATTTGATAAGGAAAAGTCATTGAAATTGTGCATTAGCCTTATCAATGTGTTGCACAAAACATATATTGATAATGAACATGTGTAAAAGGAGGAAATGTTTATGTCAGGAGGACACGGTTACGGCGGTGGCTTCGCGCTAGTTGTCGTATTATTTATCTTATTAATTATTGTTGGTGCTGCTTGGTACTAAGATGAAGAAGAAAAGGCTGCGAATTTTCGCAGCCTTTTATACATAAAGAAAAAAGACAAGCCTAAAAAAATGATTTTGTATATTGAAGTTTACGTTAACGTAAATGTTAAACTTAGTTTAAAGAATTTTTTGACAAATAGGAAGGAGGTCATTGGTGAACAACTTTTATAGCATTTCCGACATGGCGGATATGTTCAATGTCTCCACAAGAACGATTAGATATTATGAGGAAATTGGTTTGTTAAAACCTGAACGAAATCAAAATGGATACAGAATATATGGCAAGAAAGAAAAGATTCAACTTCAACTCATATTCAGGGGCAAGAAATACGGATTTTCGCTTGATGAGATTAAAGACATGATATTACTGTTCGATGAAGATCCGACAGGTCGCGAACAATTGAAGAAAACGATTGAGTATGGAGAGAGGAAAGTCCAAGAGGTGACACAAAGTATTGAAGAACTTATGTCGTTAAAGAATGAAATGGAAAAGTTTCTAGGTGAATTTAAAAAAATGTTAGCAGATTTGGAGGAAAATAAGGTATGAATATTTCAAAATTATTATCTTATCAATCAAGAAAGTTCCCGAATCAAGAGGCTATTTTGACACCTACTGAACGCATTACATATCAAAAATGGGAAGAAGACGTGAATATTCTAGCTAAAAATTTACAAGCACTAGGGTTCGAAGCTGGAGATAAGTTCATCATTCACATGCCGAATACAAAAGAGTTTTTATATTTATATATGGCCGTCATTCGGTTAAAAGGGATCGTGATTCCAATCAATGCTAAATTAACGACGAATGAAATGGAATACATCATTAATCATAGCGATGCTAAATTTTTTGGGACGCATGAATTATTATTTGATCAATCGGGTCCAATTGAAGACATCCGTCACTTAACTTGCATTAAAACGGGTGAATCCGTTGGGAAATGGATCGCTTTTGACGAATTATTACAAGGTGAACCTACTGTCATAGAAAATGATTCTACAGAAGATGAAGAGGTGTCAATTCTATATACATCAGGTACGACAGGAAATCCAAAAGGTGTCTTATTTACACATCGAAATATTTTAACCGTTGCGACGATGATTTGTATAGAAATGGACGTTAAACAGGATAGTCGAATTCTTCATATGATGCCGTTAAGTCATTCAGCACCACTGCATTTATTTATGGCTGCTGGATTATATGTTGGAGCGACACATGTCTTGGCTCCTACGTTTACACCAGATTTATTGTTGAAGACTGTGGAAAAAGAGCGTATTACACATTTCTTTGGAGCGCCAGTCGCTTATTTATTAACCGCTAAACAACCTGATATAAATGAATGCGATCTTTCTTCTGTGAAATATTGGATCTATGGTGGCGCACCATTAGGTCAACAAGAAGTCGAATTTGTTAAAAGACGATTCTCGACCGAGTCATTAGTATGTGTGTATGGACTCACAGAAGCTGGACCTAATGGCACACTATTACTTCCTGAAGATCACGAGTATAAATCAGGTAGTATAGGAAAACGTGCAGCTCTTCATTGTGAAATTCGCTTAGTTAATGAAGAAGGGCAAGATGTAGGGATTAATGAACCAGGGGAGATTATTTTACGTGGTGAAGGAACCATGAAAGGGTATTATAAGGACCCTAAAAAAACGAATGAATCCATAAAAGATGGATGGTTATACACAGGTGATATCGCAACGCGTGATGAAGAGGGGTTTTTCTGGGTTATTGATCGGAAGAAAGACATCATTATATCGGGTGGCGTTAATATTTATCCAAGTGAAGTCGAAAATGTGTTAATGACTCACCCACAGGTTGAGGATGTTGCGGTTGTAGGAGTTCCTCATTCAGAGTGGGGTGAGACAGCTAAAGCTTATGTTGTTCTTCACGAGAAGATTGATTCACTAGAAACAGAGTTTAGGCAGTTCCTTGAAAATCAAATTGCTTCATATAAAATTCCTTATTTATATGAAGAATTGGAAGCGTTACCAAGAAATGCGACCGGTAAACTTTTGAAAAATCAATTAAGAGAGCTCCATCAAGAAAGGACTGTATAAAATGGTTGAGAGAAATTTTTATACGGAAGATATTGTTTTACAACGAATCCTTAAAAAGCATTTGGGTCATGAGTTTTTTGATTATGCGGAAGAACGTTTGACAGAGTTTGGTGAGCGAGTAGCTGGTATCATCGATGACCGTGCCAAACATACCGATCGGGAAGGGCAGCCTAAATTAATTAAGTACGACAAAATGGGCGACGATGTTTCAAAAGTTTGGGTAAATGAAGGGTATATGCAAACGGTTAAGGAAACTTATAACACTGGTATTGTCGCTTATCCGCACAAAGAAATCCCTGAGCTTGGTCAGGTAGGAAATTACTTGTATTCTTACGCGCAAGGCTATTTATTATCTCAATCTGAACCTGGGTTTTACTGTCCAGTAACGTTAACGATGGCAACAGCCTATTTAATCGATCACTATGCGGATGGAGAATTACGGGATCAATTTTTACCACATGTGATTTCAACAGGAGAGGTTGAACTTTATGAAGGGGCGACCTTTTTAACCGAACGCCAAGGAGGATCAGATGTCGGAGCTAATGTTGTTGAAGCCGTAAATGAGGGCGACAGTTACCGCTTATACGGTGAGAAGTACTTTGCGAGTAATGCTGGTATGTGTGGTGTTGCCATGGTGTTGGCTCGTATGGAAGGTGCTCCGTCCGGAACAAAAGGGTTGAGCTTATTTTTAGTGCCGTGGGAGGAAAATCGCGCGAATCAACAACTGAGTATTAGACGACTAAAGGACAAATTGGGCGTGCGAGCCGTTCCTTCTGCGGAAGTTGAGTTTCAAGGGGCCAAAGCCTATTTAGTTGGGGACCCTAAGCAAGGTTTTAAATACATGATGGAGGCGTTGAATCTTTCTAGAGTCTGTAATGCTGTCGCGTCTATCGGAATAATGCGTCGTGCTTATGTAGAGGCACGTGACTATGCCTTTAACCGTGAAGCATTTGGCAATAAACTGAATCATTATCCGATGGTTAAAGATACTTTAGTGAATATGCTTGCCAAGCTTGAAGTCGAGACGTATGCCACATTTGATGTCGTCAACTTGTTTGATCAGGTTATGAATAAAGATGCGAATGTAACAGAAGAGGAACAAGCATTATTACGTCTATATATAGCTATTATGAAAAAAGAAACAGCTGAGCAAGCGATTCATTATTCGCATGAAGCGATTGAAATGCATGGTGGAAATGGCTTTATTGAGGACTTTGTAACTCCGCGACTGCTTAGAGATGCTCAAGTGTTAACGGTCTGGGAAGGGACAGCCAATATTTTAGGCCTTGAAGTGTTAAGGTTGTTAGAGAAATATCAAATACATGAATTATTTTTACAAGATCTTGAAGCACGTTTGCGTCACGTAACGCCTAAGGCTCAGAAGTTGACGGACCCAATTAAAGAAAAAATGGAACGCCTTAAAGAAACGCTTGTTAAGCTTTCTCAAGCACCCGATGACGTTAAGCTGATGTATCCTAAAAAACTTGCGAAGGATATGAGTGATCTTTTTGAAGGAGTTGTGGCCTTAGAACAGATCGAAGAAGGCCTTACTTTTGAAAGAGACTTTGCAGTGGCAGAAGTATTTATTCATCAGACGTTTAGATCAAGCAAGTATAATCAAGAGCCGTTAGCTTTAAAATATTATGATTTAATCGTGAACCAACATCACCCTGTGTCGATCTAAGACACAGGGTTTTATTTGATTTGGCGAAAGAGGAGGCTTTTTTAGCGAAACCTTTTAACGAACTGGCGAAACCATTTTCAAGTTTAGCGAAAAAAAGAAGTCAATTGGCGAGAGTTAGTAAAGATTTAGCGAAACTTCATTCAAAATTGGCGAAATGACCTTGGGAAAAAGACCCCACAGGCCGCGTATCCTATCCGTAAAAATGCCCTAATTAATCCTTTTTCATTCGGACACCTTTTTATTATATTGACCCGTGATATAAATTCCGATAAATATGAACAACATACCTATAATGAGGTTTGTGGTAATGGGTTCGCTCAATATCAAGTAGCTGGCCACAATGGCTGTTATCGGAATAATATATGCAACTGTTGCGGCGAACTCTGGGGTTCCGTTAATAATCATGTAATAAAGCAATACATGCGCCAGCCCAGAGCCAATTGTTCCTAAACCTAAAATAATAATTCCTGTATGGAAATCAATCATAGCGACATTTGGTAAATCATTCATAATTAATCCAATCAGTAAACCAACTAGTGAGGCAACAAATAAGGAAATCGTAATGGTCACAATTAAGTCTTCATGTTGAAGGTTTTTCTTCAAATATTGAGATCCAAAACCATAAAAAATAGTGGCTAATACCATCGTTCCAATTCCGATAAAATCATGTCCGAACAGTTGGTGGATTTGAAATTCAGTTAATACAACAATTCCAAAAAAGCCTATAAGAATTCCAAACCATTGTCTTCTCAATAATCTTTTCTTAAAAAATAAATATCCAATTAAGGCTGTAAATAAAGGGGTTAAGGCGTTAATGACAGAGGTCGTATTACTGTTGATGACAGTTTCGCTCCATGCAAGTAAGCCCCAAGGTATTCCTGCATTTAGAACACCTAAAATAACGAGGTGCTTGTAAGGAATCGGAGAGATTCTTTTACGGATTTTGATGAGGAAGATAGGTAGTAAAAAGAAGGATCCAAGAAAACATCTTAAAAATACCATCCCCCAGACTCCTGTCTCATCGACTGTCATTTTTATAAAAATAAATGTTAATCCCCATATGATGCTTAAGCTAAGTAAGGCTAAGTATATTCTCATTTTATTCACCTATATTTAATATATTGTGGCCTTTTAGAAGGGTGCTTGCCTAGTTAAGTATCAAAAGTTTTTTATTGTAAAAAATAATATAAGATATTTTAAAGAGAAGAGGTTAAAGCATGTGGGAACTTCTTAAGAAAGGGAACAAATCATCAGGAATTTCTGCTTTAGGTAATGTAGGAATAGCAATTGTGAAATGGATCGCTGCCGTTATTAGTGGGAGTGGTTCCATGTTAGCCACTGCCATTCACTCGACAGCAGATGCATTGAACCAAGGGATGGTTTATTTCGGCAGCGCCTTAGCTGAAAAAGAACCTACTAAACGTTTTCCAACAGGGTTTAACCGTGTAGTGAATTTATTCGTTTTATTAGCTGTTATTATTATTTCAATTATGGCTTATGAGACGATTCACACGGGGTGGGAAATCATTAAACATCCTCAAGAGGCTAAAAACTTTTGGCTGAACGTTATTATTTTGGTGATTTCGATTACTGTGGATGGGTATGTATTGATTAAAGTGATGAAGGAAATTGTCGAGGGATCTGATGATGACACATCAGAACAAGGATTCATAAAAACAGTCCTCCAAAATGTGAAGTATTCAGCACCTCCTACAAGGCTGGTTTTCTATGAAGATATAGTCGCAACATTAGGTGCTTTTGTGGCTCTTGTTGCCGTTGTCATTGCACACTATACTGGGAATTTTATTGTGGATGGGATAGGGACGATCTTGATTGGAGTACTCCTAATCGGTATAGCAATAAAAATTGGTTATGAAAATACGATTGGTTTAGTTGGCGTGTCAGCACCTAAAAAGGTTAAAGACCGGGTAGCAAAAATCATTTTAGATCATTCTAAAGTAGTTGATATTCATAAGTTACGTGTATTACAAGAAGGAAGGCAATATCATGTGGAAGGTTATATTGAATTAGAAAAAGGGATGTCGTTAGCTGATGCTGATGATATCAAATTTGAAGTAGTCGATTTATTATTAGAGGATAAGGATATTGATGATGCTACAATCGGCGTCATAGAATCCGATGATCAACAAAGCTATAAATTAAATGAAGAAAATGAGGGCGAATAACCCTCATTTTCTTTACGTTGTTTTATTTGGCTTAATGAATGTAAAGATACAAATTAAAATTCCAAACCCTAATATTCCTGCCATAATAGAGGTGACCTGCAGCCCGTTCTGCATAAAAATAGATATTAGAGGTGGACCTGCTGCAACTCCAATAAATCTGGCTGAACTGTAAATCGATGTAATCGTCCCACGTTCTCCTTTTTCAATGTTCTCCGTAATCATCGCATCTAATGTTGGCAATAATGCTCCAATTGCTAGACCAATCACACTTGATATTAGTAATAATATTCGTACATTCTGTTCAAAAAATCCTACAAATGGAACTAATAATCCCATGATGATTAATCCTACAATTAAAATCATGCGCATGACATTTAGGTCGTCTTTAATTTGTTTTCCAGTAATCAGTGAGGCAATACATAAGACGAGTAATGGAATTGCTAGGATAATCCCTTTTTTCACTCCATCAATGCCATGTTGCTTTTCTAAGATATCAGATAGGTAAAATAAAATCGCAAATAAAATGAGCATGGTATAAATTCCGATTCCAAATACAACATAAAGCCAATTACCTTCTCGTCGAAAGGTTTCTTTTGTGTTCTGTAAAAAGGTTTTAAAAGAATCTTTTGGTTCGTTGTCCTTTGGAACTTTAATAAAAAAGAATACAAAGATGAGTGACACGAAGCTGAATACAGATATAGCAAAGAATGGAATATGCCATACAATCGCTGCTAGAGCTGCTCCAACGATTGGGCTGAGAACTTTACCAAAAGTATTGGAAGTTTCGATAATTCCAAGACATGAACTCGCTTGCTCATCGTCGTCTTTATAAAGATCCCCGACTAAAGGCAAAACAATAGGTGCCGCACCTGCTGCACCAAACCCTTGTAAGACCCTTCCAATTAGAATCCAAATGAATGGGCTACTCACCATGATCGAAGCTAATCCAGCTACTAGACCGCCGATTAAGGTTAAGAGAAGACTAGGTATGATGACTTTTTTTCTGCCATAGCGGTCAGATAAGTAACCAGCTATTGGAATTAATAAAATAGCAGCAATCGAGTAGACCGTAATGATTAAACTCGATTGAAAGGAATTGATATTCAATTGTTGCTCAAATATCGGTAAAACAGGAATGAGCATCGAATTCCCTAATGTCATGACTAAAGGAATCGATGCCATTGAAATAATACACCACACACTAATTTGTTTATTCATGATGTTTTTCCCTCATTAGTTTACATTTACTACTTAATTTACTCATTTCAAGATTTTATATAAAAGGTATAAATAGGAATTTTAAAGACGAATAGGGTGAGTGTTCAATATGAAAACTAAAAGAAAAAATGGAGTGAAAGATTGTGAAAGCTGTAATTTATCGAATGCCATATAAAGTTGGTGTAACCGAATTCCTTTAGGAGCATTTTTCACTCGGAATGTCACACTTAAAATGGGTCAGGCACCCGTCATCCCCATCATGCCCAAATTATATGACATGATTATAGATGAAAAAATTGATCCAACAGAAATCATTACCCATAAGATCCCGTTAGAAGAAGCGGCACATGGATACCATATATTTAACGGGCATGAAGACAATTGTATCAAAGTTGTATTAAAGCCTTAGCTTAAATTCGTCAAACCCTCCACATAGATGCTATAATGGTAAAGGTTAACTTTATTTGTGTGGAGGACTTTTAATTATGTTACAAGCAACGAATGTTAGTTTGCGGTTTCCGAGTCGCAAGCTATTTGAAAATGTTTCAATAAAATTTACGAACGGAAACTGTTACGGATTAATCGGTGCCAATGGTGCTGGGAAATCAACATTTCTAAAAATATTATCCGGCGAAATTGAACCTCAGGAAGGTCATGTATCAGTCGGTAAAGACGAACGAATTGCTGTGTTAAAACAGGATCACTATGCTTACGAGGATGAAAAAGTATTAGATGTGGTCATTATGGGCCATACCCGTTTACATGAAATCATTCAGGAAAAAGATGCGATTTATGCTAAAGGTGATTTTACTGAAGAAGATGGTATGCGTGCTGCAGAATTAGAAGGTGAATTCGCAGAGTTAAACGGTTGGGAAGCAGAAGGAGACGCCGCAACTTTATTGCGCGGTTTAGGTGTTGGAGACGAGCTTCATGATAAACAGATGTCCGAGCTATCGGAAGCGGAGCGAGTTAAAGTACTACTTTCTCAAGCACTATTTGGTAATCCGGATATTTTACTTCTTGATGAGCCGACAAACGGTTTAGACATTCAAGCTATTCGTTGGTTAGAGGAATTTTTAATTAACTTTGAGAACACTGTTATTGTTGTATCCCACGACCGTAATTTCTTAAACAACGTCTGTACTCATATTGCTGATTTAGACTTTGAGAAAATAACATTATATGTCGGAAACTATGATTTCTGGTATGAATCAAGTCAATTAGCATTAAAAATGCAACAAGAACAAAACAAGAAAAAAGAAGAGAAGATTAATGAATTAAAAGAGTTTATCGCTCGATTCAGTGCTAATGCGTCTAAATCTCGCCAGGCAACTTCTCGTAAAAAGTTATTAGATAAAATTGAACTTGATGATATTAAACCTTCTTCAAGGAAATATCCATATATTGCGTTCACGCCAGAGCGTGAAATCGGAAATGATTTATTAGAAGTTAAAAATATCAGCAAGACGATAGACGGCAAGAAGGTATTGAATAACGTATCATTCAGGCTTGAAAAAGATGATAAAGTCGCTTTATTAGGTGATGATCTTGCGATAACAACGTTAATGAAGATACTGATGGGTGAAATGGATCCAGATGAAGGAAGTTATAAGTGGGGAGTCACCACGTCACAATCTTATTTCCCTAAGGACAATTCGGAGTTCTTTGAGAATTCGGATCTAAATCTGATTAACTGGTTACGCCAATATGCACCTGAAGACGAGACAGAAACGTTTATCCGTGGCTTCTTAGGTCGTATGTTATTCTCTGGTGATGATGTATTTAAAAAAGCAAGCGTTCTTTCTGGTGGAGAAAAAGTTCGTTGTATGCTCTCACGTATGATGTTAAGTAATGCTAACGTACTTCTATTGGATGATCCAACGAACCACCTAGACTTAGAGTCGATTCAATCGTTAAACAATGGTTTGATTAAGTTCAAGGGTTCGGTCATCTTTAGTTCTCACGACCACCAGTTTATTCAAACTATTGCTAATCGAATTATAGAGATTCAAGATGAAGGCATCATTGATAAGTCCATGACTTATGAAGAGTATTTAGATGATGTTAAAAAGATTAACACACAACCAACGATTTAAACGTTTGGATATAGCTGCTCAGAGAACAACTGAGCGGCTTTTTTATATCAACTCTATTAAATTTATAAGGAGCAAAAAATCCTATTCTGTTTGTCTAGTTTTTCAGTTATGATATAGATAGGATGGTGTTAGGATTGAAAAAACATTTAAGAAATTTAGATTATCCATTATTAGTGATTATATTAATATTATCTTTGTTTGGGTTAGTCATGGTTTATAGTGCTAGTTTTGTAGAAGCAGGATTAGACCCAGGGATTAATGATTCGGGTTATTATTTTCGCCGACAAAGAATGTGGCTCATATTAGGGCTGATGATATTTTTTGTTGCGAGTATGTTTTCTTATCGTTCCTTGCGAAAACTGACTCAGCCATTTTTCTTTATTACCGTTTTAATGTTGATTTTAGTATTAGTCGGTTTTGGTGTCAGTGTAAACGGAGCAACACGTTGGTTAGATTTTAAAATCTTTTTATTCCAACCTTCTGAAATGGCTAAAATTACAATGGTTCTTTATTTCGCTCATATACTGACGAGTAAACAAGATCGGTTGGATAATTTTTCCCAAGGAATCTTACCACCCATTATGTTGTTAATGTTCGTCTTCGGTTTAATCGTCTTACAACCCGACTTAGGGACGGCCACATCAATTCTGATTGCTTGTGGTATCATCTTACTTTTTTCTGGGGCTCGGTTTCGTCATTTATTTGCTTTAGGAGCTTCAGGTATAGCGTTAGTGGTTGGGCTGATTTTTATCGCAGGTTACAGACGTGATCGTTTAACGTCATTCCTTAACCCATTTGAAGATCCGTCAGGTGAGGGGTATCAGCTCATCCAATCATTAATTGCGATTGCTTCTGGAAAACTCAATGGAGTTGGACTAGCTAATGGTGTCCAGAAAGCTGGATACTTGCCAGAGGCCCATACCGATTTTATCTTATCGATTATTGCGGAGGAACTTGGTTTATTCGGTGTCTTGTTTGTCATTGTTACGTTTATGGCGTTTATGTATAAAGGGGTTCTCATTGCGAAAAGAGCACCCGATCATTTTGGTCGTCTATTAGCGTTAGGAATAACATTTCAGGTGATCAGTCAGGCTATTATTAATATTGGCGCCGTTTCTGGAAGCATGCCAATTACAGGTATTACACTTCCGTTAATCAGTTATGGTGGTTCATCCATGTTAATAACGTTTGCAACATTGGGAGTATTAATGAATATTGCCATAAAAGGGAATATGAAGCGAGGATATGAGACAGAAGAAGAGGAAGAGACAAAAGATTTTCAGCCAATACGTTCAGTGAAGTAGTGAAGCTATAAATCCTTATTCATAAAGATACCCTAGGTAGTGAAAAGTCCTACCTGGGGGTTCTCTGATCTGCACTTGAGTCGCTGTACGGTATTTGGGACGCGCTTTTTGATATCCATAATTATTTCTAGCATTAGCTTATAAAAACGAGGCTGAGACAAAAATAATGATTAAATAAAAGAAGGCGAACTTTAGACTGTATTAAATATCCAAAGTTCGCCTTCTTTATGGTAGCTACGTCAAAATGCTTCGCTTTCCGCAGGCACGGCTTCAACTTCCCGAAACTCACTTCCGCTCGAAGACTTAAGGATGTTCGGCTAATGACGCAACATCCTGTTGCAACGCCGAACTGACCCACATCCTGTGGCCCCTCAGCTCGTGCTGTTCTGCGACGATCTGGACGACCTGGAGTCTCGCATTTTGACTACGCTAACTCCATTTTCGTTCGGATTTTATTGACCTATTTATCTTTTGTCCTAGCCTCGTTATTTTTAATTACAATTCGGACAAAGTCCATAAATTTCAAATTTATGATTTTCAATTAAATAACCATTAAAATCTATATTTAACAGATTCATAGGGCAAGATTTAATGGCTTTTGTTTTACCACAAGATTTACAAATAAAATGATGGTGGTGTTCCTCATGCCCACACGCAAGACGAAAATGCTTTTCACCGTCTAGTTCTGTAGACTCTAATATATTAAGTTCACTAAAAAGGTGTAAATTACGGTAAATCGTATCATAACTAATGCCTTCATACTTTTTACTCAAAAAGCTCAACAAATCACTAGCAGTACGATAACCATCTTCTTTATTAAAGAAGCTCAGAATATCTTCACGCTTCTCCGTATATTTATAACCTTCATCTTTCAAAATTGTTAGAGCTTGATTAAGCTGCATACCCATCATCCTTTTTAAGAGATCTGACCGCCTTTAACTTATTAAATAAGAGTGTTAATCCTAGTAATAAGGCTGATGTGATCACAATCGTACCACCTGGCGGAATCTCAAAATAATAACCTGTAATTAATCCTACTATAACAGCTATCTCTCCATAAATAATACTATAAAAAATAGTTTGTTTAAAGCTTTTTGCTATTCTCATACCTGTTGCGACCGGTAACGTCATCAGTGCAGATACTAGTAATACACCAACAATTCGAATCGATGCTGAAATAACTAAAGCTGTCATTAAAATAAAAACAAAATTAAGTGTTTTGGATTTTACACCAGATACAATCGCAAATTCAGAATCAAAAGATAAGGCAAATAAATCCTTATAACACACAAAGATAAAAATAATGACCAACAAGGAAATGAAGATAATTAAACGAAGGTCACTGCTACTAATTGCCGCAATTGACCCAAATAAATACGTGTAAATATCGGTATTAATTCCATCTGCTAATGCGATGAATACAATACTTAAACCGACACCTACTGACAGAATAATCGGAATCGCGATTTCTTGAAAGGCTTTATAGACATCACGTAAATTTTCAATAATTAAAGCACCAATAATTGAAAACAAAATTCCAGTGTGAAAAGGAGCGAACATGAGCAGTGTATATTTCTTTTGCATAAACAGACCAAATGCTAGTCCTGCTAATGTCACGTGGGATAGCCCGTCTGCAATCATGGACTGTCGTCTTACAACAATAAACGCTCCTAATAAAGGGGCAATTAGACCAACGAGCAGACCTGTATAAAATGTGTTTCTGAGTAGTTCATATTGAAAAAATGCATCTAACATATTGTTCGCCCCTTTCTAGTGATTGTGTGTAATCGTATTAATCTGATGTCCGTATAAAATAGAACGTTGTTCATCAGTCAAGCTTTCAAATTCATTAGGATTTCCATGATAATGGATTGAACGATTCAAGCATAATAAATCTGTAACATAAGTGGTAATAGCCCCAATGTCATGAGAGACAAGGACAAGTGTGATTCCAAGCTCTTGATTTAATTTGGATAGTAAATCATAAAATTGTTCCACGTTTTGGGAGTCGACACCCACAGTCGGCTCATCTAATATGAGAAGCTTTGGATTATTGGCAATCGCACGAGCGATAAATACACGTTGTTGTTGACCACCAGATAAATCTCCGATATTACGATTGATATACTCTTCCATATTAACTTTTTGAAGGGCACTCTTAACTAATCCCTGATCCTTTTTTTGATCGGGTAGGAAGCGCCTCTGGTTATGAATGACTCCCATTGATACAACCTCTTTAACTGTCGCTGGAAAACCGCGACTAAATGAGTTTGCTTTCTGAGAGACATAACTGATTCGCCCTTTGTTTTTAAACTTCTGGATTGGTTGCCCAAATGCTGTAATGTTTCCGCGTTGAAGTTTTTCAATTCCTAACATCAATTTAATTAATGTCGTTTTTCCAGAACCGTTGGGACCGACGAGGCCCACAAATGCCCCTTCTTCAATATTGAAGTTGATATTTTCTAAAACCGTTTGCTGATCATAACGGTGGTATACATTTTGAACGGTTACGATTGGGTCTGACATATCAATCACCCTTTAATGATTAATTTCATTTAGTACATTAAGATTATCGATCATAATATCGTAGTAATCTTTTTCTTCATTTATTTCTTCTTCCGTACGAGTTGATAGGTTGCTTAAGTGATACTTTTCCAATCCTAGTTCATCTGCAATAGTTTGTGCTAACCGATCGTCAGAGCTCGTTTCTAGTATAATGTGTTCGATGTGTAATTCCTCAATTTGATCAAATAATAGTTGTAATTCTCTTTGAGATGGTTCCTGAGCTGATGAGATTCCTCTAATGGAAAATTGTTTAACAGGATAACGTTGTTCAATATAAGAAAATGATTTATGAGTCACTAAAATACTGACTTCTTCATCAAAGCTTTCTTGATATTGTTCATCTAACTCTTCCATTTTGCTTTTAAAAGTTTCAAAGTTTTGTTTGAATGTTTCTTCTTCTTCTGGATACATTGAAACTAATTTATCAAGGACGATTTCCCCTGCATCAACCATGCGGAGTGGATCTAGCCAGAAGTGGGGATCAACATCGTGATTATGACTGTGATGTCCCTCGCTTTCATCATGGGCATGTTCTTCATTGTGATTGTGCTCTGCATCATCATGTTCATGCTCATGATCGTGATGTTCTTCACTTTCATCATTATGCTCTTCATTGTCTTCTGAATTTATTTCTATTGCCTCACCTTGATGAAAGTCTTCAAATAATGGTTCATGTTCGGCTAGTTTTAAAAGCTCAACATTTTCTTTTTGGACCGTATCTGCCATTGCTTCTGAGAAGCTCTCCATACTTTCACCAATGAAGAAAAATCCATCAGATGATGATAATTCAATCATCGTTTTAGTAGATGGCTCGTATGAATGAGCATCGGCGCCAGAAGGAACAATCGTTTCAACATCGACATAATCTCCAGCAATTTCAGTGACCAAATATTCAATGGGATAGATTGACGTAGCAATACTGCGTTCTGAGTCATTTTGAGTGTCCTCGTTTGAATTTGTATTACAGGCCGTCATTAATATTGATAATGTAAATAATACGCTAATCATTTTTAATAATTTCATAGGTTTATCCTCCGAGAATCTTTCATTCTTTATTATAACCTTATACATTTTATCGTAATGATTACGATTTGTAAATAAGAATGTTTACGATTTAAAGGGGATTTTTATAAAGAGGGTTTTATATGTGAGGTTTTGACGGTAAAGAGAGATTCCGTAGAAAAGAGTAAATCGTACCTTGAAATAGGTCACTAAATTATTATGAAACTTTGAAACTTTATAGACAAGGATTTTTTCTATTATTATAGTTATCTTTTTTGTCGAAAAAATGGTAAAATAGAAACCGGTTTCACTTATATAGATGCAAAATGGGGGGATACATCATGATAGAGAAATTAATGCGTAAATTTTTCTTATTCCTATCTAATAATAAGTTTTTCACGAAGTTAGCCAAAAAATATGGGTTTAAAATGTTTGCTTCGCGTTTTGTTGCAGGTGAAACGATTGATGAGGCAGCAGAGGCTATTCGTGAGCTAAATCAAAAAGGAATGACCGTTACATTAGACCATTTAGGTGAGTTTGTGAACGATGAACAAGAGGCTCGTGATCGCACTGAGGAATGTGTTCGTGCTATTGAAGTTATTGCGGAGAAAAAGCTAGACTCGCAACTATCATTAAAAATGACGTCTATGGGGCTAGATATCTCTCGAGAACTTGTTATGGAAAATATGCATAAAATATTAGAAGCAGGGGAAAAGCATGGTGTTTTCGTAACGATTGACATGGAAGACTACGAGCGTTGTCAGATGACACTTGATATATTTGAAGAATTAAAACAAAAATATGATGGTTTAGGTACCGTGTTACAAGCTTATCTATATAGAACGGTAGAGGATTTAGAAAAGCTAGATCAATATAATCCTAATCTACGTTTAGTTAAAGGTGCTTATAAAGAGTCACCCCAAGTGGCTTATCCTGATAAAAAAGACGTGGATGAGAACTTCAAGAAGATTATTAAAATACATTTACTAAATGGTAATTATACAGCAGTGGCAACACACGATGATGCGATGATTGATTATACAAAAGAATTAGTGAAAGAACACGGAATTTCAAATGATCAATTTGAGTTTCAAATGTTATATGGAATTAGACAAGAATTACAAGAAAAACTAGTTCAAGAAGGATATACGATGAGAGTATACGTTCCTTACGGTAATGACTGGTTTGGCTATAACATGAGACGTTTAGCAGAACGTCCAGCGAATGTGGCTTTCGTTTTAAAAGGAATTTTCAAAAAATAAAGATAAAGTGTTTGCGAAATATCAGAAAATATTTTATAGTTAAATTAGATAATTAATTGGATAGTTTAACCTATCCAATATTTTTTACGATAAAAATGAATGAGTATTCATTCAAGAATAGGGGGAACATTTCATGAACCGGAAAATCAAGCGCGCAGCAGTATTAGGATCTGGTGTAATGGGATCTGGTATTGCGGCTCACTTGGCCAACATAGGGATCCCGACACTCATGTTGGACATTGTACCTCGTGAACTAACGGAAGCAGAAGAGAAGAAAGGTTTAACATTAGATGACGCTGTCGTTCGCAATCGAATTGCAGCCAGCAATAAGGAGAAACTCAAGAAACAAAAACCTTCTCCAATTTCGAGTCAAAAAAGTTTAGAGTTAATTGAAGTTGGTAACTTTGAAGACCACATGGAACAGTTAAAAGATGTTGACTGGATTATTGAAGTGGTTGTTGAGAATTTAGATATTAAGAAGAAAGTATATGAACAAGTAGAATCGCATCGTAAAGAAGGAACGATTGTTTCATCTAATACATCAGGTATTTCGATTAACGCAATGGCAGAAGGGCGTTCAGAGGATTTCAAAAAGCATTTCTTAGGAACACACTTCTTTAATCCACCACGTTACTTAAAACTATTAGAAGTGATTCCTAATCAAGATACGGACCCTGAAGTATTAGAATTTATGAAGACATTTGGAGAAGACGTATTAGGTAAAGGCGTCGTTGAAGCCAAGGATACACCAAACTTCATAGCGAATCGCATAGGGACATATGGTTTATTAGTAACCGTAAAAGAAATGTTAAATGGCGGTTATACAATCGGGGAAGTTGATTCGGTAACAGGTCCTATGATTGGACGTCCGAAAAGCGCCACTTTCCGTACATTAGATGTCGTCGGTTTGGATACTTTTATTCATGTGGCGAAAAATGTCTATGACAATGTTGAGGGAGAAGAGAAAGAAGCGTTTGTAGTACCAGAATTTATGAGACAGATGAATGAAAAAGGCTGGTTAGGAGCCAAGTCTGGTCAAGGCTTTTTCTTAAAGAAAAAAGGTAAAGATGGAAGTCAGATTTTAGAATTAAACCCTGAAACATTAGAGTATGAAGAACGTAAGAAGTTAAAAACTCAAGCAACCGAAATGGCCAAACAAGAAAAAGGTCCAAAGCGCAAGGTACGCGCGATTGTTAATGCGAATGGTGATCGTGCTGGAGAACTTGTCTGGAACATTTCAAAACCAACATTAATTTATTCAGCACAGCTTGTTGGTGAAATTGCTGATGATATTAACGCGATTGACGAAGCGATGAAATGGGGCTTCGGATGGGAACTTGGTCCTTTTGAAATGTGGGATGCCATCGGTGTTAAACAATCAGTAGAGCGCATGAAAGAAGAGGGTGCTAGCGTTCCTAATTGGATTACAGAGATGCTTGAAGAAGGCTATGAAACATTCTATAAAACTGAAAATGGTAAAGTTTATTTCTATCACAACGGTGAGTATGTAGAGAAAACTTTCAACCCTAAAGAAATTAACTTAAAACTCCATAAAGAAGCAAATGGGGTTATTAAGAAAAACGCTGGTGCTAGTTTAATAGATTTAGGAGACGATGTAGCTTTACTTGAATTCCATTCACAAAGTAACGCTATTGGCTTAGATACCATTCAAATGATTAATCAGGCATTAGAGGAAGTTAACAAGAATTACAAAGGTCTTGTTATTGGAAACCAAGGTAAGAACTTCTGTGTTGGTGCGAACCTTGGCATGATGTTAATGGAAGCACAAGATTATAACTTTATGGAATTAGAACTAGTTGTAAAACAATTCCAACAAGCGATGATGAATATTAAGTACAACGAAAAGCCTGTTGTATCGGCACCTTTTGGTATGACTCTTGGCGGTGGAACAGAGGTATGTTTACCAGCTCATAGTGTTCAGGCTTCGCATGAAACTTATATGGGACTCGTTGAAGTTGGCGTTGGCCTCATCCCAGGAGGTGGCGGTAACAAAGAATACTATATTAAGCAGTTAAGCGGCCTCCCTGAAGGTGTTGATTTGGATTTACAAAAAATCACCAACGATGTTTTTGAAAAAATTGCGATGGCAAAAGTTTCAACATCGGCAGCGGAAGCATTTGAAAACGGTTTATTAGACGA
The DNA here is from genome assembly GCF_900110685.1 of Piscibacillus halophilus. GTDB lineage: Bacteria > Bacillota > Bacilli > Bacillales > Alkalibacillaceae > Piscibacillus > Piscibacillus halophilus. The sequence continues at coordinate 32,941 of NZ_FOES01000010.1, forward strand.
TAGAACAGATCACATTAGTGTTAATGGAGATCATTTAATCCATGATGCGAAGCAAAAGGTGATCAGTCTATCAGATGCTGGATTTAAACCATTAAAACGTCAAAAAGTTCCTGTCGTAGGAGAAACAGGCTTCGCGACGATGTTACTTGGTGCTAAAGGTCTAGCTAACAGTGGATATGCGTCTGAACATGATCTAAAGATTGCTGAAAAACTTGCATTCGTATTAGCAGGAGGCCGTCTGAAATATGGCACGTTAGTTGATGAAGATTACTTACTAGATTTAGAGCGTGAAGCATTCTTAAGTTTAATTGGTGAACCTAAAACACAACAACGGATGCAACACATGCTATTAAAAGGAAAACCACTTCGTAACTAATAGATTTTTGTTCGCATGAAGAGTGAAGACTCTAATAGAAGAGGGGGAACAATTGTGAGAGAAGCAGTTATAGTCGCAGGTGCTAGAACACCTGTTGGAAAAGCTAAAAAAGGAACACTTGCTAATTCTCGACCAGACGACTTAGCGGCCCTAACCGTTAAGGAGACTTTAAAACGAGCTAATAACTACGATGGTCCAATAGATGATGTCATTATCGGATGTGCCATGCCTGAAGCTGAGCAAGGTATGAATATGGCCCGTAACATCGCAGGATTAGCAGGCTTACCTAACGACGTACCTGGAATCACGATTAACCGTTATTGTTCATCAGGATTACAGAGTATTGCTTATGCTGCAGAACGTATTATGGTAGGTGGAAGTGAAGCGATTATTGCTGGGGGAGCAGAATCCATGAGTCTAATTCCAATGGGAGGCCATGTGATTAGACCAAACTTAGAATTAGTACAAAATGCTCCAGGTTATTATATGTCCATGGGGCATACGGCAGAAGAAGTCGCTCAACGTTTTGGTGTTTCTCGTGAAGATCAAGATGAATTTGCAGTCCGAAGCCATGAGCGTGCAGCTAAAGCTCTAGCTGAAGGTAAATTCGATGATGAAATTGTGCCAGTTGAAGTGACCAATCGTGAGTTAGGTCCAGACAATAAAGTGAAGGAAACGACGGTGACACTTGACCGTGATGAAGGGGTTCGTGCTGGAACAACAAAAGAAGTGTTAGCTAAGTTAAAACCTGCCTTTAATGTTAAGGGTAGTGTAACAGCTGGTAACTCATCACAAATGAGTGATGGTGCCGCTTCTGTTTTAGTGATGGATCGTGAGAAGGCGGAAAAAGAAGGGTTATCACCGATATTAAAGTTCCGTTCATTCACGGTGGCTGGTGTCGAACCTGAAATCATGGGAGTTGGACCAGTTAAAGCGATTCCTAAAGCTGTTGAGCAAGCAGGTTTAACATTGGACGATATTGGATTATTTGAATTAAATGAAGCTTTTGCATCTCAATCATTACAAGTCATCCGTGAACTTGGTTTAAATGAAGAGATTGTAAACGTGAATGGCGGTGCGATTGCGTTAGGCCATCCATTAGGTTGTACAGGAACCAAATTGACGATTTCACTCATGAACGAGATGAAACGTCGTGATGTGAAATATGGTGTTGTAACGATGTGTATTGGCGGCGGAATGGGCGCTGCTGGAGTATTTGAGTTACTTTAATATCCAAAGGGGGATTTTAAAATGAGTGAAACAACTGAAAAAGTATTTAAAGGTGGCGGCTTTTTAATCGAAGATGTTAAAGCAGAAGATATTTTAACACCTGAAGATTTTACTGAAGAGCATAAAATGATCGCCAAGACAACTGAGGAATTTGTTAAAAACGAAGTATGGCCAGTGATCGACAATTTAGAGAATCATGAGTTTGATAAGTCAGTTGAACTATTAAAGAAAGCTGGTGAACTTGGGCTTTTAGGAGCAGATGTACCTGAAGAGTATGGCGGTTTAGAGCTTGATAAAATTACGTCATCACTTATTACGGAGAAGATGTCGCTTGCAGGTGGTTTTTCGATTACTCATGGTGCACACGTAGGTATTGGATCATTACCGATTGTGTTCTTCGGTAATGAAGAGCAAAAGCAAAAATATTTACCTGCATTAGCAACTGGTGAGAAATTGGCGGCTTATGCATTAACGGAGCCTGGTTCTGGTTCAGACGCATTAGGTGCAAAAACAACGGCTAAATTAAATGAAGCGGGCACTCACTATGTTTTAAATGGTGAGAAGCAGTGGATCACTAACTCAGCATTTGCGGATGTTTTCGTAGTCTATGCGAAAATCGATGGAGAAAAATTTACAGCCTTTATTGTGGAGCGTGACTTCCCTGGTGTTTCAACTGGTGCAGAAGAGAAGAAAATGGGGATTAAATCATCTTCTACTCGTACTTTAATTTTAGAAGATGCTGAAGTGCCGGTTGAGAATGTTTTAGGTGAAATTGGCCGTGGACACGTGATTGCGTTTAACATCTTAAACGTCGGCCGTTATAAATTAGCAATTGGTGGCGTTGGTGGTGCTAAACACGCGATCGAAGTGGCCACTAAATATGCGAATGAACGTAAACAGTTCAATACACCAATTTCTAAGTTCCGTCTCATTCAAGAAAAACTAGCTAGTGTAGCAGCGAACACTTACGCTAATGAAAGTGCCGTTTATCGCACAGTTGGTTTATTTGAACAGCGCCTAGGTGGTTTAACAAAAGAGCAGTTAAATGAAGGTAATGAAGTAGCGAAAAGTATCGCTGAATATGCGATTGAGTGTTCCATGAATAAATACATGGCAACGGAATTATTAGACTTTGCAGTTGATGAAGCGGTACAAATTCACGGTGGTTATGGATTTATGCAGGAATACGAAGTTGAGCGTATGTACCGTGACTCTCGTATCAACCGTATTTTTGAAGGTACAAACGAAATTAACCGTATGCTAGTACCTGGAACGTTCATGAAGAAAGCATTAAAAGGTGAGCTTCCATTACTTCAAAAAGCCCAAGGCCTACAAGAAGAGCTTATGACGATGATGCCTGAGCCAGTTGGGGATGAACCACTTGAACAAGAGTTTTACCTACTTAAGAACGCTAAGAAAATTGGCTTACTTGTTGCAGGAGTTGCGGCTCAAAAGTACGGTGAAAAACTAGAAAAAGAACAAGAATTATTAGTAAACATTGCGGACATTGCTGCTGAAGTTTACAACATGGAATCAGCTATTTTACGTACACAAAAGTCACTTGATCAAGACGGAGTTGAGAAGAGCCAGCAAAAGCTGAACTTAACTCAAGTGTACGTACAAGAAGCATTCAACCGCATTGAAGCACACGCAAAAGAAACCCTCATTGCTAGTGATGAAGGTGATAGCCTACGAATGATGCTAGGAGCGTTACGCAAACTAACTCGTCACGATCCGATAAACGTGATTGAGAAGAAACGTGATATTGCAGCTGCGATTATCGAAGCTGAAAAATATGTCGTTTAATTGTTGAGCTAACCAGCCGTGGAGAATTCCCCATGGCTGGTTTTTTATGTTTACGAGAGGAACATGTCGATAGAACTTTCGAACATGTCCATGGAAATCGAAAACATGACGATAGAACTTTCGAACATGCCCATAGAAATCGAAAACATGTCGATTGATTATTAATGATTCTCTAAAGAAAGAGATACACTCATAGAAACTGAATAAACACCCCTATAGAACCCAAATAAACCCCATAGAATTAGGTTAACAACTTGCTTATTAATCCTCATTCAATTCTTTTTATGTTATGATACATCCAAGGAGGTGCTCTTATGAGTTTAACAGTCTATCAATACCCTAAATGTGGGACTTGTCGTAAAGCATTAAAATGGTTAGATGAAAACGGCGTAGAGTATGAGGCGATACATATTGTGGACAACCCTCCGTCTCAATCTGAGCTAAAATCATTTATTGAAAAAAGTGATCTACCTGCGAAAAAGTTTTTCAACACATCAGGTAAAAAATATCGGGAACTTGGGTTGAAAGACAAACTGAAGGATTTATCAGAAGATGAAATGACAGAACTATTGGCATCTGATGGGATGTTAATAAAACGTCCAATCGTAACAGACGGTCAAAAGGTGACGGTTGGGTTTAAAGAAGAAACTTTTGAAGAAAATTGGAAATAACTTTAATGAGAATGTGTTAAAAGTAGTTCATTTATTGTATGATTAATTTGAGAATTCGAATTTGGAGGGTCAGAGACATGAGCTTACCGAAAGACTATCGTTATTCTAAAGAACACGAATGGGTAAAAGTTGAAGGAGACAAAGTTAGAATTGGAATTACAGAATTCGCACAAGACGAACTAGGAGACATCGTTTTTGTTGAACTTCCTGAAGTTGGAGACGAACTAGAACTAGATGAACCGTTCGGTAGCGTTGAATCTGTAAAAACAGTTTCAGAGCTTTACGCTCCAGTGTCTGGTAAAATTGTTGAAATTAACGAAGAGCTAGAAGATAGCCCTGAGCTAGTAAATGAATCTCCATTTGAGAAAGCTTGGATGGTTGTAGTTGAGCCAAGCGATACGTCTCAAATTGAAGATTTAATGAGTGCAGACGAGTATCAAGAAATGACAGATTCAGAGTAATGTGAAGAAAAAGCTGATCCTCGGGGTCGGCTTTTCTTATATATAAAAAATTATAGATGGTGATGACATGGATGAAACGTCAAGAGTGTTAATTGTAGAAGGGAAGCAGGATCGTAAAAAAATCCAAAAGATTTTAGACGATGAAGATGTTTTTATTTTATGTACATTTGGAACGTTAGGCATTGATGCTTTAGAACACTTAGTCGATGATTACCATTTATTCGACCGTGATGTATATATTTTTACAGATACAGATGAACCAGGTGAAAAGCTTAGGAAAATGTTGAATCGTGAGCTTTCACACGCGAGGAACATCTATATTGATAAAAAATATCGTGAAGTTGAAGATACGCCAGAACCTGTGTTAGCATCCATTTTGCAAGCAGCTAATATGAAAGTAAAAGTTGAATACTTGAAAGGATTTTAATTGTGATCGAAATTAATCAAGAACAAGTGCATTTTTTGACTCAAAAAAAGGACTATCACATCGTGTTTGTGAATAGTCCTTTTTGTGGGACGTGTAAGGTGGCACGTCGAATGTTGGAATACATCGAGGGCACTTTAGAAAGAGAAACCTTCTATGAACTTAATGCAACATTAGCGCCTGACTGGGTTCAAAAACAAGAGGTGACGAGTGTGCCTTGTTTAATGGTGTTTAAAAAAGGACAACTCGTTGACCGCTTGTACACGTTTCACTCCGTCCCTTATTTATTAAAAGAATTGGGCCCTTATTTAATCTAGTTATAAAACACCGCTAAGCGTATGGATGACTTCTACAAAGTCTGATTTGTCACCGAAGCGACCGATGATTTCTCCTTCACGATTAATCACAATCGTCATAGGAACGCCTGTACATTCATACAAATCATAAACCTCACGACCATGATCTTTTAAAACCGGTTGAGTTAAAAATTGATCTTGGTATTTTAAAGCTTCTTCCTCTCCATGTTCACGGTCGGTGACGTTGATCGTGAGCATTTCTAAATCATCATTTCGCGAGGTTTTATAAAATTGTTCCTTCTTTGGTAAGTCTCTCGCACAATCTGGGCACCATGACACCCAAAATGTTAAGACCACTACTTTTTCACCTAACACATCTTCTAAGCGGAATGTTTCGTCTTGTTGATCTAAATAAGGAAGTTCAAATAATGGTGCTTTCATAGTTGGATCATCCTCTTATAAAATTTTTATTGACTTGATCACATTACCATGCTAACATAAAAATCAGCCAAAATAACATAACTTGATTTCTTATCCAGAGAGGTGGAGGGAACTGGCCCTATGAAACCCAGCAACCATCGGGATTGTCCTGACAGGTGCTAATTCCAGCAATGATTTATTCATTGCAAGATAAGAAAAGTGACGATGTTTTTCGACTCTTTTCTTGCGCTTGCAGGAAAAGAGTTTTTTAATGAATGATAGAAAAATGATAAATACAAATAATACTCTTATCGAGAGTGGTGGAGGGATTGGCCCTATGAAGCCCGGCAACCATCAGGGGAACCTGACAGGTGCTAAATCCAACAAAGCTTTGGGCTTTGAGAGATGAGAGAACGGATGAATACCTTTCTGTTCTCTTATGAGCGGAAAGGTATTTTTATTAGATAAAATATTAATGTTTAAAAGGGATAAAATTTTGTAGAGGAGTTTCAAGCATGATTACAATCAAAGGATTGTCCAAGATATTTAAAACAAATCAACAAGAAGTCAAAGCTGTTGATGATGTATCCATAAACATAGAGAAAGGCGAAATCTTTGGCGTCATTGGATATAGCGGCGCAGGGAAAAGTACGTTTATCCGCTTAATAAATCGTCTTGAGGAACCTTCAAGCGGTGATGTAGTGATCAATGATACGAACATTACCAGTTTATCAGTAGGGAAATTAAGAAAAGAACGCCAAAAGATCGGGATGATTTTCCAACATTTTAACCTATTATGGTCAAGAACCGTATTTGAAAACATCGCATTCCCACTTGAGATTGCTGGAATACCAAAAGCAGAACGCAGAACTAAAGTGCTTGAATTAATTGAGCTCGTGGGGCTGAAGGGAAGAGAGAATTCTTATCCATCCCAATTAAGTGGTGGACAGAAACAACGTGTTGGGATTGCACGTTCGCTTGCAAATGATCCAGATGTTCTGCTTTGTGACGAAGCGACATCGGCATTAGATCCTGAAACAACAGATGATATTCTCGATTTACTGGTATCCATCAACAAGAAGTTAAATTTAACGATTATAATGATTACACATGAGATGCATGTGATTCAAAAAATATGCCATCGCGTAGCCGTAATGGACCAAGGAAGAGTCGTTGAACAAGGAGACGTGCTAAGTGTCTTTGTCAAACCGCAATCAAAAACAGCTAAACGTTTCGTCCAACAATTGAGTCCATTAGAGCATCAGCAAGATGAGTTAAAACGATTTATTACGAATGATCCAAATCGTGAAGTGGTTAAACTTCATTTTATCGGCAATGATGCTAAACGAGCATTAATTTCAGATGTATTAAGAAAATTTGATATTGAGATTAATATTTTACAAGGGTCTATTTCACCGACTCAAGAAGGTGCTTACGGCACACTTTATGTGGAGTTAAGTGGTAATAAGGCATTGATCACCGAAACGATTGACTATATTCAGTCATCAGGTGTGGAAGTAGAGGTGATTGAAAATGTTAACTAACTGGTTTGAAAATGTGAATATGGAAGAGATGTGGATTGCCACATATGAAACGCTTTATATGACAGTGATATCTGTTATAGGGACATTGGTTCTTGGAATCATCCTAGGACTTTTATTATTTCTAACTGAAAGAGGAAACCTATGGCAGAACCACTTTTTAAATATGGTAACGGCATCAGCAGTTAATGTCTTTCGAGCTATTCCATTTATTATATTAATTTTATTGTTATTCCCGTTTACTGATTTTCTAATGGGAACGATTCGAGGCCCTAAAGCAGCTTTACCTGCTCTAATCATTGGAGCTGCTCCATTCTACGCAAGATTAGTTGAAATCGCCTTTAAGGAAGTGGATAAAGGAGTTATTGAAGCAGCCAAATCTATGGGGGCTAAAACTCATACGATTATATTTAAAGTCTTATTACCTGAATCGATGCCTGCCTTAATTTCAGGTATTACCGTAACAGCTATTGCTTTAATTAGTTACACAGCCATGGCTGGAGTTATTGGAGCTGGTGGTCTAGGTGATTTAGCTTATATGAAAGGGTTCCAACGACGAGACTTTGATGTTGTATTCGCTTGTACGATCTTTATAGTGATTATTGTTTTCATCTTCCAATTTATTGGAGATACCTTATCAAGAAAATTAGATAAAAGATAATGCTGAAGGGAGAAGTTTAAATGAAAAAATTATGTTTAGTAGCATTCATTAGTTTATTAGGATTCGTATTAGTCGCTTGTGGTCAATCATCAGGTGGTTCTTCAGATGAAATTGTAGTAGGTGCAACGAGTGTTCCACACGCAGAGGTATTAGAAGAAGCAAAACCATTGCTTGAAGAAGAAGGAATTAACCTAGAAATCGAAACGTATCAAGATTACGTATTGCCGAACGAAGACTTAGATAACGGCACATTAGATGCAAACTATTTCCAACACATTCCTTACTTAGAAGACCAAATTGATGAGTTTGGATATGATTTTGTTAACCTAGGTGGAATCCATATTGAGCCGATGGGAATTTATTCTCAAAATGTATCGAGTATCGATGAAATTGAAGAAGGTACAGAGGTTCTTCTAAGCCGTTCAGTTGCGGATCACGGACGTGTATTAGCGCTTTTACAAGAACATGATCTTATTACGATTAAAGATGGTGTTGATCCAGTTACAGCAACTTTAGATGATATTGAAGAAAATCCACTAAACTTAAAATTTGATGCAAGTATTGAAGCTGGACTTTTACCAGAATTTTATGAGCGCGAAGAAGATGCATTAGTTGCGATTAATACGAACTATGCTATTGAAGCAGATCTTGTACCAGCAGATGATGCAATCATTTTAGAAGGTTCTGAATCACCGTACGTGAATGTTATCGCAGCACGTAGTGAAGATGAGGACAATGAAAAACTTCAGACCTTAGTAGAAGTCCTACATTCTGAAGAAATTCAGGCATTCATTGAAGAAAATTATGAAGGTGCGGTCGTTCCTGTAAGTGAGTAAATAACATTTTTTCGACTATTTCAAAAAAAATTATAGGATTTACTTCAAAAAATAAAGGGTAAGGATATGAGTAAGGTTCAACCACTCATATCCTTTTTTATGGTTATTATTAAGGATATTTGGAGTTTTAGCATAAAAAGAGTCCATGGTAATATAATAATTGTAATTCAAGAAAGGATGATTTAGATATTTTAAACGAAAATGAAATCGACCTGACGTACACAAGTGAAATGGAAAAAGCCATGCACCAATCACGTGGTGTTGGTTACACAGAGTATAGTCAGAATCTTGAGAAACGCATTAAAGTTGAAAAAGAGCGTGAAAGAGAGTATAAAGAGAGCCGACGAGTGGTAGCTGAAGTCGATCGTCAAGTACATCGTTAGTTGATATAAAAATCCATTACCTTTTGAAGGGTAATGGATTTTTTCTATATATGATGTAGTATATGGTTTTTCGTTTAAATCTGACAAATTTTCTTATATAATGGTATAGGTGTTAACCTTATGGTTATTCTTATGGTTATATAAGTTGAATATAGATTGTAAATGTTTTAAAATTATAATGAGAATAAATTGAGAATGACCATCAATTTAATCATAGAAAAATGGAGGTATTCAAATGGCAGGATCAACTTTAGAAATTAAAGATCTTCATGTCGAAATTGAAGGACAAGAAATCTTAAAGGGAGTTAACTTAACCATCAAAGGTGGAGAGTTCCACGCGGTAATGGGACCTAACGGAACTGGTAAATCTACATTAGCTAGTGCAATTATGGGTCACCCTAAATACGAAATCACTAAAGGTACCGTATTACTTGATGGTGAAGATGTATTAGAAATGGAAGTTGACGAACGTGCTCAAGCAGGTTTATTCCTTGCTATGCAGTACCCAAGCGAAATTAGCGGGGTCACAAACTCTGACTTTTTACGTTCATCTATTAACGCTCGCCGTGAAGAAGGCGATGAAATTCCATTAATGCAGTTCATTAAAGAAATGGACAGTACAATGGATTACTTAGAAATTGACAAAAACATGGCACAACGTTACTTAAACGAAGGGTTCTCTGGCGGTGAGAAAAAACGTAATGAAATCCTTCAATTAATGATGTTAAAACCAGCGATCGCAATTTTAGACGAGATTGACTCTGGTCTAGACATTGATGCATTAAAAGTTGTATCTAAAGGTATTAACAAAATGCGTAATGATGAATTCGGATGCTTAATCATTACTCACTATCAACGTCTACTTGACTATATTACTCCAGATAAAGTACACGTTATGATGCAAGGACGCGTTGTAAAATCTGGTGGTCCTGAACTAGCACAACGTCTAGAAGCTGAAGGTTATGACTGGATTAAAGAAGAGCTAGGGATTGAAGACGAAACTGTTGGTCAAAACGCGTAACTTGGATAGGAGGTAAAAGAATGAAAGTGGATACACAGCTACCTTATGATAAAGAGTATATAACGCAGTATTCCGAGCGTCGAAATGAACCACAATGGTTCCGCGACACTCGATTAAAAGCAGCAGACTTAGCAGATGAATTACCAATGCCAAAGTTAGAAAAAACACGTATTCGTAACTGGAATTTCACTAACTTCAAACATGAAGTTTCAGGTGCTCAAATTGAAAAATACGAAGAGTTACCAGAGAAAGTTCGCGTGTTACTTGGTGAAAAATCTGCAAACGATAATCTAATCATTGTTCGTAATAATGATGTAGCCTATGCATCATTATCAAAAGAATTAGAAGAGCAAGGTGTGATCTTCAAAGACATTTTCACAGCAATGAGTGAAAATGAAGATCTTGTTAAGAAATATTTCATGCAAGAAGGCGTTTCTGTTGATGAAAACAAATTAACAGCACGTCATGCTGCATTATTAAATAGTGGTGTCTTCTTATACGTACCTAAAAACGTAAAAGTTGAAAAACCAATCCAAGTTGTTTTCTGGCAAGAAGACCCTGAAGCAGCGTTATTCAACCACGTGCTACTAGTAGCCGATCAACTAAGTGAAGTAACTTATGTTGAAAACTACGTATCTCAAAACGAAAATGAAGAATCTGTTGCTAACATCGTGAGTGAAGTTTTTGCACTAGACGGTGCAAAAGTTTCTTACGGTGCAGTTGATAACTTTGAAAAAGGGACAACAACTTATGTGAACCGACGTGGTACGGTTGGCCGTGATGCGACATTAGAATGGGCTTTAGGGCAGATGAATGACGGAAATACTATTTCTGAAAACATCACCAACCTAATGGGTGAAAACAGCCTATGTCACGCAAAAGCAGTATCAGTAGGTCGTGGCGATCAAAAACAAGACTTCACAGCTAAAATTGTACACTTTGGTAAAGAATCAGAAGGTTACATCCTACAGCATGGAGTTATGAAGGATAATGCCGCATCAATCTTTAACGGAGTAGGTAAGATTGAACACGGGGCATCTAAATCTAACGCTGAGCAAGAGTCCCGCGTTCTCATGTTAAGCCAAGGCTCTCGTGGTGATGCGAACCCAATCCTACTTATCGATGAAGATGATGTAACAGCGGGGCACGCAGCATCTGTAGGTCGTGTAGATCCGGTTCAATTGTATTATTTAATGAGCCGTGGTATTTCTAAACAAGAAGCTGAGCGTTTAGTGATTCATGGTTTCCTAAGCCCAGTTGTTAAAGAAATTCCTATTGAAACGGTTCAAAACCAGCTACGTGAGGTTATTGAAGGGAAAGTTTATTAATGTTAAATGAAACGGTTCGCAAACAGTTCCCGATATTGGATCAGGAAGTAAACGAACATTCATTAGTATATTTAGATAGTGCAGCAACATCACAAAAGCCACAATCAGTGATTGACGCATTGAATGAATATTATCAGCGTTATAATTCAAATGTTCACCGTGGTGTTCATACCCTTGGAACGAGGGCAACAGAAGGGTATGAGGGTGCACGTGAAAAAGTTAAGTCATTCATTAACGCAAACAGTATAAAAGAAGTTATTTTCATGCGTGGAACCACGACCGCTATTAATACGGTTGCTCATAGCTACGGAAGAGAAAAACTTTCTGAAGGCGATGAAATTGTTTTAACTAAAATGGAGCACCATAGTAATATAATACCTTGGCAACAAGTTGCAAAAGTGACTGGTGCAACGCTGAAGTATTTACCACTTCAAGAGGATGGAACGATATCATTAGATGATGTTCGTGAATTGGTAACATCTAAGACAAAAATTGTGGCGATGGGTCATGTATCTAATGTTTTAGGTACCATTAATCCGATTAAAGAAGTGGCAAAGATTGCGCACGAAAACGGAGCTGTGATCGTCGTAGATGGTGCTCAAAGTGTTCCACATATGAGCGTTGATGTCCAAGAATTAGATGTTGATTTTTATGCATTTTCAGCTCATAAAATGTGCGGCCCGACTGGTATTGGCGTTTTATATGGTAAGCAACACCTACTTGAAAACATGGAGCCAGTTGAATTCGGAGGTGAAATGATTGATTTCGTTAACCTTTATGATTCAACTTGGAAAGAGCTTCCTTGGAAGTTTGAAGGTGGTACACCAATTATTGCCGGTGCAATTGGTTTAGGGGCTGCCATTGACTTTTTAAATGATGTTGGTATGGAAGCTATTGAAGAGCATGAGCAAGAACTAGCGAATTATGCGCTAGAACAAATGGAACAAATTGATGGCATCACAATCTTTGGTCCAAGAGAACGAGCTGGCTTAGTGACGTTTAATCTTAATGACGTTCATCCACACGATACAGCAACAGCGCTTGATTCATTAGGTATTGCGGTTCGTGCCGGCCATCACTGTGCACAACCACTCATGAAAGAATTACAAGTCACTGCAACTGCAAGAGCTAGCTTTTATCTGTATAATAGTAAGAAAGACGTGGATCAACTAGTAGAAGGATTACGCAAAACAAAGGAGTATTTCGGTGATGTCTTTTAATAACTTAGATACACTTTACAGACAGGTGATTATGGATCACTATAAGAATCCTCGAAATCGCGGAAAGCTTGAAGGTGACCATATCACAGTTGAATTGAATAACCCAACTTGCGGAGATCGAATTGATTTACAGTTAAAGATCAATGACGGTGTCGTAGAGGATGCAAAATTTGAAGGTGAAGGTTGTTCAATCTCATTGTCATCGGCTTCAATGATGACTCAAGTTATTATTGGAAAGAAAGTAGAGGATGCTCTAAAAATTTCTCAAATGTTTTCCGATATGATGCTCGGTGAAGAAGTTGATACAAATGACTATAATTTAGAGGAATTAGGAGATATTCAAGCCTTACAAGGCGTTTCTAAATTCCCTGCTAGAATAAAATGTGCAACATTAGCTTGGAAAGCGATGGAACAAGGTGTTGAAAAGGATAACGAATAGAGGTTAGACACCTAATTATTTAAAGGAGGGGTATTACATGGCTAAAAAGGCACCAGAAGTAGGCGATTATAAGTATGGTTTCCATGACCGTGACGTGTCTGTTTTCCGTACAGAGCGTGGTTTAACGGAAAAGGTTGTTCGTGAAATTTCAGCACGAAAAGATGAACCTGAATGGATGTTAGAGTACCGCTTAAAAGCTTTAGAGCAATTCTACAGCAAGCCAATGCCACAATGGGGCGGTGACTTAAACGAGTTAGATTTTGATGAAATTACGTACTATGTAAAACCATCTGAACGTACTCAACGTTCTTGGGATGAGGTACCAGATGAGATTAAACAAACATTTGACCGTTTAGGTATTCCAGAAGCTGAACAAAAATATCTTGCAGGTGTTTCAGCACAATATGAATCAGAAGTTGTTTATCACAACATGGAAAAAGAGTTAGAAGATATGGGTGTTGTATTCAAAGATACAGATACGGCACTTAAAGAAAACGAAGATCTGTTTAAAGAATACTTCGGTAAACTAATTCCTGCTTCTGATAACAAGTTCGCAGCACTTAACACAGCAGTATGGTCTGGTGGTTCATTCATCTACGTACCGAAGAACACTAAAGTGGAAACTCCACTTCAAGCGTACTTCCGTATTAACTCTGAAAACATGGGTCAGTTCGAGCGTACGTTAATTATTGTAGATGAAGGTTCATCAGTACACTATGTAGAAGGTTGTACGGCACCCGTTTACTCAACTAACTCACTACACAGTGCGGTTGTTGAAATCTTTGTTAAGAAAGATGCTTACTGCCGTTATACGACGATCCAGAACTGGGCTAACAACGTATATAACCTAGTTACGAAGCGTGCGTCGGCTGATGCAAACGCAACGATGGAATGGGTTGACGGTAACTTAGGTTCTAAGCTTACAATGAAATATCCAGCAGTACTTCTAAAAGGGGAAGGCGCTCGCGGTATGACATTATCAATCGCGTTAGCTGGTAAAGGTCAGCACCAAGATGCAGGTGCAAAAATGCACCACTTAGCTCCAAATACGTCATCTACCATCGTTTCAAAATCCATCTCTAAACAAGGTGGTAAAGTAACGTACCGTGGAATCGTACACTTTGGTAAAAATGCTGACGGGGCACGTTCTAACATTGAATGTGACACATTAATCATGGATAACGAATCAACTTCAGATACGATTCCTTACAACGAAGTGTTAAATGAGAACATCTCGTTAGAGCACGAAGCTAAGGTTTCTAAAGTATCAGAAGAACAATTATTCTATCTCATGAGCCGCGGTATTTCTGAAGAAGAAGCAACAGAAATGATCGTCATGGGCTTTATCGAGCCATTCACAAAAGAACTTCCAATGGAATATGCGGTTGAAATGAACCGTCTAATCAAGTTCGAAATGGAAGGCTCTATTGGTTAATATGATTAAAAGTATCACAGGGATTCCCTGTGATACTTTTTTGCTTTATAAAGGGGATTTTGCAAATAAAGTAAGTCAATTCGCAAATAAACTAAAAGAACTTCCAAATATAATGAGAAAACTCGCAATTAGAATGAAGACTTTTGCAAATAAAACGATGATAGACGCAAATAGAGGGGGATACTTGCAAATTAAATTAAAAAGGAACAATTAATTATTAGAAAATTTGAAAGTATATCATGATTACTGTAAATAAATTGTTTGCTACTTTATAATAGAAAATTATGCTATTGTATAAATAGAGAAAAATTCAATAAGAGGGATCCATATGTTACTAATCGTCATGATAATCATAGGTTTAGCAAGTGCTTTTGTAGGAAGTTTAGTTGGTTTAGGTGGAGGATTAATTTTTGTTCCATCACTTTTATTTTTATCCAAATTCTCGGATGCATTCAGCTGGGTTACACCACAAAACGTTGTGGCGATGTCATTATTGATCATGATTTTTACGGGGGTGTCATCAACTCTTACATATATTAAAGGTAAACGGGTAGATGTATATAGTGGACTCATATTTTTAATTGGAAGTATTCCAGGAGCATTAGTTGGTGTCTGGTTAAACGGTTATGTAGCTATAGATGCGTTCGAACTTTATTTTGGAATTTTAATGTTAATATTGGCAAGCTTATTTTTTGTGAAAGATTATTTACTCCAATATGCTAAAAACCGAAATGTTCAAGATAAAAAACTGTACATCCACCGTGAATTTGATCTATCGGGAGAAACAGTTCAATATTCCTATTCTATTATTTTTGGTGTTATCATTTCATTTTTTGTTGGATTGATTTCAGGACTATTTGGTATTGGTGGCGGTTCTTTAATGGTGACCGCTATGATCTTATTCTTTAGTTTTCCTGCGCATATAGCAGCACCGACATCTATGTTTATGATTTTTATTTCAAGTATTGTCTCATCTAGTGCTCATGTCATGGCAGGGAATGTTATATGGGAATATGCATTATTAGCTGTTCCAGGCGCATGGTTTGGGGGAGTATTAGGTGCTAAAGTGAACCAAAAATTAAACAGTCGTGTGCTAGAATGGATATTACGTCTACTAATGATTATAATTGGAATACGGTTGATTTTGTAATCGCCAACGATGAAGGAGATGGAGTATGAAGGAAACGCTACATTTTTATTTCACTAGCGATTTACATAGTCATTTTGAAAATTGGCCAAAAATCATGCATGACATAAAAGAAAAAACATATAAACACCAACTTGACGAAGAGTTCTATATGCTTTTGGATAATGGAGATCATATGGATCGCTCTCATCCAATTTCTGAAGCTTCTTTAGGGAAAGATAATATTGAACTGTTAAACCACTCTAACTTCGAAGTAGCCACATTAGGTAACAATGAAGGAATTACCTTACCATCTGAACAATTATTTCATTTGTATGATGATGCTGAGTTTGATGTGGTGTGTGCTAACATTAAGCCTATAAAGGGGCCATCTCCGAAGTGGTTAAAACCTTATCAAGTTTATGAGACACCATCAGGGATTAACATTGGTGTCATCGGATTAACAGCACCTTTCCAAGCTTTTTATGAAAAGTTAGGTTGGAAAACTTTATCACCTCTTGAGACTTTAGAACAATGGTTGCCTGAAATAAAAGCACAAACGGACGTCATGATCGTATTATCTCATTTAGGTATTAATTCCGATGAAACAATGGCGGAAAGATATGATATAGACCTTATTATGGGTGGCCACACCCATCATTTATTAAATCAAGGTCAAGAAAAGAACGGGACCTTAATAACAGCTGTTGGGAAGCATGGATATTATTATGGTGATGTTTCGCTAACATTTGATCATAACCAGCGCAAGGTCGTTCAAAAAGAAGGTTATGCGATTCCTATAGAAAATGAAGCAGAAGATCAGAAATCTAAAATTTTGCTAGAACAATTAAATGAAAAAGCAGAAGATCAACTCAGTCGAACTGTCGCACATTTAAAACAACCTTACCCCATCAACTGGTTAAATGAAACGCCTTTAATGAATGCTTTCGTCAATACATTAAGACATTGGACTAAGTCTGACTGTGCTATGTTAAATTCAGGTGTTTTATTAACAGGATTTGAGAAAGGCCCAGTGACAAGACGTGATGTCCATCAAAGTTGCCCTCATCCGATGAACCCGTGTGTGATGGTTTTAACGGGTCGTGAACTTATTGAAACCGTGCGAATGATTGAACAAGAACGGTTTATTCATTTTGAGTTAAAAGGGCTAGGGTTTAGAGGTAAGAAAATTGGAAAAATGGTCTATTCAAATCTCACAATAGACTATCATGATGAAACGAATTACGTAGAGACGGTTTTTGTAAATGGAGAAAAGGTGGACCCACACACCACATATACCGTTGCTACAGCCGATACCTTCTCATTTCCTTGGTTAGTACCTCCTATTTCATCGGTAAAAGAAAAACATTATTTCCTCCCTGAGTTTTTACGTGACGTATTAGAGGAGTGTCTATCTACCTTAAATTAAAAAAGGTATGACAGGCACTTCTTATTTTTTGCCTTCATACGGTATATGAGAAGGAGGCTGAGAAAATGGTACATGTAGAACCAATATGGATTGAGGATGTTCCATTTACATTTGTTCATGTTGAATTACCCAAAACAGATTTATTAGTGGTGTCTAATGACATTGGCTACATTATGTGTGGCGCTTTAGATGTAGATTTATTAAATGAAAAGCTATCAGATCGAAAAATTGTTGCAGGTAGAGCAGTTGGTGTCCGATCATTAGATGAATTATTGTATGCCCCATTACAAAAAGTGACCAATTATTCGAAAGAAAAATACGGTTGGGAAGAAGGCATGATTGGAAAGCAAGCACTTCTACGCTTGAGGTAAACATTGAAAAATTTGACGTAAAAGCTTATGATAGTAAAAAAGTGGTTCAACTAAGGGGAAAATTATGAAAGCCGTAACAATGAATGCACTTAGACCTGGAGATCAACTTGCGAATCCAATTATTGATGCTTATGGTCGTGTATTACTACAAAAAGATGTTATTTTCACCGAAAAATTAATCAAAAGACTTAAGGATTTTGATTTTCGATATGTTTATATAGAAGATTCGTTATCCGAGGATATTGCACCACAGAACATTATTAATGAGCGTCTTCGAGTGGAAGCTATTTCAAAAATTCGACAGACGTTTAAAGTTTTTGATGAGTATGATCATCAAAAGCATAAGCAATATATGTTAGAGCGCTCAATGAATGAGGTCCAAAGTACGGTTAACGAAATCATTGATGTGGTTAAAAGCCATGATGAGATTTTATCCATCATGTCAGATATTTTCATGTTTGACGATTACTTATACAATCACTCTGTTAATGTGACTGTTTACACCCTTGTATTAGCACGTGAACTCCATTTTTCCGATAGACAAATTGAGGAAATTGGGATAGGGGCTATGCTCCATGATATCGGTAAGATGAAAGTACCGAAAACAATCATTGATAAACCAGGCAAATTAACAGATATGGAATTTGAAGTGGTTAAAGAGCACACAACTTACGGATATGACATTTTAAAGCAGTTTAAAAATATACCACAGTCAGTGGCGTATTGTGCGTATCAACACCATGAACGATTGGATGGCAGTGGATATCCATTAGGTCTTAAAGAACCGAATATCCATGAATATGCCAAAATCATGGCCGTATCAGACGTGTTTGATGCGGTCACCTCCAATCGTGTCTATCGAAATGCTTTCTTACCACACGAAGGATTAGAGATTCTTTACTCGGGTAGTGATACTCAGTATTCTCCAAAATATATTAATCTTTTTAGGCGACATATTTCCATATATCCGAATGGGTCTTACGTCGCTTTAAGCGATGGACGAAAAGGAATCATTGTTAGGCAAACTAAAGTTCCTGATAGACCAGTGATTCGAATTTTAGAGGAACAAGATCATGAAATTCATGCAAGTCAAGTCTATGATCTGGACTTAACGAAACATTTGTCACTTGTGATAACAGATTGTAATACAACCCCGTCCTAATGTGTACATAACCAATCCCCCTCGAACATAAAATGTCTCGAGGGGGTTTTCTAATGCGCGTTACTCACCGACCTAAACCTTTCAAGAAAAGAAAGCCAAAAACTTTCGGTCAGATTATCATATATACTTTTATAAGTTTTATCGTATCCCTAGTTTTATCCATATATATTATTAATCGTGGAATTGAACCAACATTGATTCATATTGCAGAAACATTAACAGGTCAATATGCACGTGAAGCGATCAATGAAGCCGTCAGTAAACGTATTGTACGTGATTTAGATATTGATGATTTGATTCAAGTTGAAACAAATGAAGACGGTAATATCGTTTCGATGGGGTGGAACTCTGTAGTCGTAAACACAGTTCTTCGTAATGCGACGTTCCGTGTTCAAAACTATTTAAAACGATTGGAACGAGGAGAACGTCCTATTGGTGATTCATTAGATTTTGATATTGATGAAGATCAAATTATAGAGTCAGATGAAACTGTTGAAAATGAAGCGTTAGTTGAAATTCCTATTGGTCAAGCTACTGGTAATGCATTACTAGCTAATCTGGGTCCCCGTGTTCCAGTACATTTTAGTGTGATTGGGGAAGTTCAGCCAGATTTTATTACAGATGTTAAGGAATATGGCATTAATAATGCGATGATTAATATTGAAATTGAGGTAAAAGTTAATGTGCAAATCGTTATCCCGTTTTCTACTAAAACCACAGAAGTTGTAGCACGAATCCCTGTCGATACACGAGTCATTCAAGGATTAGTACCAGATTTCTATAGTAGTGGTAATAATAATCCACCAAGCATTTCCATTCCTTTTAGTGAATATCAACAACAAGAACAACAAAGAGGTTTACAAGAATAATCATTCTGTGCTATATTAACAAAGTGAAAATTAAACAACTAGATAAACCTTATCCATCGATGAGGTAGAGGCGCAACTAACATGAGTAATGTGCATGAGGATGACAACTATGACTGTACATGAAAGGGTTATTTGCCGAAGCACTTAGTTTCTGTCAGGAATCAAGTGTTGGTGTATATCTGAATAAGGTATATACTCTCGCAAAGCGGGGAGCTACTGATCGAGAAATAACCAGTCTGTGTAAAGTAATGGTAGATTTCTCTATCATTACTTTTTTTATTTGGAATAAACTTTATTAAACTAGTCAATTAGGAGGAATGAAAATGGATTTTGTCGGTACGGCTTATTCATTAATTCCACCTCTCGTGATGATTATTCTTGTTCTTCTGACGAGGAAAGTTCTATTATCACTTGGGGCTGGAATTGTTGTTGGAGCTTTAATGATTGAAAGTTTCAATCTGAAAGCTACCATTATCACTATTTGGGCATCATTTAGAGATTTATTTTATGCCGGGGGTATGAACTTATCCTTTAGTGAATTTTCAATCGGAGAATGGGATGTTTGGAGTATTCAGTTAGTTCTGTTCCTACTCTTATTAGGTATTTTAATCGCTTTCTTAACAGCAACAGGTGGTGCAAGAGCATTTGGAAACTGGGCCATTCAAAAAATTAAAACAAGAGAAGGCTCACAATACACAGCTGGTTTACTAGGTCTCGGAATTTTTATAGATGATTATTTTAACAGTCTTACAATTGGACAGGTTTCTCGCCCTATTACGGACCGCCAAAAAGTATCTAGAGCAAAGTTAGCTTACTTAATTGATTCAACTTCTGCTCCTGTAACAGTCTTATCACCTATATCTAGTTGGGGTGCTTATATTATAGGAACCATTGGGGGAATCTTAGCAACACAAGAATTAACAGATTTCACTGCTTTTAATGTGTTTGTTGGTACGGTTCCACTTAATTTCTACGCTATTGCAGCTATTATTCTTGTCTTTTTAGTTATTAAAATGAAATTAGATTTCGGTCTGATGAGAGAACATGAGGTAAGAGCACAAAAATCTGGAGAATTAATCGATCCACTACGTTCAGATGTACCAGGTGACTTACAAGATGATGTTCAAGAAAGTGAATATGGCAAGATTTATCATTTAGTGGTACCCATCTTAGTATTAATTATGGTAACCGTTGGATTTATGATTTCTACTGGTATTCAAGCTACAGAAGGTGCGGTAACTGTTGTTTCAATCTTTGCCAACACCGATGTAAACTTTTCACTCGTAGCAGGTGGTTTATCTTCAGTAATTGTGGCATTATTATTTTTCCTAATTCAGCCAGGCGAAAAGTCAAATATCTTTAGAGTCATTTGGGAAGGTATTAAAGCTATGTTACCAGCCATTTATATACTTGTACTCGCTTGGATGATTGTCGGTATTATCGATGGCATGGGAACTGGAGAATTTTTATCAGAAGTGGTTGTAAATGCTAACTTCAATATTGCGTTCCTACCATTGATTATTTTCCTTGTATCAGGAGGAATGGCTTTTGCTACTGGTACATCATGGGGAACATTCGGTATTATGTTAGGAATTGCTGGTGAGATTGCAGCTAATACAGATCCTGATTATCTAGTAGCGTCATTAGCTGCTGTACTAGCTGGTTCAGTATTTGGTGATCACTGTTCTCCAATCTCAGATACGTCTGTTCTTTCATCAACAGGTGCTGGATCGAACCATATTGACCACGTTTTAACGCAGATACCATACGCGTTATTAGCAGCTTTAGCATCTGTCTTCGGTTATCTAATGTTTGCCTTTACTCAATCTATGATTTTAGGCTTATTAGTAACAGTCGGTACTTTAGTCTTAATGGCTTATGGAATTTATAAAAAGGTCATTAATAGTTAACCTTAGAAAAATAGCGTCAAAGAAGGAATTAATTCTTTGACGCTATTTTTTATTTGATTATGCTTATTGAAATTTCAGAAAAAAACTTTGACAGTCTATAGGCCATTCGTTACAATACTTTATATACAGTTGTGGTCTTAATTATCAGAAAATATATAAAATTCATTAAAGTTAAGACCAGGGCATAAACTATTAGAAATAGAAATTGAGAGGAGAGTAAAAAATGGAAAATCGTGCTCAATGGGGGACGAGACTGGGGTTTATCCTAGCAGCTGTTGGTTCGGCGATTGGGCTAGGTAATATCTGGCGATTCCCAGCAACAGCTTATGAAAGTGGTGGGGGTGCATTCTTCATTCCATACCTCATCGCGCTATTAACGGCTGGTATTCCACTATTAATTTTGGAATTTTCATTAGGTCATAAATATCGTGGATCAGCTCCGTTAACATTTTCACGTTTAAGCAAGAAAACAGAGTGGCTCGGTTGGTGGGCCGTATTTGTATCATTCGTTATATCAACTTATTATGCAGCTATTATCGCTTGGGCGATTATGTATTCTTATTTTGCATTTGGTCAAAAGTGGGGGGCAGACACAGAGACGTTTCTATACGATTTCTTAGGTATTACAGCCGAAGGAGTTGAACCAGGAAAAGCAGGTGTATTTGTGCCCGAAGTGTTAATCCCACTATTAATTGTATGGGCAGTTGTTTTATTCGTATTATTTAAAGGTGTACGTAAAGGAATTGAAGTTGCAAACCGTATTTTCATTCCTGCCTTAGTCGTTATTTTCTTAATTATTGTCTTACGTGCGGTTACGTTAGAAGGAGCTGCAGAAGGACTAACTGCGTTCTTTAGCCCTGATTTTTCTAAAATTGCTGATCCTTCTGTATGGGTAGCAGCATACGGACAAATCTTCTTTAGTTTATCCATCGCTTTTGCGATTATGATTACTTATTCTAGCTATTTGGATAAAAAGTCAGACATTACTGGTAACGCCTTTATCGTAGGGTTTGGTAACTCAAGCTTTGAACTATTAGCGGGTATTGGTGTATTCGCAGCGTTAGGTTACTTAGCTGGACAGTTAGGTGAACCAGTTCAAGAAGTTGTAGCTGGTGGGGTTGGATTAGCATTTGTAATCTTCCCGTTAATCATTAATGAGTTCCCTGGTATGAATGGGTTATTTGGGTTCTTATTCTTCGCCTCACTAGTTTTAGCAGGTATGTCATCACTTATTTCAATCGTAGAGACATACGTCGCAGGTTTCTCTGAGAAGTTTAATATATCAAGAAGTAAAGCAGTACTATTTGGTGGAGGTTTAGCAACGCTTGTATCGTTACTGTTTGCGACACAAGGTGGTCTATTCTTCCTAGATGCAGCAGATTACTTTATTAACCAGTTCGGTGTTGCATTTATCGGTTTAGTCGAAGTAGTAGTTGTCGTATGGTTCTTACGCAAGCTTGGCGATTTACAAGATCACGCAAACAGTGTATCTTCAATCAAGCTTGGTGGCTGGTGGAAAGCCTCTCTAGGTGTCATTACGCCAATCGTCCTTGGTTACATGATGTTTGGTTTATTCAAATTAAATCTACTTAGAGAACACACTGGTGAAGGAAATGAAACTGGTAACTACGAAGGCTATTCTGATGCATTCATTCTCTATGGCGGTTGGGCCGTTGCAGCAGCAGCCTTAATTTTAGGTTTACTATTAACGCTGAAAAAGTGGAATCCAGAGCTTTTAGGTCAAGCTTCTGATTCGTCAAAGGAGGATAAAGCTGTATGACATTAGATGCGATTGTCGTTATGATTATCGGAATGGTCATTATTTGGGGAGGATTAGCAGCAAGTATTTATACAGCTGTTAAACGCTCAAAAGAAAATTAATGATGAATCAAAGTGAGCAGATATTATCTGCTCACTTTTTTTATGGAACCAAAGCTGTAATTGTCTAGTAAATAAACCATTTTTCAGAAAAAATTTAGAATTTGTCTACTAAAAATTTTGATTTGTCTAGTAAATTGAATATTTGACTAACATTTGCACAGAAAACTTATGAAATGTCTAGTTAAGAATAAATTTTTTGAAAAATTTAAATTTAACGGTTGCATTTTTTGGGAAAAAGACATAAACTGTTTTATAACAGAATTAAAATGATTAAATTGTTTTGCAACAGAAGGAGGTATATGATGAAACACATTTGCCAAGAGTGTGGGAAACCAGTTGAAGAAAGAGTTGCACTTTTAGAATGTGAACATTGTCTTTCCAAAAAGGAGGACTAATTTTTTTGCAACAGTTGTTATATAACAAAATATATAATGATTTGTGTAGTATAACAGATGGGGGTAATAGTTTGATTGAAAATGTGAAACGTATGGAGGTCAAAAAACAAATTCCACGACATGGGGAGGTATTAACAGAAGGGGCACTAGATTTTTTGTATGAATTACATGAAAAGTTTAATACAAGACGTCAACAATTAATTCAAGAACGAGATGTACAAACAAAAAAATTGCAAGAAGGAGAACAACTCAACTTCTTAGGTGAAACCGAACATATTCGATCGAGTGATTGGACGGTTTCACCTTTGCCAGAGGACTTATTGGACCGACGTGTAGAAATTACAGGACCCGTCGATCGGAAAATGATAATTAACGCACTTAATTCTGGTGCTCAAACGTTCATGGCAGATTTTGAAGATGCCTCATCACCGACCTGGGAAAACATGGTGAATGGACAAATTAATTTAATGGATGCGATTAGACGAAATATTGATTTTCAAGCAGAAAATGGTAAAACGTATGAGTTAAATGATGAAACAGCCGTTCTTATTATAAGACCAAGGGGGTGGCACTTAGATGAATATCATTTGTTAGTTGATGATGAACCTATGTCCGCCAGTTTAGTAGATTTTGGGCTCTATTTCTACCATAACACGAAAGAACTGATCCATCGGGGGACTGGACCTTACTTTTACTTGCCAAAACTTGAAAACCATTTAGAAGCGAGATTATGGAATGATGTTTTTGTTTTTGCCCAAGATTATCTCGGCATTCCACAAGGTACCATTAAGGCTACTGTGCTGATTGAGACCATTACTGCAGCATTTGAAATGGATGAAATTTTATATGAATTACGCGAACACTCTGCAGGTTTAAATTGTGGCCGTTGGGATTATATTTTTAGCTTTATTAAAAAATTTCACCATGATTCCCATTACCTTTTGCCTGATCGAGCAACGGTAACGATGGAAACCCCATTTATGAGAGCGTATTCGTTACTAGCTATACAAACCTGTCACAAACGAAATGCACCCGCTATTGGTGGAATGGCGGCACAAATTCCTGTAAAAAATGACCCAGAAGCGAATGCTGTTGCTTACGAAAAAGTTCAAAAAGATAAAGAGCGAGAAGTACGTGATGGGCACGACGGGACTTGGGTCGCTCATCCTGGTATGGTCAATCTCGTCAAAGAGGTTTTCACTAACTATATGGATGGAACGAATCAAATTAACCGTCAACGAGATGACATCCATATAACGTTTAGAGATTTATTAGAAGTGCCTAAAGGAAACATCACAGAAGAAGGGTTAAAAACAAATGTAGTTGTGGGCATTCAATATATCGCTGCTTGGTTAAATGGACGTGGTGCAGTTCCACTCAATCATCTAATGGAAGATGCGGCAACCGCTGAGATATCACGTGCCCAAGTGTGGCAATGGATTCACCATGAAAATGGTCGCTTAGAGGATGATAGAAAAGTGACGGTTTCTTTAGTTGAATCTTTCATTCCTGATGATTTAAAAAAGCAATATCCTAAAGCTTGTCACTTGTTTATGGAGTTAGTTAGTTCAGATGAATTTGAAGCGTTTTTAACCATTCCGGCTTATCAAATCTTAATTCAAGGGGGAGAAGATACATGAATTTTAATCGAGTTGAGCAATTAAGAAATGAATGGGAGACGAACGAAAGATGGAGTGATATTGAACGTCCATACTCTCCGGTAGATGTGGAACGTTTAAAAGGATCAATCGACATTGAATATACGCTAGCTAAAAGAGGAGCAGAAAAGCTTTGGAATTTACTACATGAAGAAAACTATGTTCACTCGTTAGGAGCCTTGACGGGTAATCAGGCCGTTCAACAAGTCAAGGCGGGTTTAAAAGCCATATACTTAAGTGGTTGGCAAGTAGCAGCCGATGCGAATTTATCAGGGCATATGTATCCAGATCAAAGCCTATATCCTGCCAACAGTGTCCCACATGTCGTCAAACGATTAAATCAAGCGTTACAGCGTGCCGATCAAATCCACCATGCTGAAGGTGATGATCAAGTTGATTGGTTTGCACCGATTGTAGCTGATGCTGAAGCAGGTTTTGGAGGTCAATTAAATGTGTTCGAATTAATGAAAGCCATGATCGAAGCAGGTGCAGCAGCTGTTCACTTCGAAGACCAACTTGCTTCCGAGAAAAAATGTGGTCACATGGGTGGAAAAGTGTTATTACCCACTCAAACAGCTGTAAGAAATCTGATTTCTGCTCGTTTGGCAGCTGACGTCATGGGAACCCCTACGTTAATTATTGCGCGTACGGATGCGAATGCGGCTGATTTAATTACCAGTGATATGGATCCGAACGATGAACCGTTTATTACAGGAGAACGTACAGCGGAAGGCTTTTATCGTACAAAAGCTGGCCTTGATCAAGCTATAGCAAGAGGGCTAGCTTATGCCCCTTATGCTGATTTAGTATGGTGTGAAACAGCTGAGCCAAACCTGGAAGAGGCACAGCGTTTTGCGGATGCCATTCATGAAAAATTTCCTGGAAAATTATTAGCATATAACTGTTCTCCATCATTCAATTGGAAGCGCAAACTATCCGAACGAGACATAAAAAATTTCCAAAAAGAATTAGGGCAAATAGGATACAAGTTCCAGTTTGTGACCCTAGCAGGCTTCCACGCATTAAATCACAGTATGTTCGAGTTAGCTAGAAAATACCGTGATCAAGGAATGGCCGCTTATTCTGAATTACAACAGGCTGAGTTTGCAAGCGAAGAGAATGGCTATACGGCTACAAGACACCAACGAGAGGTCGGTACAGGATATTTCGATGAAGTTGCACAGGTCATTACGGGTGGTACTTCATCAACGACAGCTTTAGCTGGTTCTACAGAAACGGAACAGTTTTAAGTAAAAGTAGGGATGCATTGAGCGTCCCTTTTTTATTTGAAGAAAAGTGAAAACAAATGGAATATTATGTTAAAATAAAGGGGGATAAGGGAGAGGTATAGACGAGTTCAAAAAATTTGGGTGGGGAAATTGATCAAAAAATATAAGCCATTATTGTACATTATATTAATTGTGATTTTATTATTAATAGTCTTTAAACAACACGAAGAAAAGAGTATGTATGAAAAACATATTTCTCTAGAACTGAATAATGATATTCAGAGCCTCACAAACGGAATTATTTCGAATTACAACATTCTCGATGAAATTATAAATTCTGGTAAAATAACCAAACAACAAGCACAACTCCTTACACAATATAGTAAAGACATTGTGTTGATGGTTAATAAATATGAGAATTTAGCAATTAGTTTTAATCGTCCTGACAATAGTCATTTTAACAATGAAACATTTAATCAAGCTCAAAAAATTTTTTCATTCTTTTTCTCGATAAAAGGCAGGGACGATTTTGCATTAGATGAAATGGATGAGACATTAATAGAACTTGACTCCAAACTGACTAAAGATATTAAAACCCTAATGACATTACACCATCATTGGTTGGAAGCTTCTGAAAATCATATTTATGGGGTCACGATTATGGACGGTTATGCGGAGTTCCAAGGAAATGAATATCTCAATTATTACGGGGATCATAGTGTGACTGATCTTTTTTGGTCTGATTTTATTGTTGAATTAAACGAAAAGACAAAGATATTCTTAGACCAGTATGAAGTTAATCATATTGAGGAACTGTTTGAATACTGATATTTAGGGGGGTGTATTGTTGGAATCAGACATCATTTTCCGAGAAGCTACCGAACAGGATTTAAATAAAATTGTTGAAATGCTTGCTAATGACGCTTTAGGTAGTAAGCGCGAACGTTATGAATTACCACTTCCTGAAAGCTATAAAGACGCATTTAAGGCCATTAGTAGTGACCCCAATAATGAGTTAGTGGTTGCCTGTGATGAAGAAAAAGTCATTGGGGTGCTACAAATAACTTTTACACCATACATCACTCACCAAGGTGGGTGGAGAGCGACTGTTGAGGGAGTAAGAACCTTATCTTCGGAACGTAGTAAAGGTATAGGCACTAAATTGATTAAATGGGCTATTCAACGAGCCAAGGAACGCAACTGTCATTTAGTTCAACTGACAACGGATAAAGAAAGACCTGATGCTTTACGTTTTTATGAACGGATAGGTTTTAAAAGCCACTCACGAGGGGCTAAAGTTTAAACTTTAGTTTTTTTATTCAACAAATAAAGTTATAAGATTGTTGAGAATGTCGGTTATTCTTATGAAAATGCGAATGAGCGGTATTCTCGTAAATATAAAATAATGAGAGGTACCAATCTTTATGTGGATGGTACCTCTCATTATTTTGTATTTATTATATTGCTTGATCAAGGGTAAGGGTAGTTGTATGTTCTTCTCCGTCACGATAATAAGTTAATTCTACCTCGTCATTTAATTCCACTTCATTATATAAATAGAGTTTTAAATCGAGAAGACTTTTAATCTCTTGATCGTTAATTTTAGTAATGACATCATATTGCTTAAGTCCTGCGTTGTCGGCTGGTGAGTCGCTCTCAACTTGTGCAATTACAATGCCTTCTTCAACACCTTCTGGGATTTGGATGTTTTGGGCGTAAGGTTGAGGCACTTCATTTATTTTAACGACACTAATTCCAACAAGCGGGCGTTGAACTTCTCCGTGTTCTTCAATTTCACTAATGATGTTTTGTGCTTGTTCAATCGGAATCGCGAATCCCATTCCTTCTACTTGATTCTGAGCTATTTTCATAGAGTTGATTCCAATGACTTCTCCATTAGAGTTAACCAATGCACCGCCGCTATTACCAGGGTTAATCGCCGCATCCGTTTGGATAACATCAGTGACCCAATCTGGTTGTCGGTCACCGTTAGTATCAACGCTAAGTGAACGGTTCTTTCCACTTATGATGCCTTTTGTGACAGAGTTCGAAAACTCTAAACCTAGTGGATTACCAATAGCAACAACTGTATCTCCAACTTTCGATTCCTCTGAACTACCTAATTTGGCAACAGTATCCACATGTTCTCCATCGATTTTTAATACAGCAAGATCTGTTAGAGGGTCTTTGCCTAAAATTTCTGCTTCCACACGCTTTTCTTGGTTTAAAGCGACTTCAACAGCTTTAGCTCCTTCAATAACATGTTGATTTGTAACGACATAGGCTTCATTGCCATCTTTTTTGTAAATAATGCCTGAGCCAGTTCCTGCATCAGACCCTTGGTCAAATATGTTTTGTGTTTGAATATTAACGACTCCTACAATCGCTTTTGATAGCTCATTTATATTGGTTGAAATTGAAGTGTCATCGTTAAATATTTGATCGGATATTTCCTCATTTTGAGAGTCAGTTGGTTCTTCGTTAGATGCACTGGTTAAGACATTACTAGATAACAAGAATATCGTGAGAACAGTCGCGATAAGCCCACCTAAAATACCAGCTGTAAGGATTTTTCCTATTCCAGTTGAATTTCGATCCTTTTGATTCATCTGATGTGTGGTAGATTCTTGATGTTGATTATCTTCATTTCTTTCTAAAGGTTGATCATCATGATACATCCTCATCACCTACCTTACTTTTATCAATTATTATTATGGTTCATTTTTGTGGCAATCATTTAAGAAAAATGTATAAAAAGTGTGTAATTTTAGATGTGTTTTCTTATTTTTTATAAAATAGTTGTAACATAGGGTATAGAATGAGTGGAGGTGAAATCGGTGAAACGAATTGCGATTGTGGAGGACGACCCCAATATTCAACAGATTGTTTCAGCTTACTTGGAAAAATCAAATTTTGAAACGACAGTTTTGGACTCGGCTGAAGAAGGATTGGAATTACACGTATCCAATCCACCTGATATGTGGATTTTAGATATTATGCTACCAGGAATGGATGGATATGATTTTTGTAAAAAAATAAGAGAAGTCAGTGATGTACCGATTATCATTATTTCTGCTAAGGATGATGATATTGATAAGATATTAGGTTTGGAGTTAGGGTCAGATGATTATTTAACAAAACCGTTTAGCCCGGGTGAATTAGTAGCTAGGGTTAAGCGATTGTTTAAACGTGTGAATCATGTTTCTCAACATCAATCTATACAAGAAAAAGATATACATATCCATGACTTGAAGGTTGATGTGATCGAAAGAAGAGTCTTCTGGCAACATGATGAGATAGATTTAACATCAAAAGAATTTGATATGATAGTATTATTAGCTAAATACCCAAACCGAGCTTTTTCAAGAGAAGAGTTATTATCTCGTGTATGGGGTGACGATTATTTTGGGAGTGATCGAGCGGTTGACGACTTGATCAAGCGTTTACGAAAAAAATTGCCAAATATACCTCTAGAAACGGTTTGGGGATATGGATACCGTTTTAAAGTTGATGAGGGATCTTAAATGAGATTAAGAACACAACTAAACTTAGCGTTTTCTACTTTATTAATGGTTATTTTAACTATTACAGGCTTTTTGACCTATTCTTTGATTATGGATATGTTAATTGATAAAGAAGAAGCTCAGTTAAAACAAAAAGGTGAAATATTAATCGATATATTAAATCGAGAGTACGATTCCATTCGTTCAGCGAATGAATTTCAAGAGTTTTTGCACTCCCAAGATGGAGAATTAATTTTATTTAACACTAATGAGAATGCAGTCCTATTCTCAACGATGTCTATTGATCATACACGAAAATTTTATAACGAAGGTTACTTTAATAATTATTCGGAAGAGATTTGGAATGGAATGAACCAAAAATATGTGACAGCTCGAATTGTTAGGCAACCTAACTCGAGTGGGGTTGAACTTATTTTATTAACCCCAATCAAAGATTTACAAGAAGTGCAAAGTAGTTTTTTTAATCGGTTGTTAATGGTGTTCTTAATTGGTGGTGTATTAGCTGTTTTATTAAGTTATTTTTTAACGAATCGCCTAGTAAAACCGTTAACCCTATTAAAACATGAGTTGAAAAAAGTGGAGAAAAGGCGTTTTGATGATTTGAATCGGGTGGAAGCAACAGGAGAAATTAAAGAAGTAGAACAAAGCCTGTTTGATATGGCGAATGAATTAGAAGGATATATGAAATCACAGCAGGCCTTTTTCCAAAATGCCAGTCATGAATTAAAAACCCCATTAATGACCATTCAAGGGTATGCAGAGGGCATTAAAGAAGGTGTATTTCAAGGTGAGGAACGGGACAAAGGTCTCGAAACAATGGTTGAGGAAATCAGTAGATTGAAAAAAATCATTAACGAAATGATCTGGCTGGCTAAACTCGAAAGTGAGGAGTTACCGTATAATCGAGAGTGGGTGGAAGTTAACCAGTTGATCGAGGATATTTATCATCGTATGATTCCGTTAGCTGAAAAGAAAAACATCAAGCTCGATATAGAGAAAAGAGAGAGCTTTCAACTATATACTGACCATGAAAAAATGTTACAAGCGATTTTAAATATAAGCGTCAATGCGATCAGACATGCTGAATCAAACGTTAGAATCACCGTAGAAAACCAAACCATCCGTATTGAAGATGATGGGAATGGGGTTCCTGAGGATTTAATTCCTTATATATTTAATCGGTTTGTAAAAGGAAAAGGCGGAGAAACAGGTTTGGGGCTGGCCATTGCAAGAACCATTATAGAACAGTTAAATGGACAAATAGCGGTGGAGAAATCTGATTTAGGTGGAGCTCAATTTATAATCACATATAAAAAGGTTTTGAAAAAAGATTAATGAATGGAATAGTCTAGACAAAAGATAAATAGGTCAATAAAATCCGAATGAAAATGGAGTTAGCGTAGTCAAAATGCGAGACTCCTGGTCGGCTAAAAGCGGCCACGTCCTGCGCCTGCGATGACACGGCGTAAATTATTTCAAAGACGTATCACAAGTAGCATTTGTGGCCAACGCCGACACTAGATCGTCCAGATCGTCACAGAACAGAACGAGCTGAGGGGCCACAGGGTCAGTTCGGCGTTGCAACAGGATGTTGCGTCATTAGCCGAACATCCTTAAGTCTTCGAACGGAAGTGAGTTTGGGGAATTTGAAGCTGTGCCTGCGGAAAGCGAAGCATTTTGACGAAGCTATAAGAAAGAAGGCGAACTTTGGATGTTTAATACAGTCTAATGTTCGCCTTCTTTTATATAAATTAATATTTTTGTCCTAGCCTCTTCTTTGATCTCAGCCGCTTTTCTGTTCCTTATAATAATTTTCTACCAATGTGAAAATGGAAACTAATTCATATAACACGATAATCTCAGCTGGGAAAGTAGTGGGATAGTCTTGTTGGTTATGACGAACTTTATCATTGTCTTCCCAGTACAATTGCATGAGGTCCTTTAATTGTTGATGATGCTTTTCTAAATCAAATGGCGTATGTAATTTCATAGCATAAGCTAATTCGTGTACAGACTCTAAAATCTTTTCTCGTTCTTTGTCGCTCAACTGAAGTTTTGTCAAAGGGGTATTTAAAATATTATCCATGTGATAAATCATTAACTTAACTCGAATGAGCTGTCTTTGGGCATGTTGAAATTCTTTTTGTTCGGCCACAGTAAGAGGATGGTATTGAGCTTCATCCTTTTGATATTGAATTAGCGATTCAATCTTATGAACTTCCTGGTCTAATTGGTCTACGACATTTTGACACTTTTGTCGTCCCGATTGGTTTAAAATATATTGACAAAATGTTATTTCTACTGCTTTTCCAGTTCTTTCGGTAATCGCTTTTAATTTTAAGTCAATCTCCTTCGTGTAATCTGGTGGTAAGACGAATAAATTGACCAAAGTGGACACAATTAATCCTATAGTCGTTGTTCCTAATCTAATGAAAAACGATAAAAAGAAATTGGCATGAATGACTTCGATCATCGCAACGGCTGTTAAGGTTGCAACTAATAAACCTGAATATAATTTAAGTCTGTAAGTTGTGATAATGGTAAAAACAGCCGCCAAGGCATATGTAATCGGGTCGTGCCCGAATAATGAAATAAATAAAACGGCATAAAAAGAACCGATCGCTGAAGCAGGAAAGCGAACGATTCCTTTTTTAATGGATTGTGATACAGTCGGCTCTATGGTCACAATGGCTGTAATAACAGCAAATACAGGTGGCCAATCCAGTAATTCACAAATCCAAGCTGTGATAAAAATTGCGACTCCCGTTTTGATGACTCGGCTCCCTACGATTTTCTTCACGGTTTTCCACTCCAAAAATAATCTCTCCTTATATTTTTTCAATAATGAAGCGGAAAATCAAGTTACTGATTACGTTCCCAGCGTTTAAGGTAAGGGTACGGGTCATAGGCCCATTCGTGTTTCCCATTATCTTTGTACATACCATAATGAAGGTGAGGTGGGAATTTCCCTGATGTTCCTTCAGGGCCGTAACCTGATGCCCCAACATAACCTATGACATCACCCGGTTCAACAATATCGCCTTCCTCAATACCTTCAGCAAATGCGTTTAAGTGTGCATAGTAATGATAGATGTTATACATATCACGAATACCAATTCGCCATCCACCAAATCGGTTCCAACCTTTTATTTCGACTACACCGTATGCCGAGCTACGGACTGGTGTGCCATAGCTCGCAAAAATATCAGTTCCTTCATGAATTCGTCGGCCACCGTACCCTCTTGTATCACCCCAAGTTGATCGATAACTGTAGTTATTCCATTTTGGAATAGGAAAAGCTCGTTCACTTAAATCAATCGTGTTAAAATGGCGAAATAATTTAGCTATTTCTGTAATGATTTGAGTGGCTTTTTCTCGTTCGTAATGAGCAGTAATCGCCGATTCCATGCTGTGATCCATGGCGATTTTTTGCTGTATTTCCAAAGCAAGCGTATATAAAACATCTTCATCATTTGTCGGATCTGCAATGCCATCACCATTCCCATCTTTACCAATTCCACCAAATAGTGCAAGTGTTGATTCTTCTTCTTGATGATTAGAGTGTGGAGGGAGAACTCCGTACCATTTTTCTAAAGGAATTTGAACACCCGTGATTCTGTCTTCGTCATTGTTTTTGCGAATATTTCGTTCATATTGATCCATTGCTGCGATGTAGTACCATGGAACTTGAGTCAGTGCTTCTATCTTCTCGTAAAGAGATTTTCTTAGAGTCGCTTCATCCAATTCTTCATTTTCTTTCGCTGAAACGGACTGTAATGGTATGGTTAATATGAAGGTTAGTAAGATGAATGCGGTTATTCGTCTATGTAGACGGTTCATGTTAAAATCTCCTTTAGTTAGTTGTACTTGGTTGTTATACTGTTCATTTATTTAAAAAAAATGTACTCTTTAAAATAGGAAAATATGGTACACTATTATGTATCAGAGGTGATAGCTGTGGAATTTCTAGGACAACGATATGAACTCGTCCTTGATCATAAAGAAGGATTTCAAGAAGAAGCCATAGAGGAACGGTTCAGCGATATATTATTGAAATATGATTTTATAGTAGGTGATTGGGGTTTTGGACAACTTCGTCTAAAAGGCTTCTATGATGATCAAAATCAAAAAGCAACATTTGATACAAAAATTTCTACGTTAGAAGATTACTTATACGAGTACTGTAATTTTGGATGTTCGTATTTTGTTATTAAAAAATTTGATGGTTAAAAAGAGAATGACCCCAAAGTGAGGTCATTCTTTTTCGTCTCTTGTAATCCCTTCATCATCCGGAAAATCTTGTGGAACATGAGCTCCAGGGAATTGTCTTGGTAAATCCGCGTGAAGTTCTTTATTTTCATAGGCATAAGCCGAATGGTGACGTTTCGATTCTTTATTTGGATAAGGTCTTAAAGGTTCATCTTTATTAATCGGACTACCGTAATTCCCTTCAGGAAACTCTTCAGCTACTTGATAATTATCTTGAACTTCAACAGGTGTAAAATCATCTTGTTGATCTTTGATTCTTCGACTTTTTCGCATAAAAACGCCTCCTGTACCATTAGTTTGTGCAGGAGGCATTAACTTATTCTAAGACTTCTTTTAAGAATTGATAAATTTCATCTGATTCATATTCGTTAACGTTGAAGGCGTGGGCTAAATATTCACTGTCTTCAATTTTATCCTTATGTACTTTAGTGTATCTCGAACCTTGGTCATCAATGATGACAACTTCTCCTTTTTGATTTAATCGTTCGCTTGTCAGTAGGATTAAATCATAACGACGTGTATCTGTTTTAACACTTACGTACCGTAATTCTGCTTCTTCCTTTACGTCTGAGATAATATCAATATTCAAATGTGTCGCCTCCTCAACAAGTGTTGTCATTATTTTAGCAAATTATATTTCTTATGTCATAATATAACTGTATGTGAGTTCGTTTCATGATTATAATGTGATAATATAACGTATTGAATCATATTTTACCTTATTGAAGGAGTGAATTTCATTGTATTTTGTAGATCGTGGTCATATTGAACAGACATTATTATATATGAAAGGGTTAATTGAAACTTATGAACATCAACCAAGTGAATCGTTTTTAGAGAAATTAGGAACAGAACGATTAGCCCAAATGGTTATCGAATCAATTATTGATGTTGGAAATATGATGATTGATGGATTTATTATGCGAGACCCTGGGAGTTATGAAGATATTATCGATATTTTAGTCGATGAAGAAGTCATTCCGAAAGAAGATGAAGCAGCATACAAAGAAACGATTGGTTTAAGAAAAATGTTAGTACGTGAATACACCAATGTTAATCATCAGCAAATTGACGAAGTGTTATCTAAAAATGTGAAAACATTAGAAAACTTTAGACCGTATGTGTTAGATTATCTTGAAAAAGAAATGGGACCTGTAACTACTTTTAAAAAACGTGAGGAGTCTTAGCATTGAAGAATTACAAAAGTTATTTAATCGATTTAGATGGCACCATGTATAAGGGTAAATCAAAGATTCCGGAAGCAGATGGATTTATTCAAGAGTTACAATCACGAAATATTCCATTTATGTTCGTCACGAATAATTCTTCAAGAACGCCAGAAGTGACCGTTGAAAAACTTAAGAACTTTGGAATTCATGCAGACGTTAATCAAGTGATGACCGCATCTTTAGCGACGGCAAATTATATTCAACAAGAAAAACCTGATGCAACAGCATTTGTCATAGGTGAAGTGGGCTTAACTGAAGCTTTAGAACAAAAGGGGATTCAAATTGTTGATCATAATCCAGACTATGTTGTAATAGGGATTGACCGACATAATACATATCGGAAAATTAGGGATGCGTGTTTATTTGTTCAAAACGGAGCTAAATTTGTAGCGACAAATCCTGACATTAAAGTTCCGACTGAAAAAGGTTTAGTCCCAGGGAATGGAGCTTTTGTCAATTTAATAGAGAATGTAACAGGCATCAAGCCAGAAGTTGTTGGTAAACCTTCTGGCCTCATGCTTCAAATAGCTTTAGATAAGCTAGGCATCCCAGTTGAGGATGCCATTATGGTCGGTGATAACTATCACACTGATATTTTAGCTGGAATTCGTGCAGGTATGGATACACTACACGTTCAAACCGGTGTCACCACTAAAGATGAGTTAACACAGTTTGGTACACAGCCTACTTATACGATTGAGACTCTATCTGAATGGTTTAACTAATCATCAATTGAGCTCATGGCATCACTTTGGCTGTGAGCTAAACGACTAGATGCAGCGGCTGCAATGGCACCGACAATATCATCTAAGAAAGTATGGCATCCATTGCTTTTATCATTTAGTTGCTGAAGGATGCCAGGCTTTACTTTATCGATATAACCATAGTTCGTAAAACCGATTGAACCATACACATTAACAATGGATAAAGCAATGACTTCATCAATCCCGTATAAACCTTCATCTTGTTCTACTATCTGTTGTAGTGGTTCATCTAATTCATTTTTTTCTGCTAATTTGTCTAACTGGATCCCTGTTAAGATTGCGTTTTGAACTTCACGTTTCTGCAATACTTTTTTGACATTTGCCAAGCATTCTTCTTTAGGTAAATCTTCGTGATAATCTTTTTGTAAAAAGTAGACAAGGTCTGCAATTTCATCAAGTTTCACATCACGTTCTTCCAAGGCTTGTAATGCTTTATTTTCTAAATCCATTATCATCACACCTATCCTGTTTAGTTTTTATTATTTTACTCCATTGACTTAATAATATAAAGGAGGTTTGGAATTGATGTCTAAAATATTTATCACTCGTCAATTACCCGAAACAGCGATTGCTAAACTTAAGGATTCATTTGAAGTTGAAATGTGGCCCTATGAAGATCACCCTGTGACAAGAGAGGAGCTCATTAAGCAAGCCGAAGATGCTGATGCTTTGCTAACGATGTTAACCGAGACAGTTGACGAAGAAGTATTTCAAAAAGCTAAACGATTAAAGGTTGTTGCGAATTTGGCAGTTGGTTTCGATAACATTGATCTTGAAGTAGCCAAAAAGCACGATGTAACGGTAACAAATACGCCTGATGTATTAAATGAGACGACAGCGGACCTAACCTTTGCATTATTATTAGCTACGGCACGTCGCATTCCTGAGGCGGTTGATTATATAAAAGATAACAAGTGGAATACATGGTCCCCATTCTTATTAGCTGGTTCAGACGTTCACCATAAAACGCTGGGAATTGTAGGGATGGGGAATATCGGCCAAGCGGTTGCTAAAAGAGCGACAGGTTTTAACATGAACATTTTATATCATAACCGTTCACGGAAAAAACAAGCTGAAGTGGAGCTTGGTGCCAGCTATGTGAGTTTCGATGAGTTGATCACCCAATCTGATTTTGTTGTTTGTATGACCCCATTAACAGATGAAACAAAGGACATGTTTGATGAACACGTATTTCAAAAAATGAAAAAGTCAGCAATCTTCATCAACTCTTCCCGAGGCGGGGTAGTGGATGAAGAGGCTTTATATCAAGCTTTAAAAAATGGAGAGATTAAGGCAGCTGGTTTAGACGTATTTAAAAATGAACCGATTAACCATGAGCATCCGCTATTAGAGCTTGATCAAGTCGTAGCTCTTCCTCATATTGGCTCAGCCAGTGTTGATACTCGAATGAAGATGGTTGAGTTAGCCGTTGGTAATATTGATAGAGTTTTAAATGGTAGGGAGCCTTTGTCGCCAGTTCATTAAAAATTTTTTGGTCCATGTCACTAGTTTGATGGGACATTTTATTAACTTTATGAGACAAAATTTTTGTCTAAAGTGGTCATTGAATAAAATTTATGAGGTATTGAACTATTTTTATGAGCCATTTCGCTAAAATTATGAGACATTAAAAAAATCGCATGTGACAATGTCACATGCGATTTGTACTGATTATAGAGTATTAGAAAATTTGTTCTACTTCTTTAACTCCAGGTACTTCGGCGCGTAAAGCACGTTCGATTCCAGCTTTTAATGTAATTGCTGAACTTGGGCAGTTCCCGCAAGCACCTTTTAAACGTAATAGTACAATGCCGTCGTCGTCCACATCGACTAATTCAACGTCGCCTCCGTCACGAAGTAAAAAAGGGCGTAGTTTTCCAATGACTTCTTGTACTTGTTCAAACATCGTTCATCTTCCCCTTTCTTATCCATATTATATCATGAAATCGATAATTTTCTAACCGTTTCAAATAAATTATTGAGAATCATTATCATTGTACCTATTTTTTTAATTGGTGTAAAATATAATTAACTGAAGACTAGGAGGGAAAGTATGGGGGAGAACATCGAACTGACTGTATATGGGGCAGAGGTCTTATGTCCTAGCTGCGTGAATTTACCGAGTTCAAAAGAGCAGTATGAATGGTTACAAGCAGCCATTGGTCGTAAATTTGGAGAATCTAACGTGACTTATAAATATATAGATATTTTTAACCCGCCAGAAGAGGGACCTTATAAGGAGTTTGCTGAGAGAGTTATTGAAGAAGATATGTTTTATCCAGTTGTATTAGTGGAGGATGAGGTCGTTGGGGAAGGTAATCCGAAGCTAAAGACGGTATATAAAGCATTAGAAGAGAGAGGATTAGAACCGCAAGCTTAAGAGCTAGTCATGGGTTCAATCAACCAGGATTTAAGGGAGTGTCTATATGAACCCAATTGTAGAATTTTGTATAAATAATTTAATGAGCGGATCGCAAGAAGTATATGATGAATTATCGCGTGATCCTGACATCGATGTTGTAGAATTAGGGTGTACAAGCCATTGTGCATTATGTTCGATGACGTTATTCGCACTTGTTGAAGGCGTCTGTGTAACTGCGGAGACACCTAAACAGTTATTAGATAATATTTATAAACAACTAGAAGAAGATGAACCGAGTATATAGGAGACATGAACATGAAGATTCCATTTACGAAAATGCACGGGTTAGGAAATAGTTATATTTATATAGATGGTTTTCAAGTTGAATTAGAAGAAGATCGATTACCAGAGCTTGCTAAAGCAGTATCTAGTGTTTATACAGGAATTGGATCAGATGGTTTAATTTTAGTATTACCGTCAGATGTGGCCGATGTAAGGATGCGAATTTTTAATAAAGATGGTTCCGAAGCGATGAACTGTGGGAACGGCCTTCGATGTGTCGCAAAATTAGCTTATGATCGAGGGTATGTTGACCAAACTGAATTTACAGTCGAAGCTAAATCAGGTGTGGTTAACGCAGCAGTTGAAGTCAATCACGACACTGTTCATAACGTAACAATTGATATGGGCCAGCCGATATTAGAAAGAGGTCAGATTCCAATGGTCACATTAACTGGAGATGAGCAAGACCACGTCATCCAAGAGCCTTTTTTAGTTGGTGAAGAAAACTTATATGCGACAGCTGTTTCTATGGGAAATCCGCATGTCGTTTTTTACGTGGATGATATTGCAGATGCACCTATTGATACTGTGGGGCCGTCAGTCACCAATGATCAACGTTTTCCAGAAGGCGTTAATGTTGAATTTGTTGAGGTGCTTAACGATCAAGAAATTAATTTCCGCGTGTGGGAAAGAGGTTCTGGCATCACGCAGGCATGTGGTACAGGAGCGTGCGCGGCTGTCGTTTCCTCTGTTTTAAACAAACGCGTGAAAAGAGGAGAAGAAGTTATGGTGCATCTTGATGGTGGTGACTTAATCATTACTTGGAAGGACAACGGCCATGTTTTGATGAAGGGGCCAGCTGTAACAATCGCAACTGGTGAATTTTACTTGTAGATGATTTGAATGAGTAGGTACAGGTTAGTATAATGATGATAAGGAGGTATGTCGTATGGCAATCCAACTGACAGATCAAGCATTGTACCAAGTAAAGGAAATGCTTAAAGAAGAGTCGGCAGAAGAAGTATACTTACGCTTCGGAGTTAAAGGTGGAGGCTGCAGCGGGCTTTCGTATAAATTAGGTTTTGACTATGAAGTAAAAGAAACAGATGAGTTGTATGAGGACTTTGATGTACCGGTTGTGATCGCAAAGATGGACCGACCGATTGTTGAAGGCACCACGATTGATTTTAAACAAAACATGATGGGCGGCGGATTTACGATTGATAATCCGAATGCCATTGTATCGTGTGGTTGCGGCTCTTCATTTAAAGCGAAAGATCGAGAAGGTACACCTGAGAAGTGTTAATAGAGGCTTGTTGTCATTTGACAACAAGCTTTTTTATGTAAAATAAGAATTGTTCAGACGAAATGATCCATTGTCATAAAAAAAGATATATAATGTTCTTAAGATTTATGTAATTAAGTAGGTTCTAAAAAGGGGGGATCATATGCAATCTGTTGCGATTAGAAAAAGGCGGTTTATGGCTCTTTTGATTGACTGGTTATATATCAGTGCGTACCTCATCCTCCTTTTCGGTGTCATGCAAATAGTTTATTGGCTCGCTTTTAATGGCATTCCTACTTTTTCATATCTACAATCTCAACTCATTGCCACCTTCACCTCAGTAATTCCAGTCATCATCATATTCTCAATCATGGAAGGGTCATTTCAAGCGGCTACATTTGGTAAACGTTTCAACCATTTAAGAATTAGCTATCCTAATCATTTCAAGAGCAGAAGTGTAATACGGAATATGGTAAAATTTTTACCTTGGCAATTAGGGCATATGGGAGTCATTCATGGGATGTATAAGGACTTTAATTGGTTTGCTATGACTCTGATTTATGTTTCGATGTTGCTAGCAGTTCTTTATATTATGATGGTTCTTATACGACAGGATCAACGTCATCTGCCAGACTTACTTGCTGGAACCTTTGTTGAAAAAAGTAGTTAGAGAAACAAGTAGGGGGATCTCAGTTGTTATGAGGTCTTCTTTTTTTGTCATGAAAGAAGACGGAATGATTCATG
Organism: Piscibacillus halophilus; assembly: GCF_900110685.1. Classification (GTDB taxonomy): domain Bacteria; phylum Bacillota; class Bacilli; order Bacillales; family Alkalibacillaceae; genus Piscibacillus; species Piscibacillus halophilus. The sequence goes on from NZ_FOES01000010.1 coordinate 73,978, forward strand.
AGTTACATGGAACACTTTTAAACAAGTGTTTTGCAGTGCCAAATTTTTAATTTGTTGTAATATTATGATATTCGCAACGTCTATTATTTAGAAAGTGACTAAGGAGGAAGGACCATGGACGAAGAACTGATCACCGAATGGTTTGACCGCTATGCGGATGATATATATCGATTTTTAGCTTACTACACATCTTCACCAGATGTAGAAGATTTAGTTCAAGAAGTTTTTATAAAAGCAATTGACCGTTTTGATTCTTTTAAAGGAAATTCAAGCCCTAAGACTTGGTTATTTACCATAGCTAGAAACTTAGCTATAGACGAAGCAAGAAAACGAAAAAGACAAGATTGGCGAAAATTAATTAATACTTACCAAAGCGAAAACGAACAATCACCTGAAGAATTGTACCAATTAACCGAATCGAAATCTCAATTGTATGAGGCCATCCACAAATTAAAACCAACTTATCGTGATGTCATTATTTTAAGAGGAATCGAAGAATTGTCGATTGCTGAGGCCGCTGATGTTTTAAAATGGTCTGAAAATAAAGTGAGAGTAACATTCTATAGAGCATTAAAAGCATTGAAGTTAAAGGTTGGGAGGGTCAGCTATGACTAAACAAGATGATCAATTATTGGATGAACTTAAGGAGCTAAAAGTCATGGGTTCTATTGACCAAGTGAAAAAAGAAGAGATGAGATTAAATATAACTAACTATGCTAAGAAAAAGCGGGTTCAACAAAGAAGAAGGCGTAAAATGGTATGGGCGTCTACCGCAGCTGCTGTACTGCTTTTTGGAGTGATTGTTATGACTATGGTGAATCAACAAAATATAACCGTTGATGAACCTGAATCAACCACTCCAGCTGAAGACCAAGACGAGGGTAATGAAACACAAGAAAATGAGCAAGTTGAAGAACCGCTAGAGGATTCAGAAAATGAAACAGAAACTCCTGGGGAAGAAGAGGAAGATTTCGATGTTGAAGTAGCTGGGACAGAAGAGTCAACAATCGTCATTGAGGGAATGGAAGAAGCAACGACAGTCACAACCTTTCATATTAAATCCCATAATATTAGTTATCAAGTGGATGAGTTATTAGGGGAGTATGAAATTAATGAAAACCAAGTGATTCATTCTACGGATCATATTGTTGGAGATATTGTTCCGCCTGAGATTACAGTAGAAGTCATAGATAATACAGATTTAGACACATTTGTATCTGAATTGGATTATGATGGAGAGCCGACTCCTTTAGATATGGAAGAAAATTCATATGAGGGTGTAGAACTAGAACAAGGTGATCCACCAAATGGTTATTACGCATATCAAATCAACGATGATGTCTTGTATATACAATTTAAGTATGACATTGAAGCGAATGATGGGATGGGTCCAAGGTTGCAAGCATTAAAAGAATCAATCCAGGAAATAGAATAAACACCCATAGAATCGAAAAATACCCTTATAGAAAACCTAATAACACCCATAGAAAGAGGCTGGGACATAACTAGCCTAAAATAACGTAAAAAAGGCACCAACCATAAAAAGTATGGTTTGGTGCCTTTTTTCTGCTTTGTTTCGTTATATGCCCAGCTTGTTTTCGCGTTCATGGTGGTGAACTTTCTTAGATTCACCGCCATGAACGCAAATCCTAATTCATTTTTCACCTTCTCTTTGCCCCTAACAGACATTCGAGAGAAGCGCAAATTAGCCTTCAGAAATCCAAAAACAGGTTCAACATCTACTTTTCGTTTGCCGTATAGTTCACCCGTTTTTTCTTCCGAAAGCTTTTCCCTTGTATATGCTTTTTGTTGTTCCCAT
>NZ_FOES01000080.1 GCF_900110685.1 Piscibacillus halophilus
CGTTTGACATGTTCAATCATGTCTTTGAATTCGCCTGCACTAAACAACTTCATCCCTAAACAGGCATTTAATGCTTCTTGCAATACATGCTCATTATTTTGCTCGCATTGTTTAGAAATCATTTGTAATTGATCTCGCATATATCGCGGGAACACTTTTCGTATTTCTGATAAATAAGTGAATGCCTTTAAGGGATCCTTAAATTTATCCGAAACGCTAGTTATGAAAGCATCTATACCCTGAGATCGGTCTCTTGTGTGAGTTCGATCTTGTATTAATTTGCCTCGACTATTTGAAATTTGATGTTTGCCTAATAATTCTCCAGTCTCTTGATGAATGATGGTTAGTTGCTTTTCTTTGATATACAAATGGACTTCCGTACCGTATGGACTGAAAGTTCCAAGAGGAACACTATACCTATTAGCTTTATAGAGTATGGTATTGTCCTTACGGACGACTCTTGGTATACTTGAAATATCTTTGTTAGGTTCAGTGTTGGTCGCACTGAATGATCTAAAGATCGGTCGTAAGTGTTCCTTTTCTAAGTTGAACACGTCGGTCGGTCTTTTTTTCGTGATATTATGAATCTTACCGTTCCCTGTACGAGCCAACCATGCCATAGCTTGCTCATTCCATGAATCGATGTTCGTAAACACTCGGTACTTGGCAAAGTTTTTCTTGATGAAACCAACCACATTTTCTATTTTCCCTTTACTTTCAGGATCAGCTTTTCTACACACATGTAGCTTAAACCTCATATCTTTACGATAAGCTTCAAATGCTGAAGTTAATATTAAATCGCCCCGATTTTCACTGACCACAATTAAGTTATCTTGATCATAAACGATTTCATAAGGGATACCCCCAAAGTATTGAAATGCTCGGTTATGGGATTCAATTAAATCCTTTGTGGTAAAAGGTCGATCTAACCACTCCATGTATTTATACCGTGAATGAGATAGAAGTATGGCGACAAAGTACATCTTCACATCTTTTCCTTGTTCATTTTTTTGAATGGTTTCACCAAAATCTAATTGTGCTTGTTGTCCCATAGGTGTTTCTGGAACAGCCTCATATTGCCTCTGTGTTCTTTCCTTAGGGATTTTATATTCTTGACGTAAAGCCCCAACATAACTACGAACGGTACTTTCACCGATCTGGAAATTAGGATACCTTTCGGTCAACCAATCATAAACTTGAGCAGCTGATAGATCATGATGTTCTCTTAACCAGGAAAGAATTAGATCTTTATGTATATCAAGTTTTTTCTTTCTGTGTTGAG
>NZ_FOES01000013.1 GCF_900110685.1 Piscibacillus halophilus
ATTTGAGAATGGCTTTGAAGTTCCACTTGAGAGTTACTTTCATTCTGATCAAGGGTTTCATTATACACATCCAGAATTTCAAAAAGAAATTAATGAGCAAGGTTTTACACAATCCATGTCCCGAAAGGGAAACTGTTGGGACAACGCACCGATGGAATCCTTCTTTGGCCATTTGAAAGATGAAGTAGATATAAAGAGTTGTCATACCATCGAAGAATTGAATTCATTAATCAATGAATATGTGTTAAATTACAACATATCAAGATATCAATGGACACTAAAAAAGATGACCCCGAATCAATATCGAGATCATCTTTTAGCTGCCTAGTTTTTTTAAAACTGTCCACTTTTGAGGGTACAGTTCAATGATGCGGGAGTTTTTTATAGGCTTAATGACTTTTTTACTATTTTTTAGAAATGCCTAGTACTTATTTAATCAAAATTGATCTCCATCCCTATATAATAAGGCTTTTTATAAGGTGAGCAGTCTATTCGACATTCAGAATAAATTGTGATACTATTTAGCCTAGCGAAATAATCGGCTTCCGAAATATCAGAAAGAAGGGTCAACATTGGATCAACAATCATTAGCAAAGCGTAACTTGGCGATCATGTGGTTCGCCAATTTTTTTGTTGCAGGTAGTATGACTATGGTTATGCCGTTCCTCTCTTTATATATTGAAACGTTCGGCAATTTCTCAGACGACTTTGTTCAAACATGGTCAGGTTATACGTTCGGTATTACATTCTTAACTGCCTTTTTAGTCTCTCCTATTTGGGGAAGAGTCGGTGACCGTTACGGTCGAAAACCTATTTTAATCATCGCCGCCTTTGGTTTAGGAACAAGTGTCTTTTTAATGGGAGAAGTGCAAACAGTTTTCCAATTATTTTTATTAAGATTTATCATGGGAGTTTTTACTGGATTTATCCCGCTATCACAAGCCTTGATTTCAACACAAACTGAAAGAGGCATCTCGGGTCGAGTATTAGGAACTCTACAAACAGGAACCGTTACAGGAACGTTGATGGGACCAATGCTCGGAGGAATCCTCGCTGATACATTTGGCTATGCTCAAGCATTCCAGTTAACATCTGTCACGATCTTTATAGCAGGATTCTTAGTCATATTTGGCCTTAAAGAATTTAGAGTAAAAGATGATGAAAACGAACAGGAAAGCTATTCTAGAAAAGAAGTCTTTACGTTTATACTCAAACAACCAATGTTGATTTCTGTAATCATTCTATCGATGTTTATCCAAGTTGCTCACTTTGCCGTTCAACCAATCTTGGCTTTATACGTTAGTGAATTAAATGGACCAGCGAATATAGCATTCATTTCTGGAATCGCCTTTTCTATTACAGGTTTGGGAAACTTGTTAATGACAAGACGTTGGGGGCGACTGGCTGATAAAGTTGGATATGAAAAAATTCTTATCCTCCTATTGATGGCTGCAGGCATTGTCTATTTACCTGGAGCATTTGTCAATGAAGTATGGCAGCTCGTGATTGTAAGATTCTTACTCGGCGTCACGTTAGGTGGCATTATCCCTGTAAGAATGGCTTATATCCGTCAGGCTGCACCTATCAATATGCAAGGTGAAGTCATGGGCTATAGCACAAGTCTACGTTTCTTAGGTAACGTTCTTGGCCCAATCTTAGGTGGAGTCGTTGCGGGATGGTATAGTATATCAACCGTCTTTATTATGACGAGTGTCATGTTATTTGCATGTGGCGCCATACTTTTATTTATTAAATTAAAAGAAGATCACGCAAACTCTTCTATGCACTCAAGCACTAAGCATTCAACATCATAATGTTTTACTAGCATAACTTATTTGTCATGCCTGTGAAATTGCCTTAAAATACAAACAGGATGAATGAAAGTGAGGGAGTTTTTATGAAAAAAGCGTTAGTATTAGCTGGTTCCGACACAAGCGGCGGAGCTGGGATTCAAGCAGATATTAAAACGTCACAAGAAATTGGAATTTACCCAATGACAGCGTTGACGACGATTGTTGCCCAAAATCCATCAACCAACTGGGCTCATGACGTTTACCCAATAGATTATGATACCGTCAAAGCACAACTACACACTATTTTAGATGGTGTCGGTGTCGATATCATGAAAACAGGTATGCTCCCAACGGCTGAAATCATTGAATTAGCAGCAGAAGTTATAGAAAAACATGATCTTCCAGCTGTGGTGGACCCTGTTTTAGTTTGTAAGGGTCAAGATGAAGCTTTACACCCCGAAAACTCAGAGGCTTTACGTAATGTTTTAGTACCTAAAGCACTCGTTACAACACCTAACTTATTCGAGGCGGGTCAATTAGCTCAGATGTCTAATATCACAACAGTTGATGAAATGAAAGAAGCGGCTGAACGTATTTATGATTTAGGTGCAAAAAACGTAATTGTAAAAGGCGGCTCAGACGTTGAAGGCGACAAAGCGGTCGATGTCTTTTATGCAGGTAATGAGTTTATTTTAATTGAAACATCCACAATTGATACAACATATACGCACGGCGCTGGTTGTACATTTGCCTCTGCCATTACGGCTTATATTGCAAAAGGTCAAGAGCCATTAGAAGCTATTAAATCAGCTAAAACATTTATTACAAATGCGATCGAAGGTGCTTCAGAGCTCAACCAGTACGTTGGTTCGGTTAATCAATTTGCCAACCGTCACAACCACGTTAAATTATAACTGAGAAGTCGGTTTTGACCGATTTCTCAGTTTTTTATATCCTCCCCCTCCCCTTTTTAACCATTTTTATCAATTTGCGATATTGCCCATTCACATGATATAATATTATTGAATATAATTCCTATTAAACAGGTAGGAATACTATTATTTAGAGGTGACAACAACTTGGGACGAGAGTTTATGAATATATTTGATGAATGGGCAGAGTCTTATAACGACGCTGTACAAGGTCGAAACCTTGAATATCAAGATGTCTTTAAAGACTATGAATCCATTTTAAATTCTGTAGCATCAAAAGCTTCAGGATTAACTGTTGAGTTTGGAGTGGGAACGGGGAATTTATTTGAACAATTAATAGATCATCATTTGGATGTTATTGGGATTGAGCCAAATGAAAAAATGCGAGCCATTGCTAAAGCTCGTTTTCCAAAAGAACGAATATGGGATGGAGATTTTTTAATATTTCCAGAGTTAGGTCAAGTCGATTCAATTACAAGTAGTTATGCCTTTCACCATTTAACGGATGATGAAAAATTTGAAGCATTTCAAATCTATTATGACCTTCTATCTGATCAAGGTCAGATCATTTTTGCAGATACGATTTTTGAAGATGATTTATCATATCAACAGACCATTCAAGACGCTGAACAAAAAGGATATCTCAAATTAGCCGCTGATTTAAAGCGAGAATACTATACAACGATTCCGAAAATGAAATCAATTGCAGAAAAAGCTGGTTTCAATGTAAGTTTTCAGAAATTAAATGATTTTGTATGGTTAATGAATGCTAAAAAACAATGAATTCGTTATCATAAAAGTAAACATAGTATTGAGAGGAGAATGTATATGACTAAAAAAATGAACGTCGAAAGCTTCAACCTTGACCATACGAAGGTTAAAGCACCTTATGTACGTTTAGTCGGTGTTACAAAAGGTCAACATGGAGATACCATTCATAAATATGATATCCGTTTTAAGCAGCCAAACAAAGCTCATATGAAGATGGATGCCCTACATTCCATTGAACACTTAATGGCGGAGAACATTCGTAACCACTTAGACAATGTAATCGACATTGGTCCAATGGGATGCCAAACAGGATTTTATCTAGCTGTCTTAAATCATGACAACTATGAGGAAATTCTAGAAGCTCTTGAAAAAACCTTTAAGGATGTTTTAGAGGCCAAGGAAGTACCAGCTTGTAATGAGGTTCAGTGTGGATGGGCAGCCAATCACAGCTTAGAAGGTGCGAAAGAACTGGCACAAGAAATGCTTGATCAGTCTGATGAATGGTCTGATGTTTTTGGAGAGGAAGCATAATGAATGAATTACGTTTCTAATATTCAAGATTTAATTGGAAACACTCCACTTCTTGAAATTAAAAATGTCGACATCCCTAATCAATGTCGAATCTTTGCTAAATTAGAATACTTCAACCCAGGCGGCAGTATAAAAGACCGCCTGGGCATTGAATTAATCAACGACGCCATGGAAAAAGGCAAGTTAAAACCTAATGGAACGATTATTGAACCAACAGCTGGAAACACAGGAATTGGCTTAGCACTCGCTGCGATTAATAAGGGATTTAGAATCATCTTTGTTGTCCCAGAAAAATTCAGCATTGAAAAACAAACACTTATGAAAGCATTAGGTGCCGAAATTGTTCATACCGATACCGAACGTGGTATGGAAGGTGCTATTGAAAAAGCGAAAGAATTGCAAAGCCGAATTAAAGATTCCTTCTCTCCTTCCCAATTTTCCAATCCTGCAAATCCCAACGCATATTATAAAACCCTTGGACCCGAAATTTATCGTGATCTGGATGGACAAATAGATATGTTTGTTGCCGGTGCTGGTACAGGTGGTACTTTTATGGGAACAGCAAAATATCTTAAAGAACAAGATTCATCTATTAAGACTGTTATTGTAGAACCTGAAGGCTCAATTCTAAACGGCGGTGAATCAGGACCACATGAAACAGAAGGAATTGGTATGGAATTTCTCCCTAATTATATGGACACAAAATATTTTGATAACATTCATACCATCCCTGATCAAGAAGCTTTTCAACAAGTTAAAATGTTAGCAAAATATGAAGGGTTATTAGTTGCTTCATCGTCTGGATGTGCCTTTCAAGCTTGCCTAAATGAGGCTTCAAAAGCAAAGCCTGGAAGTCATATTGTCACCGTATTTCCAGACAGTAGTGAACGATACTTAAGTAAACACATTTACGAAGGATGGGATTAAATGAGAAAGAAAACACAATTTATTCATGGTGGGATCTTTGGAGACGAAACGACTGGTGCCGTATCAACCCCAATATATCAAGTCAGTACGTACCAGCAAGAATCAGTAGGAAACCATAAAGGTTATGAATACTCAAGAACAGGAAATCCAACACGTCACGCTTTAGAAGAGCTTATTAAAGATATTGAAGGTGGTAAACGAGGGTTTGCTTTTGGTTCCGGAATGGCAGCTATTACATCCGTGATGATGCTATTAAATAGTGGCGATCATGTCATTTTAACAGATGATGTGTATGGCGGTACTTATCGTGTTATGACGAAAGTGTTAAATCGCCTTGGTATTGAATCCACATTTGTTGATACAAGCGATGTGACAAAAATTAAAGAAGCTGTTCGTGAAAACACTAAGGCTCTTTTTATCGAAACGCCTACAAACCCGCTTCTTAAGGTGACAGACATTAAAGAAGCTGTTCGTGTAGCTAAAGACCACAATTTATTGACGATCGTCGATAATACGTTTATTACACCATACTTTCAAAATCCATTAGCACTTGGTGCCGATGTCGTGTTACACAGTGCAACGAAGTACCTTGGTGGCCACAGTGATGTTGTAGCTGGTTTAGTTGTCGTAAATGACGAAACATTGGGTGAGGAATTACATTTTGTCCAAAACTCAACTGGAGCTATATTAGGACCACAAGATTCTTGGTTGTTAATACGTGGAATTAAAACTTTAGGAATCCGTATGGAAGAACATGAGCATAATACAAAAGCAATTGTTGAATTTCTAGAGGATCATCCAAACGTAGAAAACGTTTTTTATCCAGGTCTTTCTCATCATCATGGCCATGAAACTGCACAAACCCAAGCATCAGGATTTGGAGCAATGGTTTCATTTGATGTAGGGACTGAAGAAAAAGCTGGAGAAGTCATCTCGAAGCTTAAATATTTTACTTTAGCCGAAAGCTTAGGAGCTGTTGAAAGCTTAATTTCTGTTCCGGCTAAAATGACTCACGCCTCTATTCCTAAAGACCGTCGTGAGGAATTAGGGATCACAGACGGTTTGATTCGTATATCTGTTGGTATTGAAGATATTGAAGATTTATTAGAAGATCTTAAACAGGCGTTATCTTAATAAAAGTCGAAGCTGTTCCAAATACTTGGAGCAGCTTTTTTCTGTTTCAGATAAACACTTTGCTCACATTACATTCATTACCTTTATCTTAAGTATTTTCTTAACATCTATTCTCCTCATTTACTGGAAAGATCTATAGTATTTTTAAATAACTAACAACCTTAATTGTGCATAATTAAAGTCGATTTTACCCACCTTAATATTGTATTACTATATACGAGGAGGATGAGTATGCAACAACAGCAAAATCCAAATAGTCAGATGAAGAACTCTAATCAAATGCCAGCTCAACAAAGCCATTCAGCTCACGAAATTTATGATGTTAAGGAGGTTTTAGGTGGATTAATTGGCGCAATGGAGCACTATAAACTTTACGAACAAGGTATTCAAGACACTCAGTTAAAAAATATTTTAAACCGACAATACCAATATATGCAGCAAACGTATAATACACTTGTAGATGCTTTTCAAACTGGACAACGCCCTCCACAACCAACAACTACGTATAACATGGAATTAAGTAATGATGTCACGTATGGATTAACTCCAGGACAACCTAAACAGCCTAAAGAAAACCCTCAACAATTCAATGATGAATGTTATTCTGGCTTTATGCTAGGTCATTTAAAACAGTGTGCTTCTGGAGCAACGATGGCCGCGCTTGAAGCAACAAACCCTGTTGTACGTCGTGTATTACAAGATAGTGTTCCAAACTTTTGTGAGATGGCGTATGAGATTTTCCTTTATCAAAATGACAATGGTTATTATCAAGTTGCACAATTTGATCAACAAACACAAAATCAGCTGTTAAACGGATTTACTCACGCTTCACAACAACAGCACTAATGAGTAAGAGCTGCCCTAAGTTTTTTATGAATAGGGCAGCTTTTGTTTATCTGTCTCCTCTTGCAATGAATCACTAGTCTCCTCTTAGACACTAATGTTTTCAATTATTGAAAATATTTAGTGAAATTTAGCCCTATTTGACTAACATATTTGAAGAAACAGAGGGTATATAAACTATAAATCATAAGAAAAGGAGGCTGATTCAAATGACTTCTAACAATCAGAATCGTGGAAGAAGCGGTGAAGAGCGTAGTAGACAAACGAACAAAGAATACGGCCGCCAAGGTAAATACTCTAAAGGAAACAAAAAGAATAGTGATTCATAATACAAAAAAGGGGCTGCCCCTAAAGTCTTATAGCATGACTGAAGGGGCACCCCTTTTTTATTGCAATCCAACGACTTGTAAATCCTCTGACTCTAAGTGACTAAGAATTTGAGGCAATGCTCGAACGGTCTCAGCATTTTCGTGCAAAATATAAATTCCGCCTGAAGAATCGACTGAGGAAAAATAACTGACTATATCTTGAGCATTTTCCGCTTCCCAATCTTTTGGATCACGGTTCCACATCACGGTCTTTAACCCATTCTCTTTTATAACTTCAACAACTTCATCATCAGCCGAACCGAATGGTGGGCGAAATAACTCTACTTGTCGTCCAACTAAACCCTCAAGACCCGTAATGGATTCAAGGATGTCATTTTCTAATAAAGGTGGAGTTAATTCATTTAAATTACGATGATCATAAGAATGACTTCCAATAATATGCCCTTGTTCTTCAACATACCGAACTATCTCGGGATAATCTTCAATATTCTTACCAATAAAGAAAAACGTTCCTGCTACACCATGCTCAGCTAAGATGTCCGCAATATCTTTCGTATATTCCGATGGTCCGTCATCAAAAGTTAACGCTACATAACCATCTGGTAGACCTGTAATATAGTCTCGGTTGACCTCATAAACCGGGAAAGCTCGCTCTCCTTCCACCTTATAAGGCATAGATAAGCAAGTAATTCCAAGACACCCCAACATAAATAATTGTTTGACCATCAATGATGCCTCACTTTCTTAAGGCATTTTTACTCGGTGTGTCATAATTTCTCCAATTATAGCAAAAATTATTCATCCTTTTTTAATCATTTCTTTTAACTCACGAATTTCCTGTCTTAAATGACTAATTTCTTCTTTTAATTTTTCTTCATCGTCATCCCCATTTTCGATCTTTTCAACTTTCTCAAAGTTATTAACAATAACACCGACAAATAGATTAAGGACAACGAAAGAACCCGCTAAAATAAATGTTACAAAATAAATCCATGAATAAGGCGCATCCTCCATCACTGGCCGCATGACACCACTAGCCCATGACTCTAATGTAATCATTTGGAACAATGTTAAAGCCGTATGCTGAATTGTACCAAAATACTCGGCATTAACATCACTATATAACACGGTTCCAATAACACTAAAAATGTAGAACACGATACCTAACAAGAGCATAATCGTTCCTAATGACGGCAGAGTCATTAATAGTGCATTCACTAACTTCCGTAACGAGGGAATGACCGAAATCGTTCTAAATAACCTTAAAACACGTAATATACGTAATACGGTAACGTACGTGGAACCAACAAAGATAAAGCTGAAGGCAACAATGACAAAGTCGAACACATTCCACCCGTCTTTAAAAAACTTACCCGTTGGTTCTGAAGCGATTAATTTTAAAATAATCTCAATGGTGAAAATCGCTAAAATCACAACATCTAACACATTCAATATCGATCCATATTGCTCATATATGTTAGGGTATGTTTCCATACCGATTAAAACTGCATTTATTAAAATTAATAAGATAATAGTATTTTGAAACGCTTTATTCTCAACAATACGTTGACTCCATACTTGCATCGGCTTACTCTCCCTTTTTTATATCCACACAATGATTATACGTTTAATAGCTAACCTGTTTCAATAGAATTAACCTTTAGGTCGTGATAAAATGATGACATCATGATGGATTAAAAAACCCGGGAGAAATTTAACTCTCGGGTTTCCTCTATCTTAAAGGAATGATTCGATGCAAAAAGCGTGGTTACAAGTCTTTATTGGTGCATTCTTTGAAGTGATTTGGGTCATTGGCTTAAAACATGCAAGCCATTACATAGAATGGGCAGGAACGATTGTTGCGATATTTATTAGTTTCTACTTACTCATTAAGGCTGGTGAAACATTGCCGGTCGGTACGTCTTATGCGGTATTTGTCGGCCTTGGAACCGCTGGTACAGTTGTTTCAGATATTGTCTTCTTCGGTGAACCATTTAGCTTTTTAAGAATTGGCTTCATTGCTTTTCTGTTAATTGGTGTCATCGGTCTAAAATTAGTAACAGAAGAACGAGGTGAAGCTTAATGTATTGGGGATCTCTGATTGTTGCAGGTTTATTTGAAATGATTGGAGTATTAATGATTAATATTTACCATCAAAGGAAAAGCTGGGGTGCTCTTGCCTTGCTTATTTTATCCTTTTCATTAAGCTTTGCATTACTTTCTTTTTCAATGAAGGTTTTACCAATGGGTACCGCTTATGCGGTATGGACCGGTATTGGGGCAGCCGGAAGTGCAGTCATTGGAATCATTTGGTTTAAAGAACGGGCTAATGCTATTCGCATTTTAATGATTGCCACTATTATAACGGCAACAATTGGACTCAAACTAATTGCTTCATAACAATAACCACCCCCTAAACGGCAGGAAATTGGTCGAATAACACGAATGTTATATTATGACGAAATTTGAAATTGCGGGTTTAGGGGGATCTAAATGGTAAATCACCAGCAACGAGAATCACTGGCAAAGCTTTATATGATGATCATCACACTAGGCGGGTGGGCCATCATCATAGGAGCTTTTACTCAACTCCATCCCACACCTGATTCACTTTTCATATTACTCTTATTAATCTTTTTCTTAGGGATCACTGAATACTACCCTTTCCCTGTATGGAAAGGTTTTACCACCATTAACTTTCCTATTATATTTATTATTTTAATCATGTATGGGCTTTCGATGACCATTGTTGTATACAGTATGATTGTTTTGGTAGTAAACTTGTTACACAAACGCCCAATTCGTTCAATCTTATTCAATCCCGCTCAATTGGTCATTAGTGTATTTATAACTTATATATTCGTCACTTCAATCTACTCAATTGATGAATTAGCTTTTACTTCGAATAGATTAGATGGCATCATGACATACCTCACCTTCCTAATCTTTTTTTACGTCATTAATAACCTACTCGTAGACATTGTATTATGGTTACGACCACAGCCATACACATTTGAAAATTGGAAACACAAATTAATCTCAGAATCTGCTAGTGGAGCTTTTTCTTTCTTATATGGAATCATCCTTTATGTATTAGGTAATCAAAACAGAGGTAGTGCGGACGTCTTTTCTTTCTTCTTCTTTTTCTCCCCGCTTATTGCGATGGCTTTAATTGGTTCTAGTTTTGTTCGATTAAACACTGAGAAGAATCGATTAAAAAGAATGTTTCGTCTAACTCGTAACTTGAACACTTACATGCTAAAAGATGGTTTTGCCCAATCCATGACTGAACTGAAAGACTTCATGAATTGTGACGAAGTGAGTCTTCTAATCAAAAGTGACGATTGGAATATAGCCTTCCCTAGCAACTATTTGTCCATCTCACGTGAGATTGAACATCAACTAGAAAACATGAAGACTATGGTAAGCTATGAACAAAAACCTGGTGAATTAAAAGGACCGCTATCTCACCTGTTCACTAAAGACATGAGATCGTTTATTTATGTCCCATTAAGAATGGATCACGAAATTGCTCGCCTTTATTTTGTAACTGATTAATAGAATCATTAGTTCTAGTTCTACTTTCCCTACATTTCTTACAAATATTCTTCTAATATCGACTATTTTTCTTAAAAAAATAAATCATAAAAATAGACGTAAAACCTTCCACGACAGGGATTTACAATTTCTTAACCTTATCTTTACACTTACTTTACAGACATTTGTCCCCATTCTTATTATGATGAATTTGTACCAAAAAATTAGAAAATTCCTAAGGGGGACATGACAATGACTAAATGGTCAAAGGTTTTCTTTCTATCGATCTTAACTCTATTATTAGTAGCACTAGCTGCTTGTGGTTCAGATGATAATTCAGATGATAGTTCAAATAACGAATCTGAAGAATCAACTGAAACTAGCGGTGAAAGCAACGAGGAAGAAACTAGTGAAAATAACGAAGAAGAAAATACAGACAGCGAAGAACTAGAAGGTAGTGTCGTCATAGACGGCTCGGGAACAGTTTATCCGCTAATGTCAAAAATGGCTGAAGAATATATGGTCAATGCTCAACCAAATGTCTCAGTCGAAGTTAGCCGTTCAGGAACAAGCGCAGGCTTTGAAAAGTTCTTAGTAGAAGACGGAACAGACTTCAACGATGCCTCTCGTTTAATTAAAGATGAAGAAGCAGAAAAAGCTGAAGAATTAGGAATTGACGTAAAAGAATTAAAAGTAGCTCTTGATGGGTTAACGATTGTCATTAACCCAGAAAATGATTTCGCAACTGAACTAACCGAACAACAAGTCATCGATATTTTCTTAGGTGAATATACGAAATGGTCAGATATTGACGATTCTTGGCCAGATGAAGAAATTCAGACTTACGGTCCAAATGAAAACCACGGAACTTATGAGTTTTTCTATGAGAACATATTAGAAGAACAAGACTTAGTTGACAGCATCAACTTACAACAAGAATATTCAACACTTGTTACATTAGTAGCAGAAGATAAAAACGCAATTGGTTTCTTCGGATTTGGTTACTATGACAACAACCAAGACCAAGTAAAAGCCGTTCATGTCGATTTCGGTGATGGCCCAGTTGAACCATCATTAGATACGATTGCTGAAGATGGAGAATATGCAAACTTCACACGTCCAGTCTTCACATATTTAAATGTGAATCAAGCAGAAGAAAAACCTCAAGTATTAGATTACGCAATTTGGCTAATGGAAAACGTTAATGATTACGCAGGTGAGGTTGGTTTCGCACCTTTACCAAATGAAGAAACAAATCAATTAGCTGAAGAGCTTAAAGAACTTAAGTAATGGCTAAAATGAGAGCTTCTCTGCTCTCATTTTAGTTTGCTTTTTCCCTGGAAGGAGGAAAGTCACCATGACATCTCATAGCCAAACGAAGAAACAAAAACTCTCAGTTAGAGAGATGATTGATCATAAGAAAAATACCAAAAGTCTATCCACCATTACCGAAAAATTAGTCCCAATCATTTTATTCTTATTTGCATTAATATCGATTTTAACAACTGTAGGAATTATTTATACGTTATTGAACGAAACAATTGAATTTTTTAAGCAAGTACCCATCATAGATTTCTTTACAGGAACGGTTCTTAAGCCGTTAAGTCAAAATCCAGAGTTCGGCATTTTGCCATTAATCAATGGAACGATTCTCTCTTCTTTGATTGCAATGTTAGTAGCTGGTCCGATTGGGATCATGGCAGCCATTTATCTTAGTGAATATGCTTCAGATCGTGTAAGACGTGTGCTTAAACCCATGTTAGAAGTTTTAGCAGGAATCCCAACCATTGTATATGGTTTCTTTGCCTTTACGTTCGTAACACCTATATTACGTTCTATTTGGCCATCAATCGACGCGACGAATATTTTAAGTCCTGGAATAGTAATGGGAGTTATGATTATCCCTATGATCGCATCATTATCTGAGGATGCAATGAGCTCAGTACCGAATTCAATGCGAGAAGGTGCATTTGCCTTAGGTGCGACAAGACTGGAGTCAACGTTTAAAGTTGTTATTCCAGCTGCCTTATCAGGTATTATTGCTTCATTTATTTTAGGAATTTCACGCGCAATCGGTGAAACAATGATTGTCACCATTGCAAGTGGTAGCTCTAAAAACTTTACCTTTGATATTACCGAATCTATGCAAACGATGACCGCTTATATTGTAGAAGTTGCCGGTGGTGAAGCACCAGCCGGATCAACGATATATTTTAGCTTATATGCTGTTGCGATGACATTATTTGTCTTCACATTAATTATGAACTTATTAGCACGCTACGTCTCTCGCAAGTTTAGGGAGGAATACTAGCATGAATTATATTGATATCCAGCAAGTACAAAAGAAAATGAATACCCGGATTGTTAAAAATAACATCCTTAAATATATATTTTTTATCTCAACAACCATTGGATTAGTCGTATTAGCTGCCTTACTCATACAAGTTTTCACACAAGGGCTAAGCGCAATCAATATGGATTTTATAACCGGACGTCTTTCTACTGAAGCAAGTAGAGCAGGAATTATGGGAGCCATCTTAGGAACGTTCTGGCTTATGGTAGTCGTCATTCCAGTAACAATCGTCATTGGAATTGGGACAGCTTTATTCCTTGAGCTTTACCTAAAAGGCGGTAAAATACAGTCTCTCATTCAGACCAACATTTCGAATTTAGCAGGTGTACCATCCATCGTATACGGAATTTTAGGATTAACCATTTTTGTTCGGGCTATGGATTTCGGCAACATCGTATTAGCAGGAGGTCTAACGCTTTCCTTGCTTATTTTACCGATTGTGATTGTAGCAGCTCAAGAATCTATTCGATCAGTGCCGCAACACTTAATGGAAGCGTCTTACGGTATGGGAGCTACAAAATGGCAAACAATTCGACGGATTATCCTTCCAGCAGCACTACCTGGTATGTTAACAGGAGCCATTTTAGCTATATCGCGTGCCATTGGTGAGACAGCACCATTAACCGTAATTGGAATTCCAGCATTGCTTATTCCGTTTCCAGGAGGCATTTTTGATAAATTCACAGCATTACCAATGCAAATTTACTATTGGACATTAGATTCATCCCTAGTAGAAGAATACGCAAACCTTGCTGCCGCAACCATTATCGTATTACTTTTACTGTTATTCTTATTAAATTCAGCTGCGATCTTTATTCGTAACAAGTTCCAGCATCGTTATTAATTTTGAGGAGTGATTTAGATGAGTTTAGCAACTGTGAAAAACCCAAGCATAAAAAAAGCTCCAGATACTAAACAGAACATCGTATTTAATACTAAAAATTTAAATCTTTGGTATGGCGATACACACGCGTTAAAAGATATCAACCTAGCGATTAATGAAAAGGAAATTACAGCCATTATCGGTCCATCTGGTTGTGGTAAATCAACCTATCTTAAAACGTTAAATCGAATGGTCGATATGGTCCCTACTGTTAAAACATCAGGAGATATTGAATACAGAAGCCAAAATATTTTAAATAAGAACTTTAAAGTGGAAGAACTACGCACTCGCGTAGGTATGGTTTTTCAAAAACCGAACCCGTTTCCAAAATCAATTTATGAAAATGTAGCTTATGGGCCTAAGATTCATGGCATCCGTAACAAAAAAATATTAGATGAGATTGTTGAAAAGAGCTTCAAAGACGCCTTTATCTGGGATGAAGTTAAAGATCGTCTAAAAGAGAATGCCTATGGTTTATCTGGTGGACAGCAACAACGTTTATGTATCGCTCGAACATTAGCAATCGAACCAGATGTCATTTTAATGGATGAGCCAACATCTGCCTTAGACCCAATCTCGACTTTAAAAGTAGAAGAATTAGTACAACAGCTTAAAGAAGATTACAGCATTGTTATTGTGACTCATAACATGCAGCAAGCTGCTCGAATTTCAGACAAAACTGCCTTTTTCTTAAACGGAGAAATTGTTGAATTTGCAGACACTGAAACATTATTCTCTAACCCTTCTGATCAACGTACAGAAGACTATATTACGGGTCGTTTCGGATAAAACTCATACGAGAGGAGCTTGCTTTTATGGTAAGGGAAAATTTTGAAGAAAAATTAAGTGCATTAAAACAACAAGTGCTTAAAATGAGTGAAATGGCTAAAACATCTTTATCTAAATCCCTTTATGCGTTAGAACATCAAGACTTGCAACAAGCACAAGATGTTATTAATCAAGACGAAAAAATTAATGCTATTGAAGATGAGATTAACGACCAAGCCATTTGGTTAATAGCGAAAGAACAACCGGTTGCAAAAGATTTAAGAAGGCTTGTAATAACGTTAAAAGTAACAAATGACATAGAACGAATTGGCGATCTTGCCGTAAATATCGCCAAATCAGTCATTCGCATTGGAACAGATACTTTACCAGAAGAAAAGCAACAAATATTAATGACCGCATCTGTCGTTGAACAGATGATTGACCTTGTAATTGAAGCTTATATTGAAGAAAATATGGAAACAGCATTCGAAATTTCTCGTATTGATGATAAAGTCGATCATCAATATGGTTCATCAATTGAAACACTTCTCACGCACATGACAAAGCATCCAGACGAAATTAGTCAAATTACACAGCTTGCTTTTATCAGTCGCTATTTAGAACGTGCAGCAGACCATGTCACGAACATCGCAGAAGGCATTATTTATTTAGTGAAAGGCAAGCATGTTGATTTAAATACCTAATCCCCCTAATTGATATATATAGGTTACCCCCTAAAGAAAAACTTGGCGAAATGCTGAGTTTTTCTTTTTTATAACAAAAAAGCGAATGAGTTGTTTTTAAACAGCTCATCCGCTTAACTTAAACGAGTTATCTGCCGGGCTCTGTTCATTAATGTTTCTACCGTTTCTAAATCCGTTTTCGTTCCAAGTGCAAAATTCCCTTTATATTGTTCATGCCCTTTTCCGGTAATAATAATCCAATCACCATCATTGGCTAATTTAATAGCTCTTTCGATTGCGATTGTTCGGTCAGGTATGACTTCCCCTTTACTAGATCCATGATGGTCGTGGAAATATTTTAATATTTGTCTCATCTCTTCTTCCGTTGATCCGTTTAAATCATCAAACGTTAATATATAATAATCGCTCACCTTTAGCGATTCATTCATCATCACTTCACGCTTTGTTGAATAGCGCGACCCTCGGAATCCAAATACATGAATGATGCGATTAGCACCTGATTCTCTTACGGCGTTTAAGCAATGATAAAACCCTTTTGGTGTATGAGCATAATCGACAACAACTGTTATATTTCCTGGGAAATTGACAACTTCAAACCTTCCTTTTACCTTTTCTACATGATTTAGTGCGTCTACAGTTTCACTTAACTCTAAATCAAATAACTCTCCTACCATTAGGCTGAACGCTGCATTAAATCGATTATGAATTCCAGGCATTTTTAAATTTAGCAAAACATTAGTATTAATCGCCTTCAATGTCACACTCGTATCTTGTCGATGAATTTGTGCATCAGCTTTTGAGCTTGTCCCAACAGTGTAGACATGAGTGCCTTTTTCTCTTAATAAATGATAAGCTTTTTCTCCCCACTCATCATCCCTATTTACCAAAGCATAACCATGTGGCTTTAACAAATCGAATATTTTAAACTTCGATTCAAAATACTCTGTCATACTTTTATGATAATCTAAATGCTCTGAATCTAAGTTAGTAAAAATAGCCGCATCTAATTGAACTCCTTCTACTCGGCATTGTTTTAAGGCATGAGATGAAATTTCAATAATAATGACATCATCCACGCTCTCATAAAGGAGCTTTTGTAACATGGCTGTCCCAGGCGTCGTGTTTTGACTTGGACGTGATTCACCATTAATAAAATATTCAATCGTACCAATAATCCCAACGGAATAGTTATTTTGTTCAAAAATCGCTTTTAGCATATAACTTGTCGTTGTTTTACCATTCGTCCCCGTTACACCTATCACTTTTTTACAAGCAGATGGTTGCTTATAATATTGACATAATATTTGACCTAACGCTTTTTTACTATTTCGAACTTGTACATACGGTACTAATAGTTCTAGATCCTTCTCTCCTACTATTACACTGGCACCATTTTGAATGGCTTCATCTATATAAACGTGTCCATCATGCTCATAGCCTCTAACAGCGACAAACATGGACCCAGGTTTAACTTCTCTAGAGTCGTCGGTAATAAAATCAACATTGATATCGTCAAGGTTACGGTGATGTATAACATCGACGTTTGTCAGTAGCTCGTTTAAATTCATTGTAGTTCCTCCAAACATCTTTGAAACCTTGTTTTAGTTTACCCCATTATACTTGATGAATAACTAATTTTCTGTAATCCAAAAGTACATTTATTATGTTAATTTCTCCCTAAACATACCGTATTTTGTTAAGTATGAAAAACGCTTCGCGAGAATGATCCCCCGAAGCGTTGTTATTTAAGAAGTTGCTTTAATTGATTGGTCAACAGTTGTTTGTTTCTGCTTCCTCGTTAACCAATAAAAAATTGGTGTATCGAGAGCAGCAATACCTAACTTAATGACATATTGACTTAGAATCATCATCCAAAGATTAGGCACTGAACCGATAAAAGCAATTGTGATAAATACGGTTGTATCAATTAATTGTGAAGATGCCGTACTCACATTATTTCTTAACCATTTATATTTAGTATTCGTCATTTTCTTCAATTTAGAGAATATGAGAACATCAAGGTATTGTGATGTGAGATAAGCTGCAAGTGAAGCGATGACAAAGCGCGCATTTTGCCCGAGCAACGTTTCATATGCTTGTTGTGACTCCTGCGCAAATGGTGCCACTGGTAATAGCTGTCCTAAAAAAATCATGATACTGGCGAAAATTTGGGCAATAAACCCAAAAATAATTGTCTGTTTTGCTTGTTCTCGTCCATAATTCTCATGAATAATATCTGTTATTAAAAACGTGACTGCATATACGACAACGGCTGCTGGAATAGTAAAGTTTTCGCCTAACATGACAATTTTACCAGCGATCACATTTGCGACTACTAACGCGCTGGCAAAGATCACATTGAGTAAAATAAGCTTCTGATCTTTATTTGTCATGTTCACGCACCGCTTTCGTGGTTAGCTCAATACCACCACGCGCCGATTGATAGACCGTCACTTCAACACGTTTTGGATCAATCGCATACATGACATCATCCGCAATTTGTGCCGCTAATGACTCACAGAAGGCACCTTGATCCCTGAAAGACCAAAGATAAAACTTTAATGACTTAGATTCAATACATTTATCTTGTGGCGTATATGAGATTTCAACTCGGCCAAAATCAGGCTGACCAGTCTTCGGACAAACCGCCGTAAATTCTAATGCATTAAACGTGATTTCTTGGACGTTTGGCGCACCAAAGGCTTCGTTCTTTAATATTTCGCGCCCTTCCTCGACGCTATTCGGTCTTGGCATTGGCCCTGACCTAGGTAAATAATAGTTCTCTGACATATTGATCATCTCCTTAGTTTTGATTAAGCAGGATTTTTCGAACTGCTATGTGCTTTCACACACAAATATCAATTATAACAGCATATGTCCATTTATAAAAGGACAAAAAAAGACGGGAAAACTCCCGTCTTAATCAATTAAGCCTTTGCCTTTCAAAAATTCTTCTGCGACAACTTCTGCCTTCATATCATCAATATCGACTTTAGCATTCATTTCTTGCATTTCTTCTTCAGAAATTTGACCAGCCAATTCATTTATGACGTCCTCAAGCTCAGGATGATTTTCTAGCGTTTCCATTCTAATTAGAGGTGCTGCATCATACTTCGGGAAAAATCCTAAATCATCAGTAGTTGCTTGTAAGCCATACCGCTCAATTTTACCATCAGTCGTAAATGCAGGGATTAAATCAACTTCCTTATTGTATACTGCTTCATACATCACGTTAGGATCTAAAGAGTCTGTTCGACTGAAGTCAAATGGATAGGTTTCAATCATAGCATCATACCCATCACCTTCACGCTCATAAAATGGGTGAGGAGCTCCAAATGACATCTCTTGGTTTTGTGACACCTCAACTAAATCAGAAAAAGTCTGAGCATCATAATCAGCATCAGGATGGTATGCCAGTGTGTAAGTATTTTCGAAGCCTAAAGGCTCTAACCAAGTCACGTTAAACTTTTCTTCATATCCTTCCTTCACTCGTTGAAAAACACTTTCCGAAGATTCTCTTTCTTCCGCCTGTTCATTCAAAACCGCTTCTAAACCAGTTCCTGTATATTCTACATAAATATCAATATCACCTTGATCAATGGCAGGTGTGATGACAGCTACTTCACCTAATCCATCTTCATATTGAACATCTAAATCCGTATGGGCTTCTATATACTGCCCTACAATTTGAGGTAAAATGTATTGCTCTGTCCATGGCTTACCGCCAATTTTAATTGTTCCTTCATCACTACCTGATGATCCACAAGCTGCTAATAAACTTACAAATAATATGCTGATCATAAAAAATAACCTTTTTCGCTTAACCATCATAATCCTCCCTATTTAATCCTCATACCTTTAGGTGTCGATTTTTTCTCTAGATGTTTTAAAATAAAATCAAACATATTAGCTAAAACTGCCACAGGAATGGCTCCCGCTAAAATTAAATATGGTTTATATGATTGAAGACCGCGATATATGACATCTCCTAATCCACCAGCACCGACGAACGTTGCCAATGTCGCGACTCCAACCGTTAAGACTGTAGCCGTTCGAATTCCTGCCATAATAAAAGGTATGGCTAAAGGGAATTCAACTTTGAATAAACGTTGTCTTGAAGTCATACCCATTGCACTTGCTGCCTCAATCATCGCAGGACTGACTCGCGAGATCCCCGTGTAAGTGTTTCGAACAATCGGAAGTAATGCATATATTGTAAGCGCGATTAAGGCTGTGTTCGTTCCTATTCCAATCAGTGGGACGAGAAATCCAAATAAGGCTAGGCTCGGAATCGTTTGTAAGACCGCTGTAACTCCAATCATAGGTTCTGCAAACCGTTTAGCTCTAGCAATCCATATGCCTAATGGTAATGATATTAAACATGCAATAGAAATTGAAACAAAAGATAACCATAAGTGCTCAATAAAAGCCATTTGAATCAATTCCCTACGATCAACGACTGTTAAGAAGAACTCATTAAACCCGTTATACATTCCTTTTAACCAACTCACGATAGCTCACCTCTTTCTGAGGTTAACGCTTTAATAAATGAATCTTTTGTTAAATAACCTAATAGTTCATCGTTTTCTTTTACAGCGACTACGTCAAACTTTTCATCAACAAACAAATGAATTAATTCATCAAGTTCTGCTAAGGCTTGTACTTCTTTGCTAGGGTCAGAAGGTGCAGCCATCGTAAACCAATCCTGATAATATTTTGCCGTTTTATTAGTGGTTTTTAAATACCGAGTCATTCTGTCTTCCCCAATAAACGATTTTACAAATTCAGTACGCGGAGACTGTAAAATTTCGTCTGGAGTTCCATATTGTTCGACTTCACCTTTCCGTAAAATCACAATTTGGTCAGCAATCTTTAAGGCTTCATCCATATCATGCGTTACAAAAACGATGGTTTTTTGTAATTGACTATGTAAATCTTTAAGCTGATCCTGCAGTTGCTCACGACTGATCGGGTCTAATGCACTAAAAGGTTCATCCATTAAAATAATATCTGGATTACCGACTAATGCTCGTGCCACCCCTACCCTTTGTTGCTGCCCACCACTGAGTTCCAGTGGAAAACGATTGCGGAAAACATCTGGCTCTAGGTTCACCATATCTAACATATCATTGACACGTTGATCAATTTGACCTTTCGTCCATCCGAGTAATTTGGGGACAACCGCTATATTTTCAGCAATCGTCATATGCGGAAATAAACCAATTTGCTGAATGACATATCCTATTGAACGCCTTAGTTCAACAACATCTTTTCCATAAATGGATTCACCATCAATTATAATATCACCTTCACTCGGGGAAATAAGGCGATTTATATGTTTTAATAGAGTTGTTTTTCCACAACCACTTGGACCAATAATACAAGTTAATGCACCGGGTTGTAGATTTAGATCTATTCCTTTTAATGCTTCAGTACCGTCGTCAAAATCTTTATTTAAATTCTTAAATTGAATCAACCATTTCTCCCTCCTTCTGTTACATACCCTACTTTAAAAAAAGTATATCAAAACAAACTAGTTTAACATAAAGATTTTTATCAAGTGGGAGGAGTATAAGAATTTTATTAGGGAGGAGGCTGAGACAAGAATAATTATTATATAAAAAAGGCGAACATTAGACTGTATTAAACATCCTTAGTTCGCCTTCTTTATGGTAGCTACGTCAAAATGCTTCGCTTTCCGCAGGCACGGCTTCAACTTCCCCAAACTCACTTCCGTTCGAAGATTTAAGGATGTTCGGGCTAATGACGCAACATCCTGTGGCCCCTCAGCTCGTGCTGTTCTGCGACGATCTGGACGATCTAGTGTCGGCGTTGGCCACAAATGCTACTTGTGATACACCTGTGCATTACTTTGCGCCGAGTAATCGCAGGCGCAGGACGTGGCCACTTTAAACCGACCTGGAGTCTCGCATTTTGACTACGCTAACTCCATTTTTGTTCGGTATATTAACCTATTTATCTTTTGTCCCATACTCCTCTTTAAACTATTCATCACAAACTTTTTCAACAAAGCGTTTCAACACATGCACCGTTTGAACACAATCGTTTAAAGAAGACCATTCTTTAGGATTGTGGCTAATACCGTCCTTACTTTGAATAAATAACATGGCTGCTGGCACATACCGTCCAACAATCATCGCATCATGTCCTGCACCACTTGGCAAGTGATAAGCTTCTGAACCTAATACTTCTTTGACGGCTTCACTCGCTTTTTGCTGCATATGTTGAGGAATTTCAACGGGGTCCACGCTCATTAATTCCTCAAGTTCGACCGCAATTTCCTGCTTACCTGCTACTGTTTGAGCACAAGTTTTAACCAAACGAACGATCTCTTCTTTCCATTCGTTCTTAATATCACGTATATCAACTGTTAGCTCAACTTCACCTGGGATAACATTTACACCGTTTGGTTTTACTTCTAGTTTACCAACAGTCGCCACGCCTGAATCACTCACTTGAGGTGGGAAGTCCTTCACTTGGCGAATAAAATCACTCGCTGCTACCAATGCATCTTGGCGATCATTCATCGGTGTATTCCCAGCATGTCCTGCCACACCTTTAAATATAACTTTTAACCAAGTTGGTCCTGCAATTCCTGTTACAACACCCGTCGGAAGATTCGCTTTCTCCAAACGTTTCCCCTGCTCAATATGGACTTCGATAAAAGCATACACGTCATCCAGATCGCGCTTGGCACTAGCGACACTCTCCGGAGTTAGACCAACCTCTTTTAATACTTCTTCATACGAACGTCCTTCATAATCAACCCGTTTCCGCTCTTCATCCGCTTCAATTTGCCCAATAAAGGCTTGACTACCTGTTAAACCTCCGTTAAAGCGAGCTCCTTCTTCATCAGAGAAAATAACGACTTCAAATGGACGCTTGGGTTGATAACCTTCCTCACGCCATGCTGAGACCACTTCTAAAGCAGACAAAACACCTAAAGGACCGTCAAAATGACCTCCATGTGGAACACTATCTACATGGGAACCAGATAGAACAGCTGGTACATCTTCTTGCCCTTTTAAGCGACCAAATACATTCCCGGCACCATCCATCATAACGTCGAGTCCTTCTTCTTCCATCCACTTCATCACTAATTCTTTAGCTTTTAGTTCTTCTTGCGAAAATGATATTCTCTCGCAACCGCCTTCTTCGGTCCAACCGATTTTAGCAAGCTCAGCTAGTCGTTTAGCCAATCGTTCACCATTTACTCCAGAGTGCGTAAGTTCATTTTGGTATCCATCCATTAGTCGATCGTAAAAGTTCAATTAAATGTCCCTACCTTTCAATAAATTGTGGACCTCTAAAAAATCGATTTTTTATCAATAATGCTTGGAAAACCTCTAAAATTACTCATCGATTTTTTTACTTAAAGTTACTAGGAAAAATAACACAAAACTCACTAAAAGGGTAGTCCCGCCAACTATGAAATACACCGTTACCAAACCATCTGGTAATCCAAACGGGCGTACATAATAGACCCACATACCTGTTGTAAGCCCAAACGCACCTATGATTGCGGTCCAAACATGCAACGTCGCTAGCTTTGTTTTCACTTGATAAAAAACTTTATAAAACACCGCCCACGCAAAGAGCGTTAACCAACCCACAACTAATATATGAGCGTGCACCGTTCTAAATTGGTAATCCATTGACCCTGCCATATGAGAACCAATGAACGCTCCAACTACTGCGAATAAAGCTGAAAAACGTAATAAGGTTGTACTATAATTCTGCATCACTAGACCCCTTTCCACGTGTTATAATAAGATTATATTTATTATGTCATAGATATAGGTAGGAGAAATGAATAATGAATGAAAAATCAGTGAAGAACTTGTGGCAAAACTTCTTGTCTACATTAAACCCAGAAGAAGCCAAGCATGCAACGTATGAAGCATGGGCATTTGGCGATGGTCCTGAGTTAGCGAATGAACTGGCTCAATTAGTTAAAAGTGGAGATAAAACAGCGACTTGCTCTTTATATCAATCTTACATAGATGAAAACGAAGAATTGCCTAAAGTCGGTGAATACAACATTATTACCGATTGGGACGGCCAGCCTATTTTGATCACTAGAACGATGAAGGTTGAGCTAATCCCGTTTAATGAAGTAACTAAAGAGTTTGCTTATAAGGAAGGAGAAGGCGATAAAAGTTATGATTATTGGCGCCGTGAACATATTAAATTTTTTAACCGAGAATTAGCTGACAAAAATCAAACATTTGAGGAAAAAATGTATGTCGTTTGCGAAGAGTTTAAAGTCGTCTATGAGGGTTAACCCAACACACCCTCATAGATTTTACGGACTTTTTCATCAAACTGATTCACTTGAACAATACGAGCTTCCCGCAAGTACTCTTTGCCATCGACAAATAAAATGAGTACTGGAACGGTAAAAATTGAAAAACGCCCTGCGACTTCTGGTACATCATGAACATCTATATGTCCGAGTTCTATTTGAGGGTATTGGTCCATTAGATATTGAACCTGAGGCAATAGACTATGGCACACACTGCAACCTTTCCGTGATATATACAAAAAAGACAGCTGATGCTCTAATAACTGGTCAATGTCCCCATTATGATGCAACTCTTTAAATTCACGCATTGACTCCACTCCTAAATGTCTTACCCCCTGAAACAGAGGTGTTTCGCCAAGATGAGTCTTTTTTTCGCCGATTCGATTTTGCTTTTCGCGAATTTGAGCCCTCTTTTCGCCAGAATGAAGCTTCTTCTCGTCAAAACTAGTTTTCTTTTCGCCAAATTAAAGGATCTTTTCGCCGATTGTTTAAAAGTTAACAAGCTACTCTTGAGACTCTTTATAATTCATCTCAACATATTGCTTTAATTGATACAAATGATTGCCGTCTTCCTTTTTAATGATTCGGTTGATCACTGGCTTTGTTAACATATTTCGGAGCCCTTTTGTTTTAATATTCCCTTCAAAGTGAATATCTGTCCCTCCATCCACTTCACTTAACGTATAAATGTAATGAAGGTCTAAACCATTCTGTTTACTATACGTCGCAAATTTCGTGTAGGGTTCATACTCAGTGACTTCTAATGTGTTTTCAACTTGTTGATTGCCAATCAGTCGAACCTCTTTAATATGCGTCCCCACTTTCACCTCTTCATCTAATACTTCAACTTCTTGTATGTGGTCTAACACTTTAGGTGCATATTCAAACGTTGTTAACACACGAAACACTAAATCAATCGGATATTTAATATGTACGTCTCTCTTAAATCCCATTACATTCACCTCTCTGTCTGTTATTTTATCACAAAAAAAAAGAACCCGCCTTACGCGAGTTCCAATATCTATTCAGATATTAAGGGGGCATTTTTAGCAACTTTTATTCCACGTTCAATTAACGTATTCCACTCTTCATCTAACGTTTTAACGTGATTTAATTCATCAGTCACACGATCTAATAAGGTACAAGAAAGTTTTTTAGCCACTAAGATTTCAAAAATCTCAATTCTTAACAACCAATCATCATTTGATATAACTTGTAATTCATCTAAAACACGTTCTAATTCAGACTCTGGGTCTGCTATATGACCTTCACGAACATTGCGTACATCTTGGAATAACTGTTCAAGTGATGTAAGCTCTGGGAGTGCCGGTGTTTCCATTGGTTCAGATTCCACTATTGAGTGGAAAGCTTCTCCGTCAGCCGCTCCAGCAAAAACAGATACAATATCCGTTCCAACCGCCATATCAAATACTCCCCACTCGGGTTCAAATAATACGTCATCCCCTAATGTCACACGACAGTTTTCAAAAGAAACAATAACTACTTTACCATCTTTACGTACCAAATCTTTAACAGTACCTGTAACAACAATGCCGCTTTCAAATTCCAAAGTCGTTTCTTCACCCACCAAGACACCTTGGGCTTCCAGCTCAGAATCGGTTAAATTTTCTAAGCTTTTGCCTAAGTCTTTTAACTTACCAACCGGTGAACCAAAACCATCGGAATGGTAATCTGTACCGTGCCCGGAAAGCTCTTGGTGATCAAACGCGAGGTTTGTTGGACCAGAAGTTTTAATGTAAATGAGATCACCGTTTTCATCTGTGATTCGATCAGAGAAAATACCTGTGACTTGAAGACCTGAACTAAACACTGCTGTTGCGACATTCTCTGATTGGATCGCTTTATCCAAGCTTTCTGTTCCACCCTTCATAAAGGACATTTCTTGAGCAAACTCTTTTAACCCTTCAATGAGTTGCTCAAAACTCTCACAAACGAACAACTGTGGCTGTGGTTTTGTAATATCAAATGAAGTATTAACCATTTCCTGAACATCAAACGGACGTTTTTCAACTTCAGGACTTAAAATATTACTACCTTCCGCAACAGACGATAGTAATCCTGCACCATAGATTTTCGGATCATCGACTGTTCCAATTAGCCCGTACTCAACCGTCCACCAGTATAAACGACCAACTTTTTCAGCTTCTGAGACTCCTTTAATTGCTACCTCTTTTTCTTTAACATTTTGTTCTGCCGCCTTGATCTCTTCCTCAGTCGCGTCACCTTTTTCCAACAAGTTCGAGTAATGACGGACAGCATCGAAATGATCATGTTCTTCTTTAGAGGCAATCGCTTTTTTCCCAATCTCACCGAACATTTTAACGTACTCGGAGTATTTCGGATTACATAAAATAGGAGCATGACCAGCCGCTTCATGAATAATATCAGGGGCAGGTGTGTATTGAATATTCTCTAGTTTACGTATTTCTGTTGCAATCGGTAGAACTCCATTTCCTTGGAATTCAAAGAAAGCAACCCCAGGAATAAATCCATCAATCGTCGAGGCTCCCCAACCGAAAGGAGCTAATGCTTCGTTCATTTCATCCACATTTGGAATCTTCTCAATCGTAATCCCCGAAGCTCTTAAACCATCTGTATAAGCCTCATGAGCAAGATCCTTTAAAGTATGGTGATTCTGCCGCATGACATAACGCCAAACCGCATGATTAATGGGTGTATATGTATGATAATGTTGTTCCGCTGTATATTTTTTTAAATGCTTAGGTACTTTTTGAACCGTTAAAGTCATTTGACTCATCCTTTCCATTACTTAATCGCATAAATGCTTAAACGCTTAAACGCTTTTATTTACTAAAGTATTGGTTATTAATTTACACCTGATTCAGAAAAAAGTCAACCCAAATATTTATTTTGACATAAAAAAAATACGCGCATCGATACTAGTGGGGAGTTCTAGTACCGAGCACGCATCTTTTAGCCGCTTCCCGAACTTACCTGGAGGTAGATTGTCGTCGATATCGACTAAACCTTTTGATAAATACACAACATCAATGGGGTAATGAAGAATTGTGTATACCGATCGATAGGGTAAAAAATAATGGAACCTATCCCTGAGAGCCATCCATCTACACTCAAGGTAGGAAGGATGCAGATGTCACCTCCATTTCTATTAGATTACCTCGGCAATACCGAATGACGAGGTTAGTGGTAAGATAGGGGCTGTTCATTTCCTACTTAACCGGTCACGTTTTAAGTAAGAATGAATAACCGCTAATCTTACTGCCCTGATCTTTCGGTAGCTGGCTGGCATTGTGCATATGCACAGAAGCCCCTATAGCTTTGCGTCACTGGTTTTCACCAGTTTTGCCTTTGTCGAGATTAGGTCATTTGAATATTCTGACTAATCTCTTATTGTTATCATAATTCATTACTTGATTAGTAGAAATCCGTCAAACAACCTAATTTTTTGTCGAGATTCCTTTATATGATACACCATCAAAAATAGAAAATAGGTCAAAAGAAATACCATTTTAATGTTCTTGATTATATTTTTGTCGAAAAATTAGAATTAACTCTATAAAAGTAATCATTAATAACTATTTAAAAATGTTTCTATTCTATTTCATTTTTTGTCTGTCACATTACAAATTAGACCTTTTGTACTATTCTTCCAAGGGGATTTTAATTTATTATATTGGATCTATTCAGGATAAAGGAAGGTAGGAACAATAATAGGTGTTTGTTAAGATAATAGAAGACTATTCCATTTGAGAGTGTGATACTATGAGACGTCTACTTTTTCATTTATACACGAGCTATGTAGCTTTATATATATTCAATCTTTTCCTAAATAACGAAACCGTTATGACAATACAAGGTTGGATTGGGATATTGGCGCTATTCTTGTCAATTGCTGGGGCTAATCGAACTTATCAGATTATTGGTGTTGTATTTCTCATCGTTTCTGGTGTGATTGCTATTGGGTATGAGTTACCTTTTAACGAATTAGTTGGGCATTTCACCTCTATGGGCTTATTATTATCGTTACTCTATCTCATCCCGTTTATTAACCATTACATGATTATTGGTGGGTATGAACAATCACTTTTTAATATATTGCAGAAAAACACACCTAATTTGGGTAAGTTTTATGTGAAGTCTTATTTAACTAGCTATGCCTTAACCCTATTTATCTTTATATCTACTATTCCATTAGTTTACACCCTGGTTAAGGAAAAAACAGCGCACTTAAACGAACGGATCACTCATCAATTAGCGACCAGGGCCATTTTAAGACCATTTGCTGCAGCAAATACTTGGAGTCCAATTGAAGTTTATATTGCGATGGTAGTGGCCTTTACCGGATCTTCTTATTTAGCGCTACTTCCTATTTTGTTCGCTTTTTCAGTCATGATGCTTTTACTTGACACATCACTTGGCTATTTCAAATATCGAAATGTGAATTTAGAACCCGTGGAAGAGGAAGATACCCAACAAAACACTAACTATCGCCATCTCCTATCGTTAGCAGGTTTTCTCATTCTTTTTATCGCGACGGCTGCCATTACGCATTTACTGACGGGACTAGAATTTTTTGATTCAATCATTCTAGTCATCCTTCCATACACGTTTACCTGGGCGATGGTAACGAAGAAGCATCGCACTTTCATTCGTTATACACAAAAAGTGTGGGGCGATCATATATGGACGATGCAAAACTTTATGATGCTCCTACTTCCAATCGGATTATTCAATGAATTGATCGGTGAAACCCCGTTATTAGAAATCGCAATTGAATCGTTCGCCTGGCTTGAACGAACACCATTATTATTATTCATTTTTATCCAGTTGAGTTCAATGGTATTAGCATTCTTCGGCTTTCACCCGCTCGTAACTCTTAGCCTACAAGGGTTATTCGTCACACCATTTTTAGAGTCTATTAATCCATTAAGTGTATCAGTTGTGATGATTATATCCGTGATCGCTAATGACATGACAGGAACCTTCAACATTCCAATCACAATGTTGAATCAATATTTTAAGCGCAATCCATACCAATTGACACTTTGGAATATTGGGTATGCATTGATTTTTGGAGGAACGGGTGTACTAATCGGATGGATGTTGCTCTAATTATATAAAAAAATTATAATTATTTTAAAATTTTTCAACAGGAAAGTTAGGGATAAGATGCTGAGGCGACTCCTGAGGGTTTCACTACAAACAAAAATTACCGGGCTAGTAATAGGTATTACTTCCTCTTTGATTATATTGCTACTTGGAGTTTTCGCATACCTTGACATACAACAAATTTACTTAAATAGAGAAGACTTAAGTCTTCAAACAGCGAAGACTCTATCATTTAACCCCGATGTACAAGAGGCTATTATTGATCGTGATGAAGACGAGCTTCAACTATTAATCAACCAATACAGTGGTCAGAAAGAGGGAATGTTTGCTGTTATACAAAGTAAGGACGGCCGTTTTGTATATCATCCGAACGAAGAATTAATTGATGAATATTACCCTTTTGATGATGGTTACATGGCAGTGGTATTTGGTGGATATTATACGATGGAATCTGACGAATTTATTGGGTCCGCTATCGTAGGAAAGGCCCCTGTCTATTCAAATTCTGAACGCATTATTGGTGTTGTCACAGTCGGTTACTTAAAATCAGAGATCAATCAGGCAATTATGAACCGAATTAAAAGCACTCTTTATTTCTCCTTAATTATCTTTTTATTAGGGGTTCTATTAAGTTATCTCCTAGCCAGACATATTCGAAAAGAAACATTTGGGCTTGAGCCTAGAGAAATAGCAACCCTATATCGCTCACAATCCTCTATTCTAAATTCAATTAGTGAAGGTGTTATAGCCACAGATGAAAACGGATACATAACGTTAGTAAACGATACAGCCAAAAAACTATTAAACATTAATGAACCATATCATTTACAGGTCATTGATTCGTTGTTACCCGAAATCAATTTTCAAGAGATTAAATCATTGTATGCCAGAATTAATAATAAGGAAATTCGTTTTAATCAGCGGGTAATCATTATCAACTTAGTCCCAATCATTGAGAATAGTAAGCTTATTGGAACTGTAACGACATTCAGAGATAAAACACAAATTACCGAAATGTTATCTACTCTATCAGAAGTAAAAGAGTACTCAGATAACCTTAGAGCCCAAACACATGAATTTTCCAACAAAATGCATGTCATATCAGGATTAATACAGCTTGAAGAATATGACCAAGTTCGAAAGATGATAAACGAAGAAATAGTCGATATACAGAACAACAATAAGTTAATTTTTGAACATATACAAGACCCGAAAGTACAAGCCGTGTTATTAGGAAAATTAAGCAAAGCATCTGAAAAGAAAATCAAGTTTACAGTTGACCCTAATAGCTCTTTAAATGTTTTACCAAATTATATAGATATCTCCCATATTATCACCATTATGGGTAACCTTATTGATAATGCTTTTGATGCTGTCGCGCATAAAAAACAACCCGTCGTTTCATTTTTTACTCTAGACATTGGTCAAGATATTATTTTAGAAATTACGGATAATGGTGACGGAATTAATGAAGACTTAGATTTATTATTTAAAAAAGGCTTCTCAACTAAAGGTACGGGGCAAAGAGGGTTTGGTTTATATAACGTAAAAGAATCTATTAATTCTTTAAATGGTAGCATTGAGGTTGAATCTGACGATCATGGAACAACTTTCTCAGTCTTTATACCAAAATTAAAAGGTGGTGTCACAAAAAATGATAAAAATTATAGTAGCTGAAGATGATTTCCGCGTAGCAAATATACATGTGGGGTTTTTAAATAAGATTGATCATGTACAAGTAGTAGGCAAAGCAATGAATGGACAAGAAACACTAGAATTAGTGCAATCTACAGATTTTGATCTATTATTTTTAGATATCTATCTACCTGACATACTAGGAACCGAATTAATCGATCAGTTACGAGAGATTAAACCTGATTTAGATATCATCATGATTACGGCAGCAACTGAAAAGCATTTACTCGAAGATAGTTTAAGAAAAGGGATTGTCAATTACATTATGAAGCCTGCTTCATTAGAAAAATTCCAAGAAGCTATTAATCAGTATTTTAATAGACAATATTTATTAGCCGAGCAAGATCATATCGATGAAGAATTATTAAATAAAATCTTTTCTAATCAGACAAATAGTATTCAATCACCCAAACAAAATTCTCTACCAAAAGGAATTGATAAAATTACGCTTGAAAAAGTGATAGAACATTTCGATGACAAAAAAGGACCTTGGTCAGCAGATGAAATGGGACAAGCAATAGGTTCATCTAGAACGACAGCACGACGCTACTTAGAGTATTTAGTTTCCACTGAATATATTAAAGTTGAGCAAGAGTATGGTGTGATCGGTAGGCCAGAAAGAAAGTACTATGCGAAATAAAATCCATGAACAAAATGAACAAAAATAATTTATTGTTGTTAATGGAATAAATTTTGAAAACGGTTACAAGATGAAATTTTCAAATTATTATGTACCCAGACACTCATTTTCTGAACAAAAAATTGAAAGGATGGTTTATGTGAATAAGTATTTATTCTCTTTATTATTAGTTATCGCTGTCGTATTAACAGCTTGTTCTGACACTGGTGGTTCTGATGATGCATCTGAATTTCCAACAGACAATATTGAAATAGTAGCACCAGCTTCTCCAGGTGGAGGTTGGGATGGTACGGCTCGTGCCATGCAAAAAATCTTTGACGATGAAAATATTATCGAAAAAAACATGAATGTCGTTAACAAACCTGGCGGAGGCGGTGAAGTAGGTTGGCAATATCTAAAAGATCAAGACGCGCATACCTTCGCCATTAACTCAAGTCTTGTGATCACTAACAATCTATTAGGGCAAAGCGACTTAACTTACAAGGATTTTACACCATTAGCCATTTTAACAACGGAATGGATTTCAGTAGCAGTGGCACCTGATTCTGAGTTCGATAATGGAATTGACATATTAGAACAACTTAAGGAAGACCCTACATCACTCAAGATAGCTGTCGCTCCAAGCCTAGGTAATAACGACCACTTAGCCTTCGTTCAAGCAGCTAAAGAATATGGTGTCGATGTTACTCAACTTGAATTTATGATTTATGAAAGTGGAGGAGATGTTGTAACTGCTTTATTAGGTGATCATGTTGATGTTGCAACAATGTCTGTATCGGAAGCTAAAGAACAACATTTAGCAGGTAAATTAAAAATGGTAGCTGTAGGTTCTAATGAGCCTATTGAAGGACTAGAAGATGTTCAGACTTGGAAAGAACAAGGCATCGATTTAGAATTTCCTCACTGGAGAGGTGTAATGGGACCTCCAGACATGAGTGAAGAAGAAATTGCTTATTGGGATGAGACCATTTCAACACTTGTAGAAACAGAAGCTTGGCAAGAATTATTAGTCAATAACGAATGGGAATCTTACTACATGAATAGTGAAGAAGCTACTGAATTCTTAGAAGAACAAACTGAAAACTATAATCAGCTACTTAAAGATGCAGGTTTAATTGACTAGTAGACTAGTAGGAATAAATCCACATGAAGTGGATTTATTCCAATTTTATAAGGGGTGTTTATATTGGTTCGTTTAGCAATGCCTTTATTTTTTATCATTACGAGCATTGTTTATTTAATACTGACATTTGACTTAACAAAATCAAGAACGGGTGATCCGAATGCCCCACTATACTTCCCAGCTATCATTGGTATTTTCTTGTTAATTATGGGAATCATTTATTTCTTCCAAGAATGGAAGAAACGCTCCGAAGCTGTGGAAGAATTTAAAGGGTTAATTCAAGGTCGAACCCCCGTCTTAATCATTTCAAGCTTAGTATTGATTTTTATTTATACATTTCTATTTGAAAGAATAGGCTTTTTATTTTCTACAATGATTTTCCTTGGCGGATTATTATTTGTTGTTAATGGAATACAAAAATGGCTTCAAAACATTTTAATATCAGTTATTTTCTCATTTGTAACTTGGTATTCTTTTTCAGAATTATTAAATGTTAGCTTACCTTAGTGAGGAGAATTATTTATGGGTGTAGATATTCAGAACTTCATAGAAGGATTAATGACTGCCCTTCATCCGATGAACATTTTATGGGTACTTATCGGAGGATTTTTAGGTACGGTAGTTGGTATGTTGCCAGGTCTAGGTCCTGCCACAGCTGTAGCCGTTTTGATCCCTATAACTTTCGGTATGGATCCAACGAGTGCCTTAGTATTGATGGCAGCCATTTACTATGGTGCTATGTATGGCGGTTCACGTAGTTCAATCCTAATAAACACACCTGGTGACGGGTCAGCTATTGCTGCTACATTTGATGGTTACCCCATGACCAGAAACGGTCAGGCAGGTCAAGCCTTAACCATTTCAGCGATAGCTTCATTAATCGGTGGTATATTCGCAATTATAGGTTTTATTTTGTTAGCAAAACCTTTAGCTGCATTTGCATTAAAATTTGGCCCTGCTGAGTATTTCCTCCTTTTCTTATTTACTCTTTCTGCAATCGTCTCTTTATCAAGAGGCAAAATGGTCAAAGGGTTTATTGCTATGGCAATTGGATTAATGCTTAGCACAGTAGGGATTGACCTACAAACAGGTGTTCACCGTTTCACCTTTGATATTCCACAGTTAAGTGAAGGAATAGATTTTTTAGTGGTCATCATAGGTGTCTATGCAGTCGGTGAAGTGCTTTACAACTACTTAAATTTAGATCGTTTAAAAAATAAAAATAAACTCGGGAAAAAATGGATTACAAAAGATCAATGGAAACGCTCCAAATGGCCAATCATTCGTAACGGTCCAATAGGATTTTTAATTGGGGTTTTACCAGGTGCAGGTGGCTCCATCGCTTCGATGTTAAGTTACACGACAGAAAGACAAATTTCAAAAGAACCTGAACGTTTTGGTAAAGGGGCCATAGAAGGAGTGGCGGCTCCAGAGTCTTCTAACAACGCAGCATCGGTCGGTTCTTTTATTCCATTATTAACAATGGGTGTCCCTGGTTCAGGTACGACAGCAGTCATTTTAGGTGCTGTTATCATGTTAGGTTTACGTCCTGGACCATTATTATTTGAAGAAAGTCCAGAAATGGTGTGGACACTAGTCAACAGTATGTTTATCGGAAACATTATCTTAGTGATTATTAATATTTTACTCATTAGCGTTTTAGTCAAAATATTAAATACACCACCACGTGTCTTATATCCATTAATATTAGTCCTAGCATTTATTGGGACATACACATTAAGCTATAGTGTCATTGATTTTTACATTTTAGTCATCTTTGGAATAATCGGACTCTTAATGAAACTACTAGATTTCCCAATAGCTCCATTAATCCTAGCATTAATTGTTGGTTCAGACATGGAACAAAACTTTAGAAAAAGTGTCGTGGCACACGATCATATAATGAATGTGCTCTTAGCATCTCCTGTAACGATTACACTTTCAATTTTAACTATTTTATCAATCTCGTATCCATTTATAATGTCATGGGTTCAAAACCGTAAATCAAAGCAAGCAGATGCAGCTTAAGTAAGGCGGGCTTGATATGACGAAAAACAATATACTCTTAGCTTTAGCCATTGTGATTTATGGAATATTTTTCATTCCAAACTGGGATATTCACATTCAAGCTTTGGGGGCACTTCTTGTAGTCCAGATTTTATGGATTGGAAGGGTGTTCCCTTTAGCATTTAGTTCTTTAATTTTGATTTTAATATTATCCTTTCATTTCTTTACGTATGATGAAACGTTGAGTTACTTTGGTTCTAGTTTAGTTTGGCTTTTATTTTCAACTTTCATATTATCGTATGCGTTTATCAAAACTGGCTTAGCAAGTCGAGTTTCACTTAAAATACTGGCTTTAGCAAAAGGTTCAAGCAAAGCACTAATTTTCGTCTCTTTTATGATGGAGTTTGTCCTTACTGTTTTTATTCCATCTAACATAGGGAAAGGACAGCTTGTTAGTTCTATATTAAATGATTTAATTAACAACTTAAGGAAAATTCAGGAGACCGAAAACTTAGGAAAGTCCTTATTCATTGGAATTGCATATGTCAGTGCGATATCGGCAGCTTTCGTTCCAACTGGTGCAAGCTCAACCATCTATGCTTACGGAATGTTTTCTTCAGTTTCCGATCAAATAAATTACTTTACATGGATCCTATATATCGGAGTTCCCATCGTCGTTTTCATTTTGATCTTATGGGTGATATTCCTAAGCAAATTTCCAGTCCATAAAGTTAATTTTAATTTAGTTAATAATTTAATTAATTCTAAAATGAAAGAACTGGGTAACTGGAAACCAGAAGAAATTAGAATGGCCATCATCATTGGTTTAACGTTATCACTTTGGTTAACCCAACCGATCCATCATCAGCCTATCCCTTTAATCGGTTTGTTAGGGGCTGTTTTTGTTGTTCTTCCTTATATAGGCGTTATGAATTGGGATGAAGCTAAAAAAGGGATTAATTGGGATATGATGATATTCTTTGCTGCTACATTAATGCTTTCCAATATGTTAATCGAAACTGGGACATTAAATGGTCTAACCAATCTAATATCTCAAAGCAGCCAAAATCACTCAAATATCTATATCATTATCAGTTTCATAATTGTTACTTCTTTAATCAGAATTGTCTTTGTAAATGTATTAGGTTTTTTAACCATTATGTTACCACTGGCAATCACTTTAGGTCAGCAAATTGAATTCTCACCGTTATTATTAGCGATGGGAGTTTACTTAGCAGGTGTGCCTGGTTTTCTACTAATCACACAATCACCTGTCCATTTAATTAGCTACTCTTATCATCACTTCGAAACACGCGACTTATTAAAAAGTGGTGTAATCGCTTTGCCTATTTGGTTAGTAATTATTATTTCATCAATATTCCTGTATTGGAGCTTGATAATTTAAAGGAGGTTTTTTTATGACTTGGCTCGTTTCCAATCAATCATCACAAAAAGAATTAGCTAAACAATTAAAAAATGAAATGAATCAACAAGGTATTTTAAAAATTATCGGTGCACATGATAGCATGGCAGGCCTTGTAGCTAAACAAGTCGGATTTAGCGCTCTTTATCTTTCTGGTGGTGCTTTAACCGCTAGTAAAGGCTATCCGGATATTGGGTTATTAAATTCTACAGAGGTGGCCAATCATGCAAAGGAGATTGTTCGTGCAACCAATTTACCTATGTTAGTAGATGTAGATAATGGCTTTGGTGGTCCTCTTAATGTTGCTCGTACCGTGAAAGAAATGGTTGAATCTGGGGTGGCAGCTATTCAAATGGAAGACCAAAAGATTCCAAAAAAATGCGGTCACTTGAATGGAAAACAACTCATTTCTAAGGAAGAAATGGTCGAGAAAATAAAGATGGTAAAAAAAGTCGCCCCATCTTTAGTTTTAATTGCTCGAACCGATGCGCACAGTGTTGAAGGCATAGATTCGACGATTGAACGTGCCAAAGCATACGAAGAGGCTGGCGCAGATGCCATTTTTCCAGAAGCCATTGGTAAAGAAGATGAGTTTAAACGATTTACTGAAGCTATTAATATTCCTTTACTAGCTAACATGACGGAATTCGGTAAAACGCCTTATTATACAGATCAGCAATTTGAAGATATGGGTTATGATATGGTGATTTATCCAGTCACATCATTACGCGTGGCAGCTAAAGCATACGAAATCGCCTTTACAGAAATCTTCACTCAAGGTACTCAAAAAGGGGTATTGGACCAAATGCAAACTAGAGAACAACTTTATGAAACAATTCGTTTAGAGGACTATGAGGATTTAGACAAAAGCATTGCTAAAACGGTCCTACCCACCATTGAAGGAGATGAATAAAGATGACAAACAATAAATTTGATGATGTCATAGAAGCTATTGCTGATTATACATTGCAAGATAATGTAGGTGACCAAGAGTCCTTATCCGTCGCTAAAGATGTCATTATGGATAGTATGGGTTGTGCCATCCTATCATTAAACTATGAAGCATGTACTAAACTACTTGGTCCCATCGTCCCCATGAATATTGAAGTAGGGAGTAAAGTGCCTGGGACTTCTTACTATCTAGATCCTGTTCAAGGTTCTTTTAATTTCGGAACCATGATTCGATGGTTAGATTATAATGATTGCTGGCTTGCCCAAGAATGGGGGCATCCTTCCGATAATCTAGGTGGAATCCTGATGATTGCAGACTACATAAGCAGAAAAAATGTAAGCGAAGATCAAGCACCATTAACTATGAAAGACGTCTCCCAAGCCCTCATTAAAACCCATGAAATACAAGGTGTTTTAGCATTAGATAATAGCTTGAACCGCCAAGGGCTAGACCATGTGTTATTCGTTAAAGTTGCAACAGCAGCTGTTGCGACACAACTACTAGGTGGATCTAAACAACAGATTATGAATGCCGTTTCTAATGCTTGGATTGACAACTCCAGTCTAAGAACCTATAGACATTTTCCTAATGCTGGTTCTAGAAAATCATGGGCTGCAGGAGATGCAACAAGTAGAGGTGTTTGGCTAGCACTTATGTCTCTACGACATGAAATGGGCTATCCAACTGCATTGACAGCCGAACAATGGGGGTTTGAGGATGTCTTAATGTCAGGAAAATCTATTACATTAGCACAACCTTTTAAAGACTATGTTATGAAAAACATTTTATTTAAAATTTCTTATCCTGCTGAGTTTCATGCACAAACGGCGGCGGAATGTGCTATAGAACTACACCCTCAAGTCAAAGACCAATTA
Source organism: Piscibacillus halophilus (assembly GCF_900110685.1). Classification (GTDB taxonomy): domain Bacteria; phylum Bacillota; class Bacilli; order Bacillales; family Alkalibacillaceae; genus Piscibacillus; species Piscibacillus halophilus. Next base: position 37,659 of record NZ_FOES01000013.1, read on the forward strand.
GATGAGATTAGCGAGATTATCATTCATACACATGAATCAGCAAAACGAATTATAGATAAAACAGGGCCACTAAACAACCCAGCAGACCGTGATCACTGTTTACAATACATTACAGCGATTGGACTGATCTATGGCGATATTTCCGCAAACCACTATGAGGACGAAACAGCTGCTAATCCATTGATTGACCAAATACGTGCTAAAATGACGGTTATTGAAGATGAAAGATATTCAAAAGACTACCTTGAACCTAATAAGCGTTCTATTGCAAACGCTGTCCAAATTGTTTTTAAGGATGAATCTAAAACAGATAAATTAGAACGAGAATATCCTGTTGGCCATCGTTTCCGCCGTAAAGAAGGACGTCCATTATTACATGATAAATTCCATGACAATATTTCCACTCAGTTTAACGAGCACCAACAATTAGCTCTTAAAAAGACATTTAATGATCACGAACAATTTTATAATCTACCTGTTCATGAATTCGTTAATCTTTGGGATCGTTAATATAAAACAGACAACCTCAATCCTAGCGAGGTTGTCTGTTTTACTATTGTTCCTGCTCTTCATACAACTCATCAAAATGCTGAGCCATTTCAAAGTCCAGATCGGTCAACCCACGCATTTCCCAAGATGAAATTTTAAGCGTTACGACCTTATAATCAATCGCAATGTTTGGGTGATGATTCTTTCCTTCTGCATACTCAGCAACTTTACGAACAAATTCAACCCCGTTAAGGTAATCTTTAAACTTGTAACGACGGCGAATCCATTTTTCATCGACTAATTTCCAATTAGCCAAATTCTCTAATTCTATTTCAATTTGTTCATCAGATAAACGTTCCATCATTCACCCTCCTCCTACAACATAATCCGTGCGTCTCCCCTTTTTTAACTATCGTACATATTTCTCTATTAATTGTTGGTCTATTCCTTTTTTCTTACCTTTCTTAACTAACCATCTCATAAATAGTTTTAAGATTAAAGGCAGCTCAACTACTTGGGTATCTTGCATCTCATACACCAGGGCGAGATGTATCCGATCATTTGGAAGACCTTTTTTATCTGTTTGACCATCTTCCATTAATCCATACAAGATCCGTATCGATTCTTCAAAGTAATGAGCAGGTTTAATCTTGGTCCGAAAAGTTACAGGTTTATTCGTCGAAGCATTCATGAACATGTGAGGTGTTTCTTTTGGGATCAATAATGTTTCTCCTTCAGTTAAAAACTTTGATCCATGACCTATAACAACTTTAAGTTCACCTTCAACAACCTCGACCTCTTCTTCAAATCGCTCATGACTATGAAGAGGGGCTCCAGACATACCTGGTGGTAAAAATACCTCAATGTATTCATATTCACCATTTGTATCCTGACTCGTTTCAAGAAAAGTAATTTTTTCACCGGTAAACTTGTTCGAAAACGAGCGATCTTGGCTGACTTTCTGCATACACTCCCTCCTTCATAAAATTCTTATAATCTATATTCGATAAAAAACTATAAATCCCTTTATACACAAAAAAGAACTGCCCATTACAGGCAGCTCCATCTATATGATTTAGGGGGAGATTAAAATTGTTCAAGATAGTCCTTCCAGCCTTCTAAAGTCAGAGGCTTACTAAAATAATAACCTTGATAAATATCACACCCAAAGTCACGAATAATTGTCAGATGTTTGGTACTTTCAACCCCTTCTGCGATCACATCTAAATTCAAATCACAGCCAAGTTGAATAATCGTTTTACAAATCCTACGATCTATCGGACTCTTATCCACATCGTGAATAAATGCTTTATCCAATTTAATGGTATCCACCGGAAGATATTTTAAATAGTTTAACGAAGAGTAAGTCGTTCCAAAATCATCAATTGAAATCTTAACACCTAAGCTTTTTAGATGCTGGAACGTGACTGCAACATCTTTTAGATTTTCTATCAGCGATGTTTCCGTAATCTCGATGGATAGATAATTAGCTGGAAAACCTGTCTCATGTAAAATTGTTTCAATTCTTTGCGCAAAATCCTTCTTACGAATATGAACAGCAGAAATATTAACAGATAACATAAACTTCTTACCCGTTAAATCCATTAACTGCTTCATATCCTCACATGCTCGTCGACATATGACTTCATCTAACCAGTCAATGAAATCATATTCTTCAGCATGATCAATAAAATCAATTGGCGGCACAAGCCCTTTTTCAGGATGTTCCCAGCGAGCCAACGCTTCAACTCCATGCAACTTTTGACCATCCGATGTTAAGACAGGTTGATAATAAGGGAAGATATCTCCATTTTTTAAACCAGTCTTAATCGATTCCGCGTACAACAACTTTGAATCTAATTCATCCTCTTGATGTTGATTTAGCGGCTGGATGTCACCACAATCATGGACCTTATAGTTGGAAATAATAAGCCCTAACAATTCATTATAGGCTGCTAATGTATCAAGCTCTCGTTGAGTTGGATATCGACTATATTTTGAATACACGCCAAAAACTGCTACTACCTCACTCGTCCCAGGCTTAAACACCGGGACCGACCAACAAGATTTTAGCCCATAAGGCTCCACTACATTCGAAAAAGTCTTCCAACTCTTATCGTTATACACATTTGGAGTAACCATTAGCTCGCCGCGAACAGCCGCCGCCCCGAACGTCCCTAGCCCATCAAATAACCGAATGTGTAAAAACTTTTCCAACATGTCATCTGGCAACGAATAGGCCGTACCATTTACAAACTCTGTACGTTTTGAATTTAAAAGCATAATCGTACAGTAAGAATCCACAAACTGATCCTCAAAGTACTTCAATGCTCTTTTTAACACATCACATAACGGAAGCCCTGCTTTTAAATATTCCGTTATATATTGATAACCAGCCACAAACTCTTCTGGGCTTAACACTCTTTCTTCTAGTAAACTTTTTTCACCCATTTTAAGAGCCTCCCGATCATAAGACTTTTAATCTACTAAATATGACATTTGCCAGATTGATTGTAACGTACACTTGGATAAATAGGCCTAAAATACGACACTTTGGAAAATTAAACCTTTATCATTTAGTCATTTTCGAGTATGATGAAAAAAAAGTGCTACCAAAAATCTCAGAAGAATTTCTGGTAGCATATAAAATTATGGACGAATAAAATATGGACGACTTATAAGGAAATGCTTTTGAGTTAAGTAATTTTGGAAATTAATCCATTGCACCTAGGTCATCTTCACCGTTGCCTTTACCTAGTAATTCAACCTGTAAAGCTGCATCGTTAAGATCACCTGCAGCACTTACGTTCATAGAGAATCCAACGATTAGAGCAGTGATCACAGCAATACCTAATAATCTTTTCACGGACTCACCTCCCTTTAAACTGAACCTTAATTTATAATTAGATACTATCAGAATATAAAAATCTATGAATTTGGGATGAGAGCCGATTTTTACTAGTTCAGATTTATTTTTCTTCGATTTTCTTTGATTTTCTCAAATAATATAAACATTGGAATATTTCATACTTTTGGAGGGAAATTCAGATGGATCCACGTGAAGAAATAGGAAAAAGAATATACGAATTAAGAAAATATTTCAAAATTACACAGAAGGAACTATGCGAAGGAATATGTACACAGGCCTACATAAGTAAAATTGAAAATGGTTCATTAGCTATTGCAGCTGATATTTTATTTGAAATCGCAGAACGACTCGGGGTCGATATTAATTATTTCTATGATTCATCTTATAACCCAAGAGTTGACTATGCACTTGAAGTAGAACTAGAAGCCAGAAACCTAGTCAAAAAAGATGAATTTGAAAAGCTTGAAGAATTAATAAAACGTGAAGAGAAAACACCATTAATGTACAACAATAAATTCAAACAATTCATTCTATGGCATAAAGCTATCTACACTAGGTATATCTATGATGATTTTGAAAGAGCAGAAAGTTTACTTGATGAAGCACTTACTTTATTTAATACAAGTTCCAAGTCCTATTCTGAAAGAGAAATTCACATTTTAATAAACAAAGCTAACTTACACACGGATAAAAGAAATTTTGCTTATGCAATTGAATTATACGAAAAAGCAAAGGCTACTTTAGAGAAATTACCTTACTTACATGATGATAGCTTAGTTACACTTATTAATTTCAATTTAGCAAGAACTCATTATCTAAAAGGCGAATTTGATAAAACTATATTATATTCTGAAAATGGAATTCAGCATTGTAAAAAAAAGCAATCACTTGATGGATTTGGTCAATTTCATTTTCTAAAAGGAAACGCACATCGGAAATTAAAAAATTTCAGCTTAGCTAAAAAGCATGTAGAAACTGCCATGCAAATATTCGCACTCATTGACCATGAAAAATATTTATCTAATTGCGAAAAAGTATTGCAACGTATTAAAGAAGAAGTTGATTATACTACTAGCTAATTCGAATATCCAAATTATAATATACCACATTATCTTAAATTCGAAAGACCTAATTTAAAAATGACTACTATTGACTCGTTCAATAGTAGTCATTTTTTACTAATCATGGTTAGCCTTATTTCTAATATGAATTAAAAAGCGAGTACTCCAATAAGCCGTTAAAACAACTGCAATATCAATTAAAAAAAGATGAAAATAGTTAAAGCCCTTATTCATCTCAATGAACCCTATCATTTTTTCTACATAAGCCAATCCAAATGAAAAGGCAATCGACACTCCAACCATCCAAAGATAGAAATTCTTTTTATGCTTTGTACAATATTGATACACCAAAATAAATGCAACAGGTAAGGAAGATGATACAGCCGTAAAAATAGACGGTAACATCGGTGTTAAATAATAATAGTGGATAAAGTATAACTGGTTTTCTAAGTACATTCCTGTATAATTCCAAAGAACGTGAATCGTCCAACCGAAAAAGAATAATTCAAAAATCCGCTTTCGATCCACATATTTTATCAATATAAATAATGGGATAATAAATAATAAAAATACAACCCAGAATTGCCAATCATTAAAATAGGAATAATTTCTCCAATACTCATCAGTTAATTGACTCAATTGTTCAATCGAACTTTTAATTTCTGCCCAATATTCGTGAAAACCCATGTCGGTACCCCCGGTTAGCTCATAAACTATCTAACCTTCATAATTTGAGCTAATAATGGAAAAATATACTTTTTGATAAAGGAAAAGTTCCCATTTCTAATCCAAATGGGAACTTTCCTTATTTACTCTATAGACACGTTTCATAATGTTATAGGCATGTTTTATACATCCAATATTGTATGTGAAATACCTATGAATTTATATCCATTAAATCCCGCAATTCATCTTTATTTGCAGTTAAGTCATTCAAAGTATACTGGTCGAGCACACGCAAAAATGCGATTAAAGCATCGTTTAATACATGTTTTAATTTACACGAAGGAGTGATGACGCATGTATTGGTATCTCGATCGAAACACTCCATCATCACAAAGTCGTCTTCCATCATTCTAACGACATGTCCTATATTAATATCTTCAGGCGATTTTGAAAGAGCGATTCCACCGTTTCGGCCTCTAATGGTATGAAGCAATTCAAGTTGTCCTAACTGATAAACTATTTTACTTAGATGATTTTGTGAGATCCCAAAAGTCTCTGAAATCTCTTTAATGCTTGTAAGTTCGCCTTCTTCTTTAGAATTAACATAAATTAATACTCTAAGAGCATAATCGGTATATTTTTTCAATCGCATATAAATGCTCCTAACGTCTGTCATCTCTTTTATTTTACCTTATCGAATAGATGTTCATCAAATTGAAAAACTATATTAAAAATATAGCCACAAAAGATGTATTTATGATGCATCTTTTAGTTTTAAAATAAAGATGTATACAAAATACATCTTTAAATATAAGGAGTGTCGGTTATGAGTCATAATGAAGTTAAGACTAGTTTAGATCCAAAAACAATTGAAACCGTTAAAGCCACAGTCCCCGTATTAGCCGAGCATGGTGAGGCCATTACAAAACGATTTTATCAATTGCTTTTTCAAAATCATCCCGAACTCAAAAACATCTTTAACCAAACTAATCAGAAAAGAGGGAGACAACCAAGGGCATTAGCCAATACTGTCTATGCTGCCGCTCAGCATATTGATCAGCTTGAAGAAATTGAACCAGTCGTAATACAAGTTGCACATAAACATCGGAGTCTAAATATCAAGCCTGAACAGTACCCAATTGTAGGTGAAAACTTATTACTTGCCATAAAAAATACTCTCGGTGATCAGGCAACCGATGACATCATGAGTGCTTGGGAGAAAGCATATAAGGTCATTGCTGAGGTGTTTATCAAAGTTGAACAAGAAATGTACCATGAAGTAAGCCATCAAACTGGTGGTTGGACTGGGTTTAGAAACTTCAAAGTTACAAGAAAGGTTCAAGAGAGTGATGTCATCACATCGTTTTATCTAAAACCTGAAGATCATGGGTTATTACCAGCGTTTAATCCAGGACAGTACATTACTGTAAAAGCGGAAATTCCAGGTGAACCATACACACATCTAAGGCAATACAGCTTATCTGATGCTCCCGGTCAAGACCATTTTAGAATTAGTGTTAAAAGGGAAGATAGTGTTGGGCACCCTGAAGGAGTGGTCAGTAACTTTTTACACAAACAAGTTGAAGAAGGCGATGTTCTGCCAGTCAGTGCTCCTGGAGGTGACTTTCACTTAGACACAGAAAATGATAAGCCCCTTGTATTAATTAGTGGAGGGGTCGGACAAACACCTATTCACAGTATGCTTAAAACGGTTGTAAAAAAACAGCCTAATCGTCCCGTTTATTATATACATGCTGCCACAAACGATGATGTTCATGCTCTTAAACAGGAAGTTCAACACATCGCAGCCGAGTCTTCTCAAGTCAAGACATTTACGTGTTACAGTCAACCAAATAAGGGTGATCAAAGTGATTACGTAGGTTATATCACATTAGACTGGCTAAAAGAATGTATACCATCCTCTGACTGTGAAATTTACTTCTGTGGTCCAGAAGGCTTTATGAAACATTTGAAACCCGTCTTATACGAATTAAATGTACCTAGCCAGCAAATCCATTATGAATTTTTCGGCCCTCATGTAGATTTATAATAAAAAAGGCTCCCACTTAGAGGAGCCTTCTTTCCTTAATGTCCTGCCACATCTCGTTTGTTGAAAAACACCCATGATAATGCCATGAACAGAACAAAATAAACAATTAGAACCGTTACAGAGAACCCTAATGTCATCCCTTCTATCCATACATCACCAGTTTCATATTGCTTTAAGTCTGTATTCGCAAATAAAATATATTTTGCAAAATCATACTTTTGAAATGCCGCAACAATCATATTACCACTAAGCATGAGGAAGATCGCTAAACCAATCGCAAGAGAGTTGTTCCTAAAAATAGTTGATACCATAAAGGCAAATGTCGTCATCATGATTAAGTTTACAATATTATATCCATATGACGAGAATGTCTCTCCAACTAATGATAAATGTTCATAACCATTTATGGTGCTGGTTACGAAGTAAGGATCAAAACCTTCAAACCCGAAGAATATTGCCCCAACCAGAAGTGAACTTAATAAAGTAAAGATTAGTGTAATGAGGGCAAACACCAGAACAGCTACGAATTTCGTTAGCAATATCATGGTTCGTGAAATCGGTCGAATTAACAGAAGTTTAATCGTTCCCCATTTAAATTCGCTTGAAACGATTCCAGCCCCTATAATAATTGTAAATAAGCTTACAAGCGATAATAAACTTGCGTTTTCATAGGTATACTGCCAAGCACCATATCCAAGAGGTTTAATGTCGTTATCTAAGTGAAAATTATTCTTGGAAATGGTTGACGAATTCATCTCAGCAATATATCCGCCCTCTTCTTCACTTTCTTGTATCAGCTTCTCATTTTCTTGAGTCAATTCTTCTTGCCAATTATCATCTGAATAGCTCGTTACAATTTCATCTTCAAAGATGCTCGTTATAACCGCGCCACCAATGATGATCGCCAATAAGACAATATACATTACCCAAGTCGATTTACGAATGTAAGTTTTAAACAATTCATTGTATAGTAGTTTGAAAAATTTACTCAATGACATTACCTCCCGTCAGCTCTAAGAATTGATCTTCCAGAGTTGCTTTAATTGGTGTCACGCCATAAACCTCGACGTCTTTTTCAATTAAACTCTTTACGACGTTTGGTATGTCTTCCCGATCTAGTTTTACAATTAATTTGTTGGATTCTTTTTCAATGGTTAATTCTTTTTCTTCAAAAACTTCCTGTGCCTTGTCATTTTGTTTTACTTCAAAAATAACTTTGAGCTGACTATCTGTTGATTCATCATGTACAGCACGTTCAGAAATAACTTCACCTTGTTGAATGATCCCAATCCGATCACACATAAGTTCAATTTCTGAAAGCAAATGACTCGAAATCATCACCGCGACATTATCTTTCACTGCTAGTTCACGTATGTAATCACGGATTTCACGGATACCAGCAGGGTCAAGACCATTTGTTGGTTCATCAAGGATTAATAATGCAGGTTTATGTAAAATGGCTTGAGCGATTCCAAGACGCTGACGCATCCCTAACGAGTACTTCCCAACCTTATCGTTAACCACTTTTTCTAACCCGACGAGAGAAATGACTTCTTCCACTCGTTCCTTTGTCACTCCTTGATACATACGAGCATAATGCATTAAGTTTTGCCAGCCAGTCATAAACGGGTAAAGTTCAGGATTCTCAACAATCGCTCCGATGTTTTTGGCAGCTAATTTGTAATCTGATTGAATACTTTTTCCAAGTATTTTAACATCACCGCCTGTTAGTCTCATAAGGCCAACAATCATCCGAATCGTTGTTGTTTTACCAGCACCGTTTGGCCCGATAAAACCATAAACTTCGCCTTGATTAATACTTAAATTAATACCTTTAATAATTTCCTTCTTACCAATTTTCTTCTTTACATCTTTCAGTTCTAATGCAACCTGACTCAATGGACAACCCCCTTTTTGTATGTTTGTTCCATTGTTTACTACGATTAAGGTAAGATATAGTTTCGCTAAAACAACAAAAATCTTAGCTTATCGCTAAGATTTTTAAATAAATTATAGATAATTTTTACAAACCTTACTAATCAAGCGATCACATAAACCCTGAAAACCTCGACTTCACAACAGCAGAATGCACATGGTTAATCATCGTCACATAGTCAAATACAGGTAAACCTGTAGCCTGTTGAATCGCAGCTCCGTATGGTGGAAGACTGCTACATTCAAGAAGAATCAGCTTAATATCCGGATATTCACTCACAAACTCACGAGCAATCGAAACCGCTTCTTGTTCTACAACATCAGGGTCAAGTAATCCATTTTCCACATGTGCGGCTAATCGAAAATGCTCCGCTGTTTCCATACCCATCACTCGAAGTTTTGAGGAATTAATTTGAACCCCCATGCCCTCTAATATTTCATGATCAAAATAATCAGAGTGGCTACAAATGATGCCGATTTTTTCCTCGGGTCCAAGCATCGCCTCCATAAACGGTAGTTGTAGTAAGCTGGACAAAAACACTGGGACTTTTAATTCAGAGGCAATTTCCTTCTGAAACATAGCCATATAGCCACAATCACCAGTAATTGCCTTCACACCCTCTTTAACTAAGTTATGCCCAGCTTCTAACAAAGGCTCTACTAATGCTGGATCTTTCGTTAAAAGTTTACTAAATGTAAACCCGTCAATCCGCTGAAACCGTACTGGAAATGAATAGGTTGTGGCATTCCCAACATCTCCCGGGACAAAAGGAGTATAAGTGTCTAACAATAATATCCCTATCGACTCGCCGTAACTTACCTGGCCTGGGCTCGCCTTATACAACATCTAAGTGTCCTCCTCTAATGGCTGGCGAAACAACGTCCCAAGCCCGGTTTGTTCAGTCAATTGTCCAGCCAAACGAAGCGCCTCCCAAAAACTAACTTGATTCGCGGTTAATACCGGTTTTTGAATCGCCTCTTCAATCTCATCAATCCACTCGGCTGAATGAAGTGCCGTATCTGGGATGAACAGTGTATCAGCCTGATCTGAATCGTTTTCGACTGCTAATTTTAATACTTCTTCACGTTGTAAGGTCCCTACTTCTGCTGCCGTAATAATCCCTTTACTAGAAAATTTCACGACTTCGAACCCATGATATTCTAAAAAACCTTTAAACAACTGCGCAATATCATCTGGGTACGTCGCTGCAATCGCAATTCGGTTCGAACCGATTACATCAGCAGCATGAATAAATGCCATCGCAGTAGTGGAAGCAGGAATCTGAAGTGAATGTTCAAGCACCTCGATTTGTTCTTGAACACCTTCAATCCCTAAGGTGAAACTAGCACTTGTGGAAGTCCATAATACCGATTCAATTCCTGTACCTTTTAGATGTTCTGCTCCCTCCAATAAACGGTTAATGCTTCCCATTTCTGTTAACGCTTGAACGGTGTGAGCATCTCGTTTAAATTTAGTGTGAACAAGCTCCACTTCAACTGGCGGTTGGACCATGTTGCCAAGACGTGGATAATCATCTTCAGCCGCAAATCCAGGATACAAAAAACCGACCTTCGTCACCGAAATCCCTCCCTTTTCATTACATTATGCCATGAGTAGTCCACTCTTTCTAACTTTTATTAAAAAAACTGGCATGGTACGATACGATTAAATCATTGAATATTAGTAGAATTCTTATAAGAAAGTGTGTTGGCAGTGGAAAAAATTCAAACAGATGTATTAGTCATTGGTTCAGGTACAGCAGGCCTTGCCGCAGCCACCTATGCTGCATTAGAGGATAAACAAGTTTTAATATTAGACAAAGGTGCACTTGGTCGAAGTGGATCGTCAACAGGCGCTGTTCAAATTGCAGGACTTGGCGACTGGTCACATGAAGAAGATGATACTGAGCGTTATTTAGAAGATATCTACACGAGTGGTCGTGGATTAAGCAACCCGAATCTGGCTAAAACGTTAGTCCATGACATAGATCAACGTATTCAAGACCTAATCGATTGGGGGTTAAAGCTTGACCGAGAAGGTGATCAAGTCTCTGTCTCTCACACATCAGGACACTCCCTACCTCGATCGGTAAGTGCCAAAAAGGGGAAAGCTGGACTTGGGCTACTTCATACACTTAGAAAAAAGGTCACCAAGGATGAAAGAATCACGACTTTGAGTGATGTCATGACCATTAAGTTAATCAAATCAGACGAACGAGTCGTAGGAGCTTTAGTGCTGGAACTTTCTACGAATAAGTTTTTCTTGATTCAGAGTAAGGCTACTGTTCTTGCAACAGGTGGCGCAGGACAGCTCTACCCGATTACGAGTAACCCCGTCCAATCAACAGGTGATGGGTTTTCACTTGGGTTACAAGCCGGTGCCACGTTGATCGACATGGAACAAGTTCAGTTTTACCCAGTGAGCATCATCGAGCCACAATCGATTGCTGGGCTTTGCATTAGTTTTTACCATAACTCAAAGCTGTTCAATAACAAGGGTGAACGGTTTATGAAGTACTACGCACCTGATACATTGGAAGATGCCACTCGTGATACGTTATCAATTGCGATCGCAACTGAAATATCTGAAGGTCGTGGACCGATATGGTTAGATGCAACTGATGTAATCGATCAAGTCAAAAAAGAATTTTCTCATGAGTATCAGCTCTGCCTTGATCGGGGCGTGGACCTTGCCAATAAACGTGCACAAGTCGGACCTGCCGCCCACTTCATGATGGGAGGGGTTCGAATTGATGCTGACGCTAAAACAGACGTAGAAGGACTTTTTGCAGCTGGTGAAACCGCAGGAGGACTTCATGGCGGTAATCGCTTAGGAAATAATGCCCTATCTGAATGTCTTGTTTTTGGAGCACGTGCTGGAATGAACGCAGCGAAACTCGTAGACGACGTGACAGTTTCAATCCTAGATGCCAATCCAATCAGAATTAATCAATATGGCAACCACCGACCTTTTGAAATCAAACAACACATTCAACACTCCATGTCTAGCTACGTTGAAGTGATCCGTAAGAATGAGGGGTTACGAGAGGCGTTAAATCAATTATTAAATGTCCGAGAGCAACTAGAAAATGTTCAAATATCTAATCCAGACGTTTATTCTCGAGAAATCGTAGATTACATTGAAGCACAACACATGGTGAACACAGCAGAAGCCATAGTCCGCTCTGCATTGGAACGTCAAGAAAGCCGTGGTTCCCATTACAATACAGACTATCCAGACTTAACTTCAACCATAAAACACAACTTAGTTCGTATGAAAAACCATCAGTTTCAAGTACAGCCAGAGGAGGTCGAGTCTAGTGAAACTAAACGTTAAAATCAATCGAGGGGAACACATCGATCAGTTCGAGGTTGATTACCAACCTGATATGACCGTCTTGAATGTCCTTGATGAAATCTATCAACACCACGACCCGAGTATTGCTTATCGCTACTCTTGTCGCACCGGCCTCTGTACGACTTGCATGATGATGATCAATGGTCGACCTGACCTTAGCTGTCAAAAGACTGCCGAACCTGGTGAAGATGGCTATCTGACACTTGCCCCGCTACCAAAAGGCAAGACCATAAGAGACTTAATTAAAGAATATTAATTTACAGTAATCAAAATCTGTTTACAGTCCATTTAAGTAAAATCCATTTTTTATAGATAAGGTGATCCTATGTTTTTAAAAAAAGTCACGCTTTTACACGATCAAGTCTCATCCTATAACCAATATCCATTTACAATCCCAGCGATTAAGAACTTCACAGAGCTCAACATCACCTCTAATGTCACGTTTTTCGTTGGAGAAAATGGTTCCGGTAAATCAACTCTGCTTGAAGCCATCGCTGATAAATGTGGATTTAACACAGCTGGTGGCGGACGGAATAACTTTTACAACGTGCACGCATCCGAGTCAGTCCTTGGAGATTATATCCGATTATCTTGGCTTCCTAAAGTTTCTAATGGCTTTTTCCTACGCGCGGAGTCCTTTTACCACTTTGCCTCTTACATTGACGAGATTGGAGCAGACGATCCACAGACTTATAACGCATACGGTGGTCAATCGTTACACGAACAATCTCATGGCGAATCGTTTTTATCGTTATTTAAGAATCGTTTCAAAGGAAAGGCTATTTATTTACTGGACGAACCTGAAGCAGCATTATCACCTCAACGTCAATTAACTTTTTTAAAAATCCTGCATACCTTGACTCAGTCAGAAGAATGTCAGTTTATCATCGCCACCCACTCACCTATATTATTAGGGTATCCTAATGCAACGATTTACAGCTTTGATAATGATGACATCCATGAAATAGAATACGAAGAAACAGATCATTACCAGATCACCAGGTATTTTCTTCAAAACCGTGAAAAGCTTCTACAAGACATCTTATCAGACGAGTGAGCAGAAAAGTTTAAGCCCAAACAATTCTCATCTAAAATTGCTTATGAATAGCCTTTATAGCTAAACGCAAACTATATTAAAAAGAAGGTGACCTCATGAAAGCAATTGTGATCAATGAATATGGTTCTAAAGATGTTTTACAAGAACAAGAATTTGAAAAACCAACACCTAAAGACGGACAGGTCATTGTTAAAGTACATGCAACATCCATCAACCCGATCGATTGGAAGTTACGAGAAGGCTATCTTAAAGACATGGTTCCATTCGATTTTCCGATTATCCTAGGGTGGGATGCTGCAGGAGTTATATATGAAGTTGGAGAAGGTGTGACCGATTTTCAAGTCGGAGATAAAGTCTTTGCTCGCCCTGAACTGACAAACCGTGGCACATATGCTGAATATACGGCAATCGATGCTCATTTATTAGCTAAAATACCTGACAACGTAAGTTTTGAAGAAGCTGCTGCAACACCACTTACTGCTCTAACAGCATATCAATGTTTATTTGAACACGGAAACGTAAAAGAAGGAGACAAGGTTCTCGTCCATGCAGGCTCTGGAGGTGTCGGCTCATTTGCGATTCAGCTTGCTAAAAACGCTGGCGCTTATGTCGCAACCACATGTAGCACAAAAAACGTGGATTTAGTAAAAGACCTCGGAGCTGATGAGGTCATAGATTATACGAAAGAGAACTTTGAAGAAGTGCTATCCGATTATGATTTCGTACTGGATACATTAGGTGGCGAAATCCAAGAGAAAAGCTATCAAATTCTAAAATCAGGCGGAGAACTAGCTACTGTTGCTTCACCACCTCAAGAAGAAAAGGCTAACAAACACAAGGTCAAAGCATTCTTCGTATGGTTAGAGCCAAAAGGCGAACAGCTTAAGCAAATCGCTAAACAAATGGAAGAAGGCAAGCTCAAAGTAATCATAGGGCACCATTTCCCATTAACTCAAAAAGGCTTACAAGATGCTCATGAATTAAGTGAGACTCACCATGCTAAAGGAAAAATCGTCATTAACGTCATATAAATGGAAAGAGCACTCAATCACAATGAGTGCTCTATTTTATTAACTTACTTTCCCACTTATTTAATTTTTGGCTGATAAAACCTTCAAGCTCTTCTTCACTTTCAGCTAGTTTGTAAAACATGGCCAAAGATACCAAAATCACATCTACACATTCTTCTTTAACATCATTAATTCCTAATTGTTTATACTCACTTCCACTTGCTTTTAAATACGATAATACAGCTTGTGATGTTTCTCCTGCTTCCTCTGATAACTTCAAAGCCATTTGCTCCAAAGATTTTGGTTCTTTCTCAATTTCTCTTAAGAGTTGTTCCATGGTACCCCTCTCCCAACTACAAAGTTTAATATTAGATCATTATTTCAATCTCGTCCTCATACTTTTGAAATAACTCCTCAACGATTTCATCTATTTTTTCATCCATTTCTTCAAGCTCTTCTTCTGTTTCAGGTTGGCTAAATGGTTCTAAATGTTCTTCAAAAAATGCATTTTGATATGCACTTATCTCTGCACTCATTTTCACGTATTCTTTATGATATTCTTCGGGTTCCATATCAAACCGTTCCGCTTGAGCTTCTGCAAATTCTCTAGTCTCATTTGTTTGATCAGTATCTATATCTTCAGATGGATACTGTCCAAAGAATTCAACTGACTCATTGACCTCGTCTGATACATCAATTCCCATTTCCTTTGCTTCTTGAACAACTAAAGTTACTTTCACACGAGCTTCAACTGCATCAGGGATCTTTTCGTCGTCTATTTCTGCCATAAAACGAATATCCCCTATCGTAATTTCTTCACCCCTTACAATGGCAACCACGTCTTCATTTTCATATTTGGATGCATCAGAACAACCAACCATAAAACCTAAGCATATGACAACCATCCAACATGCAATCCTATACATTTAATTCCCCTTAGTTTTATACTACAAATACATTACCCTTGATTTTCTAACAACTTCATATACCTGGATGGATCTAAGTCTTCCCCCTCTATAACTAAAGCTGTTAGACCCGTCTCGGTTTTAGTTTCATGCCATTCACCATTCATCCAAAAAACAGCATCGCCAGCTTTCACATGGATCCATTCTGAGTCGCCCTCTCGCACAATGCCTTCACCACTAATCACTAAAAAAAGTTGCGGTAAAGTGGCTTGATGATATCCTACAACCCCTCCTTCTCCTAAGTACATACAACCTATTTGAACAGACTGACTAGATTGTAAGATGCGTGTCATAACAAAGTTTGAGCGATACTGATTAATTTGTTTACCGACCTCTTTATTAAACTTATAAAACTCCATATGACACCTCTTAACTTAATTAATGTTACCTAAATATACAGGCGATGGTTCCCCTTTTATGTATTGGAGTAAATAATCTTTTAATTTAGTGGGATACATATGAATCAATTCCAACCTTTCGAAAGGCACCCATTCCACATCAACCTGATACTTATCAGGTTCAGTTGGCTCAAGCAGTTGTGAATCTAATAAATGACAATGAAAATAACATTCTACTGCATGCTGACCAGGCTTGCCGTCTCTATCTTCAATATATTCTCGAACAAATAAAAGCTCACCCGCATCGACTTTAGCCCCTGCTTCTTCGAGACACTCTCGTTTTAACGTTTCATGAAAACTTTCCGCAAAATCCTGCCCGCCACCAGGACAGAGATAAAATTCATGACCATCATTATTTTTAGTTAATAAAATATGATGATTTTGAATGATGATTGCTTTTATTGAATTACGTATATGCATGATTTCCTCCTTATATTCTTCCAAATGTTTTTAAAATCTTATATCGATCAACTGTTATAATGCCTTGCCAATAACGCCTAGAAATGGCAAATTCATTCGGATACTTACCCCATTCCCAAGAGATATCCCAAATACCTTCCTCTGACATTTGTTCAATATAGAAGTCTAAATTTTGATCGATCAAGGATCCGAATTCACTTACTAAAGCATCTTCTGGACCATCGACAAAATCGAGTGGTAATGGGTTATATCCAGTTGCCCACTTTGATGGATCTTGTTCTACGCATTTTAAAATATGTGATTCTACTGTTTCGACCACCTGATTATAGGAATATGAAACGGTCTTGTTAAACATTTCTTGATAAGGTTTTAATAGTTTTATCATCTGTTTAAAGTTGCTTACCTCGTGAAAGTCCATCTCATCCGCGGACATTAATCGCTCAACCGCTTTAGTAACAGAAGCCCAACCAGTGCTCCATGCACGATCTTCTTCGTCTGTCCAATGTATTAAAAATGCGGCTAATTCTGCACCGGGGTTGAACATCCAATTCTTCTGAACTCCTTCTTGATAACCCCACCAAGGCGCATGTGGAAAATTATTGTTTTCAGGGAGGACAGATGCCCACATTCCTGAATCTGAATCGTAGGTGTTCACTAAATATGAAATCATAGTCTGTATAACATCGTGACTAGAACTAACCTCTAAGTCTACTAAAATTCTCCCCGCCGTCCAGGTCGCCATTGCATTAGACTTCGGTAACCAGAAGTCAGGTTCCAAACCATGACCAAAGCCGCCATCATCATTTTGGAAAGCTTTTAAATAATTCAAAACCTCTTCCTTCGTACCACCATCAAACTCATAGGACCATCTCGCCGCCTCCAATGGTCGTGCATGACGCTTCATCCACCTTGCCGACTTTTCAAAGATCCCAACTTTTAAGGCTTGCATGCTAACTCCCCCCTATTATCGACTCTAGGAATACCCTTTTGCCTCTCCCTTCTGATTCGACACCAATTTCAGGAAAACCTTCCTGTCATTGGCGAAAGCCTTACAGATTTTGACGAAACAAACTATATAGTTAGCGAGACATTAAGGCGTTTGAGCGAAAGCATTGTCAAAACTAGCGAAACAACCATTTATTTTAGCGAAAACATAATCCAAACTGGCGAAACACTTCCACCTTGACCTCTATCTTTTGTTATACTAATTTAAAACTAGATAAAATTGGCAGGTGAAAGCCATGTTTAAATTACTCATCATTGAAGATGACGAATCACTTTTTCATGAAATAAAAGAACGACTAGCACAGTGGTCATATGATGTCTATGGGATTCAGGATTTTGAAAAAGTCATTGAAGAATTCACCCAGATCAAGCCAGACCTCGTCGTGATTGATATTCAACTCCCAAAGTATGACGGATTCCATTGGTGTCGTATCATTCGCTCGCATTCGAATGTGCCAATCATTTTTCTATCATCACGAGATCACCCGACAGACATGGTCATGTCGATGCAGCTTGGTGCAGATGACTACATCCAAAAACCCTTCCACTTCGATGTCCTGATTGCAAAGATTCAAGCCGTACTACGCCGAGTCTATAACTACAACACAGACCAAATTCAGCTCAAGACATGGTGTGGAGCGACGATTGATTATGAAAAAAATTCCGTCACTAACGAACTCGGAACCATTGAATTAACGAAAAATGAAACCTACATTTTAAGGCAATTAATTGATCATAAAAATAAAATCGTCAGTCGTGAAGAATTGATTCACAGCCTTTGGGAAGATGAACGGTTTATTAGCGATAACACGCTTACGGTAAACGTTAACCGTCTACGTAAACGACTGGATGAAATTGGGCTCGGACAATACATTGAAACAAAAGTCGGTCAAGGTTACATGGCGAAGGAAGGCAGTCCATCATGATTGGAAAATTTTTAACGGAACGACGTAGCTGGATCTTACTTTACATCACGTTGCATGGTTTAATCTTATTTATCGCTTACATTGATTCACAAATCGCCTTTGAGGCCATTGCGTATTACACCTTTTTATCCAGCATTATCTTTATCATGTTTCTAGCGGTAAGGTATCAAAGAGAAACAAAATATTACCAGAAGTTAATAGACCGTGCAAGTCACTTCGACGAAAACGAGTTACCTAAACCTAGGTCTCCTTTCGAATCGATTGTCGCAGATCAATTAAGCACACAAACCAAGAAATTAAAACAACTTGAATCCGACAATCGCACCAATTTAGAACAAGAAAAAGACGAATTACTATCTTGGATCCACGAGGTCAAAACACCTCTGACGGCGATGCAACTCATCATCGATCGAATCGAGGATTCAGCACTAAAAACTAGCCTTAACTATGAATGGTTACGAATCCATTTATTACTCGACCAACAATTACACAAAAAACGCATGGCCATTATTGAAAATGACCTTTACATTGAAAACACTGAATTAGAACCGATTATTCACCAGGAAATTAAGAACTTAAAGTCTTGGTGTATACATAGAGGAATCGGATTCGATATAAATTTAGAGGAAAAAGAAGTGTTAACAGACGGCAAATGGCTTGCCTTTATCATAAGACAACTGCTGTCCAATGCCGTGAAATATAGCGAGAACTCCGACATCGTCCTTTACAGCTACAAAGACCATGACCAAATCAAACTCAATGTTCAGGACTATGGAAGAGGCATAGATTCAAAAGACTTGCCTCGAATATTTGAAAAAGGGTTTACTTCCACTGCCAAACACCAGGATAACTCGGCAACCGGCATGGGACTTTATCTAACAAAGCAAGTGGCTCATTCATTAAAAATCATATTAAATGTCAAATCGACATTAGGTGAAGGCACGACATTTACGCTTACATTTCCTAAGAAAAACGACTTCGTAGAAATCTCGGATGCACTATGAATTTAACATCTAACATGCATGTGACAATAATGTCACATGCTTTTTTCAATTGTTAGGTAAAATAAAGGAAAAGGAACCTCTTCCCCATATACAATGAATTCAGATTAAAAGAAAGGAGCACTAATTATGAACATTTTACAAGCTCATAAAATCCATAAAAGCTATGGAAACAAATTTAATAGACAGGAAGTATTACAAGGGATCGATCTTAACATCGAACAAGGTGAATTCGTCAGTATTATGGGGGCATCTGGTTCAGGTAAAACAACCTTACTCAATGTACTATCATCGATCGATAAAGTCAGCCACGGAACGATTAAAGTCGATGGCAATATGATTACGAGTATGAAATCGAAAAAACTGGCCGAATTTCGCAAGCATCACCTCGGCTTTATTTTCCAAGAATATAACTTGCTCGATACCCTGACTGTTAAAGAGAATATTTTATTACCATTATCCATCCAAAACGTTTCAAAAAAAGAAGCGAACGAACGATTCGAAGATGTCGCTAATGAACTTGGGATCTATGATGTAAGGGATAAATACCCTAATGAAATTTCAGGCGGTCAAAAACAAAGAACATCAGCTGCGCGTGCGTTTATCCATGAACCAAGCATCATATTTGCCGATGAACCAACTGGTGCACTCGATTCAAAATCTGCTTCAAATTTACTAAACAAGTTAAGCGACTTAAACCAAAAACGTAAAGCAACGATTATGATGGTGACACATGATCCTGTCGCTGCAAGTTACAGCAGTCGCGTTATTTTTATAAAAGACGGGCAAATTTACTCGCAACTAAATAAAGGCAATGAAGATCGACAAAGCTTCTTCAAAGACATTATGACAACTCAAGGCGTTTTAGGTGGCGTGCAATATGAACATTAATCAACTCATCTTCCGAAACCTAAAGAAAAACTTAAGCAACTATTATCTTTATGTCTTTGCCTTAATTTTTAGTGTCGCGATTTATTTTGCCTTTGTCACATTACAATACGATCCATCCATGGATCCGGTGGAAGGGTCTATAAAAGGTCAAGCAGGTATAAAAGCGGGATCCATCCTGCTCATTGTGATTGTTTCGATTTTCTTAGTTTATGCAAACAATTTATTCATTAAAAGACGGAGTAGTGAGATCGGTCTCTTTCAACTAATTGGTATGACGAAAGGGCGGATTTTCCGACTCTTAAGCATTGAAAATTTCATCCTTTACTTTAGCTCTATGCTAATTGGAGTTTTAGTTGGTTTTTCAATTTCAAAATTAGTTGTCATGATTGTATTAAAAATTACCGGAGTCGAAGCAGTGGCTTCATTGAGATTTTCAACTGAAGCTTTAATTCAAACATTGCTCATCTTTATCGGTATCTACTTAATCATCATGTTAACGAACTATTTATTCATTAAAAGACAAAGTATACTATCGCTATTTCGAGTTCGTTCATCCACTGAAGTTAATGTTAAGCGTATGTCGGTTTGGCAGATGATAATCGGAATCTTAGGGATTGTGATGATTGGATCTGGCTATTATGTCTCTCAAATGTTATTCGATGGTGAATTCACAACCATCAATGAGCTTTTCTTTGCAATGGCCTTTATCTTAGCCTCTGTCATCATCGGAACTTACTTGTTTTATAAAGGGTCAGTGGCATTTATCTTTCAATTAATCCGTAAACAAAACAAAGGTTACTTGAACATTAATAAAGTCATGTCACTATCGTCCATCATGTTCCGAATGAAATCGAATGCTTTATTGTTAACGATTATTACAACAGTCTCGGCTCTAGCCATCGGTTTATTAAGCTTAAGCTATATTTCCTATTATTCAGCAGAACAGTTGGCAGAGGATTATGTGGTTCACGATTTTGCTTTAATCGATGAGGAAAGTGTAGAGGAGTTTACAACTGCTTTAGAAGAAAACGACGTCAACTATTCCATGAACCAAATCGAAGTGCTTAGATTTAAAGCTGATGCCACAAACATCTTAGATCTTGAAATGGAAGAAGATCCAACCATCACGATGGATCCTAACACTTTACCTTTGCCAGTCGTCAGTGATGAAAACTTTGACCATATAGATGTCGATGAAGGAGAAACGATTCTAACGGGCTACTCAGACCTTATGATGCGTTTTATGACCATTAAAGACTCAGGTGATTTGACTCTTTCTGGTCTAAACAACACTTATGAATTACATCAAACTGAGCTTAAACGGGAGTTTGTCGTATCATCTTACTTCACTAATGCTGGTGGAATGCCAATTGCTGTCGTGGATCAATCTATTTATGAAGACTTAAAAGCAGACATGGATCCTGAATATCAAATAGAATCTACTGTTTTTACAGGTATTGACGTGAGTGAAAACGACCTAGAACGCTCGAATGATATCTTCAATTCAACTAATCTCGGTGACACATTTGGAAACGACTCACAGTTACAGTCTAGTCGAGATCAAAAAATGAGCATGGGACTCGCCATGTTTATCGTCGGATTCCTTGGGTTAACGTTCTTAGTCACATCAGGTTGCGTTCTATACTTTAAACAAATGGATGAAAGTGATAGCGAAAAACCAAGCTATACTATTTTAAGAAAGCTTGGCTTCACCCAATTCGATTTATTAAAAGGTATTCAAATCAAGCAGCTATTTAACTTTGGGATTCCACTTGCAATCGGGCTCTTACACAGCTATTTTGCTGTCCAATCAGGTTGGTTTTTATTTGGCTCAGAAGTATGGACGCCGATGCTGATTGTTATGGGACTATACACGGTGCTTTACTCAATCTTCGGCATGCTTTCAGTACTCTATTACCGAAAAGTGATTGGCGAGGCGCTGTAGTTCCTATGTTTGGCGAAATAAGAGGAGCTTTTAGCGAAACTTTCATTTAAGTTGGCGAATTCAATAGCACTATTAGCGAAACCATCACTCATACTTTCGAAAGGTCTCCTATGTTTTGGCGAAAACAGTACAAAATTTAGCGAAAGAGGCTGGGACATAACTAGCCTAAAATAACGTAAAAAAGGCACCAACCATAAAAAGTATGGTTTGGTGCCTTTTTTCTGCTTTGTTTTGTTATATGCCCAGCTTGTTTTCGCGTTCATGGTGGTGAACTTTCTTAGATTCACCGCCATGAACGCAAATCCTAATTCATTTTTCACCTTCTCTTTGCCCCTAACAGACATTCGAGAGAAGCGCAAATTAGCCTTCAGAAATCCAAAAACAGGTTCAACATCTACTTTTCGTTTGCCGTATAGTTCACCCGTTTTTTCTTCCG
>NZ_FOES01000002.1 GCF_900110685.1 Piscibacillus halophilus
AAATTATTTGGAAGCGATGGAAAAAGGTTAAAACAAGATATAAAAGTCTTGTTCAGCTTAAAATACCAAAACAAAAAGCTTGGGAATGGGCTAATACAAGGAAGGGATATTGGTGCATAGCATGTAGCCATATACTTCACAGAGCTATTAACAATAAAATTCTCGAGAAAGCTGGTCTAAAAGACTTGAACCAACTTCTCGAGAAAGCACACTCAAACTATTGAACCGCCGTATACGGAACCGTACGTACGGTGGTGTGAGAGGTCGGAGGTTAATCACCTCCTCCTACTCGATTATTGCTATTTTAATGACGGAGCTGCTATGGCTCAAGGGGTTACATTAACTCTCGATTCTTATAATCATTATTCAAATATGAAACCTTAAATTCCCAATTTACTGTGACATTCATACAATGACTATGACAAATGTTATAGGAGGTATTTGTATGAGTAAAGGTTCATTAGATACATTTTTGAATGAGATTCATCATTGGACGACTCGCTTTAAAGAACATTGGAACCAATCAACACATATAAAAGAGAATTTAGAAAATCTCGAAGTTGAACAATTTGAGAATAACTTGAATCATCATATGGAAAGAATCTCTTATTTTCTAGATCATAAGGATGAATTCAATAAAGATGTCGCAAACGAATTAAAATTACAAGCACATAATCTAGCGGATCAGTGGCAACAACTAGATACTAACAATCCACAACGCCAGGTCAATGACAATGTTGTTGGTATCGGTCAGCACCAACTCCCTCCCCTTCCCTACGCGTACAATGCTCTAGAACCATATATTGATGAAAGAATTATGCGACTACATCATGATAAACATCATAGAAGCTATGTTAATGGGCTTAATAAAGCAGAACGTGAATTGGAAAAAGCTCGTCGACAAAATAACTTTGATCTTGTTAAACATTGGGAACGGGAATTAGCTTTTAATGGTGCAGGTCATTATTTGCATACGATTTTCTGGTACATTATGAGTCCAGAGGGTGGTGGAAAGCCACGAGGGAATATATTAAGAGCGATTAATCAATCCTTTGGTAGCTTTGATCAATTTAAAAAGCAATTTTCTGAAGCTGCGAAAAATGTAGAAGGTGTTGGTTGGGCTATTCTTGTTTATTCTCCTCGTTCTCATCGATTAGAAATTTTACAAGCCGAAAAGCATCAAAATTTAAGCCAATGGGATGTCATTCCATTACTTGTTCTTGACGTTTGGGAACATGCGTATTATTTGCAGTATGAGAATGATCGAGATCAATATGTGGATCAATGGTGGAATATCGTCGATTGGGATGAAGTTGGCAGACGTTATAATGAGGCTAGAAAGGTGAAATGGAAAGCTTATTAGAAGGCGGTGTTAGCTTTTATAAGCTAACACCTTAATTTAATTTACATAAGATATTTACAGTAAACTTTTAGTTATAGGTTGTTCAATCTCTCTCTGTTATAATAGTTTAAGAGATATTTGGGGGGATATAAATTTGGGAAAGAAGAAAAAATTAACTAGAGAACAGTTGATTAAACGAGGTTCAATGACATTAGGAATAATAGGCGCTATTTATGTCATTTTAAACTTAATACCACTTCATTCAATTGAGGTGCAACCATTTTATGACCAGGACAAGCCATTAGTCATCGCACACCAAGGCGGAGAACATCTTGCTCCATCTAGTACGATGCCTGCATTTCAAAATGCAGTCGATTTAGGGGTTGATGTATTAGAGACTGATATTCACATCTCTAAAGATGGACATTTAATTGCCATTCATGATCCTACAGTCGATCGAACAACAGATGGAACTGGGGCAGTCAATGACTTAGAATTGATTGACTTAAAAGCTTTGGATGCAGGTTACTACTGGGAAGATGAAGATGGTGAACATCCATACAGGGGAAAAAGAATTGAACTTATAACGGTGGAAGAATTGTTTAAAACCTTTCCGGATCAACGTTTTATGATAGAAATTAAAGATACGAACCCCTATGAAAGAATGGATGAGATCTCAGAAAGGTTATCTGGTCTAATAAATGAGTATGGATTAGAGGATCAAGTGTCTGTGGCTTCATTTGATCATGAAATCATTGAGACTTTTCAAAAACATGATGATCATGTTGCAGTATCAGCCGGAGAACAAGAAGTTAGAAAGTTTGTTATAACGCATAAATTTTATATAAAAAACCTTTATAAACCTTCTGTCAATTCTATGCAATTACCTTTGGAAGCAAGCGGTTATGATTTAACCACCCCTGATATACTAGACAGTGCTGAAAACATGGGATTACACATACACTACTGGACAATAAATGATCAAGATACAATGAGATTATTAATTGAACGGGGCGCCGATGGCATTATAACAGATCGGCCTGATTTATTATTAGAGGTCCTAGATGAACTCGAGTATTAATTTTACATAAATTCTAATATAACAAGTAGTAATTTTGCCAATAAAAAAAGGACTTGATTTTCCAAGTCCTTTTCCTTTATTCAAAACCATTCACCGTTTCCCCGCGTATCGGATCTTTTCCATTTTCTAGCTTTATTCTAATCGATGTAGCTTCCTCCCATTCTGGACCATCAACGACATGAAAATGAATATGAGGTTCTGAAGAATTTCCAGAGTTTCCGACAAACCCTAATAAATCACCAGCACGTACTTGATCACCTTCATTCACTTTTAAAGAACCTTGTTGTAAATGAGCAATCACACTATATTCATGATGATCATGTTCCAAAATAACGTGATTTCCTAGTGGTTCTTTGGCGTTTGTTTCTACGGTAGGTGTATTATCCTTTATATCATTTTCAACTGAGACGACAGTTCCATCAGCTGGTGCTAAGACATCCTCTCCAAAAGCATAGTAGCTTTCATTATTTTTATGGTCGCCTTCAAACGTTGAACCATCTTTTTCAATGACTAAATCATACGCATATCTCTGATTTTCTGTTGCGTAATGGTAATTAACCAATTCATTTGTTCCACCCCAAAAGGTGAACCATTCACCTTTCATGGGCATCTGATAAGTTACTTCAGTATAAATATTATCGCTTTCTAGATTAGAAATAACTGGAGTAAGCCTCAATCCTTCTATTGTAAAGTCATCTGCAAAATGACCTTGTATTCCCTTATCTCCTTCTACACTGATCCATTGATACTCTGTTACATTTTGAAAAGGCATTGTTGAAGCAAGAACAAATTCATTCAGACCTTGATTAAAATCTTTACCAAGTTCTTCAAACTCTTCAAACGATACCATATCCTGAAATGACTCACTAGTTTGGTTATAAATCGTTTCAAAATTACCTTCTAAAAACTCATTAGGTAACTCCTCAGGAGAAAATTTTTCATCAGGCATAGAATCATCCTTTTCTGGTTTCGAACCACCGCATGCTACTAATATGAAGCATAATAAAATAGCCAAAATAGTAATATAAAATTTCATCGTGACCTCTCCTTCGATCATTCATATTATTAAGACGGTCATGAACAGGTAAAGTTTCATATTGAGATCAACTATTTAATAATGTGAAAATATACCCTTTCATATCAACTAATCGATTGAATTTAGGGAGTTCCTTAGTCCCTGCCACGATCAATGGGGTAATCGAATCTTCCTTATGCAACGACCCATGACATGCTCCCCCAATATGTACGGGGGTCTTTTTAGCTAAAAATTCACACCCTGGCTTTGCATTTACGACCAAAAAGCGTCCTTGATGAGAATTTAAAGCTCCATATAACCTTGCTAGAGCATCAGGAAAATCTCTATATTCTATAATGTCTTGTTTGATCTTTAAGTCTAATATTTCAGGATTTCCACTAATTGTCCAATATTGATAATATTCATCTCGTACCTCTCCGCCTCTAGAAAATTTAAGTTCATCCGAATGGAGACCAGAGACAACTTTTATGTGTTCATCCTCTTTCCATGCCATTACGTCAATTCTAGAATCTTGTCTTAGGGTGTAAGCCAATCTATCTATACTTAATCGATCATTTAATAAATAAATATAAGCCATTCGTTGATTGACTGCTATTACAAGCTCATCATCATCTTGCACAGGCTTATTAATTGAATGAATTTTGTAATCAGATAATAAATGATTTAAGTTTATTTCTACATCTTTAAAGCTCCAAGTAGTAATCGATTGACCATTATCCCCCATGACAATCCAAATATTCTTCTTAACTGCTTCTTCCCAACTATTATACAAATTTAATGTTTTTTGAATTTCCTTATCAATCTGTTTAATCCCTCGTACATCATAAGGTCCAAGATTATGTACACGTAGGTCCATATCTTGGAAAATGCAAAACGTAAAATCAGGTAGTAATTCATTCTTAATGAGATATCTTAATTAACGACCAGCATATTTGCGGTTTCCGCCAATCAATACAGGAGCAAAACTTCTTTTTCTTATACTTTTAAAAGCTCCAAGGGATAAATAATTAGGTGCATTCGTTGTGATGGGAGAACCAATATTAGTTAACCAACGTAACAATAATGGAACCCTTAAAATCTTCTTGCTATGTCCACGATAAATAAAAGAATTAATCGCGGCACTCTTCTTCCCTTCACTATTTAAATCTTCGAATAACGTTGTCAAATTTGGATTTAAATCTATATTGTTTAAACGATTAAACATGTTTAAAACAGATCGACTAAATCCCACACTTATTGTCTCTCTTAAACCAGTACCATAATTAACGATTTGTTTATTTTTGACATCATACCAATTCAATGCTGGTATATGATGCTGATCTGGATAGGTACCTGTTAATAGTGTACTATCAATGGTTACTGACATAGTTGGAAAAGCGCTGACCATATCTGGAATGAAAGTACCATGATTCATTAAAAATTCTATTGCAGGAGCTTTACCTTTTTTTATCGAGTACTGAAGTGGTTCCGTCATTAAACTATCAATATTGAGTAAGATCATAGGCTTAGACATTTTCATAACCTCATTTATTGTATTGTTACCTACCTCTACTCTTTCCTAAATTTAAGATTTTTATATAATAAAAAAAAGCGCTACCTTAGTAGCGCCAAAACAAGTTTACATAATATTATTATCGTCACCTATTATCATATATTTGTTTAGCTAATTCAACGACATGTCCGCTTCCACCTTCATCTTCGACTCCTTCAACCATTAAGGCTAATAGAAAATCAGGTTTTTTCTGATCGTACGACACAAATACACCGTTCTCAACGCCTTCTTCATCTCGACTTGATTTAAGCTCTGCCGTCCCAGTTTTACCTGCAATTTCATGATCTGGGAGATCTATATCTTGTGCCGTTCCTTCAGAAACAACCTTTCTTAATAAATCTTGAATTAACTGGGCATCATCTGGATTCACGGCTTGATCAATCCATACAGATGATTCTTCACTCTGAGTTAACAATGGTTTCATAACTGTTCCATCATTCACAATTCCACTATAAAGTGAGGCTAAGTGAACTATATTCATAAGGACTTGACCTTGCCCATATGCACTGTCTGCTAACTGTACTTCACTCTCAAAATCTCCACTGTTAGATATTTGAGAATCGACTAACGGGTATTCGAATGGTAGTTCCTCACTAAATCCTAGTTGTGTTAAACCTTCCTTGAAACTGTCTGCCCCCATTTCAGTTGCTAGCATCGCAAAGTAAATATTGTCTGAATTCTTGATCGCACTTTCTAAATCCACTTGAGTGTCTTGATCATAAACACGTGTGACAGAATAATTACCCCAAGAATCATCCTTTTGCCATTGTTTACCGTTGATTTCTTTTGTTTCATTTGGATCTAACTCACCTTGACTTAATCCTACCAATGCACTAATGGGTTTGATCGTCGAACCTGGTGAGTAGGCTGAAGCAAAACGATTTAAGGTCGGTTCAAGTTCGTTTTCTGATAGTGCCTCATAATCAGATTGCTTAAACCCAAGGACGTAATGGTTCGGATCAAAAGCAGGAAAACTAATCATGCTTGTCACTTCACCAGTTTCAGGATTCATGGTGACTGCTGTCCCAGCTTCATCCTTCAAGGTTTCATAGAGTTCTGTTTGTATATTCATATCAATCGTTAACTCAATTGTTTCACCGTTGACAGGGTCTTTTTTCGCTACTGTTCGTGTGGACCCATCTGATTTTTGAATATACAATTCTACTCCATCTTCACCTCTTAACTCTTCCTCATATAATTCTTCAAGACCTCGTTTACCAATTATGTCTTGAGATGAATACCCTTGTTCCTCATACTCCTCGAGTTCCTCTCTGGTTATCGCCCCAACATAACCTGTTAAATGAGCTGCCGCTTCTCCATAAGGGTACACTCGTTCAACAGTATAATCAGAACCTACGCCATCAATTGCGATTGCACGTGACATTAAGTCCTCATCATCTAAGCTAAGTTTCTTTATTGGAACTAATAAATGAGATTCTACCCAATCTTGATTAAGTTTATCTGTAATATAATCTTCGGAAACATCTAAAATATTAGCTAGTTTTGATAAATCTCCATCGTTGAAATTTTCAGGGACGATACCTATTTCATAGACTTCTCCTTGAGTTGCTAATAGTTCACCATTACGATCGACTATGTCTCCTCTTGTAGCTGGTACTGTCGAATATCGAACTTCATCCCCTTTTTCCATTTCAGGAAGTATAAATGAAGGATCCCATTCAACTTGCCAAGGACTTTCAGGGTTTAAATCAACATCACTTTCTCCGGCATATTCTTCATCTACTAACTTTTCAAGATGAAGGTCTTTCTCGTATTCAACTTTACCAGCAATCGTATCAAATGAAATGTTAATTGGAACATTAGTTGATTGTAATGTCTCAAGATCTTCTTCAGTTAACTCTTGCTCTTCTAGAACTTCAATAGAAAGGTTATTAATTTCTAACGTTTCATAAAGATTTTGATATCTTTCTACATAATCTTCATGTTTATATTCTGCTTTTGTTCGTTGTAATAGTAGATCCTCATATATAGTTTCAAAATCCTGCTTTTGCCAAAGGTCGATATATTGATTAACCGTGTCATAAGGATTTGTGTATTCAGGCTGATCATCTTTTGAACATGCGGCTATGAATATTAGACCAATGATGACAAATAAAACTTTCTTCACACCGTACACCCCTTTTCCAAATTAACCAAAATATTATTGATAATATGTAAGAATTTTTTGAAGCTTTAGTGCTTCTGATAAATCTCCTTTAGCTTTTATTTTCCCCATCATAAAAGCCGTTGTTGCGTTCAATTTCCCCTCTAATAACTTCTCAAAATGACTTTGATCCATTTTAAGTAAACAAGTTGGTTCATCTAATAACTCATTTATTAAATGAACTTGATTCTTATTAATTTCCACACTCCAGGTATCCTCTACATCGGTTATTACAAATGAAAAGGTGGATGTCATGCCCTCAATGTGGCTTGGATTGGCATTCATCTTATCTTTTAATTGATTAAGCCTATTTTCTAACGACAAATCTTATCTCCCCCTTTTCTTTGATTATACCAAAAATTTGTAAGTTTCGTTTATCTTTTAAAAGCTTGGGGAATATAATTTATAACACAAGTTAAGGAGTGATGACATGCTCTGGACTATCATTTGGATTATTTTAGGAATATGGTTAATTGGCCTATTACTGGATATTGCGGGTGGGTTAATCCATATCCTCCTGATTATTGCAGGTATTATTTTCATTTATCAATTAGTCACCGGAAAGCGTAAATTATGATCATATAGGGCTTTAGAGACAAACTCTCTAGAGCTCTTTTCTTTTCTAAGTGTAGGGTGGACTGATATAATACTATTTATCAAAAGTGAGGTGTTAATATGACAAACCAATATGAAAAGGCGACTTTTGCTGGTGGTTGTTTTTGGTGCATGGTTAAACCGTTTGACCAATGGGATGGTGTTCATTCAGTTATTTCTGGTTATACTGGTGGCCATGTTAATCATCCAACCTATGAACAAGTTAAGACTGGTGAAACCGGGCATTATGAAGCTGTACAAATTACATATGATCCATCTAAAATTTCTTATCAAACGATTTTAGATTTATATTGGCCTCAGATCGATCCGACAGACCCTGATGGACAGTTTCACGACAGAGGTCCTCAATATAGAACAGCTATTTTTTATCATAATGAAGAACAGAAACAATTAGCCACACAATCAAAAGATGATCTAGAAAACAGTAGAAAATTTTCGAAGCCAATTGCTACTAAAATACTTAAAGCAGATACCTTTTACCCTGCAGAAGATTATCATCAAGATTTTTATAAAAAAAATCCTGACTATTACCAAGAAGATCGAGCTAAATCTGGTCGTGATGATTTTATTGAGGAAAATTGGAATTAAATTAAAGATCTTTTCTAGAAATCCACTAAATTGTAAGGTTGAGTGCCTGCATAAAATACACTGCGATAGACGAGCAAAGTGTGTATGAACAGACGTTGTGCTTGTGCCCTGTGGGTAAAAATAATTTCACTTCTAATTTCGATCAAATTAAAAAGAGAGACCTTAAAGTCATTCTTGACGACTTTAAGGTCTTTTTTTACTTAAGATAATGATCAAACCAACTTGAAATATGGTTTAATCGCTCGATTCTTAGATTTGGTTTTCCAGTTCGAGATAAGTTGTGATCTGACTCAGGAAATCTCACAAATTCTGTTTCAATCCCTTGGTGTTTTAATGCAATATAAAGTTGTTCTGCTTGTTCCATTGGACAGCGGAAGTCTCGCTCATTATGAATTATTTTTAAGGGGGTCTTCATATTCTCAACGTAAGCAATCGGGGAGTGCTTCCACAGTTTCTCCACTTCCCCAAGATCAGCTTGAATTTGCCATTCATTAAAATAATATCCGATATCACTTACGCCCCTGAAACTAATCCAGTTAGAAATACTTCTCTGAGTAACAGCAGCTTTAAATCGATTCGTATGACCCACAATCCAATTCGTCATAAAACCACCATAACTACCACCTGTTACGCCTAGACGATTTTCATCTATCCAATCGTATTTAGCTAACACGTAGTCAACACCATTCATAATATCTTGGTAATCTCCATTTCCATAATCACCACGAACTGAATTAACAAACGTTTGACCATAACTATGGCTTCCGCGTGGGTTTACGTATAGAACCGCATAGCCCTTAGCCGCTAAATATTGCATCTCATGGAAAAACGTATTCGCATAAAAAGCATGCGGACCTCCGTGAATATTAACAATCATAGGATATGTTTCATTCTCTTTATATTTAGCGGGTTTCATAAACCATCCATGAACCGTCCAATCATCTTTACTTGTATAAGAAATTGGCTCTGGCTTAACAATTTCAACTTCGTTTAAAAACGCTTCGTTAAATGACGTTAACTGTTTCAGATCCCCAGTCGGAATGTCTAATGAATACACTTCACTAGGGTTTGTTGTTGTACTAATTGTTAGAATGGCTTTTTGTTGTTCAGCTTGAAGATCAAAACCGAACACATGTAAATCTTTATTTAATGCCGGATAAAGCTCCCCATCTACATTACCGTAGTATAGAGATACATTACCATGATCTGATACAGGGAAATAAAAGTCCCGATCTGACGCCCATATAACGTCTTGTAAGATAGTTTGTTGTTGAGTATCAGCTGCTACAAAGTCACCAACTGGTGCGTCTAGTTCTGTTGTGAGTGGTGTTACGATTCCAGTATTTAAATCATAATGAAGAATCTCAGTGTGAGTGGCATTGTAATATTCTCTTCCCATATGAACAAACAGCACTTGATCTCTATTAGGCGAAACTGAGAAGCTTGAAACATACCCTTCCTCTGTTGGGATTTCCTGATCTTCTTCTGTATCTACATGATGTATATATACATTATGATTAAAATTAAAGTCTTGATTTATATCTTCATCTGTTGAATAAATAAAAGCTGATTCGTTTAGCCACCCTTGAAAAATATAATTCTGTTTACCTTCTTTAATTGTTTTAGTCTCTTCATTCTCTAAATCTACGAGTTTGATTTGCTGATATTTTTCTTTTAAAACACCTGCACCATCAGCCTTGTATTTCATACGAGTGATGACAGTCGGTTTAGGTAGCTCCTTCTCGTCATCTTTTTGATCATCTGATTCACGATCAACTGATTCAGCAACTTGATAGATGACTTTATTACCGTCTAGTGAAAATTCAGCACTTGTGACACCATCTTTTTCATTTGTCACTTGCTTGGCTTCTCCACCGTTTGTTGATAAAACAAATACTTGGTTTTTTTCGTCTCGGTTAGATAAAAATAGAATTTTCTCACCATCACGAGACCATCTAGGATGTGACACACGGTCTTTACCGAAAGTCCACTGTGTGACATCATTTGATTTTAAATCAAGATGAAATAAATTAGATATATATTTATTATCTTTTTCATCCATATGTGTTTTAACAAAAATGGCTTCATTTTTAGTCGGCGAAACTCTTGGATCTGATACTGAATCTATTTGGTATAAATCTTCTGCTTTTATTAATCTTTTACTCGACATATGATCCCCCTCTAAAGTTAATGCAATAATTAATTGCATTATAGCGAAATAAGTCATTTTTGTCGAATATTCAAACTATTATATCTCATCTAACAACTTATTGAATCTAGTTAAATAATCTGAATTTTGATAAATAAGTCGTTTGTTTTTAATTAATTCGAGTTGATCTTTTTGATAGTTATGAATTAATTGTTCTTTGACGTTCTTAAATTCTTGATCGTAATGTTCACAAAGGAATTTATTTAATAAGTCAACACTTTGCTTTACCGAGTCTTGAGTATATTTCTTAACCTCTTCAAATAACTCATTGACCTTTTGCTGTTCGAAAAATTCTTTCTTGTTTTTATATAGAGATAATAGATTTTCAATCTGAGATTCAGATAATAATGACTCAATGTTAAAGGTTTCTAAATCTGAATAGGAACCATTATATTTATATAGTTTAGATAATTGAGTATGTTGATTAATATACTGATTAACGTTTTTAGCCCAATGATCGATTGTAACGGACAATTGTCGATCTAAAATAATATTTGTCGTACTAATTTCTTTCGACCATTGCTCTGTAATATAGGATTGCAATTTCTTAAGGGCTACTTTTAATTGTTCCTTCCCTTTCTTTCCATTTGCATTAATTGTTGCAGGGTTAATCGATTCTTTCATAAGATCATTCATTTGAATCATTAATCGTTGTCGAAGATAATGTGTTAATTCATCAATCTCTTGTACAAGCTCATTAGTCCACTGAGTATCTTCTTGCTTTGAAACCCAATGGGAAATCTCGTTAACTTCTTTTGTAAGTTCGTGTAAATTTTGTTCCTGCTCTTCAGTGCCATAAGACGCCTCTTGAATAGTAGAAGCTAAGAATTGTTTCAACCTTTTAAACTCTAATTCTAGTTGATTTGCTATAAGCTCTTTGGCTTCATGTTCGATAAATTCGTCGAAGCGTTTGAAGAATGGTTGATCGTTAATAGCCTCATCCCCTTCTAGTAAGGCTTTACTAGATATGGCATAGATTGAAGGCTGTTGAATACCATACTGCTTTAGTTGATCATTCAAGTAATTAGTAACTAACAATAACTCCTCATCATTCTTAGCTAAATCTGCTGCATTAAGAATAAAGAACATTTTATCAAGAGCAAATGTTTCTTTGACTCGACCTAATTGCAATAAGAATTCACGGTCCGCCCTAGAGAAGGCGTGGTTATAATAGTTGACATAAATAATCGCATCAGAGTGTTTCACGTAATGGAATGATGTATTTGTGTGTCGAGCGTGTATCGAATCAGCCCCAGGTGTATCAACTAACGTAATTCCTTTACGAGTTAATTCACAATCATAATAAACGGTCATTTCCTCTACAAAACAAGAAATAGACTCAACCGTTACATATGAAGAAAATTCATCCAAGTCAATTGTGAACGTTTTTCCTAAATTTTCTCTTGAATGTTTATATCCTTTTAAAAATGCATTAAGGAAAGACGCTTCCGTTTTGTTAAGCTGTTGATTAAATTGTGATTGATTTTTATTTAGAAACTTTACTAAATCCGATAAATCATTAAATGTCTGACTGGTATAAGGCTCAATCATTAAAAATAACTGCTTTAACATTTGATCTGTTGTTTTAAATCTGACTTGAACATCACCATGTGGATGCTCTTCCGATACAGGAGCAATTTTATTAATCGCTGCTGTTGTCGGATTTGGAGAAGCTGGTAAGACTGATTCACCTAGCCACGCATTAGCAAATGATGATTTACCAGCACTAAATGCCCCAAATAACGCAATAGTTAAATTGGCATTTTCTAATTGATTTAATTGATGATTAATGGAATCATAAAAAGGTTTTAAAGGCTCTAAATCACTCATGTTATTAAGTAACTGATGCGATTTTTCTTGAATAGCATGGATATCAAGTGTTGTTGGATTTGTGATATTTTGGCTTTGTATTTCTCCTTCAACATCAATCCGTTCAGTGAATTGTACCAATTCATTGATATCAATGTACTCAACATTTAAGAATTCTTGATAGGCTTGTTCAATATGTTCATTAGATGAGTAGCTATGAGTAAAAGTCTGGTCTTTTATTTCATTAGAAAGCTGTATTTGTTGATGTTCAAGATTTTCTAACTCATTAAACTGTTCTAATTCACCTTCTATTAAATGGACCTTTTCATTAATACCATTTACTTTTTCCTGCAGATTATCTGTTACGAGTTCCTCCAATTCACTCATAATGGGAGCAGCCTTTTGTTTAACTAACTGAGATAAATCTTTGTGTAATTGATTCGTATAAATTAAAACGGAATTCGAATTCACTTCAGCAGAAGGATTGACTGACTTTTTCAAATCACCTTCTGTTACATTAACATTAAAGTCTTGTATGGTCTGAGTTAATGCTGAATCTTCAATTTGATAATCATTTAATCGATTAATTAATAAACGTCGAACATGCCAAACCATCTCCGTCTTGACACGCTCTTGAATATCGTTTAGGAATATTTCCAGTCGTTTTTCCCGTTCCTCCTTCGTTTTTTTCTTCGCAAATAACTTACCTACTTTAAATTTGGGCTGGATTGATTCTAAGTATCCCTTAGCTAATTCACGTGTTTCAAATGTCATAATATAGGCATTTTGGAAGATCTCGTTTAAATCTTGATTGAGGTTCATTCTTAATTGTTCAGTTTCATTTAAAATTGTGTTTCTTTCTTCAATCAAACGTTTGATTGAATCTCTTTTTTCCGCTACCATATCAAAATTATATTGATCAAGTTGTAGCTTGTGATAAGTCCACTCATCAATTATTCTTGATAATTCAAACGTCAATTTTTCTTTAATTAATTCATCTTTTTCATCTATGAGTCCTTTTAAAAATGCTTGTAATTCAAGAAATTGATTTAATGGATGATTAGTTTGTAGTAATGATGTATAATAAATACTTTTCGGGTGAATCCCCCACGATTGACAACTTTCTTTAAGAGATTGTTTAAACGAATCAAATAAAAGTTCCGATTCATTATGTTTATCTACCTGATTAACCACCATAATGTAAGGAACTCCATTCTCTTCAAGTTCTTTAAGAAACTTGAAGTTAACCTCTGATTGAACATGATTGTAATCCATCACATAAACAAAAAAGTCAATTAAATAAGTATTAGATAACGTTCTTTTGAACTCTTCATCATCAGAAGAATCAATACCTGGAGTATCCATTAAAGTCACTTGGTTTTCTAATAATGGTAACGGTTTTTTTATAGATAGTGACTGAACGGTATCACCATTTCTCGCTAACTGATTAACATGATTTGAGTTAATCTCATTTTCTTTAGCATATTGTTCATTAGGTAAATGATAAATAATCTCGTCTTCTCCGTACTGAACTTCCACTATATTTGCACTTGTTGGAATAGGACTTGACGGTAAAATATTCTCTTCTAATAAGGCATTAATTAATGTGGATTTACCGGCTGAAAAGTGGCCGGTAAACCCAATTGTCATTCTTTGTTCTTGCCATTTATCATACAATTTTAATAATTTCTTATCTAAGTTTTGATATGGTTCACTTTTCAATTCGTTCCAAATTAAATCAAAATGAAACGAAGTTGAAACGGATTCTGTTGTAATCATCGTGACTCCCCTATACGTTCAAATGATTCTTGAAACATGATTTGGTCTTTCCCGTTAGATTTAGCTAAATACAAATGTTCTTCAGCTCGATTTAACACATCTTCTTTATAATCCTCAGGTTGTGCAAAAGCAACCCCATAACTAATCGTAATATTCATGTCTTTTAATTCTGGAATTAACTGAATTCCATGCTGAAATAATATATTCCATTCTTTAACTTGTTGTTCAATAAAGCGTTTATGACGATCAAATAGTATAATCGCAAACTCTTCTCCACCATATCTAAACGAATAACTTTCCGCTTTATCTAATTGGTGTTGCAATGTATTACCAAAAGCTGATAAAACTTGATCCCCTAATGTATGTCCAACTCGATCATTTATTTGTTTAAAGTTGTCAATATCCGCTAGAATCAATGTAAATTCTTTATCACTTTGTGTAAGTTTTGTTAAAGTGTTTTGGAAAGAGCGATGGTTGTATAACCCTGTAATGTAGTCTTTAACAAATTGATCCTGA
The DNA here is from genome assembly GCF_900110685.1 of Piscibacillus halophilus. Classification (GTDB taxonomy): domain Bacteria; phylum Bacillota; class Bacilli; order Bacillales; family Alkalibacillaceae; genus Piscibacillus; species Piscibacillus halophilus. Next base: position 14,692 of record NZ_FOES01000002.1, read on the forward strand.
AAAGTTACATGTTCCTTTTGATATTCCCGTTCTCTTCGTGTCAGCGTGTTTGCAAACAAACCAATGATTATGAAAAAGACGACATTAAAAATATATGTCCACAATACGTTAGAGGTTAGTTCATTAACTTGATAAAAACTAACGGCCGTATACCCTAATATGGTAAATATGACGGCAAATATAGTTCCTTTTGCTCTCCAGTAAATTGTACCGTGTATAAGGAATAAATACACGACTGGGACAAACCAACTATTAATACCACCAGTAAGTGCTATCAACCAAAAAATAACCAAAAAGTCCATTAATATAGCAGCTTTTATAATAAATCGCGTTAATTTCTTTTGTTTGTTTACAAAAAATAAAGTAAGCTGAGTGATTAACATATAAGAAATAGCAACAATCATTAAGTAATCAACTGTTTCTAACGATAACTGTAACTCTTGACGTAGCGGTTCATAATAAAACAAAAAACCACATACAATTAAGAAAAACCATCTTATAACGGAAAATAGTTGCTCAATTTGAATATCAGTTAAGTATAATCGTTTCATATCCTTGGCACCTCGTAAGAATTTATTCATTAATAAAACTCGCCAAATGGCGAGCCCCTTTTGGTAGAATAGGAAGAAATCATGCGCTTAAAAACATGATTAAAGTGAAAAAAGGCTGAATATCATATCCAGCCTTTTGACCATATAAATTATTCCTGGAAAAACTTTCGGTTGATCTCGATATATTCGCGTTCTTCTTCAGGAAGCTCGTCTTCATGGTAAATTGCTTCTACAGGGCAAACCGCCTCGCATGCTCCACAATCAATACAAATATCTGGATCTATATAGAACATGTCTTTACCTTCTTCGATACAATCAACCGGGCAGACTTCAACACATTCTGCAGCTTTTTCATCCTTACAAGGTGATGTAATAATAAATGCCAAAGTAACCACTCCTTTATTTTTCTCTAAAACTATCTTAACACATTTTATATAAGAAACCATGCTAGTGCAATGCATTCTAATAAAATTATAAGCACTTTTTTGTGAATGTGCAAATATACATGTAATAGTGTCCCATCTTATGCTTAAGGAGGATTTTACATGAACTTAGTCATTCAACCAGGAATGACCTATTACCGAATTTCAAATTTATTTAATATTCCTCTACAACAACTGATCAACGCCAATCCATATACAGATCCAAATATGTTAAGAATTGGTCAAGTGGTCAACATTCCTCACTATGACGTTCAAGAGTATCAAATTCAACAGGGAGATACCCTTTGGATTATAAGTCAACGATTTCAAATTCCGATCGAAAGGATTTTGGCAGCCAATCCTGTTGACCCGTATCAGTTAAGGGTTGGAGATGGAATCTTATTACCAATTAGAATTGATGAAGCCGTATTAAGTTTTGATCAACCTTACACTTTTTCCAAACTTGAGGAAGACTTATTTTTATTAGTGAACACTTTTCCACTTATAACGTTAAGAGAAATAGGTCGATCTGTTATGAACAAACCCATTTATGAAGTGTCCATTGGAGAAGGTGATAAACACGTTCACATCAATGGGTCATTTCATGCGAATGAATCCATAACGACTTCGGTAATCATGCGTTTCCTACATGATTACTTAGTATCCCTCTCCTCAAATGAACCTATTCGAGGAGTAGATATGAATACTTTTTACAATGAAGTTACATTATCATTAGTCCCGATGGTTAATCCAGACGGGGTAGATTTGTTAAATGAAGGATTACCTGAAGAAGAAGAATTTCGTGACCTAGTTTTAACTATTAATAATCAAAGTACAAATTTCAATAACTGGAAGGCTAATATAAGAGGTGTTGACCTTAATAATCAATATCCAGCTAATTGGGAAATTGAAAGTAATCGAAAGCGTCAACAACCTGCCCCACGAGATTACCCGGGTCCTAGCCCTTTATCAGAGCCAGAAGCTATTGCCATGGCTAATTTAGTAGAAGAAAAAGATTTTGACCGCGTACTAGCATTTCACACTCAAGGCGAAGTCATATATTGGGGTTATGAAGGTCTAGAACCACCAGAGGCACAAACAATTGTAGAAGAATATAGCCGTGTGAGCGGCTATGTACCAATTCGATATGTAGATAGTCATGCCGGGTTTAAAGATTGGTTTATTCAGGAATATCGAAGACCTGGTTATACAGTTGAACTAGGTCGAGGAACAAATCCGTTACCTTTTAGCCAATTCAACGAAATTTATGAAGAATCGTTAGGAATCTTTTTATCCAATCTAACTGTATAAAAAAGAACGAGCAAGCATATTAAACTTGCTCGTTCTTTTTAAAGATTTAAGTACCAGTCTTTAGCAGCCTCAACTTCATCACGTGTTAGTTGATGCCCCATGTTAGTCCAATGCAAGTCTACACTTATACCGGACTTTTCTAAACTTGTTTTTAGTTCTTCAGCTTCTGATGCTGGACAAATAGGATCATTTTTACCTGCACCAATGAAAACGTTAAGATTTGAATGGTTTGGTAAATGAATTCCACGACGCGGAACCATCGGATGAAACAGCATGGCGCCTTTTAGAGTATCTTGATAGTGATACAACAGGCTTCCAGCAATATTAGCACCGTTGGAATAACCAACAGCATATACTTGATCACGATCAAATCCGTATTCTTGACTCTTTTCATCCAAAAAGTCATTTAACTCTTTCGTTCTCTTTATAAGGTCTTCTTCATCAAAAACGCCTTCTGCAACCCTTCTAAAGAATCGATTCATTCCATTTTCATTTACATTTCCCCTAACACTTAATATATTAGCTTCAGGGTCAATCATATCTGCAAGAGGTAATAAATCCTCTTCGTTTCCACCAGTACCGTGTAATAACAACAATGTCTTCTCATTTTGTCCTTCACGAAAGATATGCTTCATGAAAACCCTCCTAATTTATCTTGAATTCAAAATAAATTATACTTAATTATTCATCTTCAGTCAAAGAAAGCAGTTTCCAACTTATAGCTGAAAACTGCTTGCCTTCCATGTTGATGATCACTGTTCGTCAAAATAATCCTTTAAAAATCCACCCATTTTTCCGGAATCATCGACAATAAAATAAAATTCTTCAGTCTCATTTTTGACATCATAAACTTTACCTTGAGTTAAAACATTCTCAACCGTAAATTTCTTAGCATTCGTATTCGTGCACTTAATTTGCTTAATTGTCTCATTATTATACCAAGTTTTATGAATCATATGATCACCTCTTATTTATCTTCAAATAATACTTTATATTTACCGTAACCTTTTTCTTCTAATTCTTCGACGGGGATAAATTTTAAAGCAGCTGAGTTAATACAGTATCTCATACCGCCTTCTGCCACAGGCCCATCATCAAAGACATGTCCTAAATGAGAGTCCGCATATGAACTTCTAACTTCAATACGTCTCATTCCATGCGATGTATCTAAATTCTCTTCTAATTGAGCAATTGGTCGTGTAAAGCTTGGCCAACCACACCCCGCATCATATTTATCTCTTGAAGAAAAGAGTGGTTCACCGCTAACGACATCAACATAAATTCCATCGCCTTCGTGATCCCAATATTCATTTTGAAACGGTACTTCAGTGGCATCTTCCTGAGTGACTTTATATTGAATATCTGTTAGTTGTTCACGCAACTTCTCTTTGTCTTTTTTCTTCCAATTTTCTTCTATAAACGCTTTACGCCCTGACCCTTTTTTATACATATTATAATGAAGAGAGTTTTTCTTATAATAATCTTGATGATAATCTTCTGCAGGATAAAATTTCTTTGCTTCTCGAATTTCTACAACAATTGGTTGATTGAATTTTCCGCTTTCAATCAACTTTTGCTTAGATTGTTCTGCAAGTGCCTTTTGCTTTTCGTTATGATAGAAAATGACTGGCTTATATGATTCTCCGCGATCATTAAACTGACCTTCGTAATCCGTTGGATCAATTTGTTGCCAATAAACTTCTAATAATTGCTCATAAGGGAATATATCTGGGTTAAATGTTATTTGTACAGCTTCAACATGACCTGTTGTCTCAGAACATACCTCTTCATATGTTGGATCTTCAGTATGACCACCTGTATAGCCAGATATAATTTCTTCAATACCTGGCCGACGATCAAATGGTTCTACCATACACCAAAAACAGCCACCTGCAAATGTTGCTTTTTCAAATTGTGCCATTTCAATCACCTCTAAATATATAATTTAGGTCTTGGAAATTCACTTTCACCTTTAATGTTTTTAGACTTTCTCTTGTTTTGTGTTGGTGTCTTTGAACGATGTGTTTCAGACTTCTCTTCACGTTCAGTTTCCTTTACCTTATCAATCTGATCTTCATCCTCTGTAACTGGTTGGAAGTCCTCAGTTTCTACTTTTTCCTCTCCCTCTTCCTCATCATTTTCCATCATTATTTTAACCATATCAATAAACATGGGGAAGTTCTTAACAAAAGGCCCATATTGTTTAATATAAGGAGATACTTGTTGTATAATACCTAACCCTTTTTGAACATGATTTAATGTTTCATATAATTGAGCATATTTCGAAGCCATTCCTGGGGCCCCAAAAGATGTTTGTGAAAAAGGGCCCACCTGATTCTTTCCTAATAAATTATGAAAAATTCTATTCAACCCCTTTTTTTGTGGCATTGGTTGAAAAAAGGGTTGATGATAATGAGGATATTGATGCCACTGGTGATCCATTGGTGATTGAAAGTCAAACGGATTCATCGTCTATTCCTCCTTCGTAATCATAATATATACTACGAAATAGACGAGTATCTTGTTTAGGCAAATGACATATTTTTAAAAACACCAATCAATCTTTGATTTCCCATGTTCTGATAGATATGTATTTGTTTTAGAAAAAGGCTGACTGCCAAAAAAACCACGATGTGCAGAAAGCGGACTAGGGTGTGGTGCGGTCAATATTAGATGGCGACTCTCATCAATATTTACACCTTTTTTCTGTGCATGCTTACCCCAAAGGATAAATACAACATGATCTTTATGATTATTTAATACTTCTATGACGCGATCGGTAAGTCGCTCCCAACCCAATTGTTTATGTGAATGAGCTTTTGCTTCCTCAACTGTTAAAACAGTGTTTAAAAGCAGTACCCCTTGTTCTGCCCAATGAGATAAATCACCATGTGGAGGATGCGCACAGCCTAAATCATTTATTAATTCCTTATAAATATTTTTTAGTGAAGGAGGAAGTGCAAGTCCTTTATTTACTGAAAAACTCAAACCATTAGCCTGTCCTTGCCCATGATATGGATCTTGTCCTAATATCACAACCTTCGTTTTTTGAAAAGATGTTAAATTTAACGCTTTAAAAATTTGATCCTTTGGGGGATAAATTTTCTTGGTCTCATACAGCGTTTCCACCTTAGTCATCATTCGATTAAAAAAAGGTTGTTGCAATTCTTCATCTAAATACTGTTTCCAATCACTTTGTATATTCAATCAGACCCCTCCCTATTAAATTTCCTGGGAAAGCGCATTATAACTGTAATTTCGACATATTACGTTTTTAATTGACAGAACGTAACGAGATTAACTGATAATGACAAATCGTTTGTTGATTTTCAAAAACTAATTTCACAACTTTGGCGACACCTTTTTTATCATATCCAGGCTTCCGCACGACTTCAACCGTCTCATCTATTGGGAATAACTTATAACCATCAAACGTAATTTCAAAAATATCATGATCTTCTTTGATTCGTTTTTCGTCACCGTTTGTGACAATTCTCCATTCCATAGTTAAAGGTGTTGGCATCTAACTCACCTCTCATCAATCAATTTAAATTAGTTATATTATATCATGAGACGTAGACTTAATGGGATTTACAGCTTTAATTTATAAAGGTTCACCCACGCTGTTTTGAGATTGCCCATACATTTTCCTATGTGAATGCATAATTTACAAGTGAAACGAAAGGGAGGAATGAAACATGGGCCATAAATATGGTGGTGGATTCACTTTAATCGTTGTATTGTTCATTCTTTTAATCATTGTAGGAAGCTCTTATTAGTAAGGTTCCTCAGAACTTTATTGATAATAAAAATGCTTTAAAAAAGCGAAGACCTACAGAAAAAATTAACCAGGTGACAAGAATCACCTGGTTAATTTATTTGAATATATTCTTCCCACACTTGATCAAAAGTCGTTAAAGCCTCAGAAAAAGGTGTGTGATATTCTAAGTACTGACTAATTTCTAAATAATCTGAGGAATGTTTCGGAAAATCATGATCATGAAACATCCAATCAGCTAAAGCCTTTCTTGAATCATTCTTTTCTTGTATTCCCCGATACATCATCATAAAATGGTAAAAAGATTTCACTTAAACACCATCCTTAATCCTCTTCTAGTTTCTCCAAATGTTTCATACGACGTTTGTGTACGATTGCTGACATAAGAATAGCAATTTCATAAAGTATAATTAACGGTGCTGCCACAAGGATCTGCAATATAAAGTCAGGTGGTGATAACATTGTTCCTAAAATAACTAAAATAAGATATGCGTACTTTCTTGTCTTTCTCATAAAAGAAGGTTCAATAATACCTAAGCTTGTTAAAAACATAGCAATTAATGGGACCTCAAAGAATATAGCAAAAGGAAGCGTAATTTGCATGACAAATTTAAAATAGTTTACTGCCGTAAACATTTCATTTACTAGACCCTCACCTAAGTCTAATAAAAACTGTAAAATGAGGTCTTTAATAACGAAATATCCAAATACTAATCCTAATAAAAATAAAATAAACAGAGCCGGAATATACATTAAACTGACTTTTCGCTCATGTGAAGTCAATCCAGGTCTTATAAACAACCATAATTGAAATGCAAAAAACGGCAATGTCACAATAATTCCAGTAACAGTTGCTATTATGATATATATCCAAATGATTTCAAAAGGACTTAAAACATTTAAGGTAAAATCAACATCTCGCTCCATAAAGCGGTAGATCTCTTCTACATAAATAAAACCCGCTCCAAAAGATAGTATAAAGACGATTAACGTCCATATTAGACGTTTTCGTAATTCTCCTAAATGTTCTGTCCAGTCCATAACCTCTTGTTCTTGATTAGCTTGTTGTTGTTCTTCCATTGGATTCATCCTTTATTACTTCATAAAATAAGATGTAAGGGAAATTCCCCCTTACACCTTATCATTCTTTGAATCATTAGAATCTGAAATTTTGTCTTGTTTCTTTTGTTGGCTTTGGTCGTCAGACATTAAATCGCTAGTGGCCTTTTTAAATTCCTTTAAAGACGAACCAAAAGCTTTACCGATTTCAGGTAATTTAGACGGCCCAAAAACAATTAAAAGTACAATGACGATTAAAACTAATCCCGGAATACCTATATTTGCAGGATTCATACGATCACCTCGTTAGGCAAGTTATTGATGATCAATCGTTTTCTTCGAAGACTGTTCATCATCTGTTAACTCTTTAGTTGATTTTTTAAATTCTTTTAGTGTTTTACCTAAAGCTTCTCCTAGTTCAGGTAACTTCTTCGGTCCGAATATGATTAATAGAATTAATACAATTAAGATTAATCCTGGTAAACCTATAGACATTATAACACCTTCCGCTGATTATTTAACAACTCTATTGTCGCTGATTTGTCCACTATTTGCAAATTATATATGACTCTGTAATAAAACGTTCAATAATTCTCATCTTAACGTTTGCGTTCATAGACATAATAAGTATGTTCGTAAGGGTTTCTTTCATCCGTTTCCCCTTTAAGTTCTTCAACAACTTTCCATTCAGAGAAATCTATAGAAGGAAAATAAGTATCACCATCAAATGTATCATGAATTCGCGTTATATACAGTCGATCAGCAATTGGCAAAGCCATCTTAAACAATTCTGCACCACCGATTAGAAACACCTCATCATCGTTTAAATAAGGCTTTAATTCATCAATCGAATGTATAACGGTGCAACCTTCTGCATTATATGATAAATCGCGAGTTAAAACGATATTTTGGCGGTTCGGCAACGGACGGCCAATTGATTCATATGTTTTTCGACCCATAGCAATTGTGTGCCCAGTTGTGACCTTCTTAAAATATTTTAAATCATTAGGTAAATACCATGGTAAGTCATTATCTTTTCCAATAACATTGTTTTCATCCATGGCTAATATAAACGATAGCATATGTTCAACTCCTATACGGCAATTGGTGCTTTAATGGCTGGGTGTGGATTGTAATTTTCCACTTTAATATCTTCCACATCAAAATCAAAGACAGATTCTAGATCATCGTTTAAGACGAGAGTTGGCAAAGGTTTAGGGTCTCTCGATAGCTGTTCTTTAACTTGATCAAAATGATTATGATAAATATGTGCGTCACCTATGGTATGAATAAATTCTCCGACTTCTAAGCCACATTCTTTAGCAATTAGATGAGTGAGTAACGAATAGCTTGCAATGTTAAATGGAATTCCTAAGAAAATGTCTCCACTTCTTTGATACAGTTGACAAGATAGCTTTCCATCTTGTACATAAAATTGAAATAACGTATGGCAAGGTGGTAACGCCATGGATGGGACATCTTCAGGGTTCCATGCTGATACAATCAGACGCCTTGACTGAGGAGATTTCTTAATATTTTCAATCACCTGTGCAATTTGATCAATGGTTTCATTCGTCGAACTCTTCCAGTGACGCCATTGTTTTCCATAAACATCTCCTAAGTGACCAAATTTTTCAGCAAACTCATCATCTTCAAGAACTGCTTTTTTAAATCGTTTCATTTGCTCTTCATATTGTTTATTAAAATCTGGGTCTTGCTGAGAACGAAGTCCGAAGTCCGTCATATCTGGTCCATCATATTCGTCACTTTCAACCCAATTTTTAAATGCCCATTCATTCCAAATGTTATTGTTATGAGAAAGTAAATAACGGATATTTGTATCACCTTTTAAAAACCATAACAACTCACTGACAATTAACCTGAATGGTACGCGCTTAGTCGTTAATAAAGGAAAGCCTTCCTCTAAATCAAACCTCATTTGATATCCAAATACTGAACGAGTTCCAGTACCAGTACGATCTCCTCGATCAGAACCATTTTTTAATACGTGTCTACATAAATCCAAATATTGTTGTTCATTCCTATGTACCATGGTTATCCTCCCACCTTATTTTACTATATTGTAACAAATAAAGTTGTCCTGTCATAGATTCTAGATGCCCTCATATAATACCAACATCATAAATAGAAAAGGTGATGGTTAGATGGTTAAAAAGAAAAACAGGCACCCAATCATTATGAGCACTATGGCTGGTAGTATTGCGTTCAGCTCCCCTCTTGCCTTCACTTTACCTGTAGAAGCAATCTCCAAAGAACAATTCGAAGAACTACAAAAACTGTCCTACGGAGAGCACCATGAAGCTGTGGTACATTTGCAACGCAAACTTAAAACATTAAAATACTATCAAGGTACATATTCTCCTGAATACGATGCCTTAACCGAACATGCATTAAAAATGTTTCAAGAGGAAAACGAGCTAAATGCTACTGGTAAAGCGGATGAAACAACGTATTTAAAAATTGAAGAAGAACTCAATTCCCACCATAAAGAAGTAATTGAAAAGTATGCAACAAAAATCCAACACGGAGAACAATCTAATCGTGTCAAGCAAGTTCAAATGGCATTAGAGCATTTTGGTTTTTATCAAGATGAAATAGATTCAATAGCTGGTCCAGCCACTAAAACAGCATTGGAACGAATGAACAAGGCACATCAATTGGAGCTAGATTTATCCGATTATAACCAAATTGTTCATGTTTCAGAGCGTGAGTCTCAAGAAAACAATGTCCAGCAAGCTGTTCAAACAAAGTCTCAGGCAGAGGTTCAACCATCTGCTCAATCAGATTCAGTAACATCAACCGCCAAAAACTATATGGGTTCTCCATATGTGTGGGGTGGTACTTCCCCTTCAGGTTTTGATTGTAGTGGCTTTTTACAGTATGTTTTTGAACAACACGGAATTTCATTGCCAAGAACAGTAGATAGTATTTATTACTCCACAAAACCAGTCGATCAACCAAGTGTTGGAGACCTTGTATTCTTCGAAACATATAAACCAGGTCCATCCCATGCTGGAATTTATTTAGGAGATGGTAACTTTATTCACGCCGGTTTAAGTAGTGGTGTCACCATTAGTAACATGAATAATTCTTATTGGAGTTCTCGATATATAGGTCCTAGAAGGGTCGCTAACTAAAACAAATTCATCTGACTTGGATTTAAATTCTCATATTGAATGTTTAACAATCGTTGGAGTTGCTTTGCGTTATGATAAGCATCTCCACCAGAGTTGTTATTAAAGAGAACAGTAATTTGGTTGCTGTTCTCTTTTAATGTCAAAATCTGATCACGCCACTCTTCCAGTTCTTCATCATTATAATGATATAAAAAACGTACTTTACGCCAGTTCTCATTTCCATTTTGGTTCCACCCCATTACATTACGGCCATGAAACCTAATTAAAGTATTTTTAACATTTGTAACCTCTGGAACAGTCGGAATAGATCCTTCACCGGCTTGTGGTTCATCACATATAGCATGGACCCATTTTTCTTCCCTCATAAACTTTAGAGTTGATTCTCGTACAGGATCTTCAAACCACGTCCGATTTCTAAACTCTAATGCGAGATCATATTGATCAAATTGTTCCCTAATAAACCTAAGTCGATTAACATTTTCCTTAGACAACTTAAACCAAGGTGGGAACTGAAATAAAATACAGTTTAATTTATTTGCATCTAATAATGGTTGTATACCTGATTGATAATCCTTAAACATCGACTTAATATCTTTTCGAGTATATTGCTTTCGATCATGACCAGTGAAAGCTTGAAAGGCTTTAACGACAAATGAAAAATTTTCTGGTGTTTGTTTCTCCCATTTTTGATATTGTTCTTCATTCAAAATACTGTAAAATGCTGCATCCAATTCAACCACAGGAAAATGTGCAGCATACGCCGCTAATTTATTCCTATACATATGTTCTTGTTCATGTATGTCTGGGTGGTCGCCCCAACCAGTCAAACCAATATGTATCAATATTCTCCCTCTCTTGATAAGAATTCTTACATTTAGTATATCCAACATCGCTTGACGTTGTCTATATCCATCAGTTATACTTATAAGTACAATAAAGATGTAAGGTATCATGAATTGGGTAACTTCTATAGAAGTGAATGATTGATTTATGATCCTTCATTTCTATAGGAGTTGCCCTATTTTTATATCTGCATACTTATTGTGAAATTAAGCACCACTTAGGTGAAAGTTTTAGGAGGATTTTGTATCATGCAAAACGGTGTAGTAAAATGGTTTAACGCTGAAAAAGGTTATGGTTTCATTCAAGTTGAAGGTGGAGACGATGTATTCGTACACTACTCTGCAATTCAAGAAGAAGGTTTCAAAACTTTAGACGAAGGTCAAGAAGTTAATTTTGAAATTGTTGAAGGCGATCGTGGACCTCAGGCTTCTAACGTTGTAAAAAAATAAATAAAATATATTTTAAGTCGGTAACTACTGAGTAGTTGCCGGCTTTTTTCTTGTTGTATCACTTGATAATTATGGTCACCTATAATATTATTAATTCTATTGTGCAGACGCAGTTCGAAAAATCCTGCGATATCAAAACTAAGGAGATGATATGAATGACAAATGAGTTATTATGGATTGTTTTTGCACTCGTCAACTTTTTATTACTCATACTGATTTATCGTATTTTCGGTAAGAATGGTTTACTTGTTTGGATTGGGATGTCTACAGTTGTAGCTAATCTCCAAGTTTTAAAAATGGTGGAACTGTTTGGAGTAACCGCAACGTTAGGAAATATTGTTTATGGTTCCATTTTTCTGGCGACTGATATTCTAAATGAGAAGTATGGGAAAGATGAAGCTAAAAAAGCAGTGTGGTTAGGGTTCTTTACGCTAATTACCATGGCCATTGTTATGCAAATAGCTTTACGTTTTGAACCAGCTGCATCTGACCAAGTAAATGATGCGTTACAGACATTATTTGATTTAGTTCCACAGGTTGCTTTAGGTAGTTTGTTGGCATATATTGTCAGTCAAAATGCAGATGTGTATATTTTTTCAAAGCTAAAAAGTAAATTTAAATCAGATCGATACCTTTGGGTTCGAAATAACGTCAGTTCTATGCTAAGTCAGCTTTTAGATACAGCAATATTTACAATTATTGCATTTTGGGGACTGCTTACAACTGAACTAGATGTTTGGTTCCAAATTTTCTTATCCACTTATTTTATTAAGTTCATGGTAGCAGCGATTGACACACCATTTATGTATTTAGCCAAGAAATTTCATAAATAGTAAAAGGGTGTTCCCTTCTTGACTTTTTGGGGACACCCTTTTACTTATAATGTTTCTATTTCGTTCTCTTCATAGCTAATCCAATCACTAAAGCTTCCTACGTATAATCGTACATTTCGAAAACCAGCTCTCCATAAGGCTACAACGTTTGGTGCAGCTGTGACTCCAGAACCACAATAAACAATAATTTCATTAGCATCTTGATAATTCATAAAGTATTCTTTTAAATTATCTTTGGCTTTAAATAATTGGTTCTCATCCAATATCTTAGTCCAATCAGAGTTTACAGCTCCTGGAATGTGTCCTGCTTTATGATCGATTGGTTCATGCTTTCCTAAATAACGCTCATAACTTCTAGAATCAATTAAAACAACTCTCTCCTCTTCTTTATGTTGTTTAACATAAGGCATATCCGCTACCAAGTGTTCTTGAATTTGATAATCACCATATTGAGATTTGGATTGAATAGGATTTGATTTCGTCACTGAATAACCCGTTTCCATCCAATCTTGGATTCCTCCATTCATTAAATAAACATTTGGATGCCCAATAAACTTTAATAACCAATACATTCTTGATGAAAAAGCTCTGTTTTGACAGTACACTACAACTGTTGTATCACGATTAATTCCCCGTTCTGCAAGTCGAGCTGTAAAAGTATCAAGTGAAGGTAAAGGATGGCGGCCTCCTGTACTTTTTACTTCTCCACTTAAATCCTTTTCGAGGTCAAAATAAACGGCATTTGGAATATGCCTGTGTTGATACTGCTCCATTCCCCATTGAGAGTCTTGTAAATTAAAGCGACAATCAGCAAAAATAACATCTTCTTCTGTATAAAGTTTATAAGCTTCTTCAACAGAAATAATCATTATATTCTCTCCTTATTTAGATAAATATTGTTGCAAAGCTTGATTTTCAAGTGGGATCCGCTTATTCATCAACCATAGATGTGCTCCGAGAAATACGATTGCCGTTAAATAGGCATGGAACATGAGGGGTATGATGAAAAATTCTAACCCAACCACCCAATAGTTTGGATGTTTACACCATTTATAAGGTCCTTTTTTCACTAATCGAGAATTAGGTAATACAATGATCTTCGTATTCCAAAACCTTCCTAACGCCCCTAGACACCAAAACCTAAAGGCTTGTAATAATAAAAATGCTATAAAAATGACAAGTGATATCTCCTTATTCCACTGATGAGCGGCGTAACTTTCTATCAGTAATGATATAAAAAATAAAGAATGGGTGATAACAATGTATCGATAATACGGATCCTCAACCTCAATCGCACCTTTTCCTTTTTGATATTTTTCATTTGATTTAGCAATGAGTATTTCCGCTAACCTCAAGCTTATTAAATAGATGGTGATCATGATATAAACCATGTTATTGCCACTCCATCAATAATATTTCTGAGGTGAACCCAGGACCTAAAGCTGTTACTAGGTGGTAAGGTAAATTGAATTCACCATATTGCAACGCTTCTTTAATGACAAATAAAACTGTTGGCGAAGACATGTTTCCATACTTTTTTAGTATGTTTTTAGAGAATTGAAGGTCTTGATGATTGTCCATAATTGCCTCAACTTCTTCTAATACCTTACGTCCACCTGGATGCGCTAAAATATGTTCAATATATGAAGATGAAACGTTTTGCTGAGACAAAAACGATGTTAAGTGATTATTCCAAAAAGTTTTAACTAAATTGGGAATTTCAGTCGCAAAAATGACGTAAAATCCATCATCTCTGACATCCCAACCCATTACATCCATACTATCGTTTAACAATTTAGAACTCGTTTCTTTAATATGTAATTTAGGTGTTTTTAGCTGTTTTACAAGTGGATGTTCTCTCCCTAATAACAGGGCACAGCCTGCTCCATCCCCGAATAATGCAGCTCCCACAATATTCTGTTTGTCTAATCTATCATGATGAAAGGCTACACTAGCTAATTCACAAGTGATAATCAATACAGAATCATCTGGATTAGCCTTGAGATAGTCATGTGCTCGTGATAAAGCTATTCCCCCTCCAGCACAGCCTAAGCCAAATAGCGGATACCTTTTAACATTATCACGAAATGGTAATCTATTTAATAAATGTACATCCAAAGGTGGGGTCAATACTCCTGTGCTTGTGACGGATATGATCGCATCGATATCCTTTATATGTAACTCTTGATCTTTAAGACAATTTAATATGGCTTTTTCAGCTAAATGAACCCCTTGTTTTATAAACAATTCATTGCGTTCTTTCACCCCATGCGGTTCCTGAAACCAAATCGGGTCAACAACAAAATAACGTTGTTCAATATTAGCAGTATCAAATACAGATAAATACTTTGAAAGCCTGCGATCTTCTAATAGTTTAGAAATAAAACCTTTTGCTTGATTCTGCTTTAATTCATAATTCGGTAGAGCAGTTCCAATGTTGTATAATACCGACATAAAGGAAACAACCTCTTTCTTTTTAATCTATCCCCTACTATTACATTTTCCAATCAATGGTATTTTATACTAATAATTAGAACCCATAAATCGTCATGCCACCATCCACCATTAACGTTTGTCCTGTCATATAGTTACTCGCTTCCGATGCTAAAAATACTGCTGGACCTGCAATCTCTTCTAACCGACCAATTCTTTTTAAAGGTGTTCGGTTAACAATATCTTGAACATACTGATCATCTTGTAAAAGCTTTTCCGTTAAAGATGTCGGAAAATACCATGGACCTATAGCATTGATGTTAATCCCATATTTCCCCCACTCTATTGATAAAGTTTTGGTCATTTGTATGAGGGCTGCTTTTGTCATGGCATAAACAACACCTGTTCTAAGAGCGGTCTGCCCAGCAACAGATGAAATAGATATAATCTTGCCTTTAATTTTATGTTTAATCATGTTTTGAGCCGCATATTGTGAAAGAAAGAATGCACTCTTCATGTTCGTGTCAATGATTTGTTGATATTCTCCTTCGGTTACTTTTATTGCTTCACTTCTGATATTCATCCCAGCGTTATTAACCAAAATATCGATCCCTTTATTTTGAGTTAGCTCATCCAGTTTTTGAGTAATTTCACTTAATTCTGTCACAGAAGAAGTAATATAATTGGCTTTTACATTGAATTGTTCTTCCAACTGTATCGTTGTTTTCTGTAGATCATTTTCATTCCTTGCAACTAAAATGACATCTGCTCCAGATTCAGCATATGCAAAAGCGATCGCTCTTCCAATTCCCTTTGTTGCACCCGTAATAACGGCGAGTTTTCCTTTTAAATTGAAGTTAGGTAAATAAGATTCCATTTGTTCCGCCTCCCTTAAAGTTAAATAAGGCTATTCCGGTTAAAGAATAGCCTTTTAATTTACCAATTGTAAATTTGTCCATACTTATCTGTTAAGTACTGGATCAAATGATCAGGATTTAACCCTTCTCCCGTTACTTCTTTTAATAGATCTAATGGTTCCTTCATACTTCCTTTTTGGTGAATATTTTGATTCAACCAATGCTTAACTGGAGATAAATCATCATTTCGAATGGCTTCGTCAATATCAATAGATTGATTTAGTGCTGTTTTAAGTTGTGCACCATACATGTATCCTAAAGCGTAAGACGGAAAATACCCAAAGCTTCCATCAGACCAATGTACATCTTGTAACACACCATCCGCATCTTTTTCAGGTCGAATCCCTAAATATTCTTCCATTTTATCATTCCAAAGTTGCGGTAAATCTTTTACCTCTATTTCTTCATTTATTAAGCCTTTTTCTAATTCATAACGGATCATAATGTGTAGCGGATAGGTCATTTCATCCGCTTCGATTCGTATAAAAGTTGGTTTTACCTCATTAATAGCTCGATAAAATTCATGCTTAGGAATATCTTTGAAGGATTCTGGTGCGTAATCTAAGAATAACTCATAGTATTGATCCCAGAAGGTTTCATTACGACCCACAAAGTTCTCCCAGAATAAAGACTGAGACTCATGGATTCCCATAGAAACCGCGTCGCATACAGGAGTATCGTATAAGTCTTTATTTAAACCTTGTTCATATAATGCATGGCCACCTTCATGAACGGTTCCAAATACAGCCATACGGAAATCATTCTCATCATAACGCGTCGTCACACGTACATCATCATGATTAATATTAATGGCAAATGGATGAACCGTTTCATCTAAACGACCTGCTTTAAAATCATAACCCATTTTTTCTAAAACTTTTAAGGCAAACGCCTCCTGTTTTTCTTTAGGAAAATGAGTCAAAATGGCATCCGTGTTAGGTTTATCAGTTGAAGTGTTTACTTTTTCAATCAATATCCCTAGATCATCTCTTAATTTAGGAAATACTTGATCTAGAGTTTTTACCGTCACACCTGGTTCATAATTATCTAACAACGCATCATAACGGTTCTCTTTGTAACCCCAATATTCAGCAAACTTAATGTTAAAAGCTACAATCTTCTCTAAATAAGGTCTAAACATCTCAAAATCGGATTTTTCTCTTGCTTCCGTCCACACCGATTCCGCTTGTGATGTTAATTCAACAAATTCTTTATACTCTTCAACAGGAATTTTTCTCGATTGATTATATTCTTTTTCTACTAATTCAACAGAACGTTTAATAACAGGGTCGCTTGAGTTTTTCAACTGATCAATATAAGACTTCATTTGATCGGATGTTTTAAGCTCATGTACCTTTTGAGATAAAAATGACAATGTTTCTGAACGTCGCTGAACGCCCTTTTTCGGTGCCTTTGTTCTTAAATCCCACGCCATTAACTTAATAGCTTCTCCATAAGATTCTATTTGTTTATAATATTCCAAAAATTCTTTTTCTACTGAGGTATAGGTTGCTGTCCCCATATAATCCTCTCCCGTCTAAATTATTTTTTACCAAAGTATTGGTAATAATTAGTTTGGATAAATCCATTAAACAATTTTCGTTTTTTAGTGGCGCTTTGTCCATAACATTTTTCGAATTCTTTATAGGACGTCATGATGTAAACACTCCACTTAGGGTAAGAAGACATAATGCTTCCAAGCGCTTTATAAATTTCTTCTACAGTGTCCTTTTCTCCTAAACGTTCACCATATGGAGGATTACCAATTAAATAACCTTTCTCCGTTTTTGGAACAAAATCCTGCACACGCATTTGTTTCCAATTAATTAAATCGACTAATCCTGCTTCCATTGCATTTTGTTGAGCAATTTCAACCGCTTGATGACTTATATCTGATCCAGTAATATCTAGTGGTTGATCATAATTAGCTAAATCTTCTGCTTCCTCTAATGCACGTTCCCACACTGATGAAGGAATCACATCCCATTCTTCAGCAGAAAACTCACGGTTAAAACCCGGAGCAATGTTCTGACCTATTAAGGCTGCTTCAATTGGAATTGTTCCTGATCCCGTAAATGGATCAACTAATGGATCATTAGGTGTCCAATTCGTTAATTGAATCAAGGCAGCTGCTAACGTCTCTTTTAAAGGAGCTTCACCTTGTCCAACTCGGTATCCACGTTTATGTAATCCAGAACCAGATGTATCTATAGATAGCGTAACTTGATCTTTTAATATAGCAACTTCGATCTTATACCTTGCACCAGTTTCCTCTAACCTGGAAGAGATACTATAAGCTTCTTGCAATCTTGAAACAATGGCTTTCTTAACAATCGATTGACAATCTGGTACAGAATATAACTTTGACTTATGAGATTTGCCCACGACATGAATAAAACCTTCTTTAGAAATCCACTCTTCCCAAGGTAAGGCTTTTGTTTGTTCAAATAGTTCTTCAAAAGAATACGCGTAAAACTCTCCCATTAGTAGTTTTACCCGATCTGCGGTACGTAGCCACAAATTACTTCTGGCTATACCTAAAATATTTGATTCGTACATCACGCGGCCATTATCTGTTTGTATATTCTCATATCCAAGTTGTTTAACTTCGTTTTTTACGATTGATTCTAATCCCATAGCTGCTGTTGCAATTAATGTTATTGGCTGTGACAACGTTTCCATTCCTTTCAAAGAACAACAATTGCTCTAGATAATATGTAAGGCATAAATAAGATGCGACCAGTAAGTGTCTCGTAAGCCATGTTCTGTACCTTCGTACTACAATCGGCGGTCAACCTCGTACTCCAGTCGTAACCATCTATCTGCAAGCTTATAACTTGCCTCTCTGCTAGGTTGAATTCCCTGCAGAAAGTGCCCCTACCATTTTTTGGGTTGCTCACTCGTGGGGTTTACCTCGTTCCACTTTGATTGTTTCCAATCAAAATCGTCACTGTGGCACTTTAAAGGTAATCCAATCATATCCATAGACTTAGATTGTTTCCCTGCCGTTAGCTAACCTTTAGTTAACTACCTTGACTTATGGTTTCGTCAAGCACGAACACTACAAGCGTCTCAGCCTGTGTGAGCATGGACTTTCCTCTCTGCGAATCACAGAGCGGTTACATCAACACTTACAACCATCAAATTTATGCCTGAACTATAAAGTTTAACATAAAAGTCCTATCATCGCATTAGTAATATCTAACAGTTTTATTCTGTGTATTTCTTTCCAAATACGGCTTTCTCTAAATTAGACAAACGTTGTAATACATCGTAATTTATTTGACCTCTTTGTCTAGTCTGATTCGTAGCCGTTGTAGATCCATTTGGCTTACTGGTTGTTTTTAATCTTCTGTTTTCCTCTTTTAGAGATTCAATCTCTTTTTGAAATGCTTCATAATCTTGAATAACTAAATCTAAAAATTCATCAACCTCATCTTGATTATAACCTCTTATTGTTGTTTTAAACTCTTTGTCCAAAATTTCTTGACTCGTTAAATTTGTTTTCATCAAAAAACCTCCTACCATACTTTAAAATTCATTTTGATTCCATTCCTGCATTTCTCGAGCTAAATCATCTAAATCAAAAGAATTTATAATCGTTACATTATATTCATGTTGTTCTTGATATTTCAAAATTAGATCATAAAAAAATTTTGGTGATCCGCCAAATTCCTCTTCATATAACAAAATACACCCATCCGTCTTCTCAATAAACCATTTATTTTTTATAAAGTATTGTTTAGGACCTTCATAAGATTTTTGGCTTAATGGCTGATAAAAGTCTGCTTTTTCTAGCATCCTCTGATAAATGGTTTGTTTATCTTCTTTCCATATTTTCTCCTGATCAACAAAAGGGGGTATAAGAGCTACTTTCACCGAATAATCTTGTTTCAAATCTTGAAGGACATCAAAGGCCCATGTCTCAACCCCTTGTTGACCAGATAGTAACACCCATTCAAGACCATTATCAAGGTAATCCACTAACCTTCTTTTAATAGCCTCTTTAATAATTTGTACTTTGTCGTCTTGGTCACTAAAGATATTCAGTTCGTGTGGCTTATATCCTGTAATTGTAATTGATTTTAAATCCATATTGATAGTATATCAAAAAAAGGGCTAGTTTGTACTAGCCCTTGTGGTTATTTTTTCATTATTTTTCCTGTCCTGCATGAAGGTCGTCTTGGTTAAATGAAAATGGAAGTAAATCTTTGACTTGAACCTCTTTAATTTCTTGATCTTTATTACTAATATATACAGGCATTTCAGGATCAAAAAATTCGCTCATCACTTGTCTACAAGAACCACATGGTGGTACAGGTCTTGTTGTATTGGCTATTACCGCCATAGACTTAAATTGACGTTCCCCTTCTGACACTGCTTTAAAAATCGCAACCCTTTCTGCACAACATGTAACAGGGTAAGCCGCATTTTCGATATTAAACCCTTTATAAACTTTCCCATCAGTTGTTAATAATGCCGCTCCAACAGGAAATGTTGAATACGGAACGTAAGCTTGACTTAACATACTTTTTGCTTCCTCAACTAGTTGCTCACGATTCATGTCGTTCTCCCCTATTCTACCTTATTGATCCAATATTAAATTCAAATTGTATTGAACTGATTGATATAATTCAACAAAGCGTTTTTTTCTAACATCATTAAAATAACTGTGCAAGATCATAATTTCTATATTATCTTTCGTGTTTTTTATTTGATTTGGAAAGATCGGTAATTTGTGTACATGAGTATTAGCTTCTTCTTCCCATTTTTCAATTTTTTCAAAGACGGGCGTTGCTTCCTGTTTCATTAAGTTAAAGTCATCATAATTTTTTCGGTCAAACTTACGTTCATAAAAATACCTATGATGCATCTCTTCTAAATCTCGATTTTTTATTTCTTCTGTTAGTCGCAAAAATTCCTCCACGTCAATCACCTTGCCTTCAAGTCTTACTTTACCATGAATTTTTGCGACACGCTATCATTTCTTTTCATATCTGGATTCACCATCTGCATACGTTTTTTTAAATGTTCCAATTCAATTTCCAAACGTTGTAGAGACTCTAATAAATATTCCTTATTATTAGGATACTTCATCGACATCTCCTCCTTTGCCTAACTAATTAGTCATTAGATTTTGAATTCCTTTACGTCCGACAAACAAAGAAGGAAAGTTACAAAGGTTCTTATGCTTTAGCTTTTTTCGACAGATTCATGTTTAATAGAACCTTTCATCGTTCCTAAATGTTTGATCCATTGACGTTTTTTATAGAATGAATGATTAATCGGTTTTATGTTTTTAAGAGGCTCCTCTTTAAACCACCGTCTTTTAATTTTGGTATAAGCTGACCAATCAACGCGATAATCGTTAATTTGGTGTTGCGTATCGCGATAAAAATCTGTTAAATTATGACTCTGTGTTAATGGTGTCTCCATAAATTGTTCGTATTCCATTCGATCTCCTGTAACGTCTACATGATCAGCGAAAGATTTAAATAATGGGTATAAGTGGGGGTAAAACAAAATATTTGCGATTCTCTTACCGATCGCGATACGTTTGTTGACACTTAAAAAATTAGAAACAAAATCACCATACAATTTACCTTGTTCGGTAGGAAGTAATACCGCATTAAAATGAACCATGTTTTGCCCTTGAAAAGGAATGGTTCGAAAAACTTTCCTTTTATAAGGTTGTTTCTCCATGATTGGCTGCTCGATTAAATTTTGTTCATTTATAATTTGTGCGTAAAGTAATCGTTCTTCATCATGTTCCCTAAAATATCGATACCATTCCTCTTCGACAAAATTAGAAACTTGAAAATGCTTTAATAGGAAAAACAGTGGTGTTTCTTTTTCGACTGATAATTGATATATCAATAATTGAGGATATGCATCTTGAAAAATATACCAATTAATGCTTTCATAGGTTAAATAAAGTGACTTACGTTGATCTTCACTTAAGAACTGTACATAAGGTTCGCTTTGCAAATCTGTCATATTCCACCCAGCATTCCTGGATACAAAACTTGCTAAAAAAGACCATTTAATTTCAGGAAACCGTTCATAAAAATTTAAATACGCTTTCGTTCTTGTTACATTATTTTGATTATGTATTTTCGTCTGTTCTTTAATATAGTTAACGATTAATGGAATCATGTTGTCAGCCTTTCTTAACTATTTTGTAATAGTATATCCAAATCTATTAGGATTAAAATTTGATATAATAATTGTATTGAGGAGGTATTAGATTGAAGTATCCAAAGGGAAGTCGTCATCATAAAAGTTCTACAAAACAACCAAACTATAAACAGCCGACTCAATTTGGAAATCGAGGAATGACCCTCGAAAAAGAATTGAATGAAACGAATAAATTTTATTTAGAAACCAATCAAGCTGTTATTCATAAAAAACCGACACCCATACAAGTGGTTCAGGTTGATTATCCAAAGCGTAGTGCAGCTGTCATAAAAGAAGCGTATTATCAACAACCATCTACCACAGATTATAATGGGATCTATAAAGGTAAATATATTGACTTTGAAGCAAAACAAACTAATAATAAAACTTCCCTACCGTTCTCAAACATACACGAACACCAAGTCCAACACATGAGAAAAGTTGAGGAACATGGGGGAATTAGTTTCTTTATCATTCGTTTTAAAGCTTTGAGTGAAACTTTTTTTCTTCCCATACGTCAGTTTATAAAGGTTTGGGATCAGCAATTTGAGGGTAATAGAAAATCGTTACCCTACCAATTCATCAAAGAAAATGGTCATATCATCCCATTTACCTTACAAAAGAAAGTCGATTATTTAACAATCATTGACCGTGTGTACTTCAATGGAGGAGATAAAGATGAGTCAAGAAGTCAAAAGCCGTAAGGCAAAGAAACAAACAAAAAAGAAAAACAAAAAAATAAATTGGAAGAAAGTATTTATATCATTAGCTATTATTGGTGTCTTATGTATGTTCGTCGTAGCAGGTGTCATCTTTTCATATGTTAAAGATGCACCTCCATTAAATGCAGAAGAATTACAAGTACCATTATCGACTACTATTTTAGACCGAGATGGTGAGGTCATTGCTGAATTGGGCGCTCAAAAACGTAAAGCCATCGATTATGATGAAATACCACAAGTGCTTGAAGAGGCTGTTTTAGCAACAGAAGACGTGCGCTTCTACCAGCATAATGGAATTGATTTAAAACGTATTGGTGGTGCAGTCATAGCTAATATTAAACAAGGTTTTGGGGCGGAAGGTGCAAGTACCATTACCCAACAGGTTGTAAAAAACGCATTTTTAACAACTGAAAAAAATGTTAAACGTAAAATTCAAGAACAGTATCTAGCTTTTAAACTAGAGCAAGAATATAGTAAAGAAGAAATTTTAGCTATGTATCTTAATATTATCGCTTATGGTAAAGATATTTATGGGGTTCAAAAAGCTTCTGAAGCCTTTTTCGGTAAAAGTAATTTAGAAGACTTAACGTTAGCTGAAGCTGCTCTATTAGCGGGGATCCCGCAACGACCAAACGCTTATAACCCATTTATCGATCCAGAATTAGCTGAACAACGTCGTAACACTGTTCTTAACCTAATGGTTAAGCACGGGAAAATATCTGAAGCTGAAGCAGAAGAAGCTAAGGCGATTAAGGTTACTGACATGATTCAAGACAGTTATGAATCTGATATTCCTTACGAAGCATTTATTGAGCAAGTCTTAATTGAAACTGGCCAACACCTAGATGATGAAGTAGATGTTTATTCAGCCGGTTTAACCATTCACACAACATTAGATCAGGACGCACAGAAACATGTAGAACATTTATTAAGTAGTGAAGACAGTCCGGTTTACTTTGAAGATGATGAAGTTCAAGCCGGTGTTTCTGCTATTGACACGCAAACAGGTGAAATTCTCGCTATAGGTGGCGGACGTAATAAAGAAGGTATTTGGGGCGGTATGAACTATGCTATTAACTCAAATGGTCGCCAACCTGGTTCAACTATAAAACCAATTGTTGATTATGGTCCTGCTATAGAATTCGAAAAATGGTCCACTTATCATCAATTCTTAGACGAAGAAGTGGATAACTATGGTGATAGTGATGATCAACTTAATAACTTTGATCAACGTTTCCGCGGCTGGATGACGATGCGTGAGGCATTATACCAATCCATCAACGTTCCAGCTTTCAAAGCATTTGATGAGGTCAGAAATAATCATTCAGATGAAAAGATTAAAGACTTTGCGCGTGGTTTAGGATTACCGTATGATGAGCCACTGTACCCTTCTGACTCTATTGGGGGACACCATCAATTCAACCCATTACAACTAGCGGGTGCTTATGCTGCTTTTGGTAATGGTGGAATTTATAATAAACCACATGCTGTAACGAAGATTGTGTATCCTGAAGGTGAGAAAGAAATTGATCTTAAACCTGAATCCAATATTGCAATGGAAGACTATACAGCTTACATGATTACTGACATGTTAAAAGATGTTATAACACGAGGAACTGCTTCTGATGTCAATGTGGGCAACTTACCTGTTGCAGCTAAAACTGGTACAACAAATGACTCAAAAGATTCGTGGTTAGTTGGTTATACGACGAACTATACGATATCAGTATGGGCAGGTTACCCTTCTGAGAAAACATTATCGACTGATGGTAAGAATATACCAAAAAACGTTTTTGGTAATTTAATGACTCACATGTCACAAGGTGTTGAGACTGCAGATTTTGAAAGACCAGATTCAGTAGTTGAAGTTGGAATTGAAAAAGGCTCAAGACCTGCTAAATTACCGAGTGATTACACACCAAGCGATCAAATTGTGACTGAACTGTTTGTTAAAGGAACAGAACCAACAGATGTATCTGAAGAGTTTGACCAACTTGACCCTGTCAACAATTTATCAGCTGAGTTCGATGAAGAACGTGGTGTTATTGAAATTTCTTGGGACCATCCACAAGACGATGATGATATTAACTATAGAGTTCGAGTATCAGTAGATGGAAGTGAGATGCAAGATGTTACCACACTAGACGAAACATTGATTGTATTTGATGAAATCTCACCTGATACGTCATACACGTTTGAAGTAACGGCTGTTTCCGATGATAACGAATCAGAACCAGCTCAAACTTCCATCGAGACTCCTAAAGAAGAGGACGAAGAGGAATCCGATCCCTTAGACGATTTCCTTGATGAAGACGAAGATGAACAAGAAGACAACCAAGGCAACCCTGGTAATGGAAATGGTAATGGAAATGGTAATGGAAATGATGATGGAAATCAG
The DNA here is from genome assembly GCF_900110685.1 of Piscibacillus halophilus. Lineage (GTDB taxonomy): Bacteria > Bacillota > Bacilli > Bacillales > Alkalibacillaceae > Piscibacillus > Piscibacillus halophilus. The sequence continues at coordinate 39,743 of NZ_FOES01000002.1, forward strand.
GATAATGAAGAAGGCAACCAAGATGAAGAAGAAAACGAAGAAGGCGAAGAAGACCAAAATGAAGAAGATGAAGAAAGTGACAGTGACGACAATGACAACGGAGATGGCGAGGAAAACGAAGAAGAAGGCTCTACTCTAAACGATGTTATTAACCAAGAAGACTAAATAATAAAAACGAGGCTGATCATTTTCAGCCTCGTTTTTTCATGCGCTTTTGCCCTTCTCGGCAAATATCTAATAATGGACATTCAGGACAATTAGGATTTTTAGCTTTACAATGATAACGTCCAAAGAAAATCATTCGGTGATGAGTAACACTCCACTCTTCCCTAGGTACTTTATTCATTAATGTTTTTTCAACTTCTAACACTGAGTCTTTCCAACGACAAATACCTAATCGTTTAGAAACTCGTTCGACGTGTGTATCAACAGCGATGGCAGGTTCGCCAAATGCCACGGACATAACGACATTAGCCGTTTTCCTCCCCACCCCTGCTAAGTTAATTAACTCTTGATAGTTAGAAGGTACCTGACCATTATGTTTTTCGATTAAATCAGCACTTAATTTTCTTATGTTTTTAGCTTTATTTCGATATAGACCAATTCGTTTAATATCATTTTGTAACTCTTCTAAAGATACAGCTAAATAATCCTCTGGTGTTTTATATTTTTTAAACAAATCTGGTGTCACTTTATTAACTAAAGCATCTGTTGCTTGAGCAGATAAAACAACAGCGACTAATAATTCAAATTCATTTGAGTGTGTTAATTCACACTCTGCATCTGGAAACATTTCTTCAAGTGCATCTAAAACTTGTCTAACCCCTTTTTTATTTAACATTGTCTCCCCCCTACTCTTCTAGCCAATTGTAATATACAGAAGTATCTCTTTTAGGCTTTTGTGTCTGTTGATTTGACTGAGCACGATGAGTTTGATTGGATTGTTTAGTTTCGTTTACACTTTTTATTCCTTTTTTCTTCCACTCATTTAAGATTCGATCGATATATCTGAAATTCAATTTTCCCATTAAAACTGCTTCGCGTAATGCCGCTTTAATTAAAGCAGGTTTAAAACGATCATCATCCAACCAGTAACTAATCGTTTCAATCTCAATCGGAGATAATGCCCGTCCAAATTCTTGTTCAATTAGATTAAACAATTTCCCCTCTTCATCTTTCGATTGAGTTACTTCTTGGTCTACTTCATACAGTTTTTCAATTAAAGGAGTGATTGAATACCACTCATGCACCACTTGTTGGTCATCTTCAAATTGATCGATTGTTAAAAGACCTTGATTACGCAGTTTTTTTAACACATTTGAAACGTCATTAGAGTTAATTGTCATGTGATTGGCTATTTGGTCAAATGAAGGTAATAAATCGCCTTCTTTCTGCCATCTAATAATTTGTAAAATAACCATGAGATCCACTTCGGTTAATCCTAAAGAGTGATAACCTTTAATAAGGAGAGATGGAATATTAATTTGGTCAACTAAAATCTTTTGATATGAAAATGGTAAGTTCAATGACATACCCACCTTTGAATATTCTAATAGAAAGAGATGACTCAACACGGAGTCATCCCTCTGTAACTTATGGATATAAACGATTTAGTAATCTAGGGAATGGAATTGTTTCACGAATATGTTCGGTTCCAGTGATCCAAGCCACTGTTCGTTCAAGACCTAACCCAAAACCTGAGTGAGGTACACTTCCGTATTTTCTTAATTGTAAATACCATTCATATGCAGGTCCGTTCAATTGATGTTCATCATAACGTTGTTTCATTAACTCTAAATCATCAATACGTTCTGACCCTCCAATAATCTCACCATAACCTTCTGGTGCGATTAAATCTGCACATAACGCAACTTTTGAATTATTTGGATCAGGTTTCATATAGAAAGCCTTAATTTCAATAGGGAAATGAGTAATAAAAACAGGTTTGTCATATGCTTCCGCAATGGCTGTTTCATGTGGGGCCCCAAAATCATCTCCCCAGTCAATATCGTCAAAACCTTTATCTTTTAAGAATTGAATAGCATCATCATACGTAATTCTTGGGAATGGAGCCTTAATGTTTTCTAACTTCGATGTATCACGCTCAAGAGTTTGTAATTCAATCTTACAGTTCTCTAAAACGGATTGTACAACGTGAGAAACATAATTCTCTTGTATTTTTAGGCTTTCTTCATGATCTATAAACGCCATTTCTGGCTCAATCATCCAAAACTCAATTAAGTGACGTCTCGTTTTAGATTTTTCAGCTCTAAACGTCGGACCAAATGAGAACACTCTTCCCAATGCCATTGCCGCTGCTTCCATATAAAGCTGACCACTTTGTGATAAGTACGCATCTTCATCAAAATATTTAGTATGGAAGAGTTCCGTTGTTCCTTCAGCAGAAGCTCCAGTAAGAATTGGAGGATCTACTTTGACGAATCCTTCTTGATTAAAGAACTCATATGTCGAGCGAATTATTTCGTTTCGTACTTTCATAATGGCATGCTGTCTTTTAGAGCGTAACCATAAGTGTCGATGGTCCATTAAAAATTCCGTACCATGTTCTTTTGGCGTAATAGGATAATCTTCCGCTTCATGAATCACCTCAAGGTCCGAAACCTGTAGCTCATATCCTAAAGGACTCCTGTTGTCTTCTACCACCTTACCTGTTACGTATAAAGAGGTTTCTTGTGTTAAAGATTTAGCCATTTCAAAAACTTCTTCTGATACAGCGGACTTAACGACGACCCCTTGTATAAACCCTGTTCCATCTCTTAATTGTAGAAAGGCAATCTTACCGCTTGAACGTTTATTATGTAACCAAGCGCCAATGGTCACTGTTTCTTCTAAATGATTTTTAACCGTAGCTATAGTCGCTTTCAACGTCATATCCTCCTTGCTTTATAATGAGTATTTTTCTACGAATCGTTTAATGCGTTTAGCAGCTTCTTCTAACTGATCCAATGATGTTGCATATGATAAACGAACATTGTCTTCTGATCCAAATCCTGACCCTGGAACGATGGCCACTTTCTCTTCTTCTAACAATTGGGCAACCCATTCATCAGTCGTATTAAATGGAGAAGCCTTTACGACTTCTTTTACATTCGGAAATAAATAGAATGCTCCATCTGGTTTCACACATGTAACATGAGGAATTTCAATAATCCAATTGTATAACTTATTTAAGCGCTCTTCAAAAGCTTTCTTCATCTTGTCAACTTCTTCTTCAGAATGCTCATATGCCGCAATGGCAGCATATTGTGCAATTGATGTCGGGTTTGAAGTAGCGTGGGATACTAGATTGGACATTGCTTTAATGACCTTCTCGTCCCCTGTAGCATATCCTATTCTCCAACCAGTCATGGAATGAGATTTACTTACACCATTAATAATAATGGTTTTTTCTTTTAGTTCCGGTGAAACAGAAGCAATGGAAACGTGATTCTCATTACCGTAAATCAATTTTTCATAAATTTCATCCGACACAATCCATAAATCATGTTTAAGAGCGATTTCTCCCAATGCTTTAAGCTCTTCTACACTATATAACACACCTGTCGGGTTACTTGGTGAATTAAGGATGATTGCTTTAGTTTTAGGTGTGATCGCTTCTTCAAGCTGCTCAGGTGTTAATTTAAAATTATTCTTCTCTTGCGCTTTAACAAAAACAGGCTTCCCTTCCGAAAGCTTAATTTGTTCTGGGTAACTGACCCAATATGGAATTGGAACAATGACCTCATCGTCTTTATTAAGCAGCACTTGAAAAAGGGTATATAATGCGTGCTTTGCACCCGTGGTAACAATGATTTGATTACGAGTATAATCAAGCTCATTATCTCTTTTAAACTTATTAATGATGGCATCTTTTAATTCAACTAAACCGCCAGCTGGTGTATACTTTGTCTTTCCTTCATCCATTGCTTTTTTAGCAGCATTCAGAATATAATCTGGAGTGTTAAAATCTGGTTCTCCTGCTCCTAAACCAATCACATCATGTCCTTCTGCTTTTAATGCTTTAGCTTTAGATGTTATTGCTAATGTACTTGATGGTGTAAGAGCTTGGACTCTTTCTGCTAGTTTCATATGTAAACATCTCCTCCTATTAATTCCTGTTTAAAAAGAAATAGAGTCATACAGTTCGCCATTGTCGAATCGAAAAGTTTGAAAATATAACCTACCTTGACGTTCATAAATAATTTCCCAAACATAACGATTATTTAAAACCCCTAATTGGATGGAATCTAAATCACATTCTTCACAATTTGATTCCCACTGTTCAAGCATTTCGTTCTCCGTCAGGCCTTCATCAGATTGAACATATTTAATTTCGGCATCTTCCTCTTCTTCACTATTGATCTGAGGGACAAACACATAAAGAGTATTTCCTTCCTCGTCTTCCCCTGTTATTACTACATAAGATTGTCTTCCGTTAAATAATGAAGATGAAGTGACGGAGTTAATAGGTGTCTCAGCGAATGCTTGTTCAATGGCTTCATCATAAACGGCGTTTTTATCATTTTGAACACCATTATAAATGACTGATAGTACCACAATAAATATAATAACTCCTACTCCTAATAACAGCCCTGTTGTTAGTAGAACTTTACGCATTTTCAATGTATTCATCCTTTTATTTAATCACTGCTATTATTATAACAATTCAAAGCATTATTTTGTTAATCAAAAGTCAACTTCCACAATTTATTCTCTTTTTAAGTAAAGTTCATAATCATCCTGCATAATCGTAATATGCGCTGAAACTCCACGCCTTAAGGCATAAATATCCACCCATTGCTTTTGAAATAATTCAATAAGTGATTCTAATTTATTATGTTGATTAATGATCGCGACTTCAGGATCAAGTTTAACTAAGTCCTCCTCAGACAATTGTTCAGCCTTTACATTATCAGGGAGAAATATAACCTGTGTATGCTTGTTCCATAAATCGTGATTAATTGCACCTTCATACCAAAAACAAATAAAATCTCCATTCGAAATGGCCACATGACTACTTTCTTTTTCTGTATCATACACATGGTCAATATAATACTTTGAACTAATAGCAATTCGTTCGTTTCTTTCTAAAAGATAAGTTTGGTTACTAAAATCTTCTGGTATGGTACACACTTTTTCTTCACTTTTAGGAAGATAAACATTATCAACTGAAAAATGCTTAAGAATCATGGATAGATTACCACAATTCTCATGATTGACACGAGTGATTAATATTCCTTTAATGTGCTTATCTTCTAAAGCCTTAATATATTCTAATACCTCACTTCGACTCTTCAAACTTCCAGTGTTAATGATAAAGACTTCATCTTCATTTAAATGCATAATAGCAAGGTTTCCAGACGACAGAGGTTCGAATACAATCTCTTCATCAGCTGTTACCGTTATATTAGAAATTAAACAAATGCTTAATAAAATTAACAATACTCGACCTTTCAATACCTTCACCCGCTTTTAATATAACTAACTATTATCATTCGTCTTTATCAGCGTTATATGACAACCAGTTTTTTGCATCTGTTAGTAATTGATGTCTTCGATCGTGTAACAAAGGTACTTCAGGTATGGCTTTTAAAAATTGTTTCCCATAATGTTTTGTCATTATTCGTTGATCTAATACAATAAATAAGCCTCGATCCTCTTCCGAGCGAATAAGTCTGCCAAAAGCTTGTCTAAATCGTAAAACGGCCTGTGGTAACATCCAATGATAAAAAGCATTTTTATTTTCTTCTTCTAACTGTTTGGATTTTGCTTGAAACATCGGATGATTAGGTGTATCGAATGGTAAACGTACCATAATAACTATTTTAACGGATTGACTATGGATATCAATTCCTTCCCAAAAGGAACTCGTTCCTAATAATATGGCTTTATCCGTTTTTTCAAACAACTTCTTTAATTTTTCACGACTTCCTGTTTGAACTCCCTGTGCCAAAATCGGTATTTTTTGTTGTCGGTCCATCACCTTTAACATTTTGTAAACCGATTTAAGCATTTCATATGACGTAAAAAGAACAATCGCTTTTTCTTCTAACTCTTCAATTAAAGTCATAACGAATGAAGCGACTTCTTCCTCGTACTCTAAGGTTGAAATCTGCTTAATATCTGGAAAATCATTAGGTACATATAATCGAACTTGATGGTGATAATCATATGGAGATGGGAGATACAAACAATTAGTATTCTCGCTTAATCCTATCTCTTCCAAAAACGATTCAAAAGAATGATTCGTCCTTATGGTAGCACTCATCAATACAGTTGGTGCCTCATTATTAATGACATTTTGTTGAATAAACTCTTGTACATTAATCGGTTCTATATTTAATTGGACAGCATTTTTGGCTCCATCCTGATCAATATCAATCCACCGGGCATCTGTTTCACTGTATTTAAAAAATGATTTTAATGTAGTTTTGACATCTTCTAAATCATCTAATATTTTTTGTTTTGTTACCTTTTTCCAGTTATTGTAGTACGTGTTTTGTTTAACAATGGCTGTTACTTGTTCTAAATCTAATAGCACATCGTTTAATTGTTGTTTTAAATGTCCGGATAAAATGATATCCAAATGGTACTGATCTAAAGGTAATTGCACCTTACCAGTATCTGATAAAGCATCTTTCTCTGAATGTAAAAATAATACTGCTTGATATATTGAACGAAAAAACTGATCAATAGAGTGTTTTAAACGTTCGACCGATGTGTGGTGCGTTAAGCTTTCAATGTTATTTAATACATGTGCAATTGATACATAATCAATTTGACGTCCTAATTGTTTTTGAACAACGTCTTGTAAACGATGAGCTTCATCAATAATTAAATAATCATATTCTGGTATTCGATTAGATCGATACACATGCTCTGTAATTAAAAATGCATGATTAACAATAATCACTGAAGCATTCCTAGCTTTAACCAAAGCGCGTTTAAAGTAAGAACTTTGCTCCTCATCTTCATTTGACATAACGCCTGAAATGTATGGCCAAATATCTTCACCTTTAGACGGTAATTGTATTTCATCTTTATCTCCTGTTTGAGTTTCAGTTAACCAAACTAAAATAATGGCTAAGCTTAATGCTGTATCATAATTATAATCATCAATTTCTTCTAAATAAAAACGTAATTTATTCAAATGTATATAATGCATAGGACTTTTTAATACAGCAATCGATTGATTGGTATTGAGTAATGTTTCGACCTTCATCCAATCTCTACTTAATATTTGATGTTGTAATTGAATGGTACTTGTACTAATTAACGTCTTCTTTTGGTGAGACTGTGCTTGGTACAATGCTACTAATAAATAACTAAGTGTCTTTCCAATTCCAGTTTCAGCCTCTATAACGGCATGTCTTTTTTCTAAAAAAGATTGATTGATTTGATGAGACATTTTTATTTGGCTTTCTCTTAGCTTCAGCTGATCATCAGACCAATTTCCTAAAAATTCATTCAAACTCAAGGAAGTTAATCCAGGTATAGGGGTAACCGACTTATTCATTGAAGTTCTCACAGCAAATCCATTTTCAAATGTGATGCTGTAAGGGTCTCGTTTGTATCTTTTGTATTGAATGAGATCTTCAATGATTTGTTCAATGTCACCATTAAATACACGAGTTAAAGGTTGTAATTGATTTAAAGTTTCAAAAGGTAAATTTTCTAATTTATTAACGAGCTTGATGAATAATAAGCCTGTCACATAAGCATCTGATAAAGCCCTGTGAGGTGAATAATGTTCAATATTTAAATAACTTGTTATATCTTCTAATTTGAAACTATCTGCTCTTGGATATAATACTCTAGATAACTCAACCGTATCAATAATCGGTAATTGCAATGGGTCATATCGATGTTGCTCAAAAGCTTCATTTAAAAAATTGTAATCAAACTGAACTTGGTGAGCAACAAAATACACATCTTCAAAAAAAGGTAATATTTCCGGTATAATCTCTTCAAATGTTGGAGCGTTTGACACATCCTCATCGGTAATTCCTGTTAACCTCGTGATAAAAGGCGGGATATCTTGTTTTGGCTTAACTTTGGTGGAATATTCTTGGATAATCTTTTGATTTTCAATGACAACTAATCCAATTTCTATGATTTCATCACCTTTTTTTACCGAATGCCCAGTTGTTTCTAAATCCACTACTACGTATCGATTCAATTTTTTCCACCTCTTTTCATCACCAAAAATAAAACTCCCAAGCTGGGAGTTAAATCATTGTTATTGGAGCTTCTTCAGTCAGCAATTGTTCAATTTGATTCAATTCATTTAATATGGCGATTCTAGGTCGATGGTTTAAGGCTTCTTCTTTAGTCATCATAGCATATGACATAATAATAACGACATCACCTTTTTGAACACGTCTGGCAGCTGCACCGTTTAAACAAATAACTCCACTTCTTCTCTCACCAGCGATCACATATGTTTCAAATCGTTCCCCATTATTGTTATTAACGATTTGGACTTTTTCGTGTGGTAAAATACCAACTTGGTCTAGTATATCTTGATCAATCGTAACACTACCAACATAGTTTAAATTGGCTTCTGTAACTGTGGCACGATGAATTTTCGCATTCATTAATGTACGAAACATTCTATTCACTCCCATACTTAATTAAACCGGTTGAATCCATTATTAAATTGTCGATTAGACGTGCTTTTTTATAATAAATCGCAACCGCAATTATTATATCATGATTTGGGTCAATGTTTTCATTTAAATTAGGGAATGATAAGCAATCTACATAATCGATCTTACCTGTAGTGTGTTCATTTAAATATTTTTTAATAATATCAATGACGACTGATCGTTCCCAGCTTTGATTGCTTTTTATGTAATCTTGTCCTTTTAATAATGACTTAAAAAGATGGTGGGCTTCTTCCCGTTCAAAAGACTCCAAATTAACATTCCTTGAACTTAAGGCTAATCCATCAGCTTCTCTAACAGTGGAAACAGGGTTCAATTGTATGTCAAAATTTAGATCTTGTATTAATGCATCTACAACTGCCACTTGTTGAGCATCTTTAGAACCAAAATAAACTTGATTAGGTTGAATGATATTAAACAATTTTGATAAGACCGTCACTACCCCTTCAAAATGACCCGGTCTTGACTTACCACATAATACATCAGTCCGTCTTACCACATTTAATTCGATCGATTGATCTTCAGGATACATCTCATCTACATCTGGATAAAAAACAGCCTCAACACCATCTTGCTTTAAAATGTTAGCATCACGTTCGAAATCTCTAGGATAACTCTCTAAATCTGAGGATTGGTTAAATTGTAATGGGTTCACAAACACACTTACAATGACAACATCATTATGTTGTTTAGCTTGTTTAATTAAAGCTCGATGTCCAGCATGTAGATACCCCATCGTCGGAACAAAACCAATTGTATCTCCATTACGTTGTCTCTCTTTAACATAATTTCTCATTTCGGTAATTTTTGTGATGGTTTTCATGATGTACCCCCATATAACCCTTTCAATACTTCTTCATCTATCGAGTATGTATGCTCTTTTGATGGAAATTTCTCTGTTTTAACATCTTCAATATAGTGATTTAATGCCCTAGTAGCCTGTTCATTAAAGTCAGCATATGGTTTAACAAATTTCGCTAGCCGTTCAACCCCATATTGTAATAAATCATGATAGACTAATACTTGTCCATCACATTGTTTTCCGGCTCCAATACCGATTGTTGGAATGGTTAATTCTTCTGTTATAACAGAAGCGAGCTTCTCTGGAACACACTCCAATACTATAGCAATTGCACCAGCTTGTTCTAAAGCCTTTGCTTCTTCTATTAAACGTTTTGCATCTTCATTTGTTTTACCCTGTACTCGATAACCACCCATCACGTTGACTGTTTGGGGTGTCAATCCGATGTGAGCAACAATCGGAATGCCTGCTTTCGTTAAAGCTCTCACTGACTCTAATATTTCATGTCCACCCTCAATTTTTAACGCATGAGCACCCGTTTTTTGAAAAATAATTTTAGCATTTTCCATAGTTGTTTCAAGAGATACATTAAAAGACATAAACGGCATATCAATAACAGTAAATGTATTTGGAGCTCCTCTTCTAACAGCTTTTCCATGGTGAATCATATCGTCGACTGTAACTGGAATCGTTGAATCATATCCTAATACGACCATCCCTAAACTATCTCCCACTAAAATCATATCCACGCCTGCTTGTTCACTCGTTTTCGCTGATGGATAATCATATGCCGTCATCATGACAATTTTTTCAGAATCACTTTTCATTTTTTGAAATGTACGATGTGTTTTCATCTTTAACACCTCACCATAGAATTTCAGCGGAATATAAATGGTGGATTTTATCATTTTCATCCATAACCATTAACGCGCCGTCCTCATCAATACCAAATACTTTTGCATCCCATTCTTCTTGTGTACGAACGGTTACCCATTCACCTAATTTATAGGCGTAACTCTCCCATTGTTGTTTTATTTTTGAAAAACCTTCATCAATAAACAAATCAAACTTAGCCTCAAGCTCAACTAATAAATCTTTTAAAACTTGATTTAGATTAAACATTTGGCCAGATTCAAGGTGCAAAGAAGTAGATTTATTTCGATCAGATTCGAATAAATCTTGATTTTGGTGATTCATATTAATTCCTATTCCTAAGATAATGTACTGAACTGCATCTTGCTCTGCTTGCATTTCAGTTAAAATACCTGCTAGTTTCTTTCCGTTTATAAATAAATCATTCGGCCATTTGATTTTAATATCAATATTGTTCTTTGCAAAATAATCCGCTATAGCTACAGCAGCGACTAAGGTTAATTGAGAAGCTCGTTTTGGTTCAACACCACTAGGTCGTAAAATCGAACTAAACCATAATCCAAGTCCATCTTTGGATTCCCAGTATCGTCTCATACGTCCACGACCTTTAGTTTGTTCTCTTGCAACGACCACGGTTCCATGTGAAGCGCCTTCTCTAGCCAAATCATGAGCAACAATTTGAGTCGAAGCCACTTGTTCTTGATAGATGAGCTGTTGACCAAGCCAATCGGTTTTCAAATCCCACCGTAGTGCTGTTTCTGAAAGTTCATGAGGTGTGGTTACAATGCGATAACCTTTGTTCGTCACTCCCTCAATCTGGTAACCTTCTTTTTTCAAGGCATTCATATGTTTCCAAACCGCAGAACGCGAAATCTGCAATTTATCGGAAAGCTCTTGTCCAGATATGTAGGGTTGGTGGTGATTCGATAATAAATCAATTAATCGTTTTCTTGTCTCTTCCATTCCCTCACCTTACTTTCAATCTCTTCTCGACTGTTCTGTAATTCACCTTTTATAACTGCTTCTTCAATTCTATTTAAGTATTTCCCAATCCATTGACCTCTCTTTTCATGTGGAAACCACTGAAGTAAATTTTGACCTGTTACGATCAATTCACTTCGGTCTTTAATGGGCAATGATTGATATTGGCTTTGTAATTCCTTAATATTGTAGCTTTTAAGATTAAACAGTTTAATAATTTGAAGTAGATCAGGAAGCTGTTTCCCCACATTGTATAACACAACGTTACTCATGCCCTGATCCTGATAACTTTTATAACTATCGATTAAATGTATAGCTTTCCGCTTGATGTTATTAGAAACCTTATAAGTTTTAGTCCATGTATGTAGAGAAATATTAGGATCTATTAAATGAAAAATAGCAAACATAACACCTGCATGATTAAGAGGTTGATTAAAAACCATTTTATTTAACCGTGAAAATATATGATGACGATCCTTAAATATCGGTAATGACTGATCCATTCCTGTTTGTCTAATAATTTTCAAAGCAGAATTTATATTAGCATGTTTAAATAATTTGACCAGTTCATCTGTGATTCTTTCGACTGAGATTTTATTTAGTAAATGATGTTGCTCACTAATGGCTGTCAAAGTAGCTTCATCCAAATTAAAATTTAACTGGCTGACAAACCGAACACCTCTAAGCATTCTTAGTGGATCTTCTGTAAACCGATCATGAGGATTGCCCACAGTCCGAATAACTCTTTCATTTAAATCCTTTTTACCATCAAATGGATCTAGTAAATTTCCCTCTAAATCCATCGCAATAGCATTGATAGTAAAATCTCTACGACTTAAATCTAGCTTTACATCTTTTACGAAAGAAACTTCACTTGGATGTCGATAATCTTTGTACTCACCTTCTGTACGATAAGTCGTCACTTCAAACGACTCTCCATTATGAATAACTAATACCGTTCCGTGTTCAATACCGACTGGTACTGTTTTAGGAAAAATTCTTTGCATATCATTAGGTGTTGCATTTGTTGCAATATCAATATCACCAATATGACGACTAATTAAGCAGTCTCTGACAGCACCACCGACAAAAAAGCATTCATAACCATTATCTTCTAATGTTTCCATGACTGGTTTTGCTTTAATAAAGGGTTGATCTAACATATATTTTCACCTAGTTCTGTTCTAATTACGATCTAAAACCTCATTGTATATAGTTTCGTATTGTCTAACGATGAGATTTGAATTAAAGTTTTCATATGCGTAAGTCTTGGCGTATTTGGAAAATTGGTTCCATAACGAATCATCAGACAGTAAATGAATGGCTTTTCTACTTATTTGTTCAATATTTCCTACTTCACATATAAATCCATTCTTACCATCCGCAATAACTTCTGGAATACCGCCAATATCAGTTCCAATACAAGGCACACCACTAATCATCGCCTCTAATAATACTAACCCAAAGCTCTCCTTTTCAGAAAGTAATAATTTCAAATCACTTATATTTAATAAATCATGAATATTATCTTGTCGTCCAAGGAATAAGACTTGATCATTTAAATCAAGTTCATTAACTAAGTCGCGAATTTTAGTATGTTCTGGCCCATCACCTACTAAAAGGAGTTTAGCATCTACCTGTTTCGTAACTTGATCAAAGACCCGAATGACATCCTCCACTCGTTTAACTTGTCGAAAGTTTGAAATATGAATTAATACTTTTTCATGGTCTTTGATTTCAAACTTATCTTTTAAATCTTCTTGCGTTAATGCTGTATCCTTCACTGGTTCAATAAAATTATAAACAACTTTAATAGGCTTTTGAATATGAAAAGATTCTTCCGTTTGTTTTCTTAAACTATTTGAAACAGCTGTCACTTGATCAGACTGGTCAATGGCATAACAAATCATGTGTTTTAGGTTGTCATCAATGCCTAAAATTGTAATATCTGTACCGTGTAAGGTAGTAACAATTTTTACATCTCTTTTAGCCATTTGTTTAGCAAATATTGAACAAATCGCATGAGGAACGGCATAATGGGCATGAATAATATCTAACTCTTCTCGATCGATGACCTCCGCGATTTTACTTGCCAGCGCTAAATCGTATGGTGGATTTTTAAAAACTGGGTAATTAGATACTTCAACCTCATGAAAATATATATTTGGGTAAAGCCTTTTTAAACGAAATGGCATCGTTGTTGAAATAAAATGAACTTCGTATTGTTGTTCTGCTAGTTGAATTCCCAATTCAGTCGCAACGACTCCTGAACCACCCACTGTAGGATAGCAAACGATACCGATTTTTTTACCCATCATATCTGACTCGCTTCTCTTTAATTGTTCTCCAATCTAACCATCCACTTTCAAGACCCCTGATTAATATTTCTGCAGAAGCTTCGTTTGTAGCCAACGGAATTTTATAGACGTCGCATAAACGTAGTAATGCTGTAACATCTGGTTCATGCGGTTGAGCGGTTAATGGGTCTCTAAAAAAGATAATCATATCCATTTCATCATTAGCAATTCTTGCACCTATTTGTTGATCCCCACCTAGCGGCCCACTTTGAAAGCGTTCAATGGTTAAGCCGGTATCATTCGTAATTAACTTACCTGTTGTACCAGTTGCAAATAAATTATGTTCTGAAAAGATTTCTTTATATGCCGTTACAAAGTCGATCAAATCTTGCTTTTTCTTATCGTGCGCTATAAGTGCGATATTCAAATTAAACACCTGCTATTCCATTAAATTTTCTAATCCGTAAACAAAGTGGTCAATTTTCATAACTTCTTCTACAGCGAATTTGACCCCACTCATAAACGATTTACGGTCCGTAGAATTATGTTGGATCGTAAGTGTTTGTCCACTTTGTCCAAAAATAACTTCCTGTTGGGCAATAAATCCTGGTAAACGAACACTGTGAACATGCATACCGTCAATATCTGCCCCCCGTGCTCCTGCAATTGTTTCATGTTCGTCAGGATGCCCCTGCTTCATGGAATCTCTCACTTCTTTAATTAGTTGAGCTGTTTTAACTGCGGTACCAGAAGGAGCATCTAGTTTTTCGTCATGGTGCTTTTCTATAATTTCGACATTTGGAAAGTATTTAGCCGCCATTTGAGAAAAACGCATCATCAACACAGCACCAATAGCAAAGTTGGGTGCAATGACAACTCCAGTTTGTTGATTGTGACTGAGTTTCTTTAATTCATCTAACTGTCCATCTGAAAAACCAGAAGTACCAATAACAGGTCTAATGTGATTATGTAATGCTAATTTTGTATGCTTGAATCCTGTTTCTGGATTCGTTAAATCAATAAAAACATCTGCATTTAAGCGTTCAAAAGCTTCTTCAGCATCTGTATATATAGGTGCATTAAGATTTGGGAGTCCATCAACCTCACTTACTAATTGACCATTATGTTTTCGATCGATACAACCAACCAACTGAAAGTTATTTGTTTCATCAATCATCTTCAAGGCTTCTGTTCCCATTTTTCCTCTAGGTCCCGCTAGCATTACGTTAATTGTTTCACTCATACTTCATTCTCCTTTTTCGTCCATCGGTTTTGATCTCTATCTTCAATTTTAGACATACTTATATCAAATGCTTCAGATAAATCAATATCTAACGAGTTAGCAAATGTTATGAGGACAAAAAATAAATCCCCTAATTCCTCTTCGATTAACTTGTCTTTTTCAGTACTCTTTTTAGGCTTTTCACCGTAATGATGGTTCACCTCGCGAGCTAGCTCCCCTAATTCTTCAGATAATCGAGCCATCATAGCTAAGGGTGAAAAATAACCTTCTTCAAATTGACTAATAAAATCATCGACTCTTTTTTGCATGATTTGAATATCTTGTTTCGAGTTCGTCATCATAATCACCTTTCTAATTGCCTAACCTAATGGTAGCTAAATCCAACAATTTTGACAAATCTTTTTGTTTATATATTGAACCAAAAATATCCATTGACTATAATATGGTGTGATGTGTTGTAAAAAGGAGGGAGCAAATGAAATATAATATCAAATTTAAAAATATATTCTTTATTCTATTAGGATCTGCTATATTTTCATTTGGAATTGTTAATTTTAACATGGAAAATAACTTAGCAGAAGGTGGATTTACAGGCATTACCCTTTTATTATACTTTATGTTTTCTTTAGATCCTGGGCTTATGAACTTAGTATTGAACATTCCCGTTTTCTTTATTGGTTGGAGATTATTAGGTGCAACGACATTTATATATACAGTACTAGGAACGGTGGCTGTTTCAATATTTTTATGGATATTTCAAATTTTCCCTTTAGAATTTTCATTAAGAAATGATATGACTTTAGCAGCGTTGTTCGCAGGAACCTTTATTGGTGTTGGGCTAGGTATCATTTTCCGATATGGCGGGACGACAGGCGGAGTCGATATTATCGCAAGACTTGTTCATAAATATGTTGGATGGAGTATGGGACGAACGATGTTTTTATTTGATGCAATCGTCATCATTTCATCGATTGTCTTATATTTAAAGCCCATTCAGGGGATGTACACACTTGTTGCAGTCTTCATCGCTGCAAGAGTGATTGATTTTATCCAAGAAGGTGCTTATACTGCGCGTGGCGCCATGATTATTTCAAATCAAAGTCAAGCCATAGCAAAGCACATCCTTAAACATATGGACCGGGGTGTTACAGTTTTAAATGGTAGTGGCAGCTTTACTGGTGAGGAACGAAATGTCTTATACTGTGTTGTTGGCAGAAATGAGATCGTCAAACTAAAGGAAATTATCAATGAGATTGATCCCCATGCATTCGTAGCCGTCACTTCTGTGCATGATGTATTAGGGGAAGGATTTACATTAGACGAAAATAAAAAGCCACTCACATGACTTTATACACTCGTAGAAACTATAAATCACCAGTAATGATTTTAAAATCATTACTGGTGATTCTTTATAATATTACTATTAAACGTTTTACTTATTCATTCATGTGTAAAAACATTAACACAAATCGAACGAGCTCCATTAAGGCGACAACGGCAGCTGCTACATATGTTAGAGCTGCAGCATTTAATACCTTTTTAGTCTCAGGGTGTTCTGAACTCGTTATGACACCAGATGATACAAGTTGATCCATAGCTCGATTTGAAGCATTAAATTCAACTGGTAATGTTACAAGCTGGAAAAGGACAGCAAAAGCCATAAATACAATACCAATACCGACTAAGCCAGTTGCCCCTAATATAATACCAGCTAAAATTAAAAAGAATGACATGTTTGATCCTAAACTTGCAACAGGGACTAATGCGTGTCTAAAACGTAAAAATGCGTATTCTTCAGCGTCTTGAATAGCGTGTCCGACCTCATGAGCTGCAATCGCTGCTGCAGCCTTTGAATGTTGATGATAGTTATGGGATGATAGTCGAACAACCTTCTTACGCGGATCATAATGGTCACTTAAAAATCCTTTTGTTTCTTCGACACGGACATCGTATATACCATTTTCCTGTAATATTCTTCTTGCGACATCCGCCCCTGACATACCTGAAGAGTTAGGAACTTTCATATATTTTTTGTAAGTATTTTTTACTTTACTTTGGGCCCACAAAGGCAAGATCAAAAGGATCGCAAAGTAAATGAGAAAAGATCCCATCCCCATTTTGGCATTCCTCCATTTCTTTTTCTCTATTTAATAATTTTAATCTTCAGGTTCATTTTTATCAACAAAATTGCTCTCTTCTGTCACGTGGTTGTAACGTTTCCATGCAACATATGTTAAAGTGAGTAATACACTTCCAAATACAATTAATATGGTAAGAAACATTCCACTTGCGGAAGAGTGCGTCATGATCAGAGAGTGTTCAAAGGTGTTAAACATAGATGACCCTCCACGAACTTTTTCTATATTATATTGCTCGTGGGGTTGTATTCGAACGTTGTCCCATTCCATATTTATAGACTAACCAAATAGAGAGTAAACTTAACCAAAATGTGAAATAACCAATATGTGACATATACTGATTAAGTGAACCGTATATAGGCATCATTCCATATACATAATCAATAACATCGTTATGTAAAGTCCAAACTCCAGCAATTACTAAATGAATTAATTCAATTGTGTAAAAAGATGCATATAACAAGCCTTGTATGGCCATGGCACCATGAGAGGCAATTAACATTAAGCCAGCAGGTGTTGTGTGACCGACCTCAATAAACGTTAATATGTTCATGACAACAGCCCATACCCCATATTTAAATAAAGTAAGCATGGCTAATGCCTCAAACAATTTAAAATTTTTCCCCATAAGGAATCCAATCAATACAATTACAAAAAACAAGGAGGCTGTCGGACTATCTGGTACAAAAGGTATAAAATGTAGTGGAGTTTGTACTAGCTGATATTCATACCAAATGTAACCATAAATCGTACCCAATATATTAATTATGAGTAGAAGGATTAGAAAAGTACGATCCATTAATAAAAATTTGATCTTCATGAGCATATTATCACCTTAATTATATTAAAAAGCTGACTTGCTTATGACACAAGTCAGCTTTTATCTTAGTGTGAATCTTCTTCAGAGTCTTCACCCTCACCTGCTGCCTGTTCATTTGTAGATACAATGAATTCAGCAAGTTGGTTTAATTCTTCATCAGTACCATCGAACTGATCAGATGGCATCTCACCGATACCATTTTGTGCTATATCTTTAATCTGATCTTCGTTATAAGGAATTCCAACTAATGACGGTCCTAAACCTGGGTTACCTTGTAAGGAATCACCATGACAAGAGAGACAGTTATTCGCAAATACTTCGTAACCTGGATGTTCCTCATCAATTTCAACATCCGGTACAGCTTCGACGGAATAATCTGCTCTTTCATCCCAATTTACGTGAGCAGCTGATTTGTATGTTAACCAAATAGTCGCCGCAACACCTAGAATCATAAGTCCTGTCGCAATAGGACGCTTAGATGGTTTACGATCCGGTCCAACATCTAAGAACGGTGCTAATAGTAATGCACCAAATCCTAACCCCGGAATAATGACCGTACCGATTACAACATATTCAGCTGCTGCGTACTCATATTTCAGTAATTCATAAAGGAATAAGAAATACCAGTCCGGTAATGGTATATAAGATGAGTTATTTGGATCAGCTTGTTGTTCTAATGGAGAAGGTGCAGCTGCTACTAAACATAAAAATCCAATTAAGAAAACAGCACCTACTAACCATTCTTTCAATAAGAAGTTTGGCCAAAAAGCTTCCGTTCTACCAGGATATTCTGAATAGTCTTTTGGAATTTTATTTCGACTTTCTTTATCAGGAACACGGGAGTCCCCGACGAACTTCATTCCTTTACCTCTTTGCACTGTGTTCCCTCCTTTTCATGACATGGAATTAAATCTTATAGTGGTCCAGAAATACCTTGACGTCTAATCATAATAAAGTGCGCACCCATTAAAGCGAACAGGGCTGCTGGCAGGAAGAAAACATGTATCGCAAAGAACCTTGCTAATGTCTTTGCACCTACAATTTCTGGATCACCAGCTAGTAGTGTCTTCAAGTCTCCACCAATATATGGAACACTTTCAGCAATCTCAAGTCCTACTTGAGTTGCGAAAAACGCTTTGTTGTCCCAAGGCAATAGATAACCTGTAAAACCTAACCCTAGCATTACGAAAAATAATAGAACACCTACGATCCAGTTTAGTTCACGTGGTTTCTTATAAGCACCTTGGAAGAATACACGTAATGTATGTAAGAAAATCATTACGATAACAACACTCGCTCCCCAGTGGTGCATCCCTCTTACAATTTGTCCATGAGCGACTTGAGTTTGTAAGTATTTAACCGATTCCCATGCATTAACGATATCTGGAACATAGTACATCGTTAAGAACATACCAGATAAAACCTGAATTACAGTTACGAAAAACGTCAGTCCACCAAAGCAATAAACAAATGCCGAGAAATGGTGAGCTGGGTTTACGTGCTCTGGCACTTCGTGGTCAGCGATATCTCGCCAAATAGGCGTAATATCTAATCGCTCATCAATCCAGTCGTACAATTTATGCAGCATCTATTACGCCCCCTTTCTTGATTTCGCTTTACCTAGTAATAATTTTCCATCTTCAATTCTATACTCATACGCATGTAATGGTTCCGTCGGTGGTGTATTTGGTAAGTTTTCACCGAGCTTGTTATATCGACCATCATGACATGGGCAGTAGAATTGGTCAGGATATTCTTCATTAGAATTCCAGTCAACCACACACCCTAAGTGAGTACATACTGGTGATAACGCGAGGATTTCATCTTCCTCAGTTCTAAAAATCCAAGCTGTATGTTCTGCTTGAGATTCATACCAACCATCTACTTGGTCAGTGGAGAACGTTTTACGTTGAGGTTCATTCGTGATTTCGTCTACATCCATAACATAAACAAAATCAGTTTCTTTTTCACCTTTAAGTAACGGATCAACCGCAAAACCTACCATTGGGGCAATCATAGCTGCACCCATGAATCCTCCGACACCAGTTAATGTGTAGTTCAAAAATTGTCGACGCGATACTTGGTTTTTCTTATCAGTCATGTCTTTCCCCCCTCTATTCATCAATTACAACGAACAGGGTATTGATGATACACATATTTATTAGGACAATACAATGATAGCGTAATCCTCAAAAGTGGTCAATAAAAACCACATTTTAGATGAAAAAATGTCATAATTAATCCTCCCAACTATCTTTTATTAATGATTGTATTTCCTTAACTTGTGATTGAACTAATTGTTGCGTTTCCTGTTGGTTTAAATCAGTATCAGACATAGCAGGAATCCAAATTAGCTCAGCTTCCATATCTTTGGTTATTTTTCTCCACTTATTATCTGAAGTTATAAGAAAAATATATTTAAAAGGTTGATGTTCCAAATGTACTAAAAGGTTTTGTAAACGACCTTTTTCGTCTTCTTGTATTTTGTCTGATTTCAAGTAGTTATATTCAGGTAAGACAAAAACACGTCCCTTTAACTCATTTTCTATTTGACTTACGTATAATTGAATTAAGTCTTTTTGAACAGATAATTGTAATAAGTCTTGATCTGATTTAAATGTGTAAGGGATTAATGGAAGGATAGCTGTATCAATATACTCTTTCGCTTGTGTATATTGTTTTATATCTGAACTAATATATTTCATATAAAAACTCCTAGGATTTATATTTCTTGCTTTCCATTAAATCTTTAAGTTCTTTACTCCATTTATTGAAGGATTGAACATCTCCAATATCCAAAGCGTAATCAATTTTATTCTTAAGAATGTTGATTTTAGAATGATGAGAAGATTCTTCTAAAATGTTCTCTAAAAGAATGTAATCTTCATTTTCTAAATAGTAATCATCAGGTAAATATGGGTTGTCTTCCAATACTTCAGCATATTCAACAGATTGTCTATTCCCATCAAATATAATTTCAACATACATTGTTTCATCTGGGTTAAGCCTGATATCGTGAAATGCTTTATCAACGTCTGTGGTCACAACATGATCTTTATAGTATCTGAAGGGTCTTTTTACTTCGTCATCAGTAGAAATAATGATACTTCGAGGACATAAATGTGCCTCAAATACAAAATGAATATTCTGTAGAATGTGTTCACGTTTTAAAATATACTCAAGTAACCATACCATTTCACGACGCTCTGTTTTGTAATTGTCTAAATACCATTTAATAAAGACTCTCTTTTGATTGGTTGATACACCCATAGCCTTCACCCTCTTTATAGTCCACCCTGTAATCGATGTACAAAATCTTTTGTATCAGCGTCCTCAGGGTTTTGATTTAGATATTCTTTCAACATACTAATCGCTTTTTCCATCTGTCCTTCTTCTATTAAGAAGTAACCATATTCTTTTAAGAAATCCGTATCATTATGATAAGTTAAGTAAGCTTTTTCAAAAGATTTTCTTGCTTTATCAAATTTTTCTAGTTCATTGTATACTTGTCCTGCCCTCCAATCTAAAATTTCTGGATAAGGCTCGAACTTCATTAATTCTTCCACTAATTTTTTAGCATCATTCCACTCATCACGTGATTCGTAAATATTGATTAACTCTTCAATTGCTTTTTCGTGACCAGGATCTAGTGATATAGCCTCTTTTAGGTAGCTTTTAGCTTCTTCAATATTATTTTGCTTTAACTCATTGCGTGCAATGGTAATATATAAGTCAATGTTATATTCATCTTTCTTAAGTCCTTTTTTCAGAATATCATTTGCAGCATCCATCACGCCTTCTTCTTCATAAGCTTTAGCTAAATAAGGATAAACACTCGTGTAATCTGGATCTAAATCAATTAAGTCATTCCAAGCTTTAATCGAGATATCATAGCGTTCTAATTGAAAAGCCGTATAACCATATTTAAATAGTTGATCTGGTTCCTTTAACTCTAATTCCTGATAGAACGTTAAAGCATTCTCCCATTTTCCGACTGAAGCATAACATTCAGCTAGGCGTTCATGTATGCTTACAAGTGGAAATTCACCTTCGTGGGATTGTATTTTTTCATAGTGATCAAGTGCTTTATGAAATTCTCCATTATGAAAAGCCAGTTCTGCTATACCAAAGTCTATTAAATAGTTATCGGGTTGTAATTCTTTTGCCTGTAACAGCTTTTGTTCTGCCACTTCATTTAAACCTTGAGACTGATAAATATCTGCTAAAATCATTAATGCATTGATATAGTCAGGGTCATCGGGCTCTATACTTTCTATTAAGTCCAAGGCTTCAGTGTCCATTTCTAAATCTATATATATATCAGCTAGCTGAAACTTAATTTGGTGATCATCCGGATACGTGCGGTGTAGCTCTTCAAATAAACGTCTAGCTTCATCTAAAAAGCCCCACTGTTGAAGTAATTCTGCAACCGAAAATTGATCTTGCTCACTGATCTCGTTTGCATTCTCCATTAAGTGATTGACCGCTTCATTGACATTGCCTGCATCATAAAGCTCAAGTGCTTCAGTTATTGGATCCATTTATTTCCCTCCAACAATATAACCATTATTTGTCATAATCATTATACAATAGTTATTTTAAAATTTGATTCAATTCGTCAAAAAATCCTGGATACGAAATACTTATACAGTCAGGATTATTTAAGCGAACCGGAGAACTCGTTATTAATGAAGCTATTGACGCCATCATAGCTATTCTGTGATCTCCATATGTATCAATTTCAGAACCAAATAGCTCATTTCCACCATTGATCACCATTCCTTGGGGTGTTTCTTCGATTTGGGCACCTAATTTCTTTAAAGTTTCAACGGTGGACTTAATTCTATTTGATTCTTTATATTTCAGTTCTTCAATATGATTAATTTCCATACTTCCATTAACTTGAGTAGCAATTAATGCGAGTAACGGGACTTCATCAACTAAAGTAGCTACTTCATCTGCCTTTAATTCAGTCGCTTTTAGATTAGGAGAATAGCGTATCTGTAAATCACCCACAGGCTCATCACCTTCATACCTCCTAATCGTTGAATTAATCATAGCGCCCATTCTTTTAAGAACTTGGATCAAACCAGTTCTTGTTGGATTTAAACCTACATTTTCAATAATCAAATCACTATTAGGAACTATAACAGCCCCAGCAATCCAAAATGCCGCTGAGGATATATCACCTGGAACATGTACGGTTGCCCCGTGCAATGTTTGTTGGCCATTAATAGTGATGCTTTGATCATCCCTATAAACTGTTCCTCCAAAAAGTGGCAGCATGCGTTCTGTATGATCCCTTGTTATATTGGGCTCAATTACAGTGGTCTTACCGTTAGTTAACAATCCAGCTAGTAAAACTGCAGATTTAACCTGAGCACTATCAACTGGTAACGTATATTGGATTGGTTGTAAACCTCCACCATGGATAATCATAGGTAAAGTGTTTTGTTGAGATACGATGTTAGCCCCCATTTTATGAAGTGGTTCAATAACTCGGCCCATTGGTCTCTTACTTAAAGAATCATCACCTATTAGGTTGGTCTTCATAGGTAAAGCTGATAATATTCCGCATATTAACCTTACCGTCGTACCAGAGTTTCCCATATTAAGAGGTGCATCGGGTTGCTTCAATCCATTGATTCCATGACCATTAACCTTAACATTTGTCCCGTTTTTTTGGATCTTGACTCCTAATTTTTCAAAAGCGTTAATCGTTCTTAAGCTATCTTCTGATTCTAGAAAATTATGAACTATAGTCTCACCTTTAGCCAATGAGCCTAACATGATTGAGCGATGTGAGATGGATTTGTCACCTGGCACTTCGATTGTGCCAACTAAACGTTTCCCCTCGTTATAAAGTGTTTTCATATTATCCATTCCTTTTATACATCTTTTCCATAAAATCATATAAATATTGTTTGATCTTTGGTGTAGGCATTGATTGAATATAAGGCTTTCCAATTTCCTTCAGTAATATGAAGTGAATATTTTGGTTGATCGTTTTTTTATCGTTTAACATTTTTTCTATTAATACGTCGACATCATTGTCTGATATTAAGGACAATGGATAATCTAGTTGTCTTAACCAATCGATTAAAGAATCAGTTAATAACCGATTTTCTGTACCATTAATTTGTTCAGATAGAAATAGGTTAAAAAGTATTCCATACATAACACTTTCCCCATGTGTGTATGGTTTAATCGCTTCAATTGCATGTCCAAGTGTATGACCAAAGTTAAGATGTTTCCTTATTCCTGACTCTGATTCATCCTTTTCAACGATTTCTTGTTTAATTCTAATCGACCTTAGTAATAACTCATCAAATCCATCGATTATCGGATTAATAGAAAAAGCCATCATTTGTTTTAATTGTTCTAATAGCTTAGCATCTGCAATGAACCCATGCTTTACCATTTCAGCAAAGCCAGACCTAAGTTCTTGTTTGTTTAATGTGTAAAGTGTTTCAGTATCATAAAGGACCATATCAGGGGGATAAAAACTGCCGATTATATTTTTAGTGTTTACTAAATTAATTGCAACTTTACCACCTATGCTACTATCGTGTGCTAATAAAGTGGTAGGCATTTGGATGAAAGGCACACCTCTCATATAAGTTGCTGCTACAAAACCTGCTAAATCACCGACTACCCCGCCACCTAAAGCCAATATTGCAGAGTTTCGGTCAACATGTTGAGATAATAAATAACGTTGGATATCTTCATAAACGGTGAATGATTTTGACTGTTCACCTGGTTTAATAATGTAATAATGAACGTTTAAAGAAGTTTTATATAAACTAGCTAATACTTCTTCTAAGTAATGATGAGCAACTTGTTCATCTGTGATAATAACGACTTGACTATACTGTTGATCTTTTAATATAACGTCCAGATGATGTCGCAATCCTTTATCAAGCAGAATTGAATATGTTTTATGGCTGGCTTTAACGGTTAAAGTCTTCATTAAAACTGTTGGATCCTTTCTCTATACCTCTTGATTTCCTCTTTAAGTTGTCCGATTGTATCAGATGTGAATTGTTCTAATAAAGCATTAGCTACTTCCCAAGCAACAATATGTTCCATAACAACAGATGCTGCTGGAACAGCACAGGAATCAGAACGTTCGATGCTCGCCTGAAACGTTTCTTTTGTATCAATATCAACACTGTTTAATGGCTTATACAACGTAGGAATTGGTTTCATAACACCTTTTACAATAATAGGCATACCAGTCGTCATCCCACCTTCAAAACCACCTAAATTGTTTGTCTTGCGGTAGTATCCTCGTTCAGAATCATAGGCAATCTCATCATGAGTTTCGCTACCGCGACGGTTTGCTGCATCAAACCCTACACCGAATTCTACACCTTTAAAGGCATTAATACTCATAACACTTCCAGCAATTCGACCATCTAACTTTCGATCATAATGAACATGTGAACCTAAACCAGCTGGAACACCTTCAACATGTACTTCAACGATACCTCCAATTGAATCTCCATCTTTTTTTGCCTGATCAATCGCGTCCATCATGTCTTGCTCCTTACTCTCATCTAAAGCTCGGACAGTTGACTCATTTGATTTCAATTTCTTATCTTCTATAGTAAGGTGATGTTGATCAGTAGCTTTAACATTATAAATTTGTTTTACATAACCAATGATATCAATACCAACTTCTTTTAAAATAACTTTAGCAACAGCGCCTGCTGCGACTCGGGCAGCTGTTTCTCTTGCAGAAGATCTTTCCAATACATTTCTCATATCACGGTGACCATACTTTAAGGCTCCATTTAAGTCAGCATGGCCAGGACGAGGTTTCGTTATTTGTCGCTTTACTTCAACGTCATCATCAATTGGATCTTCCCCCATGATATGCGTCCAATGTTTAAAATCATCATTTTTAATGACTAAACTTATGGGTGAGCCTAACGTAAATCCATGCCTAACCCCGCTTGTAATCTCAACTAAATCTTTTTCAATTTTCATTCGGCGTCCTCTGCCATAGCCACCTTGACGACGTATTAACGACTCATTAATATCTTCTTTTAAAAGATTAAGTTGTGATGGAACACCTTCAATAATCGTCGTTAATTGTTTTCCATGTGATTCTCCTGCCGTTAAATATCGCATGACAACACTCCTAATGACCCATTTTCTTGTAAAAGAATGTGTGAACAGGTTCATAATTATTTTCTTGTGGTCTAAAAAGCTGTTCCGTACTGCCAACGAACAGTATACCTTGTGGTGTTAATGCTTCATTAAATTTTTGATAAACTTTTCTCTTAGCATCTTCCGTAAAATAGATTAATACATTACGACACACAATTAAATCATACGGTCCACCGTAGTCATCCGCTAATAAGTTATGTTTTTTAAATGTCACAGTCTTTTTAATCTCGTCAGACATTATATATGTAGAACCTTCTTTAGTAAAAAAACGTTCTATTTTATTCTGTGGTACTTCAGAAAGAGACTTTTCAGAGTATACTCCTACCTTAGCTTGTTCTATTGCGCCATCATCTATATCTGTTGCTAGTATTGAGATTTGATCTAAATCATAAAAATCACTAAGTAACATGGCCATTGTATAAGGCTCTTCACCTGTTGAGCAGGCTGCACTCCAAACTTTCACTTGAGCCTTTGATTTCAAAAGATCCGGAAGTATATCATTTTTTAAAATGTCCCACCTTTTATAGTTACGATAAAATTGTGAAACGTTAATCGTGATCCGACTTAGGAACTCTTGTCGAAGGGCATCATCATTATTTAATGCATCATAATAATCTTTAAAATTATTAAATCCTCTTCGATCTCTTAATGAAGTTAAACGTCTTTTCATTTGTTTTTCTTTATATAAATTTAAATCGACACCTATATCTTTGTAAATCCATTTAATAAACGACTGATATTCACTCATTTTAAAAAGCTCTCCCAATTTTGTATATACCTTCTCTTATTATAAAAAATGTCGAAAGTTAGTGCTATGATTTTGTTAATTATTTTGGTTAAAAAGTATAGTGACGCCATTTGATTTTAACGTTTAGATATCTAGAGTAAAAGAAAAAGGCCTTGAAAAATCTAAGGCCCTTGTCAGTTGATTAGTAAATCCACTGATTTTGATCTTTGTTATAAGCTAATAAATCCTCTTCATTAAAGAATAAACCAATTTCACGCTCTGCTGATTCAGGTGAGTCAGAACCGTGAATAACGTTTTTACCTACTGTTAAACCAAAGTCTCCACGAACTGTACCGATATCTGATTCTGCTGGATTAGTTGCACCCATCATTTTACGAGCTGTTGCAATAACATTTTCGCCTTCCCAAACCATTGCGAAAACTGGTCCAGAAGTAATAAATCCAGTTAATTCACCAAAGAAAGGCTTGTCTTTGTGCTCACCATAATGTTCTTCTGCTAAATCAGGTGAGATTTGCATTAATTTTGCAGCTACTAGTTTAAAACCTTTTTTCTCAAAGCGTTGTACAATGTCTCCAATTAAATTACGTTGTACACCGTCTGGTTTGACCATAATGAAAGTTTTTTCCATGATTTTCACCTCTATAAATATTTTGTAAGCCGCCAAAGATTTTATCAAAGTTTTGAGAAAAACACAATTATTTTTGTCAGTTTAAAAACGTCTTTTGCTTAAATATTGTGCTATATCATCTAAATATTTTTTGGGTTCATTATTTGGCAATTGTTCTAATGTTTGATTAGCCTTTTCTAAATAACGCTGACTTATATTATAGGATTTTTCAATTGCATGGGAGTGCTTAATTCGATGAATAACGTCTTCTATAGTAAGATGATATTCCTGTTCATTGAAATAAGCCTGTACCCCACCCAAAACTTCTTGATCATCTTTCATGGCATATAAAGTTGGTAAAGTAATATGACCATTTAGTAAATCGCTTCCAACTGGCTTTCCTAATTCTTTTTCAGTGGAAGTAAAATCTAAAATATCATCCATGATTTGATAGGACATTCCTATATTATAACCATAGTCTTTCAGCAAATATTCAACCGAACGATCAGTCTCTGACGCAATGGCTCCCATTTGAGTACTAGATTCTATAAGTAGTGCTGTTTTTCTTTTAATTCTTTTAAAATATGTAAAATGATTCTGTTTTAATTGAAATTTATCTCGTATTTGTTCAATCTCACCAACACATAATTGGTGTATGGTATTGGATAACACCGTGTGTAAACGATGGTTTTTAAATGGTTTTAACAATTCTAAAGTTCTAGCAAAAATGTAATCCCCTGTATAGATTGCTGTCCCATTATCCCACTGCTTATTAACAGTCGGTTTTCCCCGCCGGACCATAGAGTGGTCAATCACATCATCATGTACGAGGGAAGCCATATGTATAAGTTCTAAAGCTACAGCAACATCAATGATTCTTTCTTGGTTCTGTTGGCCAAAACGAGACGCTAGCAATACAAATATTGGTCGAATACGTTTGCCACCCGCCGTTAAAAGGTGATTCGATGCAGACTGAATCATAGAACTCTCAGCTTTTGTGACGTTTTTGATCTTTTTTTCAACTCGTTGTATATCTTTATTCACATACTTCAATGCAGTAGCTAACTTCATGTTTATTTCACCTTTATGGATTTATTTTGGCTTAATGCCTAAATGCATGGCAGCAGCACCTAATGCATAACTCTTAACTTTAACAGGTTTAAAGCCAACCTCCCTAAACATCTTGGCTAACTTATCTTTTCCTGGAAAGTTTTTTGTTGATTCATATAACCATACGTATTCATCATAACTTTTGGCAAAAAATTTACCGAATAAAGGCATGATATGTTCAAAATAAAAAAAGTAAAGTTGCTTATATACTGGCAAAGTAGGTTGTGATGTATCAAGACAAACAACTTTCCCACCTGGCTTAACAACACGGTACATTTCTTTCAATACTTGAAAATAATCTGGAGTGTTTCTTAAACCGAAACCAATCGTAACGTAATCAAACTGCCCATCTTCGTAAGGTAAATTCATAGCATCACCATGTTGTAACGTAATATTTTTTATATTTTCTCTTTCAATTTTCTCTTGACCGACAGATAACATATTTTGACTAAAATCTAACCCATAAACTGACCCTTCTTCTCCAACGGCTTCAGATAAGGCAATCGTCCAATCCCCAGTACCACAGCAAACATCTAAACATTTGCCCCCTTTTTCAACGTCCATATGTTTCATAACATTCTTTCTCCAAGCTTTATGTCGTTGAAAAGAGATAATAGAATTCATTCGATCGTAACGCTTATATATTTTTTCAAAAACGGAATGTACTTTCTCAGATTTTGATTGTTGATCCATCATAAATTATCTCCTGTTAGTTATAATAATTTCGTTCAAATAATTAATTTTAGCATCGATAGCTTGTTCAATTGCTGGTTCCCTCGATTTAAGTAAAGACAACCAATAACTATCAATATGATAAACAAGCTCCTTAATAAGCTCAAACTCTACATCGTTTTTATATTTATTCATTTGGCAAAAATCTAAAAGTGAATAATATAATCCACAATGCACTGTTTCAACTTGATTTAACAGCTTGTTAAAATCCTTTATTTTGATTTCGTCCTGATGAAGAAGGGACATTTTTATTTCATTGATTGATTTAATAGATTGAATAAAATGATATAGTTCATCCAATAAATTGTGCTCTGATAATAATCGGTAAAAGTAAGAACTGTGAAAATCCCCAACTAAAACTTGAAGTTGATTGGTTTGATTACGGTTTTCCTCTATCGAATCAAACTCAAGATCAACTAAATCATGTATATCTAACGAAATTTGCATATGTATAAGAGCCTTAAATAAATCATTTTTTTGTTTATAATCACTTTCAAGCAATAGTTTTTGAAAGAAATAGACCTGCTTTACTGTTAAAACGGGATCATAAAATGATTCTTTAATAGATGGGTGCTTATATTCCTTAATGAAATCTTTCCTAATTTGTTCTGCTTGTTTATTAATCACTATTATCACCTATCATCATTATGTAAAAACGGCAAATATCCTTAAACACAGTAATATTGTAGCATGTAATCGCTACATAATCTAACAAGAGTGTTGTTTCTTTAACAAAAAAATATAAGCACAAAAAAGAGGAGGGAATTAAATCCCTCCTCTTTGCCCTATGTATTGCTTTATTTTACAGCATCTTTAAGGGCTTTACCTGGTTTAAATGCAGGTACTTTGCTAGCTGGAATATCAATTTCTTTTCCAGTTTGTGGGTTACGACCTTTACGAGCAGAACGCTCACGTACTTCAAAGTTACCGAACCCGATTAGTTGTACCTTTTCAGAATTCTTTAAAGAGCCTGTAATAGATTCTAAAACAGCATCAACAGCTTTAGCTGCATCCTTTTTAGATAAGTCCGCTTGTTCAGCTACAGAGTTTACTAAGTCTGTCTTATTCATGTGTTTCACCTCCTCTCAAATTTTCAATTATCAGATAATACCATTCTAACCACATTTTAAACAAAAATACACTGAGAATGCAATAACTTCCTGCATTTTACCCCAGTATAACCGGTTTTTTAAGTTTAGCATATTTTTCTAGCCGGTTATTTGCATATTACCATAGAAATAGATAGGATAGCAAGGAAAAATCGCGCCAAATAAGCATTTTAAAAGGGTTTTTTACTATTTTTCTCTTAAAATCATACCTTTCTACTATTACACAACCAATTTATAGAGATTTAAACAAAATAAAAAAGCGACTAATTTGTCGCTTTTATAAAATGATGGCGATTAATCCACCGTTTCCTTCGTTTATTATTCTTTCTAATGTTTCTTTCAATTTATATCGTGCATGTTCAGGCATTAACGTTAATTTAGCATGAATTCCTTCTCTAACGATTGAACTTAGTGAACGGCCGAATATGTCAGATTTCCAAATAGAAAGTGGATCTTCTTCAAAGTCTTGCATCAAGTACCTAACTAGTTCTTCACTTTGTTTTTCTGTACCGATAATTGGTGCAAATTCGGACTCAACATCTACTTGAATCATATGGATGGATGGTGCAACTGCCTTTAACCTAACTCCAAATCTAGAGCCTTGTCGGATGATTTCAGGTTCTTCTAATCGCATGTCTTCTAATGCTGGTGTCGCTATTCCGTAACCAGTTTGTTTAACCATTTGTAGTGCATCAGATACTTGATCATATTCACGTTTCGCATCAGCATAATCTTGAAGCAGTTCCAGTAAGTGATCTTTACCTCTAATTTCAACACCTACGATTTCTTTCAGAACTTGATCGTAAAGATCATCTGATGCATGTAAGTCGATTTCTGCAACACCTTCACCCATTTCCATACCCGAAAGGTGTGCATCTGTGATAAATTCATAGTCATAAAAATCGCCCACGACTCGATCAACATCGCGTAAACGTTTTATGTTCTGGACTGTCTCCTGAATGGCACCTTGGAATTGTTTGCGTAACCAATGATTTTCTTTTAAAGCCATTACCCAGCTCGGGAGATTTACATTTACCTCAAGAACCGGGAACTCATATAAAGCTTCTCGTAATACATTGTAGATATCTTCTTCTCTTAAATTCTCAACTGATACTGGTAAAACCGGAATATCATACTCTTCTGCCAACTCATTTCTTAATTCCATTGTTTCTAATTCATGAGGTCGACTAGAGTTTAATACCATAATGAATGGTTTTCCAACTTCTTTAAGTTCTTCTACAACTTTTCGTTCAGCTTCAACATAATCTTCTCGTGGGATTTCACCAAATGAACCATCCGTTGTGACGACAATACCTACAGTTGAGTGTTCTTGAATGACTTTTCTAGTTCCAATCTCAGCTGCATCGTGGAATGGAATAGCTTCTTCATACCAAGGTGTATGAATCATTCTTGGTCCATTCTCATCTTCAAATCCTTTAGCACTTTCGACTGTGTAACCCACACAGTCTACCATACGTACTTTAACGTCTAAACCTTCTTCAACAGAAATTTCTACTGCTGAATTTGGAACAAATTTAGGTTCAGTCGTCATAATCGTACGACCAGCAGCACTTTGTGGTAATTCATCTTTAGCTCTTTCTCGTTCATCTTCACTCGAGATGTTAGGAATTACAACTAAATCCATAAACTTCTTAATAAATGTTGACTTACCTGTTCGGACAGCACCTACAACACCAAGGTAGATATCACCGTTCGTCCGTTTCGATATG
Organism: Piscibacillus halophilus; assembly: GCF_900110685.1. GTDB lineage: Bacteria > Bacillota > Bacilli > Bacillales > Alkalibacillaceae > Piscibacillus > Piscibacillus halophilus. The sequence goes on from NZ_FOES01000002.1 coordinate 71,774, forward strand.
TCATGAAACACGTTGAATTTTTCCATTATATCCCTCCGACCCTGTACAATATCGTACACCTATTATTCGATGCAATATTAATTTATGATGTTGTCCTATTCAAATATGACTTAATTACAAAAAAAATAGAGATTCTTATAAAAATAAATAGAATCTCTATTACTAAACTTATTCATTTGTTTCGGTTTCATGCTCTTTAAAGATAATCTCTCCATCTTCTAACACCATTGGAGGAGAATAGGATGGTACCATAGGATACTCCTCAACTAACAAGTCACGCAAATCCCCATCATATTCACTTATTCCCTGCTCTTCTAATAATTTATAGACATCCGGGCGATAATCTACTAATGGTTGTCCATCTACATTGATAATGACATCCAACTCATCTCTAGTATAAGGACTTTTCACCTTTAATGGCTCTTTTTCTTCTAGGGAATCATGGTCAAGTTCAAAATAATTTTTAAAGATCATATCTCCATAAGGAGGGTATAAATTCTTATTACGATATAAGTTAATGTCATAATTAATTGAACGTAACTGTTGATTCACTCGAACATCTGAGACCTTCACTGCAGCCTCACCTTCAGGGTCTACAATAACATAAGAATAGGCTCCACCTCGTTCATAAGAATTCGCGGGTGGCTGTCCCATAATATTAGCTTCTTTTAACGTATTAAAATCAATTGGGTATTTAATATAAACCGGGGTATCTTGGTCCCGATTTTTAATAGGTAATAAACCGTTGTTCTGTTCTTTATATTGGTGGACAGCTTGCTGTACTTCCTCTAATTGCTCATCATTTGTCGGTTGATGATCGACCTTTTGATCATCAGGGTATAGACATGCAGTTAACATCAGCGTTAAGAATAAAATTCCTATTACCTTTAATTTCATCATATATCCCACCTAATCTGTCGGCCCACTAAATACAATAATAAATATAATAATTCCACCTATAATCAACAGTAGGTAAGCTAAAATACTTACAACAATTCTAAAAAACCCTTTTAATTTATGTCTAGCAAATAAAATGAGTACAGCAGACAACACAAGTGCACCCATACCACCAAATGATATGTACATTCTAAGCATTCCTTCTGACATATCTATCAAGCCCTTTCTCTTTTCTCTAGGTCGTATTATAGCATATCTATTAGAGTTATATTGAATAAAAAGTTGTAGATAATGTTAAATATCTAAAATATACTCTAAGCCCCCCTATTTCAAATAAAAAAGAGGTGCTGGGGCTCTGCACCTCTTTATCATTGACTAAATCCTCATATAAGTAGCTCATATTGACTGTTGCATATTATAGTATGATTCGTAGATTGTTGCGAATCTTCGCTTGCCCATACTTACCCTAATTTTTGAAAAATTGTTGTAGCGTTTGTTGATCTAATTGATCGCCTTTTTCCGTTATCATTTTAACAATGCGATCTTCTTTTTGCTGACTCAATGGTTTATTAGCCATTGCAGCCAAATGTCTAACTAAATCTCTGACGGTTTTTTCATCAGAAAAGTTAGCATTTTGCATTGCTTTAGCCACATTCATTACCTCATTAGGGTTAATATTTGCTTTCTTTTTTAAATGATTAAAAATATTTTGTTGGAAATCTTGAGACATAATTGGCTCCTCCCTGAGTTTGCATTCGTAATACTATATGCAAGAGAGGGAGGGCTGTTGTGTGTGTATATCGTCTAAATTTATAAAAAAGATGATAAATCTTCTAATTCTTTAGTTTTCCCTCGGTTCATTAAGTCATCCACCACATGTTTTGGATCTTTTTCATCGAAGAGTAGTTCATATAATCCTTCTGTAATTGGCATTGGTATATTTAGCTTCTGGGATAGTTGATAAGCTGCTTTAGTTGTTCGGACGCCTTCCACAACCATTCCCATTTGATCAAGTACATCTTGTAATACATATCCTCTTCCTAACATATTCCCAGCACGCCAGTTTCGACTATGTTGGCTCGTGCAAGTGACGATTAAATCACCTACACCTGTTAAGCCAGCAAAAGTTAGCGGATTCGCATTAAGCTGAGTACCTAGTCTTGCTATTTCAGCAAGTCCTCGTGTTATTAAGGCAGCCTTCGCATTATCGCCATACCCTAAACCGTCAGATATTCCAGCTCCTAACGCAATAATGTTTTTCAAAGCTCCGCCGATTTCAACCCCAACAACATCCTCATTAGTGTAAACTCTAAAATGTTCATTCATAAATAAATCTTGAGCAATTTCCGCAGACTTTAGATGATAAGAAGAGACAGTGACAGTTGTTGGTTGTTTTAAAGCGACTTCTTCAGCATGACTCGGGCCAGATAATACCACAAGCTGATCATGAACACCTTCCCCCAGCTCATCTTCAATCATTTCAGAAATTCTTTTGTGGGTTTCTGGTTCTATACCTTTTGAAGCATGAATTAGCGTTTGATTTGTATTTATAAAAGGACGTAATTTTCTACACACTTCACGAATCGCCTTTGTCGGTACAACCAATAAAATTGCTTTGGCATTCTCCACTGCTTCTTGTATATCAGCATTTGCAACTAAATTAGACGGTAATTTAACATCAGGTAAATATTTTGAGTTGGTGTGATGATGATTGATTTCATTTACTTGATCTTCTCTATGCGACCATACATTTACATTATGTTGATTATTAGCAAGAACCATAGCAAGGGCAGTACCCCAACTCCCGGCACCAATGACTGCGACTTGTTCCATCATTTCACCTCAACAATTATTTTCTTTGTCTAGCATAAATTTTGATCGGGGTTCCGACAAACCCAAATGCTTCTCTAATACGGTTTTCTAAAAAGCGTTCATACGTAAAGTGCATGAGTTCTGGATCGTTTACAAACACAACAAAAGTTGGTGGTTTTGTAGCCACTTGTGTCGTGTAAAGAATTTTTAATTTTTGTCCCTTAATAGAAGGGGTAGGATTCATAGCAAGAGCGTCTTCTATAACTTCATTCAATACGTTTGTTTTTACACGTTTAGCATGGTTTTCACTTACTTCAACAACCATAGGTAAAAGCGTGTGGATTCGCTTTGTCGTTAAGGCTGATAAAAATACAATCGGTGCATAGGACAAAAATTGAAATTGTTGACGAATATCATCTTCGAATTTCTTCATCGTATCTTGTTCTTTATCAACCGCATCCCACTTATTTACGACAATAACAATTCCTTTTCCTGCTTCATGAGCATAGCCAGCAATTCTCTTATCTTGTTCAAGAATTCCCGTATCAGCGTCAATGACAACTAAAACGACATCACTACGTTCAATTGCCTTTAATGCTCTTAAAACGCTATATTTCTCAGTTGATTCATATACTTTTCCTCGTTTACGCATCCCAGCTGTATCAATAATTTTAAAATCTCTTCCATCTTTTGAGAACCCCGTGTCTATTGCATCTTTTGTCGTACCAGCAATGTTACTCACAATAACCCGTTCTTCACCTAATAATGCATTGACGAGTGAAGACTTACCAACATTTGGTCGCCCTATTAAAGAGAAATTAATCCGATCGTCGTCTTCTTCAACTTCCTCACGGTCTGGAAAGTGTTTAATGACTTCATCTAATAAATCTCCCAAACCTAAGCCATGTGTTCCTGAAATAGGGAAAGGTTGTCCAAATCCTAAAGCATAAAATTCATATAACAGATCTTGCATTTCAAAATTATCAATTTTATTAACCCCTAGAACGACTGGTTTATTGGATTTATATAATATTTTAGCTACTTCTTCGTCAGCGGCCGTGATCCCTTCGCGTCCATTAACTAAAAAGATAATCACATCTGCCTCTTCAATCGCAATCTGAGCTTGTTCTCGAACTTGAACAATAAGCGGTTCATCACTAATGTCAATTCCACCTGTATCAATCACATTAAACGTAGAATGTAACCACTCTGCCTCTGAGTATATACGATCTCTAGTAACACCTGGTATATCTTCAACAATTGAGATTCGTTCTCCAACTAACCGATTAAATATAGTTGATTTTCCAACATTAGGTCTCCCTACAATGGCTACAACTGATTTCTTCATTTATCTTCATCCTTTATGTAAACTGCTCTTCTTCAATAATACCAAATAAAAAAGTGGCATTGCGCCACTTTTTTAAGAACGGAACTGAGCGGCTCAACTTTCATACTTAGGTAAACATTTTGATTTAAGCTGTTCCGTATACCAGATTAAGTTTAGCTTAATTAACTAAAAGTAGGTGCTTGATTCCGCTTGGCAAAATGAATTAGGTTATTTTTTTAAATCTTTTAAGCGGTCACCGATTAAGTCACCTAATTGAAACCCTTGATCTTCATCATCTTTTTGATATTTTTTAAGCTCAACATTATCTTGTTCCTCTTGAGCTTCCTTTATGCTTAAAGAGACCCTTTTATTTTCTTCACTAATATCTAAGACTTTTACTTTGATTCTCTGTCCTTCTTTTAATACCTCAGATGGATTTCCAATGTGCTCTTTTGAAATTTGTGAAATGTGCACAAGGCCTTCGACACCTGGTTTAATTTCAACAAAAACACCGAAGTTAACTAAACGTTTTACTTCACCTTCGATAACATCACCCGCTTTTATCTCATTTTCAATACCATCCCAAGGTCCAGGTAAAGTATCTTTAAGTGAAAGAGCTATGCGTTCATTGTCGAGATCTACAGATAAAACTTTAACTTTAACCTTTTCGCCTTCTTTAACAATATCTTCAGCCTTTTCAACATGATCATGAGAAAGTTGTGAAATATGAATTAAGCCATCTACTCCACCTAGGTCAACAAAAGCTCCAAAGTTAGTTAAACGCTGTACCACACCTTCAACGATTTTACCTGCTTCTAGCTGACTTAAAGTTGCTTTTTTCTTTTCTTTTTGTTCTTCCTCAACGACCGCACGATGAGATAAAATCACTCGATGTTTAGATTCATCCATCTCAATTACTTTTACTTGTAGTGTTTGTCCTTTATAAGGTTCAAAGTCCTCTACATAGTAAGCTTCAACTTGTGAAGCAGGCATGAAAGCTCTTAAGCCCGCATCCATAACTAAACCACCATTAACGACATCAATTACAGTAGCTTCAAATATTTTACCTGAATCATAATATTCTTTTAAGTTTTCCCAAGCCTGTTTTTGACTTAATTGCTTACGAGAAAGAATAATGGCTTCGTCTTCAAGCTTAGTTACTAATAGTTGTACTTCTTCTCCTTCAGATAATACTTCATTTGTATGCTCCACATGTAAATGGGACAATTCTGAAATTGGAATAATTCCATCATATTTTGCACCAAGATCAACAATTACTTGTTTATCTTCTAATTTGATTACTTTACCTGTTACTTCACTTCCTACTTCTAAAGTTTGTTCCATTTGGTTTTCGTGGTTTTCGCTCATATCTCTTCCTCCTTAAGCTTTCAAAACTACAATCAATGCTAATGCTAACTTAATATCATTGTTAATATTTTCATCTTAACATGAATTAACGATTTTCATCTAATAGACGCTTTATATGGTCCATAATTTCATCCGTCACTTCTTGTGCACTTGGTTTCTCTTTTTTTAATGAATCAAATTGTATTGGTGGTCCATAAACTACCTTTAATTTAGAAAACTTTTCATATGTCCCAATTATAGCACAAGGAATAACGGTTGCATTAGATCGCATCGCAAAAAATCCTGCTCCCGCTAATCCTTTTTTAACTTCGCCATTTTTACTCCGAGTTCCTTCGGGAAATAGTCCTAGTGTATGACCTTCCTCTAGTCGTTTCAAACCATTCCTTAACGCATTACGATCTCTCATCCCCCGCTTAACAGGAAAAGCATTTAAATGCGATAATAAAGTTTTTAACCAACCTTTTTCAAAAAGCTCTTCTTTAGCCATAAAATGAATATCTCTCGGACTAGTGATTCCTACTAATGGCGGATCGAAATTCGATATATGATTAGAACATATAATAACGGGACCTTTTTTTGGGACGTTCTCCTTACCTTCTACTTTAATTCTAAATAGAATATGAAAAATAAGACTTACTACATTTTTTGCAAATTTATAAATCATTGTTTTACCCCTTTAATTTTTTGATTGTACAAGTGAAAGAATAGAATTAGCGACTTCTTCGATACTTTTACTCGTTGTATCAATTTCAACGGCATCTTCTGCTTTGATTAAAGGAGCTACATCCCTTTCAGAGTCTATTTTATCTCGCCTTCTAATTTCTTCTTTTAATTGTTCAAGATCTGATTCGAAACCTTTATCAAGGTTTTCTCTATGTCTTCTTTCTGCTCTTTCTCCTACAGATGCTACTAAGAAGACTTTAATTTCTGCATTAGGCAGGACAAAAGTACCAATGTCTCTACCATCCATAACCACATTTCCTTCTTTAGCTAAATCACGCTGCATTTCTACCAACTTTTCACGTACTTTTGCGTGTTGAGCCACATAAGACACGTTATTAGTAACTTCGTGATTTCTGATTTCTTTTGTAACATTTTGTTCATTCACAAGTACTTCTTGTCCACTATATGTATTTTCAAACGAAATGTTTATCTGATCAGCTAATGCTCCTAAAGAGTTTTCATCGTGAACATCCGTATTAGTTTCAAGAGCCTTCCAAGTTAACGCACGATACATGGCTCCTGTATCGATGTATACATAATTAAGCTTTTTTGCGATCATTTTAGCAACAGTACTTTTCCCGGCTGCTGCAGGTCCGTCAATTGCAATTCTCATGTCTTACTCCTCCGTTGCTTAAGTTCGTTATTTTATTTTTCTACGTTCTTCTAACTGTTTTTCAAAGCAATACTTTATAATTTTATCACGTTGTTTATCATTCATATTAATAAATTGATATGTAATTTTAGCAGGATTCTGATCCCACCCGTCTATAAAACGGATTAATTCAGCCTTGGCCATAAAGTAACTATAATGGTTAGAAGCAAATGGAAGAACGACTGTAATGTCCATAACATCACCTGGCTTGTAACCTCTAGCTGTTCCGTCATCCACAACCGCGAGGCCTCCACCACTTATATCAACCGTTCTCGTAATTAAAGGTTGTTGATCTGATTGTGGATGGATCGCTACATCTAATGAAACGTCCACTCTAACATATTCTCTACGTTGTATTTTTTGAATTTCGTTTTTTAGCGGTATTAAAATCAGTAACACTGGAATTTTTAACTTTTTTCTTCCTTTAACCTCTGAAGAAAATTGATAAACATTGCCGTCTTCTCCAACAAAAGAAATGGTGAATTCTGATCCATCTAGTAATAAAGACGTCCGACCAGTTGATTCATCGATTGGATAATCAATACAAAGATAATTTTGAGTAATGTCTACTATACGGCACTGAAAACGACTTTCTACTTCACCATTTTTAAAGGTTTCAATTGTCAACTTCATTCCAATTTTAAACATGATTAGTCCCCTCCGTTTTCAGCTACTCTTATTATGTCAAAAAAAATGAAAAAGGAAAAGACTTAAATTGTCCTTTCCCTTCTCATCGCTAATTAATTCCGTATAATTGTTCGGATTGCTTTAATTTCTCAACTTTTTCTTCAAAGCCATCATCGGCATTAATATAAACGCGATAGGTTTGATCATTTAGAACTCCTACTAACTCATAACAGAGAACGTTTTCACCTAGATCATTCTCTATTACTGCTTTTCTTGATTCCATTATTTCGATATTCGGATTCACCAAATCTCGTGCTTCTTCATCAGTAATATTCTCTGAAAAATCTACTTCTCCTCGAGTGGTCGTATTTACGATATAATCTCTTGCCGTCAGTCCCATAATATCACCATTATCTAATGCGACTTTTACTTGTAGACTATCTGGATAGTAATAGACATCATCCTCCACTCTTACAAAACGGAAGACACCTACTTTTTCATACTGTGAGCTTTCGACCATTTCTATGTTATCATATCCGAGACCATTTAATAATTCTTCAGCTTGAATCATAGCCTCATTCAAACTAATTTGTGCCTCGCCAACTTCTCGGGTTAACATATAGGAAATCATATTAGCACCTTGTTGAGATAACTCCGCATACCCATGTAAGTCTCCTGTATCAAAAGAGACATTATACATCGGTATATCTGCACCATCACCCGTACCAGTAATGTTCATATCAACATTACCATCTAATTCAAACTGTTCGGTGATAAATTCTTGTACTTCCTCTTCGTTATAAGTTTTCCCTTCGAATTTAATTTCTTCACTTTTCGATTCACTGTTTAATGTAAAAACACCTTCATTATCTGTACTATTAAATTCTTCTGAGTTATCTTCAATGGTTTTTAACCCATCGATTATGGTATTATCTCCTGGTTCGTTTGTTGCTAGTGCGACTTCAACATCCATCCAGCGTAACCCTTTGTCGAGTACCTCGTGTTGAACAGTTCTTAGCTCTTTTCGAATATTATTAGAACTTTCGTGTAGCTGACTTAGAAGATCCATTTCTTCTTCAGTCAACGGCTCTTCGTCAAGTCCTCTAATGGCCACACGGTAAGAAAATTCACCTATGTTGGATAAGAACTCCTCTGTTTTATTAAAAGGCATCAATGTTAAAGGAAGTTGACCAACATCGGCCTGTGCTTCAGAGGAGATCTTCCATATCTCAGTTAACTCTGGAGACAGATTTTCTGGCGTATTCATCGCTAAAACCGTACTAATTTTATCATTCAATAAGTCAATTCGATAAGTTAAATCGTGAAATGCCCGTTGATAGTTGTTTTCTGCTTGAATTAAAATCGCATTCTTTTCCTGGTGCTCTTGATATCCATACACAATCGCACTAATTAGCCCCACAATTAATACAATGTATAACACCCAACGCATGATTGGAAAACCTCCTTTCTACCTACAGAATACATGTTTACCAATTCGTTTGATTTGTGGCCGTTGCCAAATCCAATCAGATGTTGCAGTATCAGGATTAAAATAATAAGTAGCACCCCCAGAGGGATCCCATCCATTAATCGCATCCATCACCGCTTCCCTGGCTTGTTCATCAGGTTCCATATAGAATTGCCCATCTGCTACGGCTGTAAAAGCTAAAGGTTCAAATACAATCCCTGATATTGAATCTGGAAATGTTGAATCATCTAATCGATTTAAAATAACAGCTGCGATTGCAACTTGTCCTGAATAAGGCTCACCTCTTGCTTCAGAGTAAACAGCCTGAGCCATTAATTGAATATCATTTTGTGAAAATCCTTTGGGTACATTTGTTGCTGTAGGCTCATCTGGTTGCTCCTGAGCTTGTTCTTGAGGTTGATCTTGACCTTGATCTTGTTGTTGTTCTTGCTGACCTTGGCCTTGCCCTCCTTGTTGCTGCGCTTCTGACCAAGGCCGTTTTTGTCCACCATAGTGTGTAAACTCTTTACCTTCTTCGATTTGTTGTTGAACCCAATCTTGGTCATATTCTGAAGCTTTAACCAACATATCTTTCGTTTTCTGCCCTACAAAACCATCCACTTCTAAACCAAACTCATTTTGAAAATTACGAACTGCCCAGTAGGTTCCCCAACCAAACACTCCATCAATTTTCCCATTATAAAAACCTATATACTGTAGTCTTGATTGTAGCTCGATGACATCTTCTCCTACAGCCCCTTGTTGTATGACTTGTTCTGTAAACGCTTGTGATGGTGGAGCATGATTAGATAACCCTATTGAAAAAACAACCGCTATTCCTATTGCTGTAATTAACTTTAGCCTACCCAATGTTGTAATTCCTCCTCATGACAAACAATCTATGCCCTATTATCTTTTGTGATTTTATAGTTAATATTCTTATAAAATAAAAAAAGCCGACAGAAATACTGTCGACTTAACCTCTTTAAAAATGAAATTTTTTTACTCCTGAAGCTAGCATAACCGCTAATTTAACTCTTGCTTTCTTACTGTCGTAATCACTACCTAATATAACACCATGATTTATAAGATCATAAGCACTTCCCTCATAGTCATATGTAGGATAAACGGCTCCTTCTTCTGAAGCAGTCGTGACGACGATCACAATTCCATCATTAAGACATTCTTTAATAGCAGGCATCATTTTAGGTGGAACTTGGCCTCTGCCTACACCTTCAATAATAATACCTTCAGTATTCGTTTGTCTTAAAGCTTCTAATAGAGAACCATCAGCGTCTGAATAGCATTTAATAATATCTACTTTCGGTAATGATGAATGAACGGCATAATAATCTCGCTTAATCGGTCTTTGGAAGACTTGAACTTCGTCGTTATCAATTATTCCTAGATAACCGAAGCCAAAAGCATTAAAACCTTGGATATTGCTAGCATGCTCTTTTTTTACATACTTAGCAGCAAAAATTCGTTCGTTAAAAACAACAACAGTTCCGCAATGATAAAGTTCTTCGCTACAAGCAGCATAAATCGCATGCCTTAAGTTAATATAAACATCACTGCCTAGGTCTGATATAGATCGCTGAGAACCTGTAACTACCACTGGGCGATGATCATTAACCGTTAAATCTAAAAAGTAAGCCGTTTCTTCAAGTGTATCAGTTCCATGGGTAATGACTATACCATCTACTTCGGGGTCTTGAAAATAATAATCTGCTTTTTCCTTTAATAATAACCAATCATCAGCATTTAAATGAACACTAGGTTTCTGAAAGGCAGAATCTATTTGAACTTGTATATCATTAGGTAAAGCGCATAACGAGGCTAACTCTTCGCCTGTCATCGCTCCAGAAGTTAATTTACCACTATTTTCATTCGGTTTACTTGCAATCGTTCCTCCAGTTGTGATTAAAACCACTTTTTTCATAATCATCACCGTGACCCTTTTTTATTTCGGATACTCTCAGCTATTAATTCGCCGTGATGTCTTCCGTTTTCAATAAATATTTCATTATTGTTATAACCTGCAGCAATAACTCCAGCTACATAAATATTTTCTACATTTGTTTCCATAGTATGTCGATCGAAATGAGGTCGACCTGTTTCTTCATCTATATCGATCCCCATATACTTTAAAAATGAATGATCTGGATGGTAGCCTGTCATGGCAAATACAAAATCAGCATCAATGATTTGTTCCTTATTATCTATTATGGCGACAACATGTTTTTCCTTTATTTCTTTAATGTGTGCATTAAAATGCATATTAATCTTTTTATGATTTACAAGTGATTCAAATAAAGGTAAAATCCAAGGTTTAACACTTGGTGAATAATCAACGCCACGGTAAAGAACCGTCACATGTGCTCCAGCTTTTTCTAACTCTAATGTTGCATCTACAGCAGAATTTTTACCGCCAATGACCACTATATTTTTATTGTAATATGGGTGAGCTTCTTTAAAGTAATGCGATACGTGCGGCAGTTCCTCACCCGGTATATTTAACTTATTAGGATGATCATAATAACCTGTTGCAATAATTACAAAGTTTGCTTGGTAATAGTATTCCTCATCTTTTGAGGTTTTTGTTTTGATTTGATAATAACGACCATCTCTTTCAATCTTCTCAACTTGTTCATAATTGTTGATTCTAAGCTGATTTCGTTGAGCAACCGTTCTATAGTATGTTAATGCTTCGTTACGGACAGGCTTTTGTCGTTCTGAGATAAAAGGCATATGACCGATTTCTAATTTTTCACTTGAGCTAAAAAATGTTTGATGAGTTGGATAGTGATATATTGAATTAGCTACATTTCCTTTTTCGATTAAAAGTGGCTCAATCCCTCTGCTTTTCAACTCTAAAGCAGCAGATAATCCACAGGGACCAGCCCCAACGATGATGACTTCTTCTGTTTGCATTTTAACTCCACTCCTAAGCATAGAAAATCTCCTACCAAAACTATGATAGGAGATTGTTATTAAATAATCAAATTGTTAAACTTAAATCCATCCGCGGAAACGAGCAGCTTCTGTCATTTTACGAACGCCTACCATATATGCGGCTAAACGCATGTCAATTTGACGGTTTTGACTCGTTGTATAAACATTGTTAAATGCTTTAACTAAAACTTCACGTAACTTCTCTTGTACTTCCTCTTCTTTCCAGTAAAAACCTTGATTATTTTGAACCCACTCAAAATAAGAAACCGTTACTCCACCTGAGGAAGCTAAAACATCAGGAACAATTAATACATCACGTTCAGTTAAAATTTTCGTTGCCTCTAATGTTGTCGGCCCATTAGCTGCTTCAACGATAATACTTGCTTTAATATTATGAGCATTATCTTTCGTAATTTGATTTTCAATTGCGGCTGGTACTAAGATATCTGTCTCAAGTTCCAGCATCTCTTCATTTGATATCGTATCTTCAAATAAATTTGTCACTGTACCGAAACTATCACGACGGTCTAATAAATAATCAATATCTAATCCGTCTGGATCATAAAGAGCTCCTTCTGCATCAGAAATCGCAATGACTTTTGCACCCATATCGTACATAAATTTAGCTAAGAAACTACCCGCATTACCGAAACCTTGTACAATTACGCGAGCTCCTTTTATGTCGATTCCCCGCTTTTTACAAGCTTCTTCAATACAGATTGTTACACCTTTTGCTGTAGCAGATTCTCTACCATGAGATCCTCCCAACACAATAGGTTTACCTGTAATAAATCCAGGATTATTAAATTCATCAATACGGCTATATTCATCCATCATCCAAGCCATGATTTGTGAATTGGTAAATACATCCGGTGCCGGAATATCTTTTGTTGGACCTACAATTTGTGATATAGCTCTAACATATCCACGGCTTAAAGCTTCCAGTTCCCTAAAGGACATCTTTCTTGGATCGCATATAATACCGCCTTTACCACCACCGTAAGGTAAATCAACAATACCTGCTTTAAGGCTCATCCAAATAGATAATGCACGAACTTCATTTTCTGTCACATTAGGGTGGAAACGAACTCCACCTTTAGTTGGTCCAACAGCATCATTGTGCTGAGCACGATAACCTGTAAAAATTTTAATTTTACCATCGTCCATGCGAACTGGAATTCTTACGATCATCATACGGACAGGCTCTTTCATCAATTCATAAGCTTCTTCTGGATAACCTAACTTATTTAAGGCATTTTTAATAACTTCTTGAGTTGAAACTAGAATATCATTGGATTCATGAGAATCTGCTTGCTTATCGGCTACCATGTGTTTACCTCCTATATTAAAAACAAGAAAAAATGATGATTATTGCTTTCAATGACTAGTATACATTTTCGCACCGAATATGCAACATAAATCATCCATATTTTTTTCTGCTTTTTTTCTAATTTAGAAGCTTATTCAATGGCTTCATTTCCGCTAATAATATTATTCCTCTAATGTTAAAGAAATAAACTTTTTGAGCATGTCTTCATAACTCATATCAATAGCTTTGGCAGCATCAGGATACAAACTTGTAGGAGTCATACCTGGTAATGTATTGACCTCAAGTATAATCGGTTCATTGGATTCATTTAAAATAAAATCTACTCTAGAATATGTTTCACAACCTAATACTCTGTGGGCTTGAACCGCATAAGTTTGAATACGTTCAGTCAGATCTTCATCTATATGTGCAGGACAAATATGTTCACTTCCACCTTCCGAATATTTTGATTCATAATCGTAATATTCACTCTTAGGAATAATTTCAATAATCGGCAAGGATTGCTCCTCGCCTTTTTTACCTAACACAGCACATGTTAATTCCCGTCCTTTAACGAACTCTTCAACTAGCACTTCGAAGTCATGAGTAAAAGCCAAATCAATCGCTTCTTTGATCTGGCTCTTCTCATTTACAATCGTTAATCCTAATGTTGAACCTTCTTGATTTGGCTTAATAACAATAGGTAATTGGAACTCTCGAATAATATCCTGTTCTACATCATCTACATCCTGATGTTCCCCATATGTTTTTCCTTTTGCAACTGGTATTTCATTCATTTCAAAGATTTGTTTAGCTTTTGATTTATCCATTGCTAATGATGAAGCTAAAACACCTGAGCCGATATATGGAATACCCATTAAGTCTAATAATCCTTGTACGGTTCCGTCTTCGCCTTGCTTACCGTGTAATCCAATGAACACTAAATCACAATCTATAACTTTACCCATGATTTCTTTTAAATGCTTCGGATTAAAATCAATCGCTACCACATCGTGACCAATTTGTTCTAAGGCGTTAATAATACCTTTACCTGATGATAAAGATACTTCTCTCTCTTTTGACGTACCACCATATAAAACTGCTACTTTCATTATGTTCACCTCTAAGTTATTCGAAATACTTTACAAAAATTTGCAGTGCGTTATCTTTTGCAATTTGATTACCATGTTCTTTAAGAATGTAAGAAGTTACGGTGCTCGGTGATGCATATTCAGATAATACCGATATTAAATCTTGACGAATCTTTTCAGTTAATGAAGTTTCATTAATATGAAGGTAATACAACCCATCATATGAATATAAACTACTTGTTAAATCATACTTGTGTTGAACCCTTTTCGCTGCCTGAATCACATCTTCTAAATCATTAAATACAAATATCATTTCTTTACTCTCATCCATTGTCACTTTTAATTCAATATACTCATCATTTTCATTTTCATCGTACTCATTTTGAGTGACGATAATAATCATGCCTTGTGCCTGTAACATGTGAACTTTAACAATCAACATTCCATCTAAATCCATATTCAATTCTTCACAAGCTTCGTAAAGCATATCTTGAAACAACTGATTTGCTTTGGGTAAGTTGTTCCATAAATCTTCTTTTGAATAGCCACGTTCACTGAGGTCATCGTATGTTAAGAAGATCTTAAACTGGTTAACGCTTAAACGTTCTAATCGCACGTAACCACCTCCAACGTCTCACTAATATCTTATGTTCTAGTCTAGTGTAAAATTGCATGTATTACTTAAAAATAATTCTAAATATATAGGATAATACTCAATTCTATCGAATTAGTCCTTTTTCCTCCCTTTTAAAAAGGGTAAAACATAAAAAAGAGTGGTTAAAGAACCACTAATTGTTCTAACTTGATACAAAAAACCATCTAATCTCATTGTAACCAATAAACAGCTGCAATGGGAATAAAAATAATTAAGATTATAAACAAAATTAGAAGGGCTTTTAATATTATTTGACTAACTTTTACGGAGTTAAACTCTTTTTTCCTCTTCGGACCCTGTTTTTTTCGGTGAATTTTCCTTCTAGGAGGTAAATTTAAAACATCAACTTGTTCATCATTTTTCGTTAATTGCTCTTCCAATATGATGTCACTCCCGATATAAACGATAGTAAATTCCTAATAAGAAATCAATTGTAAAATGCGCGACAACTGGTACTAATAAATTTTGAGTTATTTCATACATATATCCGATCAAAAATGATAGTAATAGTACGGAAACTAGTAATACTACTTTATTTAAATATCTAAAATGGACTAATGCGAAAATAATACTCGCAATCATCCACCCAAAACTTGTTTGAATGACACCTCTAAATAATAATTCCTCCGATAAACTAACTACTAACGCAAGTAAGAAGATGTGTGGAATGTTTAAGGAAGTAAAAATTCTATGATTAATTCCGCCGTCATCATAATAATGCTCAGGTAGAAATTTCATCAAGATGATGTCAATAAAAACGACAAACAAACCCGGTAGAAGTCCATATAAAACAATTTCATTAACATCCCAGTCAAATAGATTTAATAAATCTAAAAAATCTTCAAATAGGAAAATTGACAGAATAAACGCAATCACGATAAAAATAAGTTGTGAAAAATATAGATTCAATAATAATTCTCTATTCGATAACTCTTTGACAATATCAGCTTGTTTTTTCAATTATGTCACCTACTTTGTGGGTAACAACTCATCTAGAATTGTCTTCCAATTCACAGAATGTTTTTCGGTTATATCTTGTTTTATGGCCCATTCTTTAAGTTTAAAATCACATACATCACAACAAGCAAATTTAGCAGGCCGAGTGTTGGATTGATATGACTCAAATAATGCTTGTCGCTTACACTGTTCAGTATGAATCCACTTTAATAGTTCAAACACACTGTTCGACTTAACCATCCTCCGTTGATCTCTAACTTTTATTATTTTTTCAACAGATTGATGAAAAGTGAATGATTCTTTCTCGGCTAGGTCCTTTTGGAATTTTAAAAATCGTTGTTTGATTTCTGGAAGTTCGTCATCGATTTCATTATTTATATAACGCTTTATTTCTTTATCATCTGGTAACTCAGATTCGATCATATGAAATGGAATGGCTTCATCCCCTTTATTGTATAAAAGAACACTAACACTATGTTCACCATCACGTCCAGCTCTACCTGTTTCTTGGATAAATGACTCAATATTATTAGGTAAGTGATAATGTATAATGAGTCGAATATCACTTTTATTAATTCCCATCCCGAATGCACTCGTGCAACAAATGATATCTAATTGTCCTAACATAAACTGTTGTTGAATGAGCAACCGATCTTGTTGTTCCATTCCTCCATGATAATACGCGATCGAACGATCTGGAAACTCTCGCTGTAACTGTGCACATATTTGCTCTGTCACTTGTCTGCTAGAAAAGTAGATCATAGTAGGAGCCTTAACACGTTCAATAACACTTAAAAGGTGCTCATGTTTTTCAACGACATTGTCTGACTTTATAACATTATAAGTGATATTGACGCGATCCATAGGATAAATAATTTTATTCATATCCAAGTCTAGAAATTCTATAATATCGTCTTGAATTTGAGGGGTTGCTGTCGCACTGAGTGCTAGCACGGTTGGTTCTCCTATTAATTGAATCACATCCTTCAACCTTAAGTAATCTGGCCTAAATTCGTATCCCCATTGAGATATGCAATGAGCCTCATCAATGACAAATAAAGAAACATTCACTTGTTTTAAGCGTTCAATGACTCTAGGCTGTTGAAGCATCTCCGGTGAACAGTAAATCAATTGATACTCACTTAAATGATTTAAAATCTGAGATTTTTGCTGGTAGTTTAATAGACTGTTTAATGCCGTAATTCGTTTAAAACCTTGTGATTTAAGTAATTTAACTTGATCAATCATTAAAGAAATTAATGGAGAGACCACAATCGTTATTCCATCCATTAACTTCGAGGGTAATTGATAACAAATAGATTTTCCACTACCAGTTGGTAAGGTAGCAAGCGTATGGCTTTGATTAAGAACTGATTCAATAATTTCTCTTTGCCCTTCTCTAAAGGACGAAAATCCAAAAAACTTTTGTAGGTCAGCTTCTAGATGGTCGTGTAATTGGTTCATATGAATAGTCACTCGCTTTATAATCCTGATATTTTGCTAAAACCAGCCGTAGCTGAAAGTATGATATGGAATGATTTAAATGCTGCATAAGAGTTTTCAGTCTTCTTGTTTGTGTTTGGTCAATCACTTGTACGACTTGTTTAATAGTAGATTCATCAACGAATGCTGTAATATCAAACTTCTCTATTTGAGTGGCAATTTCAACAACATGATCTTGAATAGTACTCGTCTTTAAATGGCGGATTCGTTCTATTTTATCAAGGTCGAATCCTTTCTCCAACAATTCATATGTCTTTTTAGCAGTACTAGTTAAAGATGTATGGTTTTCCTCAAGAATCAACTGCTTTAATAGTTGATACTGCTGAGGGTTGTTTTGAATATCGTTCAGAAATTGATGTACGATGCTCATGGTTATTAGCTGAACATCTTCTTCGTGTAAATGAAACATTTCCGCTACTTGCCTTTTGCTTAACCCTACTCGATTATGCCCGGTCAATTGAACCACAAATAAACGAGCATCAGCTTCATTTAATTTTAATAATAGCTGAGTCAATTCTTGTTTAAGCTGTATAGTCAATTTTTCTTTGCTTTGCATCTTTAAAAGCTTTTTAACTTGATATTGTACAACAGGATCATCTTGCACTGGTATAAATCTATTATTTGAGTAAGATAAATTAGATAAAGTTTGAGTTAACAATTGTAGAGATGCTAACCATTTTTCATCAATCCTGTGGAACTTAAATCCATTAAGCTTAGAAAATATATTGATCTCTATTTGTTCTACTACATTTAATCCTTTTGTTGTTAATCTAAATGACTCATTGGTCTTTTCAATGATCCCTTGATCTACAAAAAAATTAATCCATATGTCATACGTTTCTTTTTTTAGTTTAGGATATGTACTGAAACCAAATTTTAATTGAAATAAATGGATATCCTGTATCGTTTGTGACGACTTCTTTCCCCGTAATATATGATAAGCAGCTGAGGTCGTGCGTTGTTCACTTAAACGTGATAACATAAATAATAAGGTTGTTTTAAATTCGATCATATAGATTTCACCCTTTGAATGTTTGGAGGATTCATTATGTCATCAAAATACAGTTATGTCATACAAGATACTTGCATAGCTTGTGGTGCATGTGGTGCTACAGCTCCTGATATCTTCGATTATGACGAGACAGGTGTAGCTTTTAATTTAATAGATCAAAACAGTGGTTCTGTCAAAATACCAAAAGAATTATTAGATGACTTGGAAGATGCATTTGAGGGCTGTCCAACTGGTTCTATTCAATTATCAGACAAACCGTGCGTTAGTGAAAAGACAACAGAAAGAGCTTAATTAATCTTCTAGGTCTTGTTTAACCATTTCATTAAAGTGTCTCACGGCGCTTTTTTTATAAAAACTACTAAAAAGCCGCTGTCCTAACTGATTAATAATCCGATAATAGTGAGTTATAACATGACGTTGAAGAATATAACCATTACGCTCATCAATAACTTTCCAAAGCGATTGGTTCATCCACTTTTGTTTATCTTTTAAATCGATATTTTTTCTTGCCACAGTTTGTAAAAAGTAAACGATATCTTCTTCCCCTAATTCTCGTTGAATAATCGTACTATCCCGAAATAAACTGGCAAAAGTCACAATGATGGTCCAACTTGCCAGCTGTCTTTCTTTCTCAATCTGTACAATCGTTTTTTTAGATACACCAAGTATATTAGCCATCTCATCTTGATTATAATTAAATTCGGAACGTACTAACTTAATCTTGGATGAAAGGATTTCAATTAATTCCTTTTCATTCATAGAATACCTCTCATAAATTGTCATTTTATATCATTTTACCATGAATCTTGCTTTTCTTACTATATAAAGATTGGTATAATTAGTAGGCGAAAATAGCTAAAGGAGGACTTATTGTGGCAGATAACAAAATTGTAGATGTGTTTGTAGAGATTCCAACAGGTAGCCAAAACAAATATGAGTTTGATAAAGAAAAAGGTGTCTTTAAATTAGACCGAGTATTATTCTCACCTCAGTTTTATCCAGCAGAATATGGGTATTTAGATGAAACTTTAGCATTAGACGATGATCCACTTGATGCGCTTGTTTTAGTCACAAACCCTACATTCCCAGGTTGTGTCATTGAATCACGTGTTATCGGTTTCTTAAACATGATTGACAGTGGTGAAGAAGATCAAAAGCTACTAGCTGTACCAGTTGAAGACCCACGTTTTAAAGATGTACATTCCCTAGAAGATATTCCTCAACATAAATTAGATGAAATTTCTCATTTCTTCCAAACATATAAAGATCTTCAGGGTAAGAAAACTGAAATTGGTGAGTGGGAAGGTGCAGAAGCTGCTGGCAAACTTATTGATGAATGTATTAAACGTTATCACAACCAAAAATAGTTTAAAGCTAGTCTTCCAATATGATGATTCCGACTATTCGGGGTCATCTTTTTGTTTAAAAATATTCAACACGCAAATATTTTAGATAGCTTATATTTCACCCCAGTTAAGAACTTTTTAAAAAGTCTCTAACTGGGGCTTTGTTTATCTAACATTAATATATTTTGGTACTTCGATAGGGTTTGTAAGATCATAAGGTCCTACAGAATCCATTTCTATATTTAAAAATTGTACTTCTCTAAAACCAAATGTTTTAGCTGTTAAAAGAATGGATTCAATCATTCGTTGTGTGCTAAGATTATTACCTAATTCAAGTTCAGATTCTAATATTACTTCTAATAATTCACCTTGCTCAATAATTTCGAAATTAATGTCACCAGGAATAGGTGGCTCAATGGGACCAAATTCTTCCTCATTCTTTAATTCATTTAAGGCATCTATAATCGTAGTATTCTGCTCTAAATACTTTTTCCCCCAGTAACTATCTCCTGTATTGGATTGATACAGTTTATACAAGGCTTTTTGCTCTTTAAATGTATATTCTTCTATTGAGCCAGCATGAGGAAGATCTAACGATTCACCTTCTTGATCCTGTAATTCTACAGATTCATAACCTAATGTTTCAAAAAACCTTAACGCCTCAAATAGGTACATTTCCGTTGCTGCACCTTGAAAATTATCTTCCTCCACTTGGATAACAGGTTCCGATTCATGATTCATTCCAACAAACGTCATATTTTGGTAAAACTGTTGATTAAACTCATCAATTTGACCAACAAATTGTTCAGATTCATTGAAAAAAACATGAGGATCTTCTTCACTCGGTAACATATAAGTCAATGGAATAAAAAATTGTGATTCAGGTTCGCTTTCGGTATACGTAATATAATTAGTATCTTGTTCATTGGCTTGATCTTCAGTTAACACTCTTGTATCTAATGAATTCATAGTATTAGCTTCATCTTGTTCCGATTCCTTTTCTACTTCAACCTCTTCTTCTACTTCACTTTCTTCTATATTAGGTGAAGATTCTTCATCTCCATCATCTATATGATTACTTTCAGCCATTTCCATATCCTCGTCACCCTGATCAGTTGGTTTATCCTCTGTCTCATTCTCGTTATCTTCAGAAAGTTGAAATACGCCATCTGTCGTTTCATCCGAATTAATAAATTGCAATCCAATGATGACAAACAGGAATAGTGCAGCTGCTGACGTTAAAATTGGTAACAACCAGCCTTTTTTCTTTTTCGTTTGAATAGAATTTTTATTAATTTCTTTTGATATTTGTTCATAGTATTCTTCAAATGATCGATCATCTTTTATTTGGGGCATTTCAGATAACAGTTTTTTAATTGAATCATCATCATTATGGTGCTTACTCATTCTGTATGCCCTCCTTTATATTGAAGCATTTGTTCTTTGAGAGACAGTATAGCTCGGTGTTGAGTTGTTTTGACCTTACTTGTTGTCCAGCTGAGTATGTCAGCCGTTTCCTTGATAGACATTTGTTGAATGTACCGAAGAATTATAACTGCTCGTTGATCCTCTGTACAATGATCTAAACATTGATACATTAATTGAATTTCTTCACTTTTTTCTGCTATTTCATAAGGCGTTGGACTTTGATCTTTTAATAAATTCACATGCTCATCAAAATCAAAACGCTGTGCCGTTTGTTTATTACGCCTTCCTTGTTTTCTGAAAAAGTCAATCGTAACATGTCTTGCGATTGAGAACAGCCATGTTTTACGACTACTCTGTCCTTTGAATGTATCAAACGATTTAAGAACTCTAATATAAACTTCTTGTACTAAATCTTCTGTGGTTGGTTTGTCTTTTACCATGTAAAATATGAACGAAAATAAGTCATGATGGTATTCTTCATACAGCTCTTGAAAGGATTCTTTCATCATAGAGCCTCCGTTCTCATATAAAATAGTCGATATAAGAAGATACAAAGTTACAACTTCATACATTTTATCATAAAAATTTAAGTCAAAAATCACTTTATTCATAGAAAAAGCAGCACAATAGATTCATAACAATTGTGCTGCTTAATTTCATAATTTATGAACGAGGAATTGTAAATGTAAAAGTCGTTCCTTCGTCTATTTGACTTTTTGCATAAATGGTCCCACCGTGTGCCTCAACAATGTGTTTCGCTATCGATAACCCTAAACCAGTACCTTTTTTCTGTCCATTGCGTGTACGGGCTTTGTCACTTTTATAAAAACGTTCAAAAATAAATGGTAAATCTTCTTCAGGAATTCCAGATCCATTATCTTTAATGTGAAACATTAGCTCTCGATTGACTTCTTCAACAGTTACCTCAATTTCTCCATCTTGAGGTGTATGACGCATCGCATTATCTATTAAATTAGTCATGACTTGTTCTATTCGATCAGGATCAAAAGGATATTGAAGATTAATCGGAACTTGCTCAGTTAGTTGTATATTTTGTTCTTCAGCAATTGAATGGAATTTCTTCACGATACGGTCAACAAACGGTTTGACACTGACATATTCTTTACTAATCTGAATATGACCTGCCTCCATTCTAGCTAAATCTAATAATTCGTTAACCAAGCGTCCCATTCTCAATGATTCATCATAAATAATCTGAGCTAATTCTTGTTTTTCTTCTTTAGTTTCAGCTATATCATCTACGATCGCTTCTGAATAACCTTGCATCATAGAAATAGGCGTTCTCAGTTCATGAGAGACATTAGCTAAGAAATCTTTCCTTAACTTATCTAATTGACGTTCCTCTGTCATATCACGAATAATGGCCACAGCACCTCTTGCTTCTTCACCTATATATAATGGTGTCATAACCAATACGAAATTACGTCCTTGAGCAACAACTTCTCTCGCATATTCGTTTTCATCTTCAATAACACTTTGTAAAGCCTGTCTTAATTCTTGTGGTAGAGTATAGTCCTCTTCCTGCTTTTTAAAATTAATTTGAGATAAAAATTGCTCGGCAGGTGGATTGATTAACATAACCCCTAATTGTTTATTGACGGTTATAACTCCATCTGCCATCGACTTTAATATACTCGAAAGCTGTGATTTTTCTTGATTCAGTGCCGAGATATGATAGTTTAATTGCCGTCTCATTCTATTAAATGAAATGGCCAGTTCCCCAATTTCGTCATGAGTCAATACAGGAACTTTCGTATTAAATTCACCTCTTGATAACTCACCAGCCACTTTCCTCATTTTTATAAGAGGCGCGGTTATTCGGGTTGATAAAAAGAAAGCAAAAATCGTTGTTAAAACGATTGCTATAGTTGCCGCTAATAAAATAAGTTTGGTAGCCTTGGTTGTAGTCTCTTCTACTACCTCTAGCGATTGATAAACATAGATGGCGCCTTGTCCATCAACAGTTGGCATCCCTACTATAATGATTTCGGCATTACTATTAGGCAAGGTCGTAATTTTCCTCATAGACTCATTAGAGTTAAATACACCGCTGATTTCTTCATTACTTACAAACCAACTAGGTTCAATGGCTGGAAGATGAGTATCAAAATCATTTTGCCAATAATCATGCTCATTAAAAAATACCGTGACTCTCATTTGAGGAGCGAGAAGCTGGTCGATTGTATCCATCGTCAATGGTGTTTCTTCATCCTCATGTTGATGAAGAACAGTGGCTACATTTTCAGCCTGATTCATTAAATTCTCTTCTGCATCCTGCACATAAAAATCTTCAAAGAATTCAAGTAAAAAAACAGTAAGGATTAGTAAAACAAAGGCAACTAATAAAATGATAGTTAACCAAAGCTTAAAAACTACACTTCTCCAGAACATTATGATTCAATTACCTCGAATTTATAACCTATACCCCAGACCGTCACGATCATCTTAGCAGCATCTTCAGAAACCTTGCTAAGTTTTTCTCTTAATCGTTTAACGTGAGTATCGACCGTTCTTAAATCTCCAAAAAACTCATATTCCCAAACTTCTTTTAATAATTCTTCACGATCAAATACTTTGTCAGGTGTTTTAGCCAAGTAATAAAGCAGTTCGTATTCTTTAGGCGTCAAATTCACTTGCACGCCATCAGCGATAACACGGTGGGCATCTTTATCAATAGTAAGATGTGGATATACAATCACATCGTGTGAATCTGTGTCTGTTTTTAAGTACTTGGTCGATGAAGAACGACGTAATAATGCTTTAACACGTAATACAACTTCGCGTGGGCTAAACGGTTTGACGATATAATCATCTGCTCCTACTTCAAATCCTTGAACACGATTTGATTCCTCTCCCTTTGCGGTTAACATAATTACAGGTGTTGCCTTACGTTCACGGAGTTTAGTACATACTTCAATCCCATCCATTTCTGGAAGCATTAAATCTAGAAGAATTAAGTCAAAGTCAGTTTCTAATGCCTTTTGTAAGGCTTCTTCACCATTTTCCGCTTCTTCAATTTCAAACTCTTCTCTTTCCAAGTAAAGTTTTAATAATCGACGGATGCGTTCTTCATCGTCAACGACCAATATTTTCGCTTGTTCTGACATGTAAGACAACTCCTTTATTTAATATTAAGCATATGAATGTAAACCAGCAATGACAAGATTTACAAAGATGAGGTTCGTCATGATAATGACAAATCCAATTACGGCTAACCACGCAGACTTTTCACCGTGCCAACCTGCGCCTAAACGAAGGTGTAAAAATGCTGCATAGAAGAACCAGGTAACAAGCGCCCATACTTCTTTAGGGTCCCATCCCCAGAAACGTCCCCAAGCTTCTTGTGCCCAAATAGCAGCAAAAATGAGAGCACCTAACGTAAAGACCGGAAATCCAATTGCGACAGAACGGTATATAATTTCATCTACTTTATCCGTGTTTACGCGTGAGAGCCTTGGCTGAATCGCAGCCGCCACACGTTTTCTGAGAATTAATCGAGTTATTCCATATAGGATCAGCCCACCTAGTAAAGACCAAATGAGTGTATTAAATTTAGATCCAGCGTCTGCCCCATGCATCCATGCAGGAGTTTCGATCCCAGTTGTAAAATGATCCGACACTAATTCTGAGTTATTGGGTTCTACTAATGGTGGTAAATGATACTCAACACTTTGTTCAGTACCATTAATTTCTTGAACAAATTCTGCTTCATATCCAGTAGCATCGAATGATGACGTAATTATGATAAACGCCATGGTTGCAAAAACGCAGAATAAGACAATTTCAAGCCATGTTGTTTGTTTAGATCTAACGGTTTGATCTACTTTTACAATTAAATAAATTAAACCAGCTACAAAACTTATGGCTAATATCGCTTCTCCTAAGGCTGCTGTTGTTACGTGAATGTAGAGCCAATGTGATTGTAATGATGGAATCAAAGGAGATATTTCTCTTGGAAACATGCTCCCGTAGCCTATGACCAAAATAGCTGTTGGTAAAGCGAACAACCCTAAAATGGTTTCGCGATAAATAAAATAAATAATGATAAACCCTAGCACTAACATCATGCCAAAGAATGCAATAAATTCAAACATATTGCTTACAGGTGCGTGCCCGGCTGCGGACCAACGTACAAAGAAATAGACAAGCTGTGATAAGAAACCTAAAATCGTTATTGTAATAGCAATTTTTGAAGCTTTTGATTTTGTATTAGCTTCACGCTTGTTTCCAATAGTTGCACCAAAAAATATAGTGGCTACAAGATATAGTATAAATGAAACATATAAGAAATTACTACTTACCGTATATAAGTCCATATGATACCCTCCTTTTATTAAAGCTTCTCTTGTTGGTCTTCAACCATTTTTATTGACGTACCATCAATAGACGATTCAATTTCATTCTTTAGACCAAACCAATTTTTATTTGTATGGCCTGCCACTAATAGGCTTCCATCTTTCGGGTGGATCCAAACTCTCCTATGATGCCAATATAGCCCTTGAGCTACTCCAATCATAAAAATAACAGCACCAATTAAGAAAAACGGTAGCGAGAAATCTTTCTTTATGATTAATCCTGATGCCGTAATGAGCTCAGTATCTTCTAATGTTACATTTGTAACCGGGTCATCAATTAATGGGACGACATCTTCATTTAAATAAAAGTAACGTTCCCCTTCTAATTCCGGCCCGGAAACCTCAAAGATAATTCCTGGGTTTCTCGGGTATTTGGAGAAAGAAGAAGGCCCTTCCTCTGTTACTTCAAATTGTGGATAATAATCTTGTATTTCTATTTGATAACCATTTGATAATTTATAGTAACGTTGGTCTTCATTCGTTTTAAAATCGAAGCTTCCAAGTTCTTCTCCTTCGCCATTTTCAACTTTAAATGAAATAGAGTTATACTCACTACGAAGTTGAGTACCTGACTGATAAGCACTATACCCATCAAATGTTAACGGTTCATTAAGTCTTATTTCCCCTCTTGTTACTTCTTCCAACTCAGGCTCTTGCCCAGGTATTACTTCATCTTTTACTTTATAAATGATCGCATTTGTTTGGAAATTACTTGGAACATCTAATTCTTCATTTTTTAAAGCTTCTTGAAATCGTTCATCCTCACGGCTATAAGTCTCATAGACGAACTGTTCATTTTTAATATAATACTGTTGTTCAGTCGTAGGGACAACCTTAGTTTCACCTTCTCGAACCCATACATAACCTTCCGTATGCATAAAATCAAACATACGTAATATACCAGCTATTAAAATGATAATTAAACCAATGTGGTTAACATATGGTCCCCAACGTGAAAATCGGTTTTTCTCAGCTAGAATATGTCCATCTTCTTCGGAAATTTTATAACGTCGTTTTTTCAAGTTGTTTATTAAGGTTTTTCGATCATCATCTGATACATTTTCTGATTCACTAAAGAAGCGTTGTCTGCGAACAAATACCTCATGTCTTTTAGCATTTTGGTTCTTTAAAGCTCTATAAAGTGGAACAAAGCGGTCAATCGAGCAAATAACTAATGAAATACCAATTAAAGCTATAAGGGCAATATACCACCATGAACTATAGAGGTTATGAAATCCTAATTGATAGAAAATCTTACCCGACAAACCATATTGTTGTTCATAGAACTGACTTGATGGCAATACAGAGTTCTTAAACTCTTCTTGAGGATAAATCGTACCAATGGCTGAAGCTAATAAAGCTAGTACAATTAACCAAACCCCTACTTTCACAGATGAGAAAAAAGCCCATGTTTTATCTACAAATGTTCGTTTATATGTCTTAGAACGGCGTGCACTACCTTCATATCGCATCTCTAATACATTATTTTCGTCATTGCCATCAATATGTTGGTTCCCCTCTATAGGTTTACCACAGGCTTCACAAAGGACCGTTCCTTCGTGGTTAATATGTCCGCATTCACATTTGATTTTCTTCATATTAATCCCTCACGGTTGATCAGTTATGCTTGATTGTTTTCTGGTAAAATTTCATTAAAGTAAGTTTCTAAACGATCTAAAGTCAATGGCCCTTTTACAATCCGTTCTATCGTTCCATCAGGATTAATAAAATAGGAAGTTGGTAAAGGCTGAACTTGATACAATTCCATGATCGTACTGTTTTTATCATGTACTAAAGGAAAGGATAAGTCATAGCGATTGTAAAAGTTATCGATCACCATTTTGTTTTTATCAACACTAACTGCAATGATTTCAATTCCTTCATCTTGATATTTTTGATATAGCTCTTCCATGTAAGGCATTTCCTTTTTACATGGTTCACAATATGTAGCCCAAAAATTGATCATAACACCTTTGCCTTCTAATTCAGATAATTGGATATCCTCCCCGTTATCTAAACGTTCTAGCATAAAGTCACGTGCTTGATCTCCTTCAGCAAGGACGGGATCGTCTTGTAATGAATTTATATAAAGAACTAATATGGTTGTAATGACTAAAGCTGCCAAGACAACAGTTCTAAAAATCAGTCGCATTTTTTTGTTTTTAAACACAGGTCTCCCTCCTTTAACCCCATTATAACACTGACGTTTTTAGTCACCTTTTGCATGTTTGAACATTATTTAACATTTTTTTCTGCAAGATCTAGTAATTGTTTGACTTCATGAGGTGTTAACTCTCTGTATTCGCCTGGGTTAAGATTACCAAGTGTTAAGGGGCCAAATCGCTCGCGTTTCAATTTTTCAACTTGATAACCTAATGCTTCTAGCATGCGACGAACTTGTCTATTCTTACCCTCTTGTAATGTTAGTTCTAAAATACTTTTCTTTTTGGCTGGGTCTGTTTTTAATATCCTGCTGTTTACACATCTTAAGTATTCACCTTCATGATGGACTCCCTTTTTTAAAGTTTTCAGATCTTCTTTAGTAGGTATTCCTTTAACTTTAGCAATATAAACTTTATTGATTTTATATTTAGGGTGAATAAGCTTTTGTGAGAATTCACCATCATTCGTTAATATAATTAACCCTGAGGTATCGTAATCTAAACGTCCTACTGGAAATAACCTTTCTTCTATCTCATCACTAATTAAATCACCAACGACTTTTCTTCCTCGGTCATCACTCACACTGGAGATGACACCGCGAGGTTTATATAACAATATGTAAATAGGTTCTTCTTTCTCAAGCGGGATCCCATCCACTTCAACAACATCATTGGGGCCAACTTTTGTTCCTAGTTCGGTTACCTTTTTGTGGTTAACTTTAACCCTACCTTCTGTAATTAAATTTTCTGCCTTACGTCTAGAAGTGTAACCACTTTTGGCTATCACTTTTTGTAAACGTTCTTTTTGATCCATTCATATCACCTTTCTATACAAAGATAAGAGCGTTAACATATGTTAACGCTCCCCCTTTTCATCTCTATTTATCCAAATAATAAGTAGCATATGACTAACGATGCTATTATACCAATAAAATCAGCAAGCAGTCCAACCTTAAGTGCATCTCCCATTTTTTTAATCCCAACTGCCCCAAAATAAACGGTTAATACATATAACGTCGTATCAGTACTTCCTTGCATAGTAGAAGCTAATTTTCCTAAATATGAATCTGGTCCCTCCGTTTTAATAATATCAGTTGCCACCCCTAAAGAAGCAGTCCCAGATATTGGTCGTGTTAAAGCTAAGGGCACTATGTCCGGTGGAACATGTAAGAACGTAAGCACAGGAGCTATTAATGAAACAAATGCATCCATCGCTCCTGAAGCTCTAAAAATACTTATAGAAACAATCATTCCTAATAAAAAAGGAAGCAAGGAAATGGCGAGCGATACTCCTTCCTTACCTCCTTCAACAAATTTCTCATAGGTTGGGACTTTTTTATAGGTTCCATAAAGTAATACGAAGAGGATCATTAACGGAATGATATAATTACTTAATAGAATGATCATAATCAAGTCTCCCCTGTCTACGATAATAAAAATATCGGTCGATCAATATGGCTCCTATCGTAGAAATGAATGTAGCGAAAATCGTTGAAATAACAATCTCTGTCGGAGCTATTGAATCGTATTGCATTCGAATCGCAATTATGGTCGTAGGAATCAGAGTCACACTAGAGGTATTTAAAGCTAGAAATGTAATCATAGATCTAGACGCTTCATCCTTATCTCCGTTTAGTTTTTTCATTTCTTTCATCGCTTTAATTCCTAATGGTGTCGCTGCATTACCTAGACCAAAAATATTCGCTGAAAAATTGGACAAAATATAGCCCATTGCCGGATGATCGTGTGGAATATCTGGAAATAACCGAGTGAATAACGGCTTAAATAACTGAGCTAACTTCGTTAACAACCCAGCTTCCTCTGCAATTCTCATCATTCCTAACCAAAATACGAGTATACTGACTAAGCTAATGATTAAATAAACGGCCTCATTAGCACTTTCAAATATAACCTCATTCACTTCTTCAATCGTTCCATTAAACATGGCATATACGATCCCTACAGCCGCTAATCCAACCCAAATTATATGGACCATTCTTTAACCCCATGCATTCGATTTAATACATCGAAATATGATTCAATAAACGATGGGAAATTGAGCATTTCTTCAGAAAAACCTTCTGATTCCTCATCTATTTGCTTAAAAGCATAATCATATAACACACGATGATCGTTCCAATCATTAGAGGCGTTCAATGTTACCACTACGATGCGCTTTCCTTCATGTTCGGCTGTAGTGACCAACGTTCGACCTGCACTTTTAGTAAACCCTGTTTTTCCACCCGTACAATAGTCATTACTCATTAAAAGCTTGTTTTTATTAAACCAATAATAATCTATATTTTTAGAAAGATACTTCTTTGTTCCAAAAATCTTTTTAAATTCATCATTTTTCATCGCATAGCTTGTTAAAAGTGCCATATCATAAGCAGTTGAAAAGTGCTCTTCTTCATCTAATCCATGAGGATTTTGAAAAGAGCTATTTTGCATTCCAATCCAAGATGCTTTTTCATTCATTAAAAAAGCAAACCCTTTTTCACTACCTGCCACGTGTTCGGCTATAGCAGTGGCGGCATCATTGCCTGATCTCAACATTAGTCCATATACCAAATCTTCTAAAGAGTAAATATCCCCTGCTTTAGTGTAAATGGACGATCCTTCTTTTTTGGCAGCATTAGAACTAATTAATACTTTCTCGTCCAAATCATTTTGTTCAATGGCAACAATCGCGGTCATAATTTTAGTTATACTTGCGATTTCACGACTTTCATTGGCTTTTTTTTCATAAATAACTTCATTCGTATCCATATTTAGAACAACTGCGTTACTAGCAGAGACACCTGGAGCGGACTCTGCATTAATGACATTAAAGCTTGTACTAAACATGGCAAATAATAGAACGACGATACTTATTAAATAGGTATTTTTCATTGAAGAACCCCTCGCTTGAAGAACTTGAACTACTCATAACCAATATATGAACTTGTCAGGGTTGTATGAATAAAAAATGAGCCGGGTATCAACCCGGCTCACTTATAGTTCTAAATAATCAAGATGTTCTCTTAATTGTAAAAATGAAGGTTCTACTTTTTTTATGGTTTCGGTTATGAAACTCCCTGGATGTTGCTGAAAATCAATTGAACATTTGTTCTGATAAGAAGCTCGACTGTCTTCAAACCAAACTTCATCCTTAGGCGAGAAGTATTCTAATACACATTTATAGTAAACCCCTTTATAAACACGATCGAGAAACTCTTCTTCAATTTGACTCGTTTTCATCAGTTTTTCAATTGCTTTGCGACCTTCGCCACAATAAACGGCCAAATACCTAAACTCTTTAAAAATCCTTTGAATATATTCTATTTCCAATTCTCGATTGGTTTCTAATACTTTATCGACACTTGTAAAATCCAGAAAATCATGCAACTCATTCTCTATAAAAGTTAAGTGTTCGTTAATTGATTCCGCTTGAGATAGAAGGTGCGTATCCATTAGGTTTCTGTGATCCTCCTTAGATAATTGAACCCTAGTTTACGTTTTCTTGTTGGTTATTAAAGAATAAATCAGCTTCTTGAACCGCTTCATTGACCTCATCATCAGGTAACGGTGGTAATTCTTCTAATGATGTTAAACCAAAGAAGGTTAAAAACTCTTTAGTGGTTTGATAAAGAATAGGACGTCCGCTTGTTTCTTTTCGACCACACTCCTCAATCAGGAATCGTGATATTAAGGTTTGAACAGGACCGTCACTTTTCACACCCCTAATTTCTTCAATTTCAACCTTTGTGATCGGTTGCTGATAAGCAATAATCGCAAGCGTTTCTAATGCCGCTTGAGATAATCGTGATGAAATAGTTGTTTCTTTCATTTTTTCATAATATAGTGCATGTTCTGATTTAGTTGTTAAAAAATAAACATCCTTTTGTTCTAATATAGATAAACCTCTTTGATTATGTTCGTAATCATACTTCAACTCGTCTAATAAAACTTGTACGGTTTCTTGGTCTATCGATAATACTTCTTTAATTTGTTTGGATGATAAACCTTCATCACCTGATACAAATAGAAGACCTTCTAGAACACCTTTTAATTGTTTTAACTCCATTTTAAACCTCCGTTAATTCCACCATGATTTCTCCAAAGTTGTTTGTTTGAAAACACGAAACTTTAACAGCTTTCATCAATTCCAATAAAGCTAAGAAGGTCGCAACAATTTCAAATTTCTCTTTATAATGGAATAGTTCCTCAAAGTTCTTCTTTCCATTCGCATTTTTGAGTTGGTCAACCACCTCATCCATTCGCTTTTCAATCGAGATTTCTTGCCTTTGGACTGTAGTTTCCATTGGTTCTAATAACTGCTTTCTTCTTAAAACTTTTTGAAAAGCCTGTGCCAAGTCTATAATAGAGATTTCATCGCTCTTTGTTACTTTGACCTTCTTTTCTAAATTTGATAAGTCAGCAGGAGGTCGAGTAAAAGTTTGATTCGCATCATGTTCTCGTTCCTTAAGAATTTGAGATGCCTCTTTATACTTTCTATATTCTATGAGTCGTTGAATTAATTCATCTCTAGGATCTTCTTCATATTCATCTTCAAATTCTAACTCTTGTTTCGGAAGTAACATATCACTCTTTATTGCCAACAGAGTAGCTGCCATAACTAAATATTCACTCGCTACATCTAAATGTAATTCTTGGAGAGTATGAATATAATCTAAGTATTGGTCAGCGATTTCACGCATTGGTACTTCATAGATATCAATTTCATATTGATTCACTAAATGCAATAATAAATCGAGTGGTCCTTCAAATGTATCTAATTTAACCTGATATTTTGACTGCTGTTCCATTAATTTCACTCATTTCACGTACATATGAACATACCCATACAAATCTTATCAAATAATAAATTAAAAAGAAATATAATGTTAATAGAAACTTGTAGCTAGACCACTTGGAGATTATACTTCCTTTCACTTATAAAATCGTTTAGTTGAACTTTTTATATCATTAGTATATGAATTTAGAGTTTATGTAGAAGCTGTAATAAAGGGGAAATGTGAATTTAGAAGGAAGTAGAACATTAAATCTATAAATGAGGGGCGAAATGTGTACAAAAGAGGAACCACTAGGATTCCTCTTCATATTAACTATTCCGGTAAAGGACTTAAATGCTCATGAATTAATAACCATTGATCAGATTCTTTAACAAATACATTGGTCGCTCTTCCTCTGCCGCTTGTATATTGGTTATTGACATAACCTTCATAAAAATATGTATAGGTACAAGTTAAGGATTTATCAGAAATAAATAACCATTGTACGTCATGAGCTTCATAATTCTCATTCTTAACTACCTCCCAAGCATTTTCAAAATAACTTTGAATTTCACTATGGGTTTTGCAAGTTTTGTCAGTAAAAAAGTATACAGCATTTGGATGTAGTAATTTTTTGATCTCTTCAAAATTGTGAGAATTAGTTGCCTTAATATATTCTTTTAATACATCCATTTAATTTCACTCCTTACAAATTTTTAATTTAATTTTACCATTTTCCCATGTAATTGTAGACATGAATGAAATACGATTAGTCAGCCACTCTATAAAGTCTCTCAAAATAAAAGAAGCCTAACTAGTTCATTAACTAGTAGAGGCTCTTTTTTTTATTCGTCGCAATGACTGACGAAGTTTTCAGTTTTTTCATTTGCACAGATTAAATATTCATCAGCAAACTGATCTTTAAGTGCTTTCACCATTTTCTTACCAATACCTTGATTGCGGTGAGATGGCGTTACGCTGATATGTTGGACAATCATTTTTTGACCATCATCAATTCGCACGCCTATAGCACCCAGAACGTCTTCTTCTTTCCATAGAAACAAACGCCATTGATCGTTAGTTTCGTATTCTTTAATCGTTGATTGCAATTTTTTTACTTCTTTTTCATCTGGCATAAAGGACAGCAGTCCCATTGCAATCTTTTCAAAACTCTTTTTATATTTAATCAGCATAAAAACCCCTCTTAAAATCTTACTCATCGTAGTTTAATATAGTTATAGATAACTAAAGTGAAATATATACATTATATACTTTAATTGTTTTATGATATTTGTCAAATGTGGATATTAGCTACTATAACTTATATATGCTGCAAGGTTTTATTTGATCGTGACTTTATCCATGACATCTCCTGGACGAACTCGATCCACAACATCAAGTCCTTCTGTAACTTTTCCAAATACTGTATGATTACCATCCAAATGTGGCTGAGCAGAATGGCAAATAAAGAATTGGCTTCCACCTGTATCTTTTCCAGCATGAGCCATTGATAGGCTACCACGTTCATGTTTATTAGGATTCCCCTCTGTTTCACATTTAATCGTGTAACCAGGTCCTCCTGTGCCATCACCTGTAGGGCATCCACCTTGAATGACAAAGTTAGGAATGACTCTGTGAAAAGTTAAACCATCATAAAACCCTTTCTCTGCTAGCTTAACAAAATTTTGTACAGTATTAGGTGCATCTTCTTCAAATAATTCGATGTTAATTTGTTCACCGTTTTCAAAATGAATAGTCGCTTGTTTCAATTGCATCTTCTCCTTTGTTAATTAATCATTCAAAAGAAAGATCATTTTGAACGATATCTCGATATGTTTCCCGTTTCACAACTAAATGATCTTGCCCATCTTCAATAAATACGACAGCTGGTTTTGTGAATCGATTATAATGATTGGCCATTGAATAACCGTATGCTCCAGTTGAACGGACAGCCAAAACATCTCCACTTTCAATTTTTGGTACCTCTAAATCCCAAATTAACATATCACCAGATTCACAACACTTCCCAGCTATGGATACTTGTTCAACCAATGGTTCATTTACTTTATTGGCTACAACCGCATCATATTTAGCTTGGTATAAAGCTGGGCGAATGTTATCAGTCATCCCTCCATCTACAGAGACATATTTACGAACACCTGGTAAGTTCTTAATCGAGCCCACAGTATATAAAGTCGTCCCTGCTTCTCCAACAATAGAGCGTCCGGGTTCAATCCAAATTTCTGGCAAATTCAGTTGACGTGTTTTACATTCAGACTGTACCGTTTTGACTAACTTAACCACATACTCATTTAATGGTAATGGCTCATCTTCATTAGTATACCTTATACCAAATCCTCCGCCAAGATTAATAACAACGGATTCATAATCATAGCGATTTTTCCAGTGATCTAAGGTTTCATAAATTTTTCTAATTGCCATGATAAAACCGTGCGTTTCAAAAATTTGGGAACCGATGTGACAATGAACTCCTAACACTTCAAAACGTTCACGATTTAATAACGTTTCCAGTGCCTGATCAGCTTGCCCGCTAGATAAATCAAAACCAAATTTTGAATCTTCTTGACCAGTCAATATATAATCATGAGTATGAGCTTCTATTCCTGGTGTGACACGTAATAGAACTTTCATTTTTGTTTGATGCTTTTCTAACAATTCGTTCAGTCTCTCAATTTCGTAAAAATTATCAACGACGATACATCCTATTTCATTTTCAATCGCCATCTCTAATTCTTCCAGGCTTTTATTATTACCGTGCATATGTATTTTATCTACAGGATAATGAGCTTTTAATGCAGTATAAAGTTCTCCTTGCGACACGACATCTAGACTTAAACCCTCTTGCTTTGCTACTTGTAACATTGCAATGGATGAGAAAGCCTTACTCGCATACGCCACTTGATAATTGACACCTAATGATTCAAAAGTACGTGTAAACGATCTCGCATTTTCTCTAATATGATTGACATCATAAACGAATAGTGGTGTTCCGTATTTATGAACTAAATCAGAAGCACTTATTCCCCCAATATATAGATGATTAGCTGGCACTAAAGATCACCCTTTTACTCAGTGTATTTAAAACAGAAAACGATACTTGCCATAATTTTTGTACGACAAGTATCGACTCACTTTTAGAATTATCCCTTAAACTTTACCATATGAAGGGATGAGTATCAATTAATTATTCAGTTATCGGCGTCTTTCATCCTGAGGATGGACAATGCTAGGGCGAACTTTATGAAGTGGAATCGGAACTCTGAAAAGAATATGATACAATGCTTTTGCGTTAAACGGGATTACTGGCCAAAAATAAGGTGTATTAAGAGAGATCGTTTTAGTTAGGTATAAAATGTAAAGTGTAAACCCAATGACCAAACCTTTAACACCCAGTATTGCAGTAATGATCACTAATATAAGGCGTGCCAATTTATTTGCAACACTTAATTCATAACTCGGAGTTGCATAAGCCCCCATAGCACTTATAGCAACGTATAATATAATCTCTGGAGAAAATAGACCCACCTCAATCGCAATTTCACCAATTAAGATGGCTGCGACTAAACCCATTGCTGTAGATACGGCAGTTGGTGTGTGAATAGCTGCAATCCGTAAAAATTCCACCCCAATATCAGCTAATATTAATTGAACTAATATCGGAATATTTCCTTCTTCATTAGGCCCAATATAAGACATCTCTGGGGGTAATAACTCAGGATGCAAAACAAATAATAGCCATAACGGTAATAAAAATATGGAAAATAAGATGGCAAAAAAGCGTACCCATCGTACAAAAGATCCTACTATCGGTGATTGCCTAAATTCCTCTGCGTGTTGTACATGATGAAAGAATGTTGTTGGCGTTATGATGACACTTGGTGAAGTGTCGACCATAATCAAAACATGGCCTTCAAATAAATGGGCTGAAGCCACATCAGGCCTCTCAGTAAACCTAACGAGCGGAAAAGGGTTTCCTTTCTGATTAACTACAAATTCTTCAAGACTTTTCTCTGCCATTGATAAGCCATCTACATCAATTTTCTTTAAGTTTTCCCTAACTTCACCAACTAACCCAGGGTCGACCACATCTTTTAAATACGCTATAGCTACGTCGGTTCTAGATCGCTCACCTACTCTTAACATTTCAAATCGAAGATTATCATCTCGAACCCTTCTTCGAGTTAAACCTGTATTAACGATAATGTTTTCAGTATAACCATCTCTTGAACCTCTCACTACTTTTTCAGTATCAGGCTCAGTGGGTGTACGACCAGGATAATTACGAGTATCAACAGCAAAAGCTTCCTGATACCCATCTACAATTACTATAATTAATCCAGATAGAATTTCAGTAATCGCATCATACGTTACGTCAACCTTTTCAACCTGATTATTGACTAATCGGTTTTCTATTAGTTCATGGACGTTTTTGGTTCTTGGTTCAAAATCGTTTAACTCTAAGAGTTCCTTCATAACAATATTGATATGGTCTTTATCATTTAAACCATTAACGAAATAAATATCAACTTCCGTATCTAAAATCCTTAAAGTTCGAACATCTGCGTCAAAGGAAACTCCAATACCAAGTAACTCTTTTATAAATTCTCGGTTATCTACTAACGACTTGCTTAATTTTCTCTCTTTATCAGGTTTCATTGGAATCATCCTTTAGGTTTAAAGATTAAGGCGACGATAAATCCAAATAAAATAGCCGAAGCGATCCCAGCAGAGGTCAACTGAAAAATACCAACGGCTACACCAATAAAACCGTGTTCCTCTGCTTGAGTCATTGCTCCATGTAATAACGAATGTCCAAAACTTGTGATCGGGACGGTGGCACCCGCCCCAGCAAATTCAATGAGTTTATCATATACATTGAAACCATCAAGGACTGCTCCCGCTACAACAAATGATGACATAACATGTGCGGGAGTTAGTTTAAATACATCTAATAATATTTGTCCAATTACACAAATCGCTCCACCTACGACAAATGCCCAGAAGAAATCCATAAACACTTTATACATCCGTCCTTTGCAAGACAACTCCATGTGCAATACAAGGAATTGTTTCTTTTTGTTGAACTAAAGTTGGACTAAGTAAAGCACCCGTGGCAACTATCAAAACTTTTTTCAAGTTGTTTTCTTTTAATTGCTGCAGGATATACCCATAAGATACAACTGCAGAACAAGCACAGCCGCTACCACCTGCGAAAACCTGTTGATTTGTATGATAAACCATTAATCCACAATCACGATGAATCCCTTCCATGTCATAACCGGATTGCTCTGTCATTTTTTTGACAATTGGGGAACCGACACTTGATAAATCACCTGTTAAAATCAAGTCATAATCTTCTGGCTTTCGACCGAAATCTTTCATATGCTGAACAATTGTATCCGCAGCTGCAGGAGCCATCGCTGATCCTAAATCTAAAGGATCCGTCACACCATAATCGATAACTTTTCCAATTGTAGCTCCTTCAACTTGAATATCTGATGGTTCATTATTAAGAAGCAAAGTACCAGCTCCCGTTACCGTCGCGGTTGCTGTATCCGGTTTTTGGCCTCCATATTCAGTCGGATAGCGGAATTGTCTTTCTGCTGTTGAATAATGACTGCTTGTACTTGCGATGACATTTTTACAGTTACCACTATCAATTAATGAAGAACCTATAGCGACTGTCTCCATCGATGTTGAACAAGCTCCAAACACACATAAAAAAGGTGATGGAATATCCCTCGCTACATAATTTGATGAGACGTTTTGATTTAACAAGTCTCCACTAATGAATAAATCAATGGCATCTTGCCGGATATTTGTTTTCCCTAAACAGATATCAATTGATTTCTGCAAAAGTGCTCGTTCTGCACTTTCCCAGTTCT
The DNA here is from genome assembly GCF_900110685.1 of Piscibacillus halophilus. Lineage (GTDB taxonomy): Bacteria > Bacillota > Bacilli > Bacillales > Alkalibacillaceae > Piscibacillus > Piscibacillus halophilus. The sequence goes on from NZ_FOES01000002.1 coordinate 110,123, forward strand.
TTTCATTACAATGTAATTCATCAAATGAATAGTCATAGAACTCTCCTAATGGACCTTGTTTCTCCCTAGGTCCTGTTACCGTTCCAGCAGCTTGAACATAAACACCTTGATTAAATTGCCATGATTGTTTGCCTATTTTCATATTCGTCACCCTCACAAAAACTGTTCAATTAAGTATCTAATCATACCGACGATATAAGCTGATACTGTCCCAAACACTATGACACTTCCTGCAAGCTTGAACATGTTTGAGGCCACACCCAATACAAGCCCCTCACTCTTATGTTCAAGCGCTGCACTCGTAATAGAGTTTGCAAAACCTGTCACTGGAACAGCCGAGCCTGCTCCTGCAAACTGTCCAATTTTATCGTAAACGCCAAAGCCTGTTAACAATGCAGACAATAATATTAAAGTCGTGACCACAGGGTTACCCGCAGCTTTTTCACTAAAACCAAAAACTTCTGTATAAAACACTGTTAACCCTTGCCCGATTAAACAAATTAAACCGCCAACTACAAATGCTTTGATGCAGTTTTTAAGTAGCTTTGGTTTTGGTTGATAATTTTTGATATCATTTTTATAATTTTCTTTTGTGATCATGCTAACTCACCTTTCACCTTACATAGATAACCCATTGAAATAACGAGCCTATAATTTTTCCAAAAACGATGGCTAACACTAGCAATTCAATTTTTTGATCTAATCTCATTCTTTTAGCTAAAATCGGAAAGACATTTAGTACTTCTGTCAGTGCTGCAGCTAACATTCCGATAAAAATACCATGCAACAATCCCCAAATCATCTCGATAAAAATTGGAGCTTGCACAGATATGTGTGAAAAAGATATAAATATTCCAAATAAAGCTCCTAAGATGACTGCCCATTCGTATAGCTGAAGAAATTCTTTCGATTTGCTCAGTTGCACCAGTCTTGGAATAATTCCTAAAACTGTAATAAAAGCAACAAACCCTGAGCCTACAGCCAGCCCTCCTGCTAACCCTACGAATACCTCAATGACATAACTAATCATCATCGTTTTTATTCAACTCATTCTCATTAAATGAAACATAATGATGTAAGTCTTGATCATAATTAAACATCTCAACTTCTAAGGGGCTAGGCTCTTCATTAAAACGTTTTTTGAAAAAGTGATTAAAGAACAAAATCATGCCTAAACCTAATCCGATTGAATATGGAACTTGTAACCATAGAACGCTTCGACCTTCTTCATCAGCCGAGATCATTCTATGTAGGGTAGATTGAACTTCTTCCATACTCACATCGAAATGAAAATTCATAATGGCCATCGCTGCACCTACAAATAATAGTGCCCAAATAAAAAACACATATATCGGATACACTTTAGGTTTTGGTTGATAAATGACCAAGATTGCTTGAGATGCACCGACCGACTCAATCTCGTATTCTGGGTAAAGTATGTGAATTCGTTCTATGATATTAAATAAATCAAAAACTTTATAGGTCTGGTCATCTTTTGTAACAGTGTGCAGATACAGAGTAGAGAGCTTTTGTTTTACTTCATCATTATTGGTGCTAATCCAAGCGATATCTTTTAAATAAATCTGTTGCCCCAGTTTCACGACTTGCTTGGGTTTTAATCTAAGGTAAATGACTTGTGCCATGTTGAATCAGCTCCATGATGTATTAATTCATAAATGGTGCCGCCATCTATATAGTTATTATGTACATTACATGCTTTAACATGTATTAGAAAAAATAGAAAAGCTCTTACCGGAGTGGTAAGAGCTTGTTATTGCTTATTTAATAAATGTCCCATATGTTCTAATATATTTTTCTCCAAGCGAGACACTTGGACCTGAGATATGTTTAACCGTTTCGCTACTTCAGACTGGGTCTGATCTTTAAAATATCTCAAGTAAATAATTAATCGTTCCCTTGAGTCTAGTTGTCGTATAGCTTCTTTTAATGCGATATGATCAAACCAGCTTGAATCTTTTTCAGCTATTTGATCCATTAACGTTATCGGATCTCCCTCATTCTCAAAAACGGTTTCATGGATCGAATGTGGACTCTGATTAGCTTCTAAAGCCATGATAATATCCTCTTTAGGGATATCTAAAGCATCACTAAGCTCAACAATTGAAGGTGATCGTCCATGATCTTTTGAGAATTCTTCCATTTTAGATCTGATTTTATGATTGAGCTCTTTTAGAGACCGACTAACTTTTATTGAACCATCATCACGTATAAAACGTTGAATCTCACCAATTATCATTGGAACTGCATATGTTGAAAACTTAACATCATACGATAGATCAAACTTATCAATGGATTTTATCAGGCCAATACAGCCGATTTGAAATAAATCATCAGCTTCATAGCCTCGATTTAAAAAGCGTTGGACAACCGACCACACAAGACGAGTATTTTTTTGAACTAGTTCATCTCGAGCTGCCTCATCTCCCGCCTGACTACGTTCAATCAATTCTCTAACTTGTTCTGGTGCTAACGTTTGTTCATCTTTGATTTTGCCGTTTCCGCTCATAGCATCACCTATGAGAAGCGGCTTCGTTTTGATTGAACTTTTTTCTCATTGTGACCGTTGTACCATAACCCATTTGTGAATCTACCGTGATATCATCCATAAAGTTTTCCATAATCGTAAAACCCATCCCTGAACGTTCAAGTTCAGGTTTTGAAGTGTACATAGGTTGAGTTGCTTCATCTACATCTTCAATGCCTCGACCGTCGTCTATAATCTTTAATTCGACATCACTATTTCGAATGTTGCATTCTAAAGTTACGAGTCCTTCTTCATCTTCTTCATAACCATGGATAATGGCATTCGTCACTGCCTCTGAGACCACCGTTTTAATTTCAGTTAACTCATCCATTGTAGGATCTAATTGCGCTATAAATGAAGCGACAGCGACACGAGCAAAAGATTCATTTTCACTTTTAGCAGCGAATTCAACTTTCATATAATTATTCATGATGCCACCCCCAAGTTTTCTAGGGCAGCCTCTTCATTATCAGCTGTTCGAACTAACTTAAATAAACCAGAAAGTTCAAACAGACGTTTAATGGATTGATTATATGAACAAATAACCATCTCTCCATCTAACTGCTTTACCTCTTTATAACGTCCTAAGAACACTCCTAATCCAGACGAATCCATGAACGCTAATTTTTCTAAATTAACAACTACATGTTTAATACTCGTATCACCTAATTGCTCTTTCCATTTTTCCTTTAACTGTTCTGCCTCATGGTGATCAAGTTCACCAATGAGTCTTACTAGTAGTACGTCTTCTTTTTTTTCAAAATGTGAAATAAGACTCAACGCTTTTTCCTCCTTCAATGAAAAATTAAGCTATTGAGTCTTTCTTTCTGAATGATTTATTTTCCTGCTAGATGACAAAAGAAGTGTCAATTCGACTATTATTTACCCGAATGAATGGATTTTAAAGCCCGTTTCCAAAGTGTCCATATGTTTGCATCTTTCACATCATGGTTAATAACTAATGGGTACTCTCCTACTTTTTGATTATCTTTTAACACTCTAATCTTACCTACTTCATCGCCTTTTTCGACTGGCCACTGATTTGTATTTTCTTTTACGATTTCTGTCTGATAATCATCTAATGACTCACCTTTTTTCAGTAAAAGTGAAACATTTGTTTTAGGAGATGCGACAAGTTTTTTATCAGACTTTAACGGTTCCCATTCGTAAACAGAATCTCCTTTTTCATAAAGTTTTTTTACTTCATAGTTGCCAAAAGCATAATCTAACATATTAGATATATCTTTATTACGATCTTTTGCCGTGTCAGCTCCCATTGCAACCGCAATAACACGCATATCATCTCGTTTAGCCGTGGCCGTTAGACAAAATTTTGCTTTTGACGTATATCCTGTTTTAAGACCGTCAACGCCTTGATAAAAGCGAACAAGTTTGTTTGTATTAACTAGCCAAAATTCATCTTCAGTTCCTTTTCGAAGATAATCCTCATAAATCTTTGTATAATCTGTAATTTCTTCATACTCCAATAAAGCCTTCGCCATGACTGCCATATCGTGCGCTGTTGAGTAATGATTGTCGGATGGTAAGCCTGTAGCGTTCTCAAAATTTGTATCCTTTAAGCCTAACTCTTTCGCTTTTTGATTCATTTTCTCAACAAAAGCTTCTTCTGTAACAGCAATACGTTCAGCTAAAGCTACAGAAGCGTCATTCGCCGAAGCTACAGCAATTCCTTTTAATAAATCTTCTACTGTCATTTCTTCGAAAGGCTCTAAATATATCTGAGTTCCACCCATGGAAGCTGCATGTTCACTAATACGAACTTTTTCATCTAATTTAATTGTTCCATTATGAATCGCTTCCATAATTAATAACATGGTCATAATTTTAGTCATACTAGCCGGCGGTAGACGTTTGGATTCATTTTCTTTAAAAATAATTTCTCCAGTATCTGCTTCCATCAATAAAGCTGATTTTGATGATTCAATTAAATTAGCGACTTCAACTTCCTCCGCTAACAGACTATAACTTGGCAATATTAAAGAAAATATTAGTAATAAAGATATTATTTTTCGCATGATGCTCCCTCCATTTCATGTTTCATATTTTTTCCAAGGTCTTATTTTTTATTACAAAATTATTAATAAAATTTGACGGAAAAATTCTGTATTAATACCACATAAAAAAACCTAGCTGAGATTAAATAATCCCAGCTAGGTTAGAGAGTTTTATTATTCACTAATCATCTGATAGACCAATTCGGGTGCTTGAACGGATGATGAGCTTATCGATATATTGTTATAAAGTTTTTCTTTGATTTCATCCAAATTTGTTGTATTGGAGTGGATCGTTAGTAACGATTCACCTTTCTCAACACGATCGCCAACTTTTTTATTTAAAACAATCCCAACAGATAAATCAATTTCGGATTCTTTTGTTTGGCGTCCGGCACCAAGCATCATAGCAGCATGACCGATCTCATCTGCAACGATTCCTTTAATGTAGCCTGAATCTTTAGCTTCCAACTCTATAATGTGAGATGCTTTTGGTAATTGATCAGGTTGATCAACAACTGATGCATCTCCACCTTGAGCAGTTAAAAATTCTTTAAACTTTTCAATTGCTTTACCGTTTTGAATATTTTCCTCTAACATTTTTCTAGCTTCAGTTAATGTTTCAGCTTTGCCACCTAGTACAACCATTTGACTTCCTAAAGTTAACGTTAATTCTGTTAAGTCTTCAGGTCCTCTTCCATTTAATGTATCGATTGCTTCTTTAACCTCTAAGGCATTCCCGATCGCTCTTCCAAGTGGCTGACTCATGTCACTGATTACAGCCATCGTCTGTCGGCCAACGTTATTTCCAATCGACACCATTGCTTTTGCAAGCTCTTCAGCTTCTTCTTTCGATTTCATAAACGCACCTGCGCCTGTTTTAACATCTAATACAATAGCATCTGCACCAGACGCGATTTTCTTACTCATAATGGAACTTGCTATCAATGGTATAGAATTAACCGTTGCTGTTACGTCACGCAACCCATAAAGCTTCTTATCTGCAGGCGTTAAATTTCCTGATTGACCAATGACAGCGATTTTGTTTTGGTTCACTAATTTAACAAATTCATCACTGCTGATTTCTACGTGAAATCCTGATACAGATTCAAGTTTATCGATTGTTCCACCTGTATGACCTAACCCGCGACCACTCATTTTAGCAACAGGTACATCAACTGAAGCAACTAATGGAGCTAAACATAATGTTGTCGTATCTCCAACTCCACCTGTAGAGTGCTTATCGACTTTAATTCCTTCTATGTCTGATAAATCAATGGTATCCCCAGAATGAACCATTGCCATTGTCAGAGCTGCTCGCTCATCTTCATTCATATCTTGAAAATAAATTGCCATTGCCAATGCACTTGCTTGATAGTCTGGAATCGAACCATTTGTGTACTGCTCAATAAAAAATTGAATTTCTTCATTAGTAAGGTTTTCTCCATCGCGCTTCTTTGCGATAATATCGTACATTCTCATTTTTAACACTCCTGCTACTCTACATGATTTTAATAACTTTTTTAACTAATTGAATAAAATCTTCTCTTACCCTTTCTGTTGTTTCAATGACCTCATCATGTGATAGTGGTTGGTCAAGAATTCCAGCAGCCATATTAGAGATACAAGATATTCCTAACACTTTCATACCAGCATGATTCGCAACGATCACTTCTGGAACAGTTGACATACCAACAGCGTCTCCACCTAGTGTACGTAACATTTTGACTTCACTACTTGTTTCATAAACAGGACCTGTATTTCCGACATAAACCCCTTCTTGCAATTGAAGATCTAATTCATCTGCACAACTTTTCGCTACGCCGATGAGATCTTTGTCATAAGCTTGTGACATATCAGGAAATCTTGGGCCAAGTTCTTCAACGTTAGGTCCAATGAGCGGATTATCTCCCATCATATTAATATGATCCGTAATTAACATTAAATTACCAGCATCAAATGATTCATTTATTCCACCAGCCGCATTTGTGACAAGCAAACGCTCTACACCTAATGCTTTCATAACACGCACTGGGAAAGTCACTTGCTGCATGGTATACCCTTCATAATAGTGAAAACGACCTTGCATGGCGATGACATTTTTACCTTGCAGTTCACCAATCACGAGTTGTCCTTTATGGCCCGCCACTGTTGATGTTGGGAAATGAGGAATGTCCTTGTAAGAAATAACCGTTGGATTTTCTATTTCATCTGCTAAAACGCCTAATCCAGATCCTAAAATTAATCCGATCTTAGGTAATTGACCAGATAATTGTTGTTCGATATATGCTTTTGACTCATTAATTTGTTCAATCATATTGACGTACCCCTTTATTTAATATCGTTCAAAAAACTTTCCCCGTATTTTGGAGATTTTACATTAAAGTTTTCTGCAATCGTCGCTCCAACATCAGCAAATGTTTGACGGAGTGTTAGTTCTTTTCCTTCTTTAATTCCTTTATGATAAGCCAATAACGGTACATATTCACGAGTGTGATCGGTTCCATGATGAATAGGGTCATTACCATGATCAGCTGTAATAATTAATAAATCATCTTCGTTCATTTTGTCTAATACTTCTGGTAAACGACGGTCAAACTCTTCTAAAGCTTCACCATAACCTTGTGGGTCGCGACGGTGTCCGAATTTAGCGTCAAAGTCAACTAAATTTAAGAAACTAAGACCCGTGAACGATTGGTTTAAACTTTCTAATAATTTATCCATACCATCGCTATTATCATTAGTTCGAATAGCCTCGGTTACACCTTCACCATCATAAATATCACTGATTTTACCTAAAGCAATCACATCATAATCTGCATCTTGCATTTCGTTCATTACCGTTCTGCCGAATGGCTTTAATGCGTAGTCATGGCGATTTGATGTACGTTGGAAGTTGCCAGGTTCTCCAACAAATGGACGTGCGATAATACGACCAATCATATAAGGATCATCTTTTGTCATTTCACGCACAGTCTCACATATGTTATATAACTCTTCTAAAGGCACAACATCTTCGTGAGCCGCAATTTGTAATACAGGGTCTGCAGAAGTATAGACAATTAAAGCCCCTGTATCGATATGTTCTTTTCCTAATTCTTCAATAATCTTAGTTCCAGAAGCCGGTTTATTACCTATTACTTTACGTCCGGTTTTGGCTTCAATTTTCTGTACTAAATCTTCTGGGAAACCTTCAGGAAATGTACGGAATGGCTGATCCATTCTTAAGCCCATAATCTCCCAGTGACCCGTCATGGTATCTTTTCCTACTGACGCTTCCTGCATCTTTGTATAATGTGCCATAGGGTGTTCCGCTGGCTCGATTCCTTTAACTTCTCTTATATTACTTAGGCCAAGCTTACCCATATTTGGCATTGTAAGTCCGTTCATATGTTCAGCAATATGTCCAAGTGTATCAGCACCTTCATCGTTAAATTCTTTAGCATCAGGCGCTTCTCCAATTCCTACTGAATCCATGACAATTAAAAATACACGTTTAAAAGGTTGTTCCATATTGATCTTACCTCCAGTTAAATATCTTTAACATTTTACCCACAACTTAAAAACTATAACATATCATGCCCTCGGATGATAATTTTGATAAATATCCTTCATCCTAGACTTTGAGATGTGAGTATAGATTTGGGTAGTCGAAATATCAGCATGTCCGAGCATTTCTTGAACCGCTCTCAAATCTGCTCCATTTTCAAGTAAATGTGAGGCAAAAGAATGCCTTAAAGTATGAGGTGTTAGTTCTGCCCTAATCCCTTTTTCCCTAGCAATTTTCTTTAATATTTTCCAAAATCCTTGCCTTGTCATCGGACGGCCTCGATGATTTAAAAAGAGAGCGTCAGTATGTTCTTGCTTGATAAAAGTAGGGCGAGCATGTTCAACGTAATCTTCGACAGCTTGTTGTGCATGTTTTCCTAACGGTACTATTCGTTCTTTACCGCCTTTACCGATGATTCGTACAAACCCCATTAATAAGTGTAAATCATTAATTTTTAATGATAACAACTCAGAAATTCTCAATCCAGTCGCATAAAGCGTTTCTAGCATCGCTTTGTTTCTAATGTCTAAAGGTTCATTACTTGGTAAATCTAATAGTGCTTCTACATCTTTATTGGATAAAACTTTAGGTAATTTACGTTCTTTTTTAGGCGTTTGAATATGTAAAGACGCATCGTGTTTCACACCGTATTCTTGAATAATAAAACGATGAAACGATCGAATAGTTGATATCATACGGGCAATGCTTGAACTTGATTTCCCCATCTCGTCTAATTGTTTTAAAAATTGCCTAATATGATGACGTTCAATTTGACTCAATTCAGTTAACTTCTCAATTTCTATTAAAAATGTTAGATACTGATTCAAGTCTCTTTGATATGATGCAATCGAGTTATCAGCAAGCCCTTTTTCTATTTGAAGAAAATGTATATAATCTTTAAGCGCATCTTTCATTCCGACGCCTCCTCCATTTTAATTCTTCATCTTGACCATTTCAAAACAATTCATCGATCAGATAAATATTCTTTACTTTTTAAAAAGCAAGATTTTTTACACTATACTAAAGTTTACCTTTGTTATAGATTAAATGAAACTAAGGCTTTCGCCAATATATACACTGGGTTCAGTAAAATAGAATCAAACAAAAAAACCTTTTTTCACAATGAAAAAAGGTAATTCTATGTAAGTCTATTTATCATCATCATGACTCTGGCATTTTTTACAAATCCCATGAAACGTTAGACGATGATCTTTTACTTTAAACTCCCATTGAGATTCAACGATCTTTTCAACATCCCCTAGGAGGTCTTCTTCAATTTCTTTAACTGAGCCACACTCCACACAAACTAAGTGGTGGTGAAAGTGTTCAGCCCCTTCTTTTCGCAAGTCATATCTAGATACACCATCGCCAAAGTTAATCTTATCGACTACTTTTAATTCAGATAATAACTCAAGAGTTCGGTATACTGTAGCTAATCCAATTTCTGGTGATTTTTCTTTCACGAGGAGGTAGACATCTTCCGCACTTAAATGGTCTTCCTCATGCTCTAATAAAACCCGTACAGTTGCTTCTCTTTGCGGGGTTAATTTATAGCTTTGAGAATGTAGCTGTTTCTTTATTTTTTCTATGCGGTTTTCCATTTAAATTCCCCCTCTTACTTTACATAATTAATTATATGTAAGAGGAGGAATAGTGTCAAATTATAATTATTTTAATTTATAACATAACAATTATTATCAAATTAAAATCATTTTAAAATAATGTGCATGAACTGAGTTGAAATAAAGGCTTCCAAGATCGACCCACCAAAAATAATCAATAGGGTAATTAAATAGCTTTTAAAATATAAAAGAGCCGCCTGCCCAATCGTATAATAGCTTTTTCCTTTAGCAAATAGCATTTTCATCACATGTATACAAAAAATCATACTGCTAGCAACAATTAATAAATATCCTGGAACGATTAATAAATTTTGCGGCGCTACTGATGTAATAGATAATAAGAAGCCTTGCCAAGATAATTGATTAACTAAGAACCCAACAGTAAACCCTATCACAATTCCTTTTAAAAACAACAGGAACCATACGATTGGTAATCCGATGAATGATAATCCAAATAAGAATAAAAATGTTACATACTTTCCATGGGTCCAAAATGCATTAAACAACTCTCCGATGGTTAATTGGCGCGACGATTCTGTAATAGATTGAAAATATTGTTCAACAAAAAACAATAGATCTTGTTTTTGTAAGAAACTTAAACTTCCAACCATTCCTGCTCCGAAAATTACTCCAATAACAAATAGAACAAATAAGAAAACGTATAAACTAATGTAAGGCTCTAATGTATAGGACGATCCTTTTAACCAACGTTTCATCATGGTTCCTCCATTCGTTTCTAACTCTAGTAAAATCCTATGAAGATAGAAACAAATATAGAACCAAGTAGAATAATTCGATGTTATTTTTTATTTGATGAAACGATAACACGGCCATACGTGCCACCGCCGCCTGGATTGATATCCAATTTCCCGTTCCTTAATTGAATAATATGATCTGCGATTTGCTTGTTACTATGTTGAATTAATTCTTCTTCCGTCGCTTGATGGATGAGATACATATCATGAAATAAAACGTTTCGTAATTGTTCTAAAGTTTTGGGACCAAGTCCAGGAATGTATTCTAAGGGAACCTGGTGTATATAAGGGGGGCGTGTTCGGTTAGATGGCTTATGATGTTGACTCACTTCTTGAATACGCTCACTTACACCTTTAATCACTTTCTTTGACCCACATTCCGGACAATGGTCTGAGTAGTTTATTCGACTATGACAACCTCTACAAATGGTTGTATAATACTTTCCTAATCTCGGGTTCATGCCATAGTTAGCTTTTATAGTTCTTCCCTGTTCTTCTTTTAATGCTTTTTCCAATTCGAGAAACGTAGGAGCCTTTAATCGTAACTCTTGATATTCACGCCCGATCTTTTCTAATGAATGGGCATCTGAATTCGTTAAAAAGGCAAAAGGTTCTAATTCATGAATCGTATCCGCCATAGACGTATCCGAACTTAAACCAAGTTCAATTCCATCAATCAATTTAGAATCAAAAACTTCCGTAAGACTTTTTTGAACTCCCTTCCCGTATAAACTCTTAAAAGGTGTAAAGACGTGAGCTGGTATAAACAATCCATTTAATTCTTTTACTTTTTTCTGTAACTCAACCGCATCAATATACATTCGCTGCGAACTCAACGTTCGATTTTTTACAAAGTGGCTATACCAATCTGAAAAGCTCTTCATCTTTCGTAGAGTTGGCATAAAACATAGCACATGAATGGGCCCTGAACAATTCTCATCATACAATTCAATTTCTGATCCTAATAACATGGTCACGGAACCATTAGAAATCCCGCCTTCTTCAAGTTCAACACACTCACCTTTTTCTAACAATAAATCAATCTCTTCTTGCACTTCAGGTACATGAGTATCAATCACACCGACTAAATCCAATCCTTTTTTCTCACGTACATAGTGAAATATGTTAGAAATCGTTAAGTTATTGGAGGCAGATATTTTCACCGGATTATTATGAATCGTACGTCCAATATGAACATGTAAATCTGCATAAAAGCTTGATAGCGTCACATTTCTCATCCTTCTTGTTGCATGAGGTAGTATATAGCATGAATCGTTTTAGCATCATGAATTCGTTGCTCTTTAATTAGTTGTAAGGCTTCATCCAACGTTACTTCCATTAATTCCACAAACTCATCGTCATCACCTTCGAGAGCATCTTCTACCTTCATCAACCCTCTGGCTTCATAAACATAGATGATTTCATTGGCAAAGCCTGGTGATGTGTAATAAGAAACGACATAATCAAGTGTATCCGCTTGATAACCAGTCTCTTCTTCTAGTTCTCTTTTAGCTGTTATCTCAGGCTTTTCTCCAGGTTCTAACTTCCCTGCTGGAATTTCAATAATACTTTTTTCCAATGCCTTACGATATTGTTCCACCATTACGATTTTATTTTCATCTGTTATGGCAATAATGGCCACAGCCCCCGGATGATCAATTAATTCACGTTTAGATGATTGACCATTTGGTAATTCAACATCATCAACCCTAACATCTATAATTTTCCCTTTATAAATAGATTCACTCGTAATTGTTTTTTCTTCAAATTTCTTTGTCATCATAATCCCCTTTCTGCACCTTATTGTAGCATAGACCATTATATGATTTGTTTTTAACAGCATCTTGTTTTTAAAATAGATTTAGAAAGGGTGAGAATTCGATGATAAAAAAACGTCAATTAGGACATTCTGATTTACACATTTCTGAAATCAGCCTTGGTTGTATGAACCTAGGGACAAATGTTAAGCAAGCAACCAACATTATTGACACAGCTCTAGACCAAGGTATTAATTATCTTGATACGGCCGATTTATATGATTTTGGCGAAAATGAAAGGATCCTCGGCCAAGCAATTAAAGGTAAACGCGATCAAGTTATGATTGCTACAAAAGGCGGAAATCATTTCGAACCGGGGAAAGAAGGGTGGTACTGGGATCCTTCTAAGGCGTATTTAAAAGAAGCTTTTAAAAATAGTTTACTGCGACTTGGCCTTGACTATATTGATCTTTATCAATTACATGGCGGTACGATTGAGGACCCAACCGATGAAGTCATTGAAACCTTCGAAGAGTTACAACAAGAAGGATTAATTCGTTATTATGGAATCTCCTCCATTCGTCCTAATGTGATAAAAAGGTTTGTGGAACGTTCCAATATCACTAGTGTCATGATGCAATATAGTTTACTGGACCGCCGACCTGAAGAAGAAGTTTTAAACCTACTAAACGACAATCATATTGGAGTTGTCGTTCGAGGTGCTTTAGGGAAAGGTATGCTAACCAGTATCGGCCAAACCCAATGGCAAAAGAAAGGTCAAAAAGGGTTCTTAAATTATGACTCAGCTGAGTTAAAATCCATTATTACATCACTACAAGATTTAGCAAATGACCATAACCTCTCACCGCAATCTTTAGCTATTGGCTACGCGTTAAAACACCGTGCCATCAGTAGTTTAGTTCTCGGGGCAAGTACACCTGAACAAGTATTAGATAATGTACGGGCTTACCAAGATGCCCAAATCTCAGATAACGTCTATAACCAACTAAAACCATTAACAAAAGCTAATATTTACGAACAGCACCGTGATTAATAAGAAACATACATGAGATTGTCCGATTTCACCTGTCAATCGAGGGAAATCGGGCAATTTTTATTTTTTAGGACATCCTTCTTATTTCTTTTGGCATAAATTTCTATTGATAAAAGAACAAATGTTCGCATATAATAAAAACACGAACAAAAGTTCTATGCCAAAAGAGGGGTATTATGGAGAAGGTCATCTTTTTAGTTGATATGCAATCATTTTATGCATCCATCGAGAAGTCAGCTAATCCAAAGCTACAGGACCGACCAGTGGTGGTAGCTGGTGACCCTGAACGACGAAGCGGCATTATTTTAGCCGCCTGTCCCATTGCGAAACAGTACGGCGTCAAAACAGCTGAGGCGCTTTGGCAAGCTCAAGAAAAATGTCCTGAATTAGTCATTGTCCGTCCACGCATGAAGTTATATATCGATTTATCTTACCAAATCACTCAAATTTTAGAGAGATTTACGGATCAAGTCGAGGTCTTTTCTGTTGATGAACAGTTCATGGACTTAACTGGAACCGAACGACTATTTGGTGATAAATACTCAGTTGCTAGAAAAATACAAGAGGAAATTCAAGAAGAACTGGGCGTCTATGCACGCGTAGGAATGGGGCCTAATAAAATTTTAGCTAAAATCGCATGTGATGCCTTTGCTAAAAAGAACGAAAATGGCATGTTTTATCTTTCCCACGACAATATGAAAGACACGATGTGGCACCTTCCAGTTGGAAAGATGTTTGGAGTTGGAAGTCGTATGGAGCGCCATTTTGCACGAATGGGAATCCAAACCATCGGAGACTTGGCCGTGTACCCTGTTCATTATTTAAAGAAACGCTGGGGAATTAATGGCGAGGTTTTATCCAATATTGCCAACGGAATTGATTATTCACCTGTTAAAACAGAAACCCATAACAAGCAGAAAGCCGTTGGACACCACATGACATTACCAAGAGACTATGAAACCTTAGAGGATATCAAAATTGTGTTATTAGAACTGTGCGAAGAAGTGGCTAAACGAGCAAGAGCTAAAAACTACCGTGGTCACACATTATCACTAGGTTTACGTGGTGCTAACTTCGATCTCCCAACAGGATTTCACCGGCAAATTAAACTAACCTCCCCAACTAATTATGGGATGGATTTGTTTCATGCCGCCTTACAATTATTAAGTAAACATTGGGATGGGCTACCTGTACGTAGTGTAGGCGTGACATTGTCTCAACTTCAATCGGCAGATGTTTATCAACTCAGCCTTTTTAACCCATCAGTCGAAAAAGATCAATTAAGCAAAGCAATGGACGATATCCGCAAAAAATTTGGTCATACCGCGATTGTCAGGGCTTCTTCTTTAAATAAAGCTGGTCAAGTGTTTGATCGCGCTCAAAAAATTGGTGGACATTATAAATAAGGAGGACTCATCATGAATCCGAACAAATTAACTCATGGACACAACTTACTTTGGGAATCAAGTCGCATGATGCTTCCTGAACATAAAGAACTCATCCAACAGCATCAAAAACAACTAAACCAAAAAACAAAGCCTGAGTTAGATGAACAGGAGGTAGAGTGGCTAGAGCATCAAATTCAAGAAGCCATCCGTCAACAATCCACTATACGTTTCAATTTATATAACCCTTACGAAACCCGCACTGTAGTGGGAACTATTCAAAAAGTTGATTTGCACACTCAACAACTCAAATTACTAACACCCCAAGGGGATATAGAGTGGTTTTCGTTAAGCGATCTTGTTAGTATTCAATAAAAAGGAATTAAGAAAACATCCTCAATAAATGCTCTAATTTCATCAAATTTTTCTACAAAAGGAATTTTCTAAATACCTTATTCTCAAAACCCTTATGAGACAAACAAGCTAAACCCTTGTTTTAAAATGATCGACCATTTTAGTGAACTCCTCTTTCTCTTCTAGGAATGGAAAATGGCTACTCTTGTCAAAAACATACAGGATTGAATTCGGTACAAGCTGTTGAATTTCTTGTGAAAATATAAGCGGACATTGCGAATCATGTTTTCCACAAAAAACAAATGTCGAAGTAGATATTTCAGACAATTGATCTCTGATATCATAATCTGGTAGTTCTTCAAATGAATAATAATCCAATCGCTTTTGAACCACTCGACCACTACTCGGTTTTGAAAAATATTCATCAAATCGACTTGGGTCATACAATGACATCGCTGTCCATTCTCTTGCTACTTGCTTTCTTTTTTCTTGCGTAGTTTCATTTGATTTAAGTATTGAAAAAATCTCTTTAAGCCTTTCATTCTTGGGATTTAAACGGCAGTAAATACTGTCTTCGTGGTTCATATAATCATATGTAGCCGTAGCTCCCCCAACTAATAAACGCTTCAAAGAATGTGAGTGATTGATCCCATAAACCAAGCCTAACATTCCACCTGTTGAATTACCTGCAAAGCTCCATTCTTTTATACCTAAGGCTTCTCGTATGGCTTCTAAATCCCTCACCGTTTCCTGCATACTTAGTTCTTCTTTTTTAACAACTTTACTTGAGTTTCCCGCTTCTTTTAAATTTACAAGATAAACACGAAATGCATCTAAAAACATGTCCGCGAAATAATTCCCCCGTTCATTGAACTCACTATATAAATGAGTGACGCACAATGGTTCTCCATTACCTGAAACAAATATTTCAAATTCGCCTCTGTCTGTGTTAACAAACATTTGCTCCCACATATTTCTCCCCCCTCAATACTACTTTTCGTTATTCATCACCTTATCCGTTGGCCTTCATTATATAAAATGGATGAGTATTTACATCTAAACATAGCCATTCTTTCCTATAAAATAAATTCGATATCCTACATGGAATTCCCTGTAATTAGAGCAAGAATTTAGTGCTAGATACTAGAGCTTCTCCACTCACTCACCCAATGCTAAACACAAATTATCTAGATCATCAAAAAAGACGTTAACCCTTTATGGATTAACGTCTATGTTCTAGATAAGTAATCATTAACTACTCTAATCAAAAATTTTATCAACCCTACATATCACTTGTGACTTTATGGCGTGCAATAAAACGAGTGGGGCCCTCTTGGTCTAATTCAGTGATTTTCCCGAGAGAACATAAGTAATCTAACTGGCCAACCGTTTCAGACATGGTTAATCCGAACTGTGACTGATAATGCTTTGGAAATAGATACTGACAAATTTCAAATGGTGTTGCAGGTGAATGACGAATATAATCTAATACTTTTTTCGAACGTTTCTCCTGCTTTGCTAACCGTTCTATAATTAAATCTCGATGATCAGAAAAAATGTCGCCATGGCCTGGATAAATGTTTGAAAAAGTATAACCTAATACTTTTTTCATCGATTCCCGATATTTTAATAATGGCTTTGGACGTTCTTCTCCCTTATTCATTGGAGGTTCTAATAATGGGTTAGACGAAATATGTTTTAATAAGAAATCACCTGCTAAGAACTCGTTTGTCTCGTTATGATAAAAGGATAGATGGCTTTCCGCATGACCAGGTGTTCCTAGTGTCACAAATCCGTCTAAACCTGGTACCTCATCTCCCTCTGTCAACACATCCGTTAGCTCGCTAGTCGTTGTAAATGCGAGTGTGTTTTGAAGCGTTTTCTCCATATTTCGAAAACGTTCAGGGACTCCCCATCTAAAATATAAGTCATTAAAAAAGTTTAAGTAATGGTTGATATACTTCTCATCACGTGTTAACCACTTATGAACTAAGAGATGGCCATATATGGCATCCACATGATCTAATCGACCAACTAATCCTATGTGGTCTGGGTGATGATGAGTTAAAACAATTTGGCCAATATCTTCAGGGGCTAAATTTATATTTTTTAATTGCTCCTTGAAAGAGGTCCAAGCTTCATTTGTATGAACCCCTGCATCTATTAGTGTCACGGTATCATTTTTAACAATATAAGCATGAACATCACCTACTGGATAGGGCGTAGGAAGTGTTATTTGGTGAATCTCATTAGTCATTAAAACGCCTCCATAAAACTGAATAGTTATTCAGTTTTATTATACTACAAAAATAGTTATTTAACATGGCGATTAATGATTTTCAAATGTAAATTTGATTGCTTCAGATAAAATATGTGGTAATTCACCAAAAGAAAAGTCAACGTTTAAGCGTTCCGTCCACTGATGTGCATCTTTTCCAATGGGACCGATGTTGATCGACGGAACAACCAGCTCTTCCTCAAGGTATTTCAAAAAGGAATCTCCATTGTTCTTTAAAGGCATTTGTCGATACAATTCATCAAGGTTTTCTTTTGAATTGTTATCTTCTCCAATAAAACTTAAATCTGAAATACCATTAAAATATTGGATCGTTTTAACCTGATGTTGACCTTCCCTTTCCATTAATTGAGTGACATGTTGACCAACTGAGTTAACTAATGGATGTGAATGACTCGTCACTGCCGGATAATATGGAGGACTATAAAACAACACCATCATTGGAGCCAAATCTTTACACAAATAAGCTAAATCTTGTACAAGAAGGGTACTAAAGTCTCGATCCCCCTGTTCTCTTTCATTGACGAGTGCCTCACGCCTTCTTGCAACCTCTACTTCGCCATGGCGTTTCACCGCTTCCTGATATAACGTATCATAGTCTAATAGTTTAATATCAAAAGAGGTAGAAATATTAGAGTGACTTAAATCAGCATAAACGCTCGCTTGCCTACTAATATGTGACTCTATTTGTAATTTTGTTTGCTCCATAATTTTATGTAACTTCTCAGAGATTTCTTTGACGGAGCGGTTCATTAAAAGAATATTATACATAGAAACTGCGGTTAATGGCGTTTGAACTGAGTAATTTTCTTTTAAGTCTCTGTTCATTAAACTAATTGGAGGAGGGGTCACTTCCTCTCCTACTTTTTCCATTAATTCTTCACTTAGCTCTAAGTTGATATTTAAGTAACTCAACATTAAATTAGCATTGAGGCCATTGAATGGTTCTCCAACGTGTGTCTCTTTTCCGTAACATAAGAAGCCAGGTAATACTTTTCCTAAAGAACCTGTGTAAATATACATCTGCTCATCTTGAGGAAATTGGCGAAACATCGGCTCACTGTTAACACATAAAATAAATTCTAGGTTCTCTTTTTCTTTTATTTGATTAACCGTGTGTCTAGCCTTTAGCATACCAGCAGAATTAACTTCTTCATCCGGAACAAGCAACAATAATATGTTCCCATCCCATTCGCCAGCCATCGCTTTTTCAACCATTGATAAATGAAGAGTTGTCCCAGCCTTCATGTCCATTGTCCCACGACCAAACAGCCATTCTTGAGAATCGTTTAGATCATTTAGGACATCTTCTGGTAAAGATTGAGAATCGTTCCTTAATTGTTCAGTTAATTCTTTAGGGTTAAAGGCTAAATCTTGTAATGAACCATAGTCTTCAACACCTACTACATCAATATGACTTAACAAAATAATCGTCTTTTTAGTATCTCGTTTTCCTCTAACCAAAGCTGTTAATAACTTTCGGCCGTCACTTAATTGATCGGTTTGTAAGTACTGAGGATATTCTTTAAAGTAAGGGTAATCTTGAAGAACCTTCTCAACGTGCTCAATAATGGCTACTTCCCCTTCTTCACCAGATATACTCTTGAATTGAACTAATTGGCATAAACTGTTCACTAACTCCTCTTTCGTCTGCCATTTCAAAGTCATCACTCCATTTCAATAAAGTTTCAAAAAATAGGGCTATAACTAGTTTGACTTTTCATGATTTATACACCACAATCATAACAGAAATAACAGGAATTAAAGTTCGTTTATCGTATTAAATATTTAATAACAACTGTTCAGTTGATGGAAAAAGAGGTGGCTACTTACTATGAAAATATTTGCTCACCGTGGTGCTAGCCGTTACGCACCAGAAAATACATTACCAGCCTTTGAGCTTGCTTATGAATTAGGTGCAGATGGTATAGAGCTTGATGTGCAGTTAACCAAAGATTTAGTGCCAGTCATTATACATGACGAAAACATTAGAAGAACAACTAACGGAACTGGCTTTGTTCAAAATTATACTTTAGAAGAATTACAAGAATTTGACGCGGGATATTGGTTTTCTAAACACTATTTACATACACCGATCATGTCTTTAAAGGAATTCTTTCAATGGGTTCAGGACAAGGATCTATTAGTTAATATTGAATTAAAAACAAATGTGATTGAGTACCCTACAATTGAAAGGCGTGTCATGGACTTAATATTGGAATATAACATGATACACCGAACCATCATTTCAAGTTTTAATCCATATACCATTCAAAGGGTTCGTGACCTTAACTCGGACATAGAGCTAGCCTGGTTAACCAAAATTCAAGTACGTAAAATCGATCAATATCTCAAAGAATTGGGTGCTAATACCATCCATATCAAGTCTCGTTTATTATCGTCTAAAATGGTTAAATGTTTATTAGATCAACAGATTCCATTCCGTGTTTATACAGTAAATCGCGTGAGCTTAGGACGAAAATGTGTCACAATGGAGGCGGATGGATTATTTACGGATATTCCAGATATTATGAAAGTAAAAACACAATAGAAAAGGCAGGGATTCTTATAATGAACACGAAACTTTTCGAACCTATTAAAATACAAAATGTAGAACTTAAAAACAGAATTGTGATGTCGCCAATGTGTATGTATTCTTGTTTTGAACAAGATGGTAAGATTACACCATTTCATATAACTCATTATGAGAGCCGTGCTGCTGGGCAAGCTGGATTAGTTATATTGGAAGCGTCAGCCGTGCAGCCTGAAGGTCGAATCTCAGCAGAAGATCTAGGAATATGGTCCGATGAACATATCGAAGGATTAATAACTGTCAATGAAAGAATTCATGCTCACGGTTCAAAGAGTGGAATTCAACTCGCACATGCAGGAAGAAAAGCAACTGTCAAAGAGGATATTTTTGCTCCAAGTGCAATTCCTTTTAATGATCAATTTAAAACACCAAACGAAATGACGACTAATCAAATACATGAAACGGTTCATGCATTTAAAGACGCTGCAAGACGAGCAAAAGAAGCTAATTTTGATCTCGTTGAAATTCATGCAGCGCATGGATATCTCATTAATCAATTCCTATCACCATTAACGAATAAACGTAAAGATGAGTATGGTGGATCTCGTGATAATCGATATCGCCTACTTAAAGAAGTTATTGAGGTGGTAAAAGAAGAATTTGACGGACCAATATTTGTTCGGATTTCAGCATCCGAGTATCAAGATGAAGGTAATCAGATGGATGATTTTATTTACTTCGCAGAGCAAATGAAAAAACAGAATATTGACCTTATTGATTGTAGTTCTGGTGGCGTTGTACCTGCTCGTATTAAAACATTTCCAGGCTACCAAGTTGGCTATGCTGAAACAATCAAAAAAGAAGCAGGTATTAAAACTGGAGCTGTTGGAATGATTACGACAGGGATCCAAGCTGAGGAAATTCTTCAAAACAATCGTGCGGACCTCATCTTTGTAGCTCGAGCATTTTTAAGAAACCCTTATTGGCCAAAGCAAGTAGCGGACGAATTAGGCGTCAATCTTGAAGGTCCTGAACAGTATAATCGCGGTTGGTCATGAGATAGGAGGATAAATCAAGTTGGAATTAACGTTTTTAGGAACCGGTTCAGGTGTTCCATCTAAAATGAGGAATGTATCTTCCTTAGCACTCTCTATGTTACAGGAACGGGATGAAGTTTGGTTATTTGATTGTGGAGAAGCTACTCAACATCAAATATTACATTCATCTATCAAACCAAGAAAAATCTCAAAAATATTTATCACTCATATGCATGGGGATCACATATTTGGATTACCAGGATTGTTGAGTAGTCGTTCTTTTCAAGAAGGGTTAAATCCCGTTGAAATATATGGTCCTCCTCGATTAAAAGAATTTATTGAGATTAGCCTTAAAGTAAGTGAAACTAGGTTAAAATATGATTTAATATTTAAATCTATTTCTCAACCAAAATTGTTTGAAGATCATCATTTATCGGTCTCTTCTATCCCATTAAAACATGGGATCCCGTCGTGTGGGTATATTATTGAGGAGAAAGATTCTGTAGGTCCCCTTCTACCTGATAAATTAAAAAGTTTAGGTGTGAAACCTGGACCCATTTATCAAAACATTAAAAATAATGAAAAAGTTAGGTTGTCGGATGGTACTATCATTTATAGAGATGATGTGACGGGGCCACCGATTAAAGGACGAAAAGTCTCTATACTAGGTGATACACATGCATCGGATGACATTATTGAGCATGTAGCCGATTCGGACTTGCTTATTCATGAAGCCACCTTCATCCATGAGGATCAAGAGCTAGCTCGCAAATATTTTCATTCAACAAGTCTTCAAGCTGCTCAAATAGCTAAAGAAGCAAACGTCAAACAATTAATTCTCAACCATATATCGTCTAGGTATTTGCATGAGGATTTACAAAAAGAGCTTAAACAAATTAAGCAAACCTTCCCTAACACAATATATGCTGAAGATTTATCTTCATATACGATTCAAAAGGAGGGGTGACCTTGTCTAATTTTCATGACTTAGTTCAAAATCAGAAAGAAATGTTTCATGCCGGTAAAACGATGACGTATACTTATCGGATCCATCAGCTACAAAAGCTTCAAGAAATGCTTAATCGTTATGAACCTCGTATATACGAGTCATTACACAAAGATTTAAATAAATCGACTTATGAGGTGTTAACGACTGAGTTCGGATTTTTACAACAAGAAATTAATTACACCATTAAGCATTTAAGAGAATGGATGCAGCCTAAAAAGGTAAAAACACCTAACTCTCATAAGGGAGCCAAAAGCTTAATTTATAAGCAGCCCTATGGTGTTACATTAATTATTAGTCCTTGGAACTATCCTTTAAACTTAGCTTTATCCCCATTAATTGGGGCTATCGCAGCAGGTAATACAGCAATTATAAAACCTTCAGAATTAACACCTTACACAAGTGATTTACTTGAAGAAATGATTAAGGAAACGTTTGAAGAGAAATACATCACAGTTATTCAAGGTGACCGTGAAGTCAGTCAACAACTTTTAGATCTACCATTTGATTATATTTTCTTTACAGGAAGTGTGCCTGTAGGGAAAATTGTCATGGAGAAAGCAAGTCAACAATTAATTCCTCTCACCCTAGAGCTAGGTGGAAAAAGCCCTTGTATCGTAGATCGAGATGCAAAGATTGAATATGCGGCAAGACGAATCGTTTGGGGAAAATTCGTCAACGCAGGTCAAACATGTGTCGCACCTGATTATTTATTAGTACAAGAATCGATTAAACAGAAATTATTAGATCAGATTAAAATAGAAATCGAGAAAATGTACACCTCTAATCCTATGGAAAGTGGAGAATACACTAAAATCATTAATAAAAATCATTTTGATCGATTGGTGAATTATTTTGATGAGGGTGAGATTCATTACGGAGGGGAATCAGATCGAACTAATCAGTTAATTAATCCAACCATTATTGATCAAGTTAATTGGGGTTCAAAAATTATGCAGGAAGAAATCTTCGGTCCCCTATTACCTGTATTAACATTTGATAAGCTTGAAGAAGTCCACGATCATATTGAGCATTCAAGGAATCCATTAGCTCTCTATTATTTCTCAGAAAACGAGAAGAACCAGGAATGGGTAATCAGAAACCTATCATTTGGCGGTGGATGTATTAATGATACGATGATGCATTTAGGAAATAATCAACTACCTTTTGGGGGGATCGGAACTAGTGGTATAGGAAAATATCATGGAAAGTATAGTTTTGATACATTTACTCATGAGAAAAGTGTATTAAAACAAACTACTGCCTTTGATCTTGCGTTCCGATATCCGAATTCAAAAATGGGAAGAAAAATTTTAAAGAAATTATTTAAATAAGGAAGCGATCATGAATCGCTTCCTTTTTCTTCTGTTTTATATTCACTTAGAAAATCTTTTTGAAAACTCGTACTTATATTAGGTTCAGGGTCTCTCAGCTGAATAAACACCTCATCGCCATACTTTTCCTTCATTTGATCCATAGCTAAGTATAACTTTTCTTTCTCAGCTTCTTGTTCATAATTAAATAAATCTAATTGCTTTGATAATTCGTTTTTAGGGGTTAAATGTTGCGCTGTCACACCTAATAAACGAACAGGTTCTTCATTCCAATGTTGTTGGAATAATCGCTTTGCCCACCCTGATATTTCTTCTTTGGTTTCAATAAAATCTTGTAGTTGTTTACTTCTAGTAATGGTTTTTCGGTCATGATAACGAATCATAATTTGAATATTTTCAGTTACGACATTTTTATATTTTAAGCGTTCTGCCACTTTTTTAGAAAGTTGATCAAAGGTTTTATAGATGTTTGTCAAATCTGTCATGTCATAAGGTAAAGTTGTTGAATTCCCAATACTTTTAAATTCATTCACCGCATCCGGATCAACTGGACGATTATCAATCCCATTTGCACGTTGGTGTAGACGTTCACCATTAATACCTAATAAATTTTTTAGTGTTAAGACATCTTTATTAGCTAAATCTCCAATTGTATGAATTTCAATTCTTTTAAGCTTTTCTGCGGTTTTTTGTCCAACTCCATACATTTCTCCAATATCAAGTGGCCATAGTGTATGTTTAATTTCTCTTTTTCTTAAGACTGTAATTCCTAATGGCTTTTTCATATCAGATGCCATTTTAGCCAAAAATTTATTAGGGGCAATGCCTATACTACATGGAAGATCTAATTCGTTTAAAATACGCTGTTGTAACTTATGTGCAAATTCAATCGGATTCTCTTCCCCAACATAATCTGTTAAATCCATGTAACCTTCATCAATAGAAACGGGCTGAACAAATGGTGTGGCTTCCGATAAAATTGAAAATATATGCTTTGAAGCTTCACGATATCGATTGAAATTTGGCCTTAAAACAATTAGTTCAGGGCAATGCTCATAAGCTTGCCATAATGGCATTGTCGTTTTGACACCGCGAGCCCTTGCCTCATAACTACTTGTAACGACAATCCCTCGGCGTTCCTCAGGATTACCTGCAATAGCAACAGGTTTCCCTTTTAATTCAGGTCGATAGGCCATTTCAACCGAAGCATAAAAACTATTCATGTCTACATGGAAGATAATTCTTCCTTTACGTTTCATATAAACCACCCATTTATTCAAGCATCATATTACAGTATAACAAAAGTGCTTGATGTCCTAAAAACATCAAGCACTCTGATCGCATTTATTTATTAGCTGCTTCCGTAATAATCGAAGCGATAAATTCTGACATTTTGACTAGTTCTCCAATTGGCATTCGTTCACTAGTAGTATGAATATTTTCGTAACCAACACAAAGGTTGACAGTCGGTACACCTAAACCAGCAAAAATATTGGCATCACTGCCTCCACCACTCTTTTCTAATTGGCTCTCGCGTCCAATACGTTTGGCCGCAGTTTTGGCCACTTCAACGACCTGATCCCCGTCTTGATGATGATAACCTGGATAGACTATTTGGACATCTACGTCAAAAGATCCACCTAATTCTGTTTCCGCTTCTTGACAAGCCTTTTTCATTTTTTCAAGTTGAGCATCTAATTTTTCAGGATCTAATGAACGGGCTTCTGCCAAGATAAATGCTTCATCACTAACGATGTTCGTAGCTTTTCCACCTTCAAAACGACCGATATTAGCAGTCGTATCTTCGTCAATTCGGCCTAAAGGCATTTTAGCGATCGCTTTAGCTGCTAATGTGATTGCCGAAATCCCCTTTTCAGGTGCGACACCAGCATGTGCTGTTTTTCCTTTTGCTGTAATCTTTAATTTTGCTTGAGTTGGTGCAGCCACTATAATATTCCCAACTTGTCCATTACTATCTACAGCATAACCGTATTTAGCCTTAAGTAGGTTAGAATCAAATGCTTTCGCACCAACTAAGCCAGATTCTTCTCCTACTGTAATAACAAATTGGATATCACCATGCTGAATACCGGATTTTTTAATCGTTTTAATTGCCTCCAACATTGCTGCAATACCTGCTTTATCATCTGCACCTAAAATAGTGGTTCCATCTGAAACGATATAATCACCATCAATAGAAGGTTTAATACCATTTCCAGGTACGACCGTGTCCATATGGGAAGTAAAGTAAATCGGAGTGATTCCTTCATCTTGACCCTCTAGTGTAAAAACTAAGTTATTCGCTCCGTGCCCTGTTTTCTCTTTAGCATTGTCTTCTTGTACCGATAAGCCTAACTCTGTGAATTTTTGTTTTAATACTTCTGCAATTTTATCTTCATGTTTTGTTTCTGAATCAACTTGTACTAGTTCCATAAATTCTTCGATTAATCGATCTTGGTTTACTTGAATTTCATTCATGCTGTTGCACCTCCAAAGTTTTATAAAGGAATGTTACCATGTTTTTTCTTAGGTCGCTGTTCTTTCTTGTTCTTCAACATATCTAATGCTTGAGAAAGTTTAACCCTCGTCTCACGTGGGTCAATGACATCATCAACCATTCCTAAACCTGCTGCCACATATGGATTCGCAAATTTTTCTCGATATTCATTAATTTTATTTTGTCTTGTTTCTTCTGGGTTGCTACTCTCCTTAATATCTTTTGCAAAAATAATATTGGCTGCACCTTCTGGACCCATGACAGCTATTTCTGCATTTGGCCATGCAAAAACTAAATCAGCACCAATGGATTTACTGTTCAAAGCAACATAGGCTCCACCATAAGCCTTACGAGTAATAACTGTTATTTTAGGAACGGTTGCTTCAGAATAGGCATATAAAATCTTTGCACCGTGACGAATAATCCCACCGTGTTCTTGCTTAACACCAGGGAAAAAGCCTGTGACATCCTCGAATGTAATAAGAGGAATATTAAAGGAATCACAGAATCGAATGAACCTAGAAGCTTTATCACTTGAATCAATATCTAGGCCACCAGCTAAGAACTTAGGCTGATTGCAGACTAAACCAACCGTCTCTCCTTTAATTCTAGCGAATCCAACGACAATATTTTTAGCAAAATCAGGGTGAATTTCAAAGAAAGAATCGTCATCGACGATTTCTCGAATAATCGTTCTTACATCATATGGACGAATTGAATCAAATGGAATTAAATCAGTTAGATCATCTCTAAAGTCTTCTTTAGGTTCAACATTAACCTTCGGAGTTTTTTCATCATGGTTTTGTGGTAAATACTGAACTAATTTTTTCACTTGATCTAACGCTTCTTCTTCAGTTTTTGCCTTAAGGTGGGCATTACCACTCTTACTATTATGTACGTCTGCTCCACCTAAATCTTCAGATGAGATTTGTTCACCTGTTACAGTTTCAATAACTTTAGGACCCGTAATAAACATTTGAGATGATTTTTCAACCATTACGACAAAATCCGTAATCGCTGGTGAATAAACAGCCCCACCTGCGCATGGACCCATAATAACAGAAATCTGTGGAATGACACCAGAATAGATTGAATTACGATAAAACACATGTCCATAACCATCTAAGGACGCGACCCCTTCTTGTATTCTAGCACCACCTGAATCGTTTAATCCAATAAATGGGGTTCCATTTTTCGCTGCTAAGTCCATAACAGCTGCGATTTTCTTGCCGTGCATTTCGCCTAATGCGCCACCGTAAACTGTAAAATCTTGAGCAAAAAGATAGACAGGACGCCCTTTAATTGTACCATATCCTGTCACCACACCTTCTCCTGGCACTTCCTTACCATTCATGCCAAAGTCCGTTACACGATGTTCGATAAAGGGGTTTAATTCTACAAAAGAACCATCATCTAACAAATAATCAATACGTTCTCTTGCTGTCATTTTCCCTTTATCTCGTTGTTTTTGGATTTTGTCATCCCCACCGCCTAGTTCAACTTTACGACGTTTATCATATAATTCATTTATTTTATCGTAGATATCCATTAATCATCCTCCTGTTTCTGTTCGCAGAGTTCGAATAATACGCCTTGTGCTGCTTTAGGGTGTAGAAAAGCGACTTGATTTTGGTGAGCTCCTTCCTTTGGATCTTCATGAATTAAAGGAACTCCTTGTTCTTTTAAGTGATTTAAACGTTGATGAATATCATCTACATCTAAAGCGATATGGTGAATTCCTTCACCTTTTTTAGCGATAAATTTCGCAATCGGTGATTGTTCATTTAGAGGCTCTAATAATTCAATGGCACTTTCTCCAATCTTGAAAAAAGCTACCTTGACGTTTTCTGATGCTACTACCTCTGTTCCATTAAATGTTAAACCTAGTTGATCACGATAAAAAGGAATCACCTCATCTAAATTAGAAACCGCTATCCCAATGTGCGCGATTTTCTTCATACAACTTCACCTCGAACAAGCTTCTTAATATATTCTGCTATTTCTGTAGTTGGAGTACCAGAAGTGAAAATCTTATGAACGCCCTTCTCTTCTAAGTAAGATACGTCATCGTCTGGTATGACACCGCCTCCAATAACCGGAATATCCTCTGCGCCCCGTAATTTTAATTCTTCCACAACCTTTGGAAACAAAGCTTTATGTCCTCCGGAAAGTGAAGACAATCCAACTACATCAACATCTTCTTGAATTGCCGCTTGGGCGATTTGTTGTGCTGATTGTCTTAATCCTGTATAAATGACTTCCATTCCACTATCCCTTAAAGCTTGGGCAATGACTAACGCCCCCCTATCATGCCCATCCAGTCCTGGCTTAGCTATTAACACTCTTATTTTTTGATCCATAAGTTCCCCTCCTATTAACTTTTAAACCCCGCTGTACTCTCCAAATTCTTCACGTAAGACGTTACAAATTTCTCCAACCGTCGCATAAGCTTTCACCGCATCCAAAATGAAAGGCATTAGATTGGACTTTTCATCTTTAGCGGCCTCTTCTAAAGCTTTTAATTTTTCTTTTACGGTTGAATCATGGCGTTGTTCTCGAACATTTTGGACTTGTTGAACTTGATCCTTCTCTAATTGTTCATCTACCTTCAATAAGTCTGCTTGCACTTCTTCTTCTAATTGGAATTCATTTAAACCGACTATGATATCTTCTTTCGATTCAATTCTTTTTTGAGCTTCATAGGCTGCTTGATGGATCTCTCTTTGCATATAACCATCCTCAACGGCTTGAACTGCTCCACCCATTTCCTCAATTCGATCTAAGTAAGTGAGCACTTCCTTTTCAATCTGATCTGTTAATTGTTCTACGTAATAGGAACCAGCAAGAGGATCAACCGTGTCTGCAACCCCGCTTTCATGGGCAATAATTTGTTGAGTTCTTAATGCAATCCTTGCTGATTCCTCAGTTGGAAGCGCCAAAGCCTCGTCTCTTGAGTTAGTATGTAGGCTTTGTGTGCCACCTAATACAGCTGATAACGCTTGCAAAGCAACGCGCACAATATTGTTATCCGGCTGTTGGGCGGTTAAAGTTGAGCCACCTGTTTGTGTATGGAAGCGAAGACGTAGGCTCTTTTCATTTTTCGCACCAAACTGCTCTTTCATAATCTTTGCCCAGATTCGACGGGCAGCTCTAAACTTTGCCGCTTCTTCAAAGAAATTATTATGGGCATTGAAGAAGAAAGCTAATCTAGGAGCGAACTGATCAACACCTAAACCGCTTTCAATTGCCGCGTTAACATATGCAATCCCATTGGCTAATGTGAAAGCCACTTCCTGAACTGCTGTCGAACCTGCTTCACGAATGTGATAGCCTGAAATACTGATCGTATTAAACTTCGGGACCTCTTTAGCACAGTATTCAAAAATATTGGTGATCAATCTCATTGATGGTTTAGGTGGATATATATACGTTCCACGAGCTATATATTCTTTCAAAATATCATTTTGAATCGTTCCAGTAATTTTTTCTTTAGGCACGCCTTGTTTTTCAGCTACCGCAATGTACATACATAGTAATACCGATGCTGGTGCATTAATCGTCATTGATGTACTAACTTGATCCAACGGGATACCATTTAGTAAAGTTTCCATATCTTCTAATGAGTCAATAGCTACTCCTACTTTTCCGACTTCTCCTTCTGCCATTGGGTCATCAGAGTCATATCCAATTTGTGTTGGTAAATCAAAAGCTACAGATAACCCCGTTTGCCCCTGATCTAATAAGTAACGGAATCGCTTGTTCGTTTCTTTAGCGGAGCCAAAACCAGCATATTGACGCATTGTCCAAAACCGGCTACGATACATTCCTGGCTGAATGCCACGCGTATACGGGTACTGTCCAGGAAAACCTAACTTCTCCATATATTCTTCCTCAATTGATTCTTGATGTGGTACATATAAAGGGTCAATATTAAGATCTGAACTATTGACAAATGAATCTTTACGTTCTGGAAAACGCTCTTGGGTTCTCGTTAGTTTTTCCTGCCACTCTTTCTTGGCCTCATGAAATTGTTTCCCCATACCCTAATCTCCCTTCAAAATGAATAAAATTAAGACATATATTATTATTAAGAATTTTCTCTCCTATTACTATTTTAAAGGAAAGATTAATCTTGTCCAATCCTACTTTTTCTTTTACAATAACGATAGGGTAATCTTATAGGGGAGGAATCCATCGTGTATAACAATCAGAAAAGAAAACAGCCGCAAGCTCCTTTTTCTTCAAGAAGAAGACAGCGTAAAAAATGGACGACAGTAGTTATTTGGTTAATGATTATTGCGATGCTACTATCTACATTTACATTCGCGGCTGCTATGTTTATATAAGACCGAGTAAAAAAAGGTATGAGCTTCTTTGGCTCATACCTTTTTATTGACTAAAAATCCCGCCTTATTTAGTGCTTTTTCTGCTTCATCCAATAACTCTTCTCGATCAGCCGTGATCGTATGTAGATGAATGCCCTCTGTTAATTCGGATAATAAGGCAGCACTAGATGATTGAACTTGCTTCACAAATTTTTCTACCTCTATACGGTTTGAGATCCTTAGTTGAGCCGTAAACTCTCCATAAATTGGATGGTCTACTGTAACATCCTTCACAAACACACCATGATCAACTAATATATTTAATTCTTTTCCCGTATCTTCTGGCTTGTGATAACAAGCAATGGTTCTCTCATATCCATTACTCTCTTGGGAGTCATACATATAAATATATCCTTGGCTAGTAGCTAATATTGGCTCATTTTTTGCTTTTAGCAAAGCCATATCTCCCACGATAATTTGACGACTGACTCCTACTTTTTCGGCAATCTCCCTCCCAGATAGAGGCTCTTCTTGTTCCTTTAATAATTTTAAAATGTATTCTCGACGTTCATCTGCCGGCATTTTTTGTTTAGTCATAGCTTACCTCCTTATTTCAATACCTGATTCAGTCTTAAAGTCTAATGTCATCTTCACTAAAAATTGAGCGAGCTCGATCATATCTTCTTCAGATGTATCTTTACCGATAGATATTCTAAAAAATTCCCTTGCTTTTTCAGGTGGTATAGATAATGCTTTTAAAGTATTGGTTATCTTATTATATTTTACATCACAAGCACTCCCTGTTGAAATGGCAAAACCATTTCGATTACACTCTAGCATCACCCACTGACCTTCAATTCCATGAATCCCCATCCCAATAATGGATGGAATTTGATTACCATTTAAATTTTCATAAACCGTTAATAAGTCACTTATTTCGACCAAGTGATGGAAGAATATTTTTCTTAATTCATTCATTCTTTTCATTTCTGAGTCCATTTGTTCTATCATTTCATAGGCTGCAGTGACGAAAGAAGCTATACTAGCTAGATCCATCGTGTTACCTCTTAAAAGCAGTGCTTCCACTCCATTATTTTGAGCGTCTTTTAAATATAACAAACCCATTCCTTTAGGACCGTAAATTTTATGAGACGATACACTTATACTGTCTACTAAAGGTGTAACTTGTGACAAATCCATCCTTCCAAAACTTTGAACACTATCCATATGAAGAAAAATATGATGTTGACGGCACAGGTTAGCTATTTCTTCAATTGGTTGGATCGTACCGATTTCCCCGTTAACATGTTGAACAATGACTAATGCCGTATCTTCCCTGATGTATGACTCTAATTCTAATAAATCGACTTGACCAGTCGAATTAAATTCCAAATAACTAATGTCGTAACCTAATTGCTTTAAGTACTCGCACGTTTGTATGATGGAATTATGTTCAGCCATCGACACTATAACATGCTTTCCTACTAAATGATTTTTTAATAAAGTTTGAACCCCTAATATGTTCGCCTCTGAACCACCTTTTGTGAAAAAAAGTTGATCCGACTTACAATTCATTAATTTTGCTAGATGAAATTTACATTGTTCTAGTAATTGACCGGCATTTGAACCCAAGTCATGAAGACTATTCGTATTGGCAAAATATCTCCTTGATACGGTAGTATATGTTTCTAACGCCACGTCACTCATTGGAGTCGTAGCTGCATAATCAAAATACTTCATAACATCATTCCCCAATAAATTTTACTTCTCCCTCTTGTCATTTATTAAATTATATGTAAATATATATGTCAAGACAGGTGTAAAACAAGGAAGGTTAACATGACATATACAGACGTACTCATAATTGGAAGTGGCCTTGCTGCATTACAACTAGCTACTCACCTAGATGAAAATTTAAACGTGACGATTCTGACAAAAAGCAATATAAAATCTAGTAATTCAAACCTCGCTCAAGGTGGGATCTCAGCTGCAGTCAACACCGATGACAGTCCAATCCACCATGCATCCGATACGATAAAAGCTGGAAGATATATTAATCATCAAGACATTGTCTATGAGATGACGAGTCAAGCCCCTAACATCATTCAACAGTTAATGAAACAAGGCTGTTCTTTTGATCAAATTGATCAACAATTATCTCTAGGTCAAGAAGGTGCCCACTCTCATAGAAGAATTGTTAAAGCAGGTGGTGACCAAACTGGGCGGATGCTTGTTAATACATTAATCAGCCAGCTACCTGATCAAATAAACATTATCGAGAATGCTTTTGTCTATGAATTGTTACATCAAAATCAAAAATGTTATGGGGTTAAATATAAAGATATTTGTGAAGAAAATCACACAATATATAGTCCACATATCGTTTTAGCTACTGGCGGCTGCGGACAGCTATATCCTTTTACTTCTAATTGTAAAGAAGCAACTGGTGATGGAGTTATTCTAGCTTATTTAGCTGGAGCAATTATTTCCGACATGGAATTTATTCAATTCCACCCCACCCTTTTATATAAAAATAACAAAACTCAAGGACTTATTTCTGAAGCAGTACGAGGTGAAGGGGCTGTTCTCGTTAACCAAATGGGTCAAAACATCATGAAGGCCGTTCATCCACTAGAACATTTAGCCCCACGCCACATCGTAGCTCAAACAATCTATAACCATATGAAGAAAGGTGACAGGGTTTATTTAGACATACAAAAAATTGAAAACTTTGCTGATAAATTCCCTTCCATTACCGATCACTGCACAAAACAAGGGATTAATCTAGGAAGTGGTTTAATTCCTGTTGCGCCTGGTGCGCATTTCATGATGGGTGGTGTCACCACTAATATCTATGGAGAAACTAACATAGAAGGTTTGTACGCGATTGGAGAAGTAGCCAATAATGGATTTCACGGTGCCAATCGTTTGGCTAGTAATTCATTATTAGAAGGGTTAGTAATGGGAGAAAGATTGGCACAACGAATCAATCAATCTACTAGCAATATTGATTTTTTAATTGAAAAAAATTCAAAATCTCAGGATTTTAAACGAATAGATTTACCACCTATAAATGGTTTAAGAGATCAGATGATGAATCGTGTTGGGATTGTACGAAATAACAACAATTTATTAAAAATGATTGATTGGTTAGATTCTTTACAAGTTGAGAAATACTTGTATGCAGATTTAAGTGAACATTCTAAAGATGATATTCAAAGAATCTTTCTATATAATTTAGCCTTTCTTATTACAAAATCTGCTTTAAATAGAAAGGAAAGTCGTGGAGCTCATCATCGAACGGATTACCCATTTGAACAGGACTCATTATTATCTTTCCATACCATTTTGGAATTTGAAGAAAGAAGGAAACAGTATGAATACATTACGACTAAAAAAACAAATTGAAGAATTTTTAATAGAAGATGTCGGATATCAAGATTTAACGACCGATGCTATTTTTAATGATCAATCAGGTGAAATTGAATTTTTGGCAAAATCAAATGGATATTTTTGTGGGGAAGATGTCATTCGCGTAGGATATAGCACGATTAATTCAAATATAGAGATAAATCTACAAGTTAAAGATGGAGATTCAATACAAAAAGGTCAGACAATAGCCTATGTCAAAGGACCCATCAACGAGTTATTAACTGGCGAGAGAGTTATTCTTAATTTGATACAACGTATGAGTGGTATAACCACCAAAACCCAACATGCAGTTCAGCTATTAAATAACCCTCGTACCAAAATTAGTGATACAAGAAAGACAACACCTGGTTTACGAATGTTAGAGAAATATGCTGTAACAAAAGGTGGCGGGTTTAACCACCGATTTGGGTTAGATCATGCTGTCATGATCAAAGATAACCATATTTCATTTTGTGGCTCGATATCCAATGCTGTTCAAAAGGTAAAAGATCAAGTCGGACATATGGTTAAAATTGTTGTTGAAGCTGAAAATGAACAACAGGTCCATGAAGCTGTTAAAGCGAAGGCAGATTGTATTTTATTAGACAATATGAGACCAAATGAGATTGCTGAGATGCTTAAATTAATACCTTCTTCTATTTTGACGGAAGCATCTGGCGGAATCACACTTCAAGACTTACCAAAATATTCGAACCTAACATTGGATGTTATATCTTTAGGATGTCTCACCCACCAAATTGAATCTTTAGACATTAGTGCTGAGGTCAAAATTAATTCATAAGGGAGTTTTTATAATGAACTTGTTAACTCAAATGGAAAGTTCCATCTCCAAATTACCGGAACAATATAAAAATATGAGCACGTCAGAACTCAATCGTTTAATCGAAAATATAAAACGTAAATTAGGTGACGAATTATTTATTCCAGGTCATCATTACCAAAAGGAAGAAGTCATGGCATTTGCGGATGCGAGAGGTGACTCATTACAACTAGCGCAATTATCAGCTAATACAACGGCGAAATATATTGTTTTTTGTGGCGTCCATTTCATGGCAGAAACAGCTGATATATTATCTGATGACCATCAAGCTGTTTATTTACCCGATTTACGAGCTGGTTGTTCAATGGCTGATATGGCCGATCTTCAGCAAACTGAATCAGCATGGCAGCATCTTATGCAAATGTTTGATGACACAATCTTACCTATGACTTATGTTAATTCAACAGCAGCTATTAAATCCTTTGTTGGGAAACATGGAGGTACGACTGTAACATCATCCAATGCAAAGCGCGTGATGCAATGGGCCTTTACTCAAAAGGAACGTCTACTATTTTTACCTGATCAACATTTAGGTCGAAATACGGCTTACGAATTAGGCATCTCTTTAAACCAAATGGCTGTATGGGACCCTATTTTAGAGACATTAATTTATGAAGGTGATTTGAAGGACATTAAAGTTATTTTATGGAAAGGCCATTGTTCAGTTCACGAAAACTTTACTGAATACAATATAAAGCAAGTAAGAGAGCAACATCACGACATGTCTATCATCGTTCATCCGGAATGTCGACGAGAAGTCGTTGAGTTATCGGATTACAATGGATCCACTAAATATATTATTGAAACAATCGAAAATGCGCCAAGTGGATCGAAATGGGCAATTGGAACAGAAATGAATTTAGTTAAACGTCTGATGAAAGAAAATCCAGATAAAGAGATTATTTCATTAAACCCTCATATGTGCCCTTGTCTAACGATGAACCGAATTGACTTACCTCATTTGGCATGGTGTTTAGATTCTATTGATCAAGGTCAACCTATCAATCAAATTAAAGTCGATCAAGATATAACCCATTATTCTAAAGTCGCCCTAAATCGAATGTTAAACCTATAAACATATAAAGAAGTTAGGAATACTTGACGTCCTCCAGAGAATACGAAGCTATAAGAAAGAAGGCGAACCTTGGAAGTTTAATACAGTCTAAGGTTCGCCTTTTTTATATAATTAATATTTTTATCTCAGCCTCTTACATCCGTCTCTTTTAAATATCGCTCTTTTTATAAGAACGTTTTAAGATTAGATATTGCTCGATTTCATTTAGTAGTAAATATAAATTCGCTCGTTCTTCAAACGCTTTTCGATCTGATGGTAAAGGTTCTTGATTAAACTGATTTCTAATTTCCTTTAATTGCTCTAGATATTTAATAGCTGTATTCTTAGGTTGGACATGATCAGATAAGCTTTCGAATAGTTCACCTATATAATAGTACTCATCCTCTGTCGCATGAATACGACTGATTAACGGGAGCATTCGCTCTAATATTTCAAATTGTTTCTGCCTCATATGAAAATAGTGATAATAAGGGTGATGGCTTCTTAATAAATGGTTTTCAACATCACGAGAAGCCAAATCATTCGCTTCCTCTAATAATTGAGAGACTTTAGTGAACTCAACCCCTGTCCACGAATGATCTCCTGTTTTTAAGAAGTGAGCTATTTCTTTTAATATAGCAGAAAAATTCTTCTCTACTTCTTTTTGCACACCTTCTAAATCTGATTCTAAGCTTGGCATATAAAGGTTTAATATTAAGGCGACCCCTAATCCAACGATTAATAAAATTAACTCATTGATGACTAAACCTACAGTGAAATTTTCTGCACCATATATATGTAGTATGATGACGGAACTAGTAATAACTCCTTCTGTTATTTTCAACATGACGGTAATAGGGATAAATAGGATTAATACTAACCCGACAGCAAGTGGTGTATATGCTATCAATTCAAATATTAATCCAGATAGAATGATACCTATAACACACGCATAAAAACGATACCATGCGCTTAAAATAGATCGCCTTCTGGTTACTTTAATACATAATATAGTTAGAATACCAGCTGATATAAAGTTTTCTAAACTTAATAATTGAGCAATGAAAATTGAAATTGGTGCTCCAATTGCTGTTTTAATTGTCCTTGAACCAATCTTAAACATGATTGTTCCTCTCTTAAATCTTCTTTTTACTACACTATACCCTAATTATTTAGTTTTAATTATAAGAAAAAAGGTGGTATAACACCACCTTTCACTTAGTATTCTTCACAATATTCATCAAATAAAGATTGTAATTTTTGTACAACTTCCATTGGTGTAGAGCTTTCAATTTCATGACGCTCAACCATTTTTTGAATTTTACCGTCTTTTAATAGAGCGAATGAAGGTGAAGATGGCTGATAACCTTCAAAGTATTCTCTCGCTCTTTCTGTTGCTTCACGATCTTGTCCAGCAAAAACGGTTACAAGGTGATCTGGACGATGATCATGATGAATAGCATTAGCAGCAGCAGGACGAGCGACACCACCAGCACAACCACAAGTTGAGTTAACCATTACTAGTGTTGTTCCTTTGCGAGCAAACGCCTCATCTACCTCTTCAGGTGTCGTGAGGTTTTCAAATCCAGCTTCGTTAATTTCAGTACGAGCTTGATTCACAAAATCTTGCATATAAATGTTAAAATCCATTTCTGAATGGCCCCTTTTTCATTTGTTTTAAGTAGTTCATTATTATCCTATCAATTTTAGGTAAGTGTTTCAATTATATTGCAATTTTCTGAGGAATAAAAATAGATGGCAATCGAATTTGCCATCTATTTTTTAATTAATATACAGACGTATAGTCTTTAGACATATTTTCTAGAATTTCTTTAACACGTTTTAGGAAGTTACCACAAACTAAGCCATCTAAAATTCTATGGTCGAGTGATAGACATAGGTTAACCATATCACGTGCTGCAAACATACCATTCATATAAACTGGTTTCTTAACAATTGATTCCACCTGTAAGATGGCTGCTTGAGGGTGATTAATAACTCCCATTGATTGGACAGAGCCAAACGATCCAGTATTATTAACTGTGAACGTTCCACCTTGCATATCATCATTGGTTAATTTACCTTGACGAGCTTTGTTCGCTAGATCAACTATGTCTTTAGCAATACCTTTAATACTTTTCTCATCAGCATTTTTGATCACTGGAACGAATAGTTGATTTTCATTAGCAACTGCAATGGATAAATTAATATCTTTCTTCTGAATAATCTTATCTCCAGCCCAAGTACTATTAAGTTCTGGAAACTCTTTAAGGGCTTGAGCGACTGCTTTTACAAAGAATGCAAAGTACGTAAGTGAGAACCCTTCTTTACGTTTGAAGTCATCTTTTAATTCATCACGTAGGTTAACCAGGTTCGTAACATCGACTTCTACCATCATCCAAGCGTGAGGAATTTCAGTCTTAGACTTAACCATGTTTTGAGCAATAGCTTTTCGAACGCCCGTCACTGGAATTTCTACATCACCAGCTTGAGTAGTTGGCATTTCTGCCGGTTTGCTTGGTTGAGTTGGCTGCTGTTGAGTCTGATTAGAAACTTCTTCTTTTGCACCCGTTGTTTGCTCTTGTGTACTAGGTTGCGGGATCTGACCTGAATCAATTATTTTTTCTAGGTCTTTACGAGTGATTCTTCCTCCACGACCTGAACCTTCAACTTGATTTAAATCAATATCATGCTCTTGAGCTAATCTTAATACAGCAGGAGAATAACGTTTTTTCATAGATTGATCTTTCGGCTCATCTGCTTGTTCTTCTTTGTCTTCGGTTTCCGCTTCTGGTGCTTCAGTCTCCACATCATTAGCTCCACCTTCAACTTCGATATAACAGATTAATTCACCAACTTCAATCGTGTCTCCCTCTTGTGCAACCAATTCCTTGATAGTACCTGTATATGAGGACGGAACTTCGGCATTAACTTTATCTGTCATAACTTCTGCAATCGGGTCGTATTTATTAACTTGATCTCCGACACCAACTAACCAAGAACTAATGGTACCTTCCGTAACACTCTCTCCCAGCTGTGGCATCGTGATTTTTTCAACACTCATCTCAAAACCTCCTTATCAATTAAAATTCAGCTAAATCACGCATGGCTTCTTCGACTTTATCAGGATTAACCATAAAGAACTTCTCCATCGTAGGTGCATACGGCATCGCAGGTACATCTGGTCCAGCTAACCTTCTAATAGGAGAATCAAGTTCGAATAGGCAATTCTCTGAAATGATCGCTGCTACTTCACTCATAATGCTTCCTTCTTTGTTGTCTTCAGTAACGAGCAGGACTTTTCCAGTCTTTTTAGCTGCTTCAATAATCGCATCTTGATCAAGAGGATACACTGTTCTTAAATCTAAAATATGAGCAGAAATACCTTCTTCTTCTAATTTTTCAGCAGCTTGTAATGCGAAATTAACACATAGTCCATACGTAATGACGGTAATATCGTCACCTTCACGCTTCACATCTGCTTTACCTATAGGGAGGACGTAATCGTCATCAGGTACTTCTCCTTTTAATAATCGATAAGCACGTTTATGTTCAAAGAATAAAACAGGGTCTTCATCACGAATAGCCGCTTTTAATAATCCTTTAGCATCATACGGTGTTGAAGGCATGACAATTTTAAGTCCAGGTTGGTTAGCGAACACCGCTTCAACCGATTGTGAATGATATAATGCACCGTGAACTCCCCCACCATAAGGAGCGCGAATCGTAATCGGACAATGCCAGTCATTGTTAGAACGATAACGAATTCTTGCCGCTTCTGAAATAATCTGATTAACCGCAGGCATAATAAAATCAGCAAACTGCATTTCCGCAATTGGTCTCATACCGTACATGGCAGCTCCAATTCCTACACCCGCTATCGCAGATTCAGCTAAAGGTGTATCGATGACACGCTGCTCACCGAATTGATCATAAAGACCTTCAGTTGCTTTAAAAACGCCGCCTTTTTTTCCTACGTCTTCACCTAAAACAAAGACCTTTTCGTCACGTTCCATTTCTTCACGCATTGCCTGCGTTACAGCTTGAATATACGACTTTACCGGCATCTTTATTCCCCTCCCTCTTCAGCGTAAACATATTTTAATGCGCTTTCTGCTTCTGCATATGCTGCGTTTTCAGCATAATCTGTCGCTTCATTAATTTCTTTATCTAATTCTTTCTTAAGTTCTTCTTCTTTTTCATCTGTTAGAATTCCACAGTCTTTTAAATACTGAGAGAAAAATAATACACAATCATTTTTCTTCATCTCTTCAATTTCTTCTTTGTCACGGTAAGCTGTGTGATCATCATCACTTGAATGAGCAGTTAGTCGGTTTGTAACAGCTTCAACAAGTGTAGGACCTTCACCATTGACTGCACGTTCCCTTGCTTCTTTTACAACTTTAAACACTTCTAAAGGATCATTACCATTTACTTGGTAACCTGGCATACCATAACTTTTAGCACGATCTGCAACTGTTTCCGATGCTACCTGACGTTCTAGCGGGACAGAAATGGCATACTTGTTGTTTTCAACCATTGTAATAACTGGCAGTTTATGAACACCTGCAAAGTTTAATCCTTCATGGAAATCTCCTTGGTTTGAAGAACCTTCTCCTAATGTTACAAACGATACAAAATCCTTTTCTTCCATTTTCCCCGCTAACGCAACACCTACTGCATGAGGCAATTGAGTAGTAACTGGTGAGGAACCTGTTAAGATGCGATTTTTCTTCTGACCAAAGTGTCCAGGCATTTGTCGGCCACCAGAGTTCGGATCTTCAGCCTTTGCAAACCCTGATAAAAACAGTTCTTGAGTAGTCATTCCAAAAGCTAAGACAACACCCATATCACGATAATATGGTGCAGCATAATCCTTGTCACGGTCTAAAGCATATGCAGCTCCGATTTGAGCAGCTTCTTGACCTTGACAAGAAATTACGAAAGGAATTTTACCTGCACGGTTTAATAACCACATTCTTTCATCAATTTTACGAGCTAATAACATGGTGCGATACATATCCAATACTTGCTCATCAGTTAAACCTAATTCTTCATGACGATTCTTTCCCATCTTAAGACCTCCCTTGTTTTTTATCCATGAATTTGTTTACCATCTACAGCTAACGCTGCTTCACCGATCACCTCTGATAATGTTGGATGAGGGTGAATAGAATGTGCGACTTCCCATGGAGTAGCATCTAATACTTGAGCCAGCCCAGCTTCAGAAATCATATCTGTCACATGTGGACCAATCATATGCACGCCTAATAAATCTTCTGTCTGTTTGTCAGCAATGATTTTTACAAAACCATCTTTTTCACCATATACAAGTGCTTTTCCAATTGCTTGGAAAGGGAACTTTCCGACTTTTACATCATAGCCTTGATCTTTGGCTTGTTGTTCTGTAAGTCCAACGCTTGCAACCTCAGGATTCGAATATATACATGTTGAGATATGATCATAATTAATAGCGAGTGGATTTTCATTCGCTATATGTTCAACAGCTACTATCCCTTCGTGAGAAGCAACATGTGCTAACTGCATTCCACCGATGACATCTCCAATGGCATAAATATGAGATTCTTTTGTTTGGTAAAATTGATTGGTTTTAATAGAACCATTATCAACAATGATATCTGTATTCTCTAAACCTATATTATCGATGTTCGGTGCGCGCCCGACAGATACGAGCATTTTGTCAGCTGTAAACGATTGCTGCTCACCTTTATATTCAGCCTGAATCGTAACATTTTCACCTTTTTCAAGCGTGTCTGGAAGGACTTTAGCTCCAGTTACAAACTTAATTCCTTTTTTCTTTAATAATTTCTGAGCCTCTTTTGAAATATCTTCATCCTCAGTTGGAAGGATTCGATCCATATATTCTAATACCGTAACCTCTACACCGAAGTCTGCAAGCATTGAAGCCCATTCGATACCAATGACTCCTCCACCAACAATTAAGATGGATTCTGGAAGTTCTTCTAATTTTAAGGCGTGATCAGAAGATAGGATTAATTCACCATCTAAATCTAATCCTGGTAAAGATTTTGGTTTTGATCCAGTAGCAATAATAACGTTTTTAGGAATAATTATTGTGTTTTCTTCACCATCATTACGTTCCACTGATATCGTACCGGCTGTAGGTGAAAAAATACTTGGACCAAGAATTCTACCAAAGCCCTCAAAGACATCAATCTTTCCTTTTTTCATTAAACCTTGTACGCCTTTATGTAATTGATCTACAATGGATTGTTTACGCTCCTGTACTTTATCAAAGTTTAACGAGGTATTTTCAGTCATAATTCCAAACTGTTCAGCTTCTTTAGTCTGTTTAAACACTTCAGCACTACGTAATAATGCTTTAGAAGGGATACAGCCGTTGTGTAGGCAGGTCCCTCCTAGATTACCTTTTTCCACTATGGCTACTTTCAAGCCTAATTGACTTGCACGTATAGCCGAAACATATCCCCCAGTGCCGCCACCAAGGACGACCACATCATATTCTAGAGCCATTTCTAAACTCCTTTCTTTTCAATTATATATTCTTTAGGTTTTTCCTGATTTGTTAATACTCTTAACGCTCCTTCTGCAAGCGCTTCCAGTTCGTTTTCCCCAGGTTTAACCACAACATCGGAGATCCATTCAACATAACTCGTAATATTTTTAACAAAGTCTTCTCCGTATGCTAATCCACCAGTTAGTACAATGGCATCTACTTGTCCTTTTAAGACGACACTAGCAGATCCTATTTCTTTAGCAATTTGATAAGCCATCGCATCGTAAATGGCTTTCGCAGTATCATCGCCATTTTGGATGCGCTTTTCAACTTCTAGCGCATCCTGTGTTCCTAAATGATCAACTAAACCACCTTGACCAACTAATTTTTTCTTAATGGTTTGTTGATCATAATTCCCCGAAAAACACATATCAACAAGTTGCCCTGCTGGCAAGGTACCAGCACGTTCTGGTGAAAAAGGACCTTCTCCATCTAATCCATTGTTTACATCAATCACTTTACCATGTTGGTGGACTCCAACTGTGATCCCTCCACCCATATGGCAAACGATTAAGTTAGCCTTATCATACGCCTTATTAAGCTCTTCAGCGACTTTTCGTGCGACTGATTTTTGGTTTAATGCATGAAAAATACTTTTTCGAGGTAGCTCACTTAATCCACTTATTTTGGCTTTTGGTTGCATTTCATCGACGACAACTGGGTCAACAATATATGCTGGAACTTTAAGGTCCTGAGCCATATCATAAGCAATTAAGCCACCTAAATTAGAAGCATGTTCACCGTTATAGCCGTTTTTCAAATCGTGAACCATGTCTTCAGATACAATATAGGTTCCACCTTCAATTGGTCTAAGCAAACCACCTCTAGCGCATATTGCCTTAAAATCAGATAAATTAAATCCTTCCTGCTCTAAAGTATCTAAGATGATATCTTTCCGGAATTTGAATTGATCTATCATCCGATTGAATTGGTTAAGTTCTTTTAAATCATGGCGAATTGTTTTCTCAAATATGTTTTTATGATTTTCGAATACACCGATTTTCGTTGATGTAGATCCAGGATTGATGATAAGCATTCGAATGTTTGTCACTGATGATTCCTCCAAGTTACCCATTTCTTCTTGAAATAATACTGTGTTCGTTTTTTAAGAATGTACTACGAGAACGACTAACACTTTCGATACGTTCTTCAGCCATACGATCAGCTGCAATATGAGTTGGAATATTGTCACGCTTCGAAATTTCAAAGATTCTTTCTAAGCTATCATAAATTTTCTCAATCTGTTTGAACGCACGATCTTGATTATACCCATTTAACTCATCAGCAACATTGATGACACCACCAGAGTTAATGACATAATCAGGTGCATATACAATACCTAGCTCATTTAACTTCTCTCCGTGTCTTGGTTCAGCTAATTGGTTGTTTGCGGAACCTGCAATGGCTTTCGCTTTTATTTGTGAAAGTGTATCATCATTGATTGTAGCTCCTAATGCACATGGTGCATAAATGTCACACTCCACACCATAAATATCATCTGGGTCAACAGCATGTGCTCCGAAATCTTCCATGGCACGTTTTACAGAGTCTTTATTTATATCTGTAACAATAAGCTTCGCACCTTCTTCATGTAGATGTTTACACATATGATAAGCAACATTTCCTACACCTTGAACCGCCACGACTTTCCCTTCTAATGAGTCACTTCCGAAGGCTTCTTTCGCTGTCGCTTTCATCCCTAAGTAAACACCGTAAGCTGTTGCAGGAGATGGATTACCTGAAGATCCGAATTCTGGTGAAATACCTGTTACGTAATCTGTTTCCATGTAAATCGTATCCATATCTTGAACGGTTGTGCCTACATCTTCAGCTGTAATATAGCGACCGTTTAATCCTTGGATATAACGACCAAATGCTCTAAACATTTCAGGGTTTTTGTCCTTCTTTGGATCCCCTATAATAACTGTTTTACCGCCACCTAGATTTAATCCAGCAGCTGCGTTTTTATAAGTCATCCCTTTTGCTAAACGTAATGCATCAATAATAGCATCTTCTTCAGAATCATAAGTCCACATACGTGTACCACCTAATGCAGGACCTAATGTCGTATCATGAATAGCAATAATCGCTTTTAATCCTGAATTTTTATCTTGGCAAAAAACAACCTGTTCGTAATCTTGATCCTCTAAATATTTAAATATTTCCATGTCTGTATTCCTCCCAATATTTTAAGATGATAATAAAGCAAATGCTAAAGAATATATTTTACTCTCTGCCGAATCGGCTCGAGAAGTTAACACGATTGGAGCCTTTGCCCCACTTATAATACCTGCTACCTTTGCACCAGCAAAATAAGTAAATGATTTATATAGCGTGTTTCCTACCTCAATATAAGGACAAAGCAATACATCTGCGTCACCCGCAACATCTGATTGAATTCCTTTCTGTTGTTTAGATTCTAATGATATTGCGTTATCAAACGCTAATGGTCCATCTACAATACAATTTGTTATTTGACCACGTTTTTGCATTTGAGATAGGACTGCCGCATCAATAGATGCTTGCATAGCTGGATTCACAATTTCTACAGCAGCTAGTGGTGCCACTTTTGGTTTTTCAATCCCTAGCTTATTTACAACATCAACCGCGTTTTGTATAATTTGCACCTTTTCTTCCAAGCTAGGAGCTATATTCATACCTGCATCTGTTAAAAATAATAGTCGATTGCGATCCTTCATTTCGAACATAGCAACGTGCGAAAGAATGCGACCGTTTCTGAGGCCTGAACCCTTTTTTAGAACAGCCTTTAAAACAATTTTAGTTGCAACATTACCTTTCATTAATATATCAGATCGCTCTTCAGAAACAGATTGAACTGCTTTATCGACTGCATTTTCAACAGACGTAGCATGGTGTAGCGTAATTTTTTCATTGTTCAAATCTAAACCAATTTCTTCAGCGGCATTTGTAATCTCTTCTATATTTCCAAATAATTTAAAACCCGCT
Source organism: Piscibacillus halophilus (assembly GCF_900110685.1). Classification (GTDB taxonomy): domain Bacteria; phylum Bacillota; class Bacilli; order Bacillales; family Alkalibacillaceae; genus Piscibacillus; species Piscibacillus halophilus. Next base: position 155,017 of record NZ_FOES01000002.1, read on the forward strand.
AAATTGCGACCAATTCCATCTTTTACAGCTTTTAATGTCTCAACGTTAGTGGCTTCGGCAACGGCTACAACTTTTTTCTCACGCATATTACAAAGTTGTTCGACCAATCCATCTAATGTCATTTCTTTTGTTTTCATGGTGTTATTTAATTATCCTTTCCGATGTTATATTTTTTCATTTTGTAATATAAGTTTCTTATGGATATATTTAGTTGTTTAGCTGTTTTAGACTTTATGAAGTTATTCTTTTCAAGTGTTTCTAACAATAACTGTCTCTCAAACTCATCTAATGCTTCTTGCAATGGAATGATTTCGTCATCAGACGTTTCATAAAAAATATCTACGTCATCTAATGACGTTTTTCTTAAAGGTGGAAGATGGTCTTCATGAATGACTTCTTCTCCTAAAGCCATGTTAATCATAGCTCGGCCAATTATATTTTCTAATTCTCTTACATTACCCGGATAATTATATTTTTTCAGTTTATCCAGTGCTTCATTAGAAATTCCTTTGACATTTCGACCATAATTTTCATTTAAATGACTTAATAAATGGTCAATTAATGGCTTCAAATCCTCTAATCTTTCCCTTAATGGAGGGATGTTAATTGGAAATTTGTTCAAACGATAGTAAAGCTGTTCGTTAAACTCTTGAGTCATGATAGCTTTCTCTAAATTAACATTAGTAGAGGCAATAATTCTAACTTCAACAAATATTGGTTCTTGTCCATTAACTCTTATGATGGTTTGATCCTCAATGACCCTAAGAATTTTAGATTGAAGACTTTGAGAAAGATCACCAATTTCATCTAAAAAGATACTGCCTCCATGAGCTTCTTCAAAATACCCATTTCTTTGCTCAGGTGCACCTTGTTCATCCCCGAATAATAACTTTTCCAATACCTCTTCATCATACGACGCACAATTAACCCGAATAAATTTCATATGTTTTCGATTACTTTCATTATGAATCGCATGTGCTATTAATTCTTTACCAGTACCAGGCTCGCCTCTTAATAGTACATTAGTCGGTGATTTAGCTCCTACTTTAGCTTGTTCTAATGCCAATTTCATATCACTTGAATGTGCCACAATGTCATCAAAAGTATACTTAGCTTCTAAATCACGTATAATTTGCCTAGCTCGTTTTAATTCAGAAGTTAACGATTCAATTTCAGATAAATCATGAATCACTCCCACACTACCTTTTAACTTTTCATCAACTATAATGGGAGCAACATTAACTAAAACATCTCGTTTATTTGGTCCTACCTTCATTCTAGCCCCACGAACCGCTTGACGCGTTTCAAGAACTCTTAAATGCATACTTTCTCCTTCAGATATATCCGCGGTCGCCGGTTTACCAATAACATCTTTTTCAGTTAAACCTGTAATTTTTGTATAGGCAGGATTAATCATTAGCCCATGACCCGTTTCATCCACAACTGATATCGCTTCTTCACTTGATTGAATTATCGCTTCTAACATAACCTGGATGTCTTTAAGGTTCGTTATTTCCTCAGCCAAGCTGACAACTTCCGTTATATCTTTAAATACTGAAAAAGCACCTAATAGATCACCTGATTCGGTTATTAAAGGAATGCGTGTTGTAATAACCTTTTTTTCATTAGATAGTGTTAAATGTTGATTAACTTCTTGTTCTCTTGTGTTTAATACATGCGGTAATCTAGATTCAGGTATGACATCTAAAATCCTTCGACCAAGCATATCACTTTTTTGAATATCTAATATATGACAAGCTGAATCGTTCACAAATGTGACGGTCTCATCATTATTGATGACAATCATCCCATCATGCACTGAATTCAGGACTAATTCTCTTATTGATGTAGCTTTTTTTATTTGGTCAACTAGTGATTCTTTCTCATCTAATAACTGATAAATAACATGGGCAATTGTACCTGGAATCAACACACATTGATTTGGTTTAATTTCCATCAAATGCTCGAAAACACCTTGATCACCGGTTGCCTCAACTATTATATCAACAGATGAATCAATCATGTCCTGATAATCGGTATATGTATTTATATTTATTTTTTTAGCTATTTCAAGTCCAGGTGCTTGTGAATTAATATCCGCTACAGCTTTTAGGTTCAACATATCAAATTGTTGAAAAAGCTTTAAAATCGCGGTACCACCTTTACCTGCCCCTACTATAACAACATTTTGCATATCATCCACCTACACCCTGCAAAAATTTGCACACTTTAATGATAATGTAAGCGCTTTAGGATTGCAAGATATTTTCATTTTTTTTATTAGAAAATCATGGTATACTACATAAGGACATAGAAAAGGGGTCTAAACATGAGAATCATTGCATTTTTAGTTTTACTTATACCTGGTATCCTTTCCGTTTATGGAATCAAACTCATACGTGATTCATTTTTCGGTATTGTTGAGTCCATTTTTATAAACGTTTTCGTGCAATTATTTGCAGGTATTTTATTTGTTATTGTTGGGATAGGATTTGTTGGAGGATACCTTTTACATAGAGATCGTAAGAAAAACAAAACTAAAGGTCATTTTGAAACTAAAAAATAACCTATGTGGATAAAGAAGAAATCCCGTATAACATTTATTATAAGGCCATATGTACGGGAGGTTTTTCAAATTAGGAAAGACGTTTACGAAAATTACTTTGACTTACTTGAAGAAAATAGAATTTAACATACACAATTTCTGTTGTTTCTCTTGGAGAAAACTCTTTCAGTTCAATCGGAAACATCTTGATTCAAGGAAGACTAGAAGGTCTTGTAAACGTGGCGGAGTTGCTCCTGAACGTAGGATAAGAACTAGTCCAGGTTAAATACTCTTGAGGAGGAATGGAAATATCATTCGTTGTAAAAATGAACTGGGGAGAACTACTGCTTTTGAAATTGAATGTTCCGTTTAGTTAAAAAAGAAATTGTTATTAGGGTTGTCTTTGTTGAAATTATTACTATTGCTTTGTAGCATAATCAAGTATTTCTTGATAAAGTTCGTTCCAATCGTGATAATAATACATTACTTCACTAGGATTTATAAAGATCCTTTTGCTTGACTCATACTTGGCTTTAAAATCATGTAATTGCTCAATGTTCATACGATAAAAAACTTGATAACCTACTTTTGGGTACGGACTTTTTTCATTCCATTTTGGGTTTTCACTATGGTCAACTATAAGATGCCCTAAAAGAGAGCAACTTCCAGTAACATATCCTTCTTCATATGCTTCACGCTTTAAACACTCTTCAGGAGTTTCTTCAAACTCAATATGACCTCCTGGAAAATCCCAACCTCTATGGTTTAAATTGACTAATAACAGACTATCATCCTTAAAACAAAACCCATGGACACTTGTTATCAGTTCTCTTGGCGGTACTTGTTTATCAAATTTCCAAGTTAATTTTACTTTTCCTTCTTCCCAATTGACATATTTTGAAGTCATGTATTTTCTCCCCTTACTACTCTATTCTTTTTTGTCAGTAGAAGAATCACATACATCTATATTCTAACATAAAATTCCATATAGGCTTTTTTCATGTTAACAGGAAAAATGAGAGACCGCTGAAGTCTGGATCAGTTCGATGTTGCAACAGTTGTAGTCGTGCCTGCGAAGCATTTTGACACAAAAGAAGCCGAACTTTAGGTATGAAATTAAACAACCTAAAGTTCGGCCCCTTTTATATAAAGGTAACCTCATTTCATTATCTTACCGGCATAGAGGATTCAAAAAAATCTTGATAAAGTGATTTAACCGTTACATCAATATCCTCTTCACGTATTCCAAACATCATGGAAACATCAGAAGAGCCTTGGTTAATCATTTGAATATTGACACCTGCTTTCGCGATCGCCGTCGTAGCAATTGCCGCAACATTAACTCTCTGACTCATTCCTTCACCTACGATGACAACCATCCCTAATCCATGATTAATACTAATGTTATCGACATTAAGCTCTTGTTTTATTCTACGTATTAATCGCTCTTCTTTCTTTTCTGTTAATTGATTAGAACGAACAATAACCGACATACTATCGATACCAGAAGGAGCATGTTCAAATGATATGCCTTCTTCGACTAATATATTTAAAAGGTTTCGACCAAATCCAAGTTCACGGTTCATTAAATACTTCCCTACATATATACTCGAGAAGCCTTTATCACTTGCAATACCCACAACAGGACCATTATAGTTCTCTTTCTTAGCAACAATCATCGTACCTGGCGCTTGAGGTTCGTTAGTATTTTTAATACATACCGGAATGTTTTTGTTAAATGCAGGTATTAACGCTTCATCGTGAAATACTGAAAAACCAGAATAGGATAATTCTCGCATTTCTTTATATGTTAAAGCTTTAATTTCTACAGGGTTCTCAACAATGTTCGGATTTACACAATAGACAGAGCTAACATCCGTAAAGTTCTCATATAGATCTGCTTCTACTCCTGCGGCGATAATGGACCCTGTTATATCTGATCCACCCCTAGGAAATGTTGTTAAAACTCCTTTTTCTGTATATCCGAAGAACCCAGGGATCACTGAGATACCTTCTTTATTCCTAAGTTGATAAATTTTTTCATAACTTGAGTCTAATACTTGTGCATCTCCTGGCTGGTCACTTACAATGATGCCAGCATCTTTTGGATTGACATAATTTGCATTAAGACCAATTTTATTTAAATAAGCACTCAATACGCGCGCTAAAGAATCTTCACCCATTGCTTTAAGGGCATCTTTTAAGTGCGCTGTGTTTCCTGTTTCTTTTAAAAGAAAAGTCGTTTCTTTTTTAATACGTTCTACAATTTCATCAGATAAGTCCAACTCTTTAGTGATTGATAAAAAACGTTCTGTAATTTGTTGCAATGTACTTTCGGTTTCCTTACCACTTATATGCTGTTCCCCAAGTTTAATAAATAAATCTGTTACTTTTATATCATCATCAAAACGTTTACCTGGAGCTGACACTACAATAAATTTTCGTTCTGCATCTTCTTGAATAATGTTTGCGACTTTTTGTAGCATGTCTGCACTTGCGACAGAGCTCCCACCAAACTTTGCGACTTTCATGTAAGAAATCCCCTTCCAAATATGTAATACATTTTTACATTTTATCACTTGCAATTAGATAAATGAAACGTTATTTTCTCAAGGACTAGTGAGTTTATCTACATTATTCAGAGTATTTTTAGAATGAACAGGTCATTAAGCAAAAAAATAGCACCTCATCCATTGAGGTGCTACTTAATCCACAATTAACCAACCTTATGTTCCAATCGTAATTTATCTGCAATCATTGCGATAAACTCAGAATTTGTAGGTTTTGCTTTAGAAACACTAACCGTATAACCAAATATAGATGATAACGAATCAATATTTCCACGGTTCCAAGCAACTTCTATCGCATGACGAATAGCACGTTCGACACGAGATGCTGTTGTATTATATTTTTTCGCAATGTCAGGATAAAGAACTTTAGTAATGGAACCCAATAATTCAATATCATGATAAACCATTGATATGGCTTCTCTTAAATATAAATAACCTTTAATATGTGCAGGCACTCCCACTTCATGAATGATGGAAGTTATGTTTGAATCTAAATCGATCTTTTTCGTTGATGGTGATTTACTACTCTGTTGAATGTTCTTAATAGGTGACTGTTGAACAGCACCAGCTGCTTGTAAAACTTGTTCATTCAATAAATCCAAGTCAAAAGGCTTTAACATGTAATATGTAGCACCCAATTCAACAGCTTTTTTCGTCACTGATTCATGACCAAATGCTGTTAACATAATGACATTAGGAAATTCATCGATATCAAGGTCACGCATCTTCTCTAAAACAGCTAATCCGTCCACATGGGGCATAATAATATCTAAGATGAGAACGTCTGGGTTGGTTTCTTCAATCATGGTTAAGCATTCTCTACCGTTATAAGCTGTACCTACGACTTCGACCATTTCCTCCTCGTTAAAGTAATTCTCCAACATGGTGACTAATTCACGATTATCATCTGCAATCCCTATACGTACTTTTTCCATTAACTGTAACCTCCCAGAAAATTCTTCCTTCTTCACTTAACCTTATTCCATGCAATTCTTAAAAATCCTTCTTTTATCCAAAAAAAAATTAAAATATTTATATTTTTATTCAAATTCTCTTTATTTCTTCAAGTTACGACATTTTTCTCGATTTCAAAAAATCTTTTGTCGATTTAATTATTTGATAAAAAAACAAAGCCACCAAAAGGTGACTTTGTTAGCTGGCTTCATCTAACTCTTGGTCGCTTTCTATTTGCAATCCTGCTTCATTTAACATCCATTCAACATGCACGCCGTAACCGCTTGTCGGGTCATTTAAGAAAACATGAGTAACTGCTCCTACAAGTTTGCCATTTTGAATAATGGGACTTCCACTCATGCCTTGTACTATTCCACCGGTTTTATTGAGTAGTTCTTTATCAGTAATTTTAATAACCATACCTTTAGTTTCTGGGTTCTTACTTGGTACACTGCTTATAATTTCTATATCAAAAGATTTTACTTCGTCGTCTTCCACAACGGTTAAAATTTCTGCTTTACCTTCTTTGACCTCATTTGATGGAGCAACAGGAATTGGTTTATGGTGATCATCCAAGAATGAAGCATCATTTAACTTACCAAAAATACCATAATCACTATTCCTTTGAATGGTACCTAAACTTTCATCCTCCATAGAAAAGCGGGCCTTCTTTTCTCCAGGTGTACCATTTTTACCTTTATTTATCGAGGTAATGTCAGAAGGAACAATTTTACCATTATAAATATCAATTGGTTTTTTGGTCTGATGATCCATAATGACATGGCCTAAAGCACCATATTTTTTCGAATCTGGGTCGAAGAAGGTTAATGTACCGATACCAGCCGTAGCATCGCGAATAAATAACCCTAATCGGTATGCTTCATCCTCACTATCATAAACGGGTTTTATCGAAAGAGGAAAGATGTGTTCTTCTCGTTTGATGAGTAACTCCACAGGCTTTTTACTTTCCTCTAATTTCTTCATCTTTTGTACAAATGCGTTCATATTATCCACTTTGTCACCATTCACTTGAAGGATAATATCACCTGTTTTGACTCCTGCATCTTCTGCAGACGATACTTTTCCGTCTGATGTTTCAACGGGACTAAATCCAACAACAATAACCCCAGTTGTGTGTAATTTAACACCTATAGATTGACCACCTGGGATCAATTCTTTAACGGTTTCGGCGGAAACTGCGTCAACATGCGAAAATGGAATAAAAAACGAAACAAGGAGAAGTAAATGTATAATGTGGCGAGACTTTTTCATATTCACACTCCTCATTTCTTGATCAAGCTGTAAGCTTAATTTGAGCATTTCGCACCCTTTTTAAACGATTAAAACACATGTAATACAGTTTAACTTTTCCTTCTTTACGTATAATTGATTTGTATATACCGAGCTCTTAAAAGTGGCAAAATTGAAACGGTTAGAAAATAAAAATCGCCCTTAGTATACGTACAAAAGGCGATTTTTAATAGTTATTTAATTAACGCTTTGTTTAGCTTGTTCAATTAATTCTTCAGCATGTTGTAAAGTAGTATCCGTAATCTCTGTGCCAGACATCATCCTACTTATTTCTAATACAGATTGTTCACGATTAAGCTTTATCACAGAAGTAGTCGTACGATTTTGCTTTTGATTTTTTTCAATTAATAAGTGATGATCAGCCATGGCAGCAACTTGAGGTAAATGTGTAATACATAATACTTGGGATTCATTAGATATTTGATGAATCTTCTGTGCAATAGCTTGGGCCACTCTACCACTTACACCAGTATCCACTTCGTCAAAAATAACACTGGTCATATTTTGATGCTCAGCAAAAATCCTTTTTAGGGCCAGCATGATCCTAGAAATTTCACCACCTGAGGCAACCTTTTGTAACGGTTTTAAAGGTTCTCCAGGATTTGTACTGATCATAAATTGTACTTGATCTAATCCATTTTTCGTCAACTTAATGGATTGGTCTTTCCAATGAATATGTCCAGTGAATGTGTCAAAAGATACATTGAACTGTGATTTATCCAAATATAAATCCTTTAATTCTTGGTGTATGGCAGCACATAATTCGTCGCTTATTTCTTTACGAACTTGATGTAACTGTTCTGCCTCCATTAAAGTGTCTTTTTCAACTTCTTTAATTTGATTCTCTAATGCTTGAATATGGGTATCTTTATTTTCTAATTGCTCCAATTCTTCTTCCATTTTTGCCATGAGCTCTAATAATTCATTTACGCCTTTACCATATTTTCTCTTTAACCTATTAATTTCATGCAACCTTTTTTCAATTTCATTTAAACGCTCGGGTTGAAATTCAAGCTGGTCTAAATGATTTCTTATTTCAAAAGATAATTCTTCAATAACATAATAATTTGATTTTAGTTGTTCTGAAAGATGCTTGTAGGTATCATTTACATCTTCTAATTGCTCTAAAGAAGTCATGGCATGGCTAAGGTAATCTAATCCTTTACTTTCTCCATACAAGGCATAATATGTTGATTGGAGGCTATCAAAAATCCGCTCAAAATTAGCTAATTGTTGCCTCTCTTCCTCTAAACGATCATCTTCATCCAGCTCTAACCCTGCTTCATGCAATTCATTTAATTGAAATTTAATTAGATCAATACGTTGTGCAATTTCTTGTTCATTCTCGGATAATTCTTTAAAACGTTTTAGTAAACGCTCATAATCATAAAATAATTTTAAATAAGATTCCTTTGCTTGAGAAATTTTTTCTACTTTATAGTGATCGAGTAATTCAATATGTTTCTCCGGTTGCATTAAAGACTGTGTTTCATGTTGACTATGTATATCAATTAAAGATTGTCCAATTTCTTTGAGGATCCCTAACGTAATGAGCTTACCATTAACACGACAAATACTTTTACCCTTTGATGTAATCTGACGTTGAAGTATGATACTACCTTCCTCATCTATTGGTAAATCAAATTGTTTCATTACGTTGTAGACAGGGTGATTTGAATCATCGATGAAAAAGATTCCCTCTAAATTGGCTTGATCTGCTTCGTGACGAACGAATTCTACAGAAGCTCTAGCACCAGCTAATAACTGAATAGCATCAATTATAATGGATTTACCAGCTCCTGTTTCTCCAGTTAGAACCGTTAACCCATCTTGAAAGATTAAAGATATTTCATCGATGATTGCAAAATTTTCAATGTTAATTTCTGCCAACACGTTAGCCACCTCAATTAATTCAACATTTCATTAAAGCTATTGTAAACATCTTCAGAACGTTCAGGAGACCTACATATAATCATGCATGTATCATCTCCACATAATGTCCCCATAATGCCATTCCATTCTAACTGATCAAGCAACGCTCCGACTGCTTGAGCATTTCCAGGAATCGTTTTAAGAACTATAAAATGATCTGCTCGGTCAATCGATACAAAACTGTCTGTTAGCATACGTCTAAGTTTTTGGATAGGGTCGTATCGTTGGTCTTGAGGCAAACTGTATTTATAAGAGCCATCATGCGTTGGAACTTTTACTAATTGTAACTCTTTTATATCTCGAGAAATCGTCGCTTGTGTTACTGGATAACCCAGTTCATGAAAACGTCTTACCATTTCATCTTGTGTCTCAATATTTTCTTGAGATATTAATTCTCTTATTTTCATTAATCGTTGTGCCTTTTTCACCTGTCAAATCACCAACTTCTTATCCATTCATTTTCTTTTTATTTTGAAGGTCCTGATGAGCTGATTTCACTAACTCACGGATGTCATCGTCATTGATTAAATGAGTGGTAGCACCTTCAGACCACCGAGAATGTAATAAAAACTCTATATTCCCATCTCCACCGGTTATAGGTGAGTAATCTAATCCTAAAATATCAAAGCCATCCTCATAAATAAAGTTTGTTACATTACGAATAACTTCTTCATGGACTTTAGAATCTCTTACGATTCCCTTCTTTCCAACTTGTTCTCGACCAGCCTCGAATTGAGGTTTAATCAATGCAACAATATCTGACTGATCTTTAAGTAAATTTTTTAACACTGGGAATATTAATTTTAAAGAAATAAACGATACATCTGTTACAGCTCTTTCTGGAAGTCCATGTTTTAAATCTTCTTTTGTGACATAACGAAAATTAGTTCTTTCCATCACGTGGACTCTACCGTCGTTTCTTAACTTCCAATCAAGTTGATTGTACCCTACATCTATGGCATAAACTTCTCTAGCCCCATTCTGCAAGGCACAATCAGTAAAACCTCCTGTTGAAGATCCTATATCCATAATAAGTCGATCTTGAACATCTATATTAAAGACTTTTAAAGCTTTTTCGAGCTTTAGCCCTCCGCGACTAACATATGGAATGGCTTTACCCTTAATGGTAATTTCTGTTGAAGGGTCAATCTTTAAACCAGGCTTGTCCAATCGTTCATGTTTATGAAAAACTAAGCCAGCCATTATCGAACGCTTGGCTTTTTCTCTAGAATCAAAAAACCCTTGTTCAACTAATAATGTATCTAAACTAACTTTCTTACTCATGGTTACGCTCTTTTCTCTTTTGTTGGTACCATTTCTTTTAACTTTGTCACAATACCTTCTTTAGTTAACCCAATCTCTTCTAATAATTCATTAACACTTCCGTGTTCGATAAAACGATCAGGAATACCCATTCTTTGAATGTATGGAATTGGTCGGCGTTCTTCTTCATAAAACTCTAATACCGCACTACCAAATCCACCTTTTAATGCATGTTCTTCAATTGTTAAAATTGGAATATTTAACTGCGCAAATTTTCTTAGCATTTGTTCATCTAATGGTTTTATGAACCTTGCATTCACAACTTTAATCGTATAATCGTTTTGCTCTAGTTCAGATGCTGCTTCTAATGCTACATCTATCATCGTGCCAAAAGTTAAAATAATGGCATCTTCACCTTCTTTAAGAACTTCCCATTGACCAATAGGTAATTTCTTTAAAGTACGTTCTTTTGGTGCTTCTTTTGCATTGCCACGTGGGTATCTAACCACAATAGGTCCATTATCATGCTCTAGAGCAGTATAAACCATATCTTGGCATTCATCAGCGTCCTTCGGCATCATAATCGTTATATTAGGTAAGTCGCGTAAAAACGAAATATCAAATACACCTTGATGAGTTTCGCCATCTGCACCAACTAAACCAGCACGATCAATCCCAAAAGCTACATTTAAGTTCTGACGACATACATCGTGAACGACTTGGTCAAATCCTCTTTGTAAAAATGTAGAGTATATGGATAAGAAAGGCTTCATACCTTGAGTAGCAACACCGCCAGCCAGTGTCGTTGCATGCTGTTCTGCAATTCCCACATCGAATAGGCGGTCAGGGAATTTCTTTTTAAAGTCTTCTAATTTTGAACCTACTGTCATAGCAGGTGTAATCGCGACCACTCTTTCATCCTGATCGGCTACTTTTATTAAGGTATCGCTTACGACTTTACTCCATCCAGGTCCGTTTGAAGCTTTCTTCAAGCTTTCACCAGATTCAATTTTGTATGGTCCTACGCCATGCCAAGTACCGATTTTATCGGACTCCGCTGGATGATATCCTTTGCCTTTTTTAGTAATGACGTGGATTAAAATTGGACCTTCTGTTTTCTTTGCATATTGGATTGAATTGAAAAGATCTTCAAAATCATGACCATCTACTGGACCATAATAAGTAAAACCCATCTCTTCAAAAAACATACCTGGTACTACTAAATATTTCATACTGTCTTTTACACGTTCTGCAACAGTCGCAATACGGCCACCTACAGCCGGTATTTTCTTCATTAACCACTCTAATTCGTCTTTAACCCAGTTATATTTATGACCACTTCTTAATCTTCCTAAAATATTATGAAGTGCTCCTACATTTGGAGCAATGGACATTTCATTATCATTTAAAATGACAATAACATTTTTCTTTTCACTTCCTATATGGTTTAAAGCTTCTAACGCCATTCCACCAGTCAGCGCTCCATCACCAATTATAGGCACAACAGAATGATCTTCACCTTTAATATCTCTTGCTATGGCCATCCCCATTGCCGCCGATAAAGATGTAGAACTGTGTCCCGTTTCCCAAATATCGTGTTCACTCTCATTCATTTTAGGGAAACCACATAAACCTTTGTACTGTCTTAGAGTTGAAAATTGTTCAGTACGCCCAGTTAACATTTTATGAACGTAAGATTGATGACCAACGTCCCAAATTAATTTATCTTTAGGGCTATCAAATGTATGATGTAGAGCTAATGTTAATTCAACCACACCTAAATTGGGACCTAAATGTCCGCCGGTTATTGATAATTGTTCAATTAAAAATTGTCGGATTTGTTCACTTAACCCTTTTAATTCCTCGATAGAAAATTGTTTAATATCTGAAGGATGTTTAATGTCTTTCAGATCCATAGTGGATCACTCACCTTTATCCTATATTTCTTGCTTCTTGTTTTTCTTTTTTAGGTTCGGTAAAACTTTAATGTGTAATTTAGTTTCTACAAAATAGAGTATTTTACCGACCATAAGTATTATTTGAGTAGAGTTTGACATCGCTAAGGTCTTTCCTAAAGCTTTTCCACCTACAGTTAACGCTGCAACAATACTTGTTAAAATTGTATTTAATACGGGTTGTCCAAGCTCAATGACGTTCATTAATTCAATGACAACAATCATTGCAGCCACTCCACTAACAACTCCTGCTATATCTCCAATTACATCATTACAGAATGATGCAAATCGATCGGCATTTCTCACAATAATAATCGCGTGCTTGGCCCCTGTTACTTTTTCTGAAGCCATGGCATGAAAAGGTGTTTCAATAGCAGCTGCTGCAGCTATTCCCATCATATCAAAAAACACACCAATAAATACAATAATTATAACAATCAATAATCCAATAGACCATGTTGTTCCATCTAATGCATTATTGGATATAATTGAAAAAATGGCCGCTAACACGAATGTGATAACGGCGATACTTATGCTAAAACGAAGCGATCTTTTTATCGTATTTTTGCTCATAATTTCCCTCGTAAATGATAAAAATATGTTTAATCAACACTTATTATGTAGGTAGGGATGGTCACTTAAAAGGTAAATATTGCGGCTTAGGTCCAGTAGGTTTTCCCAGTACAGTGCCGTGTGTTGCCACATCGGTGGTTCCCCATTAAACCGTACTTAGCTGAGTTACCACAGCTAGACTGGACTACCACTTAGTCCGCACTACAATCCCTTTTAAGTGTCCAACGAACAGTCTAGGAGTTTTCCTCGACAGTCTTTAACCACTTCCTAGCCTCTTTTGCAGTGTTTATTTCATACAATGTCAACAGTAACTCCTCAGTGGCCATCCGATTCATTACTTTTAATTGTAATCCCCTAAACACCACTCAAGGCAGGCTACGCTGCAAATAAGGGTCCTAACCTTATAGTGCAGGTTCATACCCCATTTCGTACCCCATTAAGCGCGATTAATGGGGCACAATAATGGGCCTCCGCGGAAGCAGGGTCAACGCCCACATGCCTTTGTGGATCGCCCTACAACCTTAACTCCCAGCATTGACCCAAGGCTGGGCGCCTCAAGCCAACACCAGGAACTTCATCGATGTGCCCTTTGGCGGATTTTTAGGCCCGCCTTCAGAAGTGGAGGACCGACTAGAATACTGCACCATCCCTTTTACACCTACTATTTTATCATATCCAATTATAGTAAACAATCTTTTGTAACTAGGACTGGCGGTTTCCGAAAATGTCTAATAGTTCTAATAATATAGGCTGTTCTATTTTTGATTCTTCGTATTTGTTTCTAGCTTCATTCATGTACGATTCCTTCATTCTAATCGCTTCATTTAATCCTAAAATTTGAGGATAAGTACTCTTGTTTTTAGCCTCATCACTACCAACAGGCTTACCAATAACTGCCATATCTCCACTAACATCTAGAATATCATCTTGAATTTGGAAAACTAACCCTAAATATTTCCCAAAATCATCAAGTGATTCTATTTGAGGTGGTGTTGCACCACCTAAGTAAGCACCAATTTTGATGGCAGCTCTTATTAAGGCACCAGTTTTCAACTGATGAATTTCATTCAATTCATGTTCATTTAAATGTTTATTTTCAGCTTTTAAATCAAGATGTTGGCCAGCAATCATTCCTTCAAATCCTGAAGCTTGGCTGAATTGTTTTAATGTATAAACCTTTTCCTCCGCTTCTAAAAAGCTTGAAGTTGATACGACTTGAAACGCATAAGTTAATAATCCGTCACCTACTAATATAGCTGTAGCTTCATCGAACTTCTTATGAATGGTCTCTCGACCTCTTCGAAAATCATCATCATCCATCGCTGGTAAATCGTCATGGATTAAAGAATATGTATGAATCATTTCTAATGCTAAGGCAGGATGTACGATTTTTTCAGGTTCATGATGAAAAGCTTCATACGTAGCCATCATTAAAATCGGTCTTAACCGTTTTCCACCTGCTTCCATCGAATATAAAATCGCTTCCATGAAGGATGACGGGATATTTAGTTGTTTTAATTCCACTAACATACGATTGTTTAATTCAGATTGCTTATGTTCAATATATTGATCAATCACGATTTGATTCTTCCTCCAAATGATAAGATTCAGTTTCGCCGGAATCTTTCATAATCTCGGTTATTTCTTCTTCAACTGATTGCAATTTGTTATGACAAAAATTTGATAATTTCATACCTTCTTTGTAGTACTCAATGGCTTTTTCTAGAGGGACATCGCCTTCTTCAAGCTTATCAACAATGCCTTCTAACTTTTGCATTGCCTGTTCAAAGGTCAATTCCTGTTCTTGATTTACATCAGACATGTTTATCCTCCTCTTGTTCCTCTATTCCCCAAACTTGACAATCTAATTGTCCATCTTTTAAAGAGATTTTGATGGCATCCCCTGGTTGTACCTGTTGAGTCGACTTAATAATCTGATTCCCTTTATATGATATAGAATAACCCCTTTTCATCGTCTCTAAAGGATTTAATATAGATAGTTTATTTAATTGGTTTTGAAATTGATTTTGTCGTTGATTGACTTCTTGTTTTAACGCTTGCTTTAACCTTGAGTTTTTATAAGCTAATTCTTGTTGCTGTTGTTGTACTAAGACGTGCGGGTTATAGCTATTAAAACGCTTTTCGGTATAGCTTAAGTTAATACGTTTATTCATCATAAAACGTTTAATATTTTTATTTAGATTATTAACATGTCGATCAAGGTCTTGCTCTTTTTGTCTCGTAAGTTGTATAGGGTATTTAAAAGCATAAGCCTGAGTTAATGAATAAAGTTTATCTTTATGATTCTTGATTCTATGTTGAATAATTTGGTCGAGGCGGTGAGACTCAGCTAAAAGCTGTTTTTTTAAATCTAATATTGAAGGAACAGCTAATTCAGCTGCTGCAGTAGGGGTTGGTGCTCGCAAATCAGCGACAAAGTCACTAATTGTAAAATCTGTCTCGTGCCCAACCGCTGAGATCACGGGTATATTTGAGTTAGCAATGGCTCTAGCTACCATTTCTTCATTAAAAGCCCACAACTCTTCAATAGAGCCTCCACCTCGTCCAACTATAATCGTATCGACATCATGAAAACTATTTGCTTGTTCGATTGCATTCACAATTGAAGGAGCAGCTTGTTTCCCTTGAACTGACACTGGAATAATAGTGCGTCGTACAGTAGGATAACGACGTTTTAATGTCGTAATGATATCACGAACAGCTGCTCCTGTTGGTGATGTAATAATAGCTATACGACTTGGGAATTTAGGGATTGGCTTTTTACTTTCCGTATTAAATAATCCTTCAATCTCTAATTTTTTCTTCAATTCCTCATAAGCTAAAAACAAGGCCCCAATTCCATCAGGTTGCATATTTTGAACATATATCTGATATTGACCTTGAGGTTCATATACTGATAAATCGCCTCGCACCAGAACTTTCATACCATTTTCGGGGCGGAATTTTAACTGACGATTTTGAGAGGCGAACATCACAGCAGAAATACGTGCGTTTTCATCTTTTAGTGTAAAATACATATGCCCTCTAGAATGGTGGTTGAAGTTTGAGATTTCAGCTTGTAACCAAAGGTTTTTCAAATGTGAATCGGTATCAAACTTCCGTTTAATATAACGGGTTAAGGCTGTAACCGTTAAATACTGTTTCTCCACTAGAAAAACTCCTTATTGTTTGAAGTGACTGGCAACCTTAATGGTATTATGTAGTAACATGGTAATGGTCATTGGACCGACTCCTTTAGGAACTGGAGTAATTCGCTCGACTTTTTCTTTTACTGCTTCAAAGTCCACATCCCCTATAACTCCACCATGTTCCAAGAACGTATTTCCTACATCTACGATTGTTGCCCCAACTTTTACATCAGCTGCTTGAATGGTATTGGCTTTTCCTGTTGCAACAATTAGTATATCAGCTTGTTTCGTTATATCAGAAAGGTTTTCTGTTTTCGAATGACAATATGTAACCGTGGCATCTTGATTTAGAAGTAACTGTCCAATTGGCTTACCAACAATGTTACTTCTACCAACTACAACTGCGTGCTTTCCTTTAGTTTCAACCCTATAAAATTCTAATAATTTCATAATACCCAACGGAGTACAAGGAATCAGGGCATCTTGCCCGATTTGCATTCTTCCAATATTGATTGGATGAAAGCCATCTACGTCTTTATTAGGATTGATAAACTCTAATACACGATCTTCGTTAATATGATTAGGCAACGGTAATTGAACTAAAATACCGTGGACATTTGTATCCTTATTTAACTTCTCTATTTGATACAGTAATTCCTCTTCACTGATATCTTCTTCAAGTTCTATGACTTGTGAGACAATCCCTACTTTTTCACAAGCCTTCTGTTTCATTCTAACGTACGTTTTCGATGCCGGGTTATGTCCAATAATTAGAACCGTTAATTTGGGATGAACACTACTCTGTTTTAAAGCTTCGACCTCGGCTTTTATTTCTTCACGGATTTGATTCGCTAAAAGATTACCATACATGATGGTTGCCGACATCATCATCACCTGCTTTTACATAAATTTAGACAATACTCCATTAATAAATTTACCAGACTTTTCTTCATTGAATCGTTTCGCAAGCTCGACTGCTTCATTTACTGATACTTCTTTCGGGACACTATCTTCATAAAGCATTTCGTATACAGCAATTCTTAAAACCGTTTTTTCGACTGTTGCGATCCGATTGAAAGACCAATGTTCTAATTTATCTGAGATCTCTTGGTCAATTTCACTTAAATGACTCATCACACCATTAATTAATTTCTTACTATATCCGTTCAAATCTTCTTGTAACGATTCAGTCATATTTTGATAAGAGACATTTTTATTAATATCTATTTGATACAAGGCTTGAACAGCCCTCTCTCTAGCTTGTCTACGTTCTTCCATGCTACTTCTCCTTTTTAGTGCCTTATTAAAATATCCTTTATTATCCTACCACGTCCAATACTAGTTTACCACGATTTTTATGAGAAGATAAAAGAAGACCTGTTAGGGCATCATCCCCCAACAAGTCATCTGTTTTTAAGCTTTATGATCTTTTTCTAGATCTTCCTGTTTATCTTCGATTTGAACACCGACGACATGAACGTTAATTTCTAAAATTTCAAGAGCCGTCATATTTTTTAACGTAGACCGGATACTATCTTGGATTTTTTGAGCAACGGTTGGAATCGATACCCCGTAATCCAATACAGTAAAGACATCGATTACAATTCCATTCTCGGACAGGTCCACTCTTACACCTTTACCATGCTTCTTTTTACCAAAACGCTCTGTGACGTTAGATGCCAAATTACCACGCATGTTAGCGACACCTGAAACCTCATTAGCAGCAATTCCAGCAATGACTTCAATGACTTCTGGAGCAATTTCAACTTTACCTAATTGGTCATCACTTACATTCAAGAGTTGCTTATCTTCCATTTACTTCACCTCTTTTGCCGATTCTTCCGATAATACATCATACTCTTCTAAGAATTTGGTGTTAAAATCTCCATCCACAAACACTGGATGGTTCATCATACGTTTATGGAAAGAAATGGTCGAATGTATGCCATCGATCACAAATTCATCAAGAGATCGATCCATTCTTCTTATTGCCTCATCTCTAGTATTACCATAAGTAATCAACTTTGCAATCATTGAATCGTAATAAGGTGGGATGTTCCAGCCTGAATATGCAGCAGAATCAACTCTTACACCAAAACCTCCAGGTGGTAAATACATTTCAACCTTCCCAGCTGAAGGCATAAAGTTACGGAACGGATTTTCAGCATTGATTCGACATTCAATTGCCCAACCTTCAAATTTTATATCTTCTTGTTTGAAAGTTAATTTTTCTCCATTTGCAACCTTGATTTGTTCTTTTATTAAATCAACTCCCGTAACCATTTCAGTAACAGGGTGTTCTACTTGAATGCGTGTGTTCATTTCCATAAAGTAGAAATTACCTTGTTTACGGTCGTAAATAAATTCAATCGTACCAGCACCGACATAATCAACAGCTTCTGCAGCCTTAACTGCCGCTTGACCCATTTGCTGGCGAGTTTTTTCATCAATAGCTGGAGATGGAGTTTCTTCTATTAGTTTTTGAAGGCGACGTTGAACCGTACAATCACGTTCACCTAAATGGACTGTATTACCGTGTTGATCGGCTAGAACTTGAATTTCAACATGTCGGAAATCCTCAATAAATTTCTCTAAATAAACACCCGGATTACCAAAAGCTGTTTCCGCTTCATTTTGTGTTAATCGAATTCCTTTAACAAGTTCTTCTTCATCTCTTGCTACACGAATCCCTTTACCACCACCACCGGCAGTAGCTTTGATAATAACTGGGTATCCGATTTCTTCAGCAACTTTTTTTCCTTCTTCAACATCTTTAATAATTCCGTCTGAGCCTGGGACAATTGGAACATTTGCCTGTCGCATTGTCTCACGTGCAACGTCTTTAGTTCCCATTTTTGAAATTGAGTCAGCACTAGGACCGATAAAGGTCACATTGCAAGCCTCACACATTTCGGCGAAATCAGCATTTTCAGATAAGAATCCATAACCAGGATGAATGGCATCTGAGTCTGTTAATTTGGCTAGACTCATAATATTCGTTTTATTTAAGTAACTGTCTTTGCTCAACGTAGGTCCAACACAATAAGCTTCATCAGCCAATTGTGCATGTAAGGAATCTTTATCAGCTTCTGAGTAGATTGCAACCGTTTCGATTCCTAACTCTTTGCATGCACGTATAACTCTTACTGCAATTTCCCCTCTGTTAGCAATTAATACTTTTTGAATCACGGACAATCCCCTCCTTTACTTCTTCTTCACTCTGAACAATGGTTGTCCGTATTCGACAAGTTCACCGTTATCAACTAGCACTTCTACAATCTCACCTTTTACTTCTGCTTCAATTTCGTTAAATAATTTCATGGCTTCTACAATACATACAACCGTATTGGACTCAACTGAAGCGCCTACTTGGACATACGGATCATCATCTGGTGAAGGGGATGCATAGAAAGTTCCGACCATAGGGGAAACGATTTCATGATCATAGTCCACTTTAGATGTTGGTTGTTCTTCTTTAGGTTCAGTTTTCACTTCTTCTTTAGGTTCGGCTTTCTCTTCAACCGTATTCACTGGTGCAGTTTGCTGTGGTGCTTCTTGAACTGGCTGTGTGTTTACCGGTTTACTGACCGTTACAACTTCACCATTTTCTTTTTTTAATGTTATCTTGGTACCATTAGATTCATAAGTAAAATCGGAAATCGATGATTCATCAATAAGTTTAATTAATTCACGAACTTCTTGTACTTTTAGCATAATATTGGCACTCCTTTTACTTTTAATAACAGGTACTAATAATTCCTACTAAATATTGTACGATAAATAACTAATTAACTTCAACTTATCTTTTGTTTTTTTAAACAAAGCTTTAAAAATAATCAATAATAAATCCCATACCTTTACGATATGGGACTTCAAGGAATTATTTTTAGACGTCATCTTCTTGTAAGCTTACTCTGACATCCATAATACCAAATTCGTCTCTTGCCATTTGCATGATCTGATTAGCTTCAGTCTTAGAAAGTTCGTCCGCTATAACTGTAATAGTTACAACATCTTCCTCTTTTTGAACCAATACATCACGGTAATCCTTTTCATACTGAATCGTGTTTTCTAACTTAGATTCTTTTTGAGCTGCAGTTTCAATTTCATGTATTTTTTCCATTGCTTCATTCTTTTCTTCTGCAGATGAGTCAGAAGACGCTAATACTGATTCCCATTGTTCTTTTAATTCACTGCGAGTATCTTCCTTTTCCAAACGAGTCGTCGCAAATAACTCGTCCACAGTCATACCAGATACATCAAGTTCGCTTCCTTCTGATTCAGCCCCTTCTCCTTCAGTGCCTTCTTCTTCTCCCTCAGTACCTTTTTCTTCATCAGTACCTTCTTCATCATTTTGGTTTTCTTCATCTAAAGGTAATTCGCCTTGAGTCTCTTCAGTCTCTTCATTTTGATTTTCTTCATCATCAGCCGGTCCAACCACTTCAACATCATTTGGAGAAGTCATATAAAAGACGCTTAATACAATAAGTAAACTTAACATTGTAATTAACCATACAGTTTGTTTTTTTAATACCATTCATTATTCCTCCCTATCTTTTGGCAATACTGAAATTCTATGAGTTGAAACATCAAGTAACCTTGATACAGCTTCAACCACGTTTTGCTTCTTCTGTACGTTATCAACCCCCTCCGCAATGACTAGGACACCTCGAACGGACGGATATTTTTGTTGAATTAGTAATGGTTCTTCAGAGTTGTTCTTTCTGACGATGACTGTTTGATGTTCGACGGTTTCATCCTCGACTTCTCGAGTTCCACCATTTTGATCAGTTTCACTAGTCCGTTGGTGACCCGTTATCGTGTTTTTTTCATAAACTTTAGTTGATGATGCTTCCAATTGGAGCATAACTTGTACATTTGAAACGCCTTGTAAATTTTCTAAGGCGGTTGTTAACTCTTCTTGCATTTGATTCCTTAACTCACTAGCGACATCATCTTCAGAATTTGATTGATTCTCTTCATTTTTATCTAAGAAAACTTCCTCCTCATCAACACTAGGAGGTTGCTCTTGTTGAGAATTACCCGAAAATATATTTGATACGATTAAAAACAATAAACCGACTAAACCAATGAGTATAATATAGGATCGTTTTGTAGGCTGATTACTATCATCCTTCATCTTAAAAATCTTCTTTAAACTCTGAAACATCCTTACTCTCCTTCCCAAACAAGTTGAATTTGATTTTCTGCAACGTTTAACTTAGTAGCAATCATTTTTTTGATTGAAGCTTCATCTTCGTGATTTTGCTGTCTGTTTTTTGATGGTATAGAAACGATTTCAACTTCTTCTATCTGGTTGTCCATTTCTTCTTCAAGATGAAATGTCAGCATCTCAATGTCGTCAGCACTAATATTTTCAGATTCGATAGATTCATCAACTTGAAGATCTACAGATTTTAATGAAACGTTATACTCCTCTTTAAGGTCCTGCTCTACTAATTGATTTATTTCTAGTTGTAACTGTTCTAATATATATGCATGTTGTGAGTCTTGTATTTCACTTTTTTTAGAATTTATTTCATCTTCTAAATCACTTCCTAGCATTTCTTCCATTGAAACCTCCCATGATTCCACGTACTGATTAGGATTAATGTTAAAAAGTTCAGTTATTGGATGCAGAAATAATAGAAAAATAACTAAGCCAAAGACTAATTTAATGACCTTGTCGTGTTTCGTAGACGGAACTAGAAGTGATATAAAAGTTGCTATAAATATAAAAAATACAATTTGTGAGATCCATTCAGTTATAAAAGACATGGCTGATCACCTCTTATCGAACCATTAAGGTTAAGTTACCAACAATAATCAACATCACTAATGCAAAGAAAAACATTAATGAAACGGCCAATAATGCTGCTAATATATATAAAATGTGCTTTCCCATTGTTTCAATAGCCTCAATAATTGGACCATCTGCTACCGGCTGTAATAATGCTGCAGATAACTTGAAAATTAATCCTAAAACTAATACTTTCAATACTGGGAATAATGTAATGATTAATATTAATACGACGCCTGCTATTCCGATAGAATTTTTTAATAATACAGAAGCTGATAAGACGGTATCAGTAGCATCCGTAAACATCCTCCCTATAACTGGAATGAAATTACTCGTTACAAATTTGGCTGCTCTAATTGCGATTCCATCAGTAACTGCTGCGTTAACTCCCTGAAGCGACATAATCGAAACAAAGAGCATAAGAAAGGCTCCTAGTACAATAAAAGCGATTTGCCTAATGAGGTTTGCTAATTTTGTTACGTTATATTCGTTATTAATGGTGCTGGCAATATTTAAAATGGCGGATAAAAAGAAAAGCGGTAGCACGACTTTACTAATTAAAATCCCACTCACTTGTACAAATACGAGAATAATAGGTTGAAAAAATGCAACCGAAGCTACATTTCCAAAAGCCGCCATTAAACTTAACATTAAAGGTAATAATGCAATCATGAAGTTCCCCATAGCATCTACGGCATTTGTTGCATATTCAACAGCATGATAAAAACTAGTGACAGCTATGGTTAATAACACACCAAAAATAACTAAATAACTGACTTTAGATACAGTCTCGTTTTCGAAAGAACCAATTAATAGTTTTAAAAAAACGCTTAATAGCGTTAAAAAAATCAGCATCCCCAGTAACTTTCCATTAACAATCCATTCATTGACGAAGAAGCTCAAAATACCTGAAAGCCAATATTTCAAAGTAAATACTGATCCATCTTGTACAGAGTCTAACCAGTGATCTTGAGAAGAAAATGGTAAATACTCGCGGTAATTGGCTAAGATCTGTTGCCACTGTGCTTGCATTTCTTCACTCTCGGCCCATTCCGTTGGTACCTCAAATAATTGATTGCGCTCCGTTGCTTGTATCATGACATCCATTTGAGAAACTATTAAAATAGCAACAGTACAGGCCAATACAATCTTCTTCATAGGACGATCCCTTCTTCATTAACTCGGAATAAAATGCATTAATGTCTCAAGTACTGCAATAAAAATTGGTAGAGCGAACAATATAATGAATATTTTTCCGACTAATTCAACTTTAATAGCAATTGCTTCTAAGTCCGCGTCCTTTAATAACTGAGCCGTAAATTCTGTTATATAAGCAATTCCGATTACTTTAAAAATCGTATCTAGGTGAAGAAGCGACACATTAAAACGTGAAACTATTTGTTGAATCACATCAAATAATTGTGAAACTTTATCCAAAATAAATATAAAAACAATAACTCCAGTAATGACGATCAACAAAAAGCCTATTGTTTCATGTTTTTCACGCACTAGAACAATTAACATCGCCGCTACAATCACAACGGTTAATATCTGAAGTATTTGCATTACATAAATAAACCTCTAATAATGGTTTGTAATAGGAATACAGATTTAATCTGTTGAAAAAGTCTTGATAGATGATCGACTACTATGACGAGAACAATTACAAACCCAATTAAGGTAGCCCATTGAGCTATGTCTTCTTTCCCCATTTGTTTTAAAATGGTGTGGATCATAGCGACTACAATTCCTATCCCAGCTACTTGAAATAATAAATATACATCGGTCATCTATCTGAACCTCCCATTTTTTAAATGAAAATCAACGTTAACAATAGACCAAATAATACTCCTAGCGCGCGAAACATATTAGAAAAACGCTTCTCTTCTTCTGATGCGTCAGTTAATTCTCTTTGAAGGTGAACTTTGGCAAGTTGAATTTGTTTTTGTTGTTGCTCTAAATTATGAACTCCTAGAGTTTGTCCAAATTGTATAAAGATCTCTTTTTCACGCTCTTTCATAGCTGTATGATCCCATTTTTTAAGAAATGTCTGTTCCCATAAGTTTTGTAGTGAATCATTACTTTTTACTAGCTGTTCTGCTATGTCGTAAAAGATATAACTTAATGGTGCTGTTAATTGTTTTGATATTTTATAAAGTACCTCGTGTATGGGCTCTTGCCCATACACCATTTCAGCCTCCATAATTTGAAGTGCATGTAGTAACTCGCGAATCTGTTTCGGTCTTTTCGCGTAATTTCTAGCGATATCGATTCCGACCCACGTGCACGTGAACAGTATCAGAATAGCTCCGATCCACTTCATTGCGATTTCCCCTTAAGCTTTTGGTTAATATTTCAAAGTCTTTTTTATACACACCCTCGACTTGGCCTGGTTCTCCTTGATGATTAAGCAGAATATATCGTTCAAAAACTTTGTCTTGAAAAAGTGGCTGTAAAGAAGGTCGTTTTCTAATTTCATCTAATGAATAACCATGGATACTGCAAATAACCTGAACCCCAGCTAATACAGCTTCTTTAATACTTCTCACATCCCGATCATCACCTATTTCATCTACGACTAGTACCTCTGGTGACATAGATCGAATCATCATCATCATTCCTTCTGCTTTAGGACAATCTGCCATAATATCTGTTCTCATCCCTACATCATGCTGTGGTATACCTTGAAATGGAGCGGCTATTTCAGAACGTTCATCAATTAAAGAAACACGGTGGCCATTGTTTCCGTAAAGTCCATCGCTAATGGAACGAACCATATCTCTAAGCAAGGTTGTTTTACCACTTTTGGGAGCTCCGATGATAACGGTGTTACAGATTTTATTTGTGTTTGGATCGTAAATGTTTGGCATAATATGTTTAGCAGACCCTTTATGTTCTTTAGCTACTCGTATATTAAATGACGAAATATGAGTAATCGCTTGAACTTGTCCATTAGACAACGAAACTTTTCCTGCAATCCCGATTCGATGCCCGCCACGAATGGTAATATATCCATTTCTAAATTCTTCTTCCATTCGATAAACGGAGTGCTGGCTTATTTTTCCTAAAAACTCTTTCGCATCTTGCTCATTAAAAATATACCGATCGTTAAACTCTGTTTTATGGTGAAAAACAAACTCTATCGGCTTATGAATTCTTAGTCTAATTTCTTCAAGCTGATCCTTGTGGCGAGGATTTAACTGTAAAAGCATATGTTCAATTGCAGCAGGTAGCATATCTAATATTTCTTTCATCATCATCCTCCTATTAGATATCACTATTCTATGAACGCTATCTTTCGATTATGAAAAGAGTTTAGTAAATCTATTAAATTTATAATTAAGATTAAAATACACAAAAAAAGAAGCACCTTAGAAAGGTACTTCTTTATAATCAACTTTATTCTCATTTAGTTAAGCACGTGATACGTATTTACCGTCTGATGTACTTACCACTAATACATCACCTTCATTAACAAAGAAAGGAACTTGAACAGTATAACCTGTTTCTAATTTAGCTGGTTTTGTACCACCACTTGCCGTGTCACCTTTTACACCTGGCTCAGTTTCGATTACTTCTAATTCCACATTGTTTGGAAGTTCAATACCTAACGTATCTCCTTCATACATTAAAACCGTTACTTCGGTATTTTCTTTCATGAAATTCAATTCATTTTCAATTGTTTTAGTAGGAATTTCAATTTGTTCAAACGTCTCAGTATCCATGAATGCATGATTATTACCGTCAGCATATAGATACTGCATTTTACGACGCTCTAAGTGAGCTTTATTTACTTTTTCACCAGCTCTGAACGTTTTCTCTTGAATGTTTCCGTTTTCTAAGTTTCTTAATTTAGATCGTACAAATGCTGCACCTTTACCCGGTTTAACGTGTTGGAATTCAATAACTTGCCATATGGAATTATCTAATTCAATTGTTAATCCCGTTTTAAAATCATTAACAGAAATCATTGTTTTGCCTCCTCGAAGGTTATAAAGTAATTAATTCCTTAGGTGAGAATGTTAAGGTTTCATTTCCGTCTTCAGTAATAACGGTATCGTCCTCAATACGACATCCGCCAACATTTGGCACATAAATACCCGGTTCAATTGTAACAACCATTCCTGGCTTTAGAACAGTGTTAGAACGATAAGATAATCCTGGGCCTTCATGAACATCCATTCCTAGACCATGCCCAGTTGAATGACCAAAATATTCACCGTAACCTTTCTCTTTAATGTAATCTCGTGTTAGAGCATCAGCTTCAATACCTGTCATTCCAGCCTTTGTATGCTCCATTCCACGTTTTTGTGCTTCCAATACAACATCATATATTTCTTTTAGCTTTTCGTCAATTTCACCGACTGCAACTGTTCGAGTAATATCAGAGCAATAGCCTTGATATAGAGCCCCGAAATCTAATGTTACCAATTCACCAGATTGAATTTCTTTATCAGATGCGACCCCATGAGGTAATGCTGATCGATATCCAGATGCAACGATAATATCAAATGAAGATGAGGTAGCCCCTTGACGACGCATAAAGAATTCTAATTCATTTGAGATGTCAATTTCTTTAACCCCAGGTTTTATGTAAGACTGAATATGTTCAAATGCATCATCTGCAATTTCAGCCGCTTTCTTCAGAATACTAATTTCTTCTTCAGACTTAATAAGTCGAAGCTCTTCTACTAGTCCTGATTCAGGTATGAATTCTGCTTCAAGTTCGCTACGGTAAGTATCGAATATAGAATACGTCATAGTATCCTTTTCAAAGCCTATTTTATTTACATTAAGTTCTTTTACTTGTTTTGCAACTTCTTCATGGATTGGTCCCTTGTGCTCGATAATGTCATAACCTTGAATCTGTTCATTAGCTTGAACAGTGTATCGAAAATCGGTAATGAATAAAGCTTTATTCAATGTAACTAATACGACACCCGCTGTCCCTGTAAATCCAGTTAAATAACGTCTATTTTTTCCGTTTGTAACTAAAAATCCATCTAAGTTTTTCTCTTCCATTTTCTTTCTTAATTGACTTAACTTACCTGACATATGAATCCTCTCCCTTGTTTATATATTATTTAAAAGTTTTAACATGGCAAATGCAGCGATTAAATATCCTTCAGTCCCAAAGCCAGTAATCTGTCCTGCTGCAACAGGTGTGATATATGAGTGTGACCGAAATGCCTCACGGTTATGTATATTAGAAATATGCACTTCAATAACAGGTGGATTAATGGCTTCCACCGCATCACGAAGTGCAATACTAGTATGCGTATAGGCACCAGGATTAAAAATAACACCGGCGAATTTTTCGTTAGCATGATGCAGCTGATCAATTAATTCACCTTCATGATTAGATTGAAACGTACTGACTTCAATATCGTGTCTCTTAAAAAACTCAATCAGTTCTAGTTCTACATCATTTAATGTGCGATTGCCATAAACAGACTGGTCTCTTTGACCAAGTAAATTTAAATTAGGTCCATTCAACAAAAGTACTCGGCACATATATATTCCCCTTAAATATTCTGTCTTTTTAATAGTCTATCATAATTAAGCCTCTTTTTGGGGATGATTCGCTACAATTCGACGGTCATGATGTTCGTATGAAATAGTATAGCCTACGAAAACTCCATATAGCACGAATTGACAAATCGTTGTAACGATTGTATCACTAGATAAGTCATAAAATGTTGGAACATAGTAAAACATCGGATTCATGATGATAAATACTAACACCCAAAGTCCGATTCCAAACATAATCCCAGGCATAACGCCATGTAAATTTTTCATCAATAAATAATAAACAAGAGCTGGCAAAACTCCAAGAACCGTGATAATGGCTAAGCTGATTAGTTCTCCCGTTATTCCTTCTGTCCAACTACCTGAGAAAAAGGATCTTAAAATAAAGGACCCGTGTGATACTTCTGAAAAAGAGAAGAAATAAGCGATAGAGCTAATAATTCCCCAAATAAATGCACCTGCTGCTCCACAAAACAGACTTTTTAAAAATACAGATCGTTTACTCTCTTCTTGATTTTGTTTACTTGCCAATGTTCATCACCTCTCAAAGATAGTTTGTACGAATCAAAATGAATCATACTTAATTAATATCATGTACGTTGGACGCAAATTTTAGTAAAATATACATAGAATACCGTATATTAGTTGACTCACATGGCAAGATAATAATAAATTAAAAGATTACGGTTTGAAAGGAGTCTGTCATGAGTCAGAACGCAAAATATTTCGTTTATGGAATTATTGGTTTAGCTGCTTTAGGACTTTTTTATAATTTGATTGTCAACCCTGTTAGTTTTTTTAAGTCTATATTTATGATGCTAGGTTTCGCTCTAGTAATTGGGATTGTGCTTTATTACTTTTTGATCGGTCGACATAGAACCGGACAAAATGCTAATTACCGCAAAGCGCTAAAACAATCCAGGAAAAAATATGGTAGAAATACTGTACCATTTTCCAAACCTAATGGGGCTAGTAAAATCCAAAGAACTAACAGAAAAGCAACACATTTAACCGTTATAAAAGGGAATAAAAAATAGCTGAATCTCAAAATAGATTCAGCTAAAATTAATTTTAGGAGACCAAGTTTGAAAAAATGTGTTCGCTGACTCTTCCCCTAAGTGATATAAATAATCTTTATCTTTTTGTTTTAAATCAAAATCTGTCGCCTTAATATCCTCATCTATCGGGATAAACATAATATTTTTAGCTTCACTATTTGATATATGCCTAGAGTCATGTGCTTGGATCATCGTGGATACAATAGCAGGTAACATGTCAAAGGCATTATTGATTGGTTGGTCAGGCACAGGAGATTCTTCTGCACTTAATTTAATCCCAAGTGTCGGCCTAGGTTGAGCTAGCTTTTTTTGTTTGAAAATCCAATATGGAAAGTTACTAAGGGTTCCTCCGTCAATAAACATGTTTTGTTTGCTCCCAGGACCAATAATTTTAATGGGGCGGAAAAAATAAGGAATGCTGATGCTTATTCTGACAGCTTTAGAAACAGGAAATGTTTCAGGTTTTATACCATAGACTGGCTCTAAATCATCTGGAAATACCGCAATACGTCCATTCGTAATATCTGCACCTATTATATAGAGAGATTGATCAACATCTGAAAACGTCCTTATCCCTTTCGCTCTTAGAAGATCATCAATCCATTTCTCAATATATTTCCCTTGATACAATCCTAAACTAAAATATAACCATAACCATTTTATAATAGGGACTTTCTTAGCAACTGGATGAGGATCTAAAAATTTTTCTGTATTGACAGTATCTATAATTTTCTTAATCTCCTGGTGTCGGTATCCCGCAGCTATTAACGCAGCTATTAACGCTCCTGCTGAAGCTCCTGCTACCCTTTCAAACTTTATCCCAAGCCTGTCGCATTCTGCTAAGGCCCCTAAAAACGCAAAAGCTTTAATACCCCCTCCAGAAAAAACACCATCCACTTTCATAAGATCCCTCCGTCCATCAATACGCATATCATCCTATGAACAAGAAATAAAAATTAGAACACGATGTTTTTTCTCATGATTGACTTAAATAGTAAAAAGAGCCTGGCAATAGCCAGACTCAAAATTTATCTTACAAACCACATTTTAATTGTGCTCCACAGTTAGTACATGTGTTGCATCCACCAACGTCTTCTACACTTCCTTTTCGGCAGACAGGGCACGTATCACCAATTTCCGAACCAATATTCACATTCGTTTTATCAAGTTCTTGAACAGTTTCCATTAATACGACTTTCTTTTCCTCTTTTTCAAAAAGCTCTTGTTGTTCCGACCAGTCATTCTCCTCAGCTTTTAAAGTTAATACTTGAGTATCACGACTACCATCTACATAAACAGTACCACCTTTAGCTCCACCTTTATAAAGTCGACGGTAGACTTTCTCTACTTGATCGACACGGTAACCTTTAGGTGCATTAACGGTTTTCGAAATCGAACTATCTACCCAACGCTGTATGACACATTGAGTATCTGCATGTGCTTCTGGTGATAAATCCATAGCCGTTACAAACCAAGATGGTAACTCGTCTTTTGGTGCATTTGGGTTTTGGTTGTAATATTCTTCTACAATATCTGCTTTAACCTCAATAAATTTACCTAGTCGGCCACTTCGATAATAAGTGAACGAGAAATAAGGTTCAAGACCAGTAGAGACTCCTACCATTGTTCCAGTAGAACCAGTCGGGGCAACTGTTAATAAATGCGAGTTACGTATACCATGTTCTAAAATACCTTGTTTAATATCTTCAGGCATTTTTTGCATATAACCCGTACTAATGAACTTTTCACGTAGCATTTTTGTCTCTTGTTCTGTATTTCCAATTAAGAAAGGGAAACTGCCTTTCTCTTTGGCTAATTCTATTGATGTACGGTAAGCAGTTGTAGCAATCGTCTCAAAAATTTTATCGACTAGCTGATTACCTTCTTCAGACCCATACTCGGTCTCACAATAAATTAATAAGTCATGTAAGCCCATAACACCTAACCCAACACGGCGTTCGCCGAGAGCTTGTTCACGGTTTTCATCTAAGAAGTAAGGAGTCGCATCAATGACGTTATCTTGCATTCTGATGCCTACTTCCACTGTTCTTTTAAGTTTATCGAAATCAGGTTGCTTACGATCTTGATCTGCAATATTAGCTAAATTAACAGCTGCAAGATTACAAACAGAATACGGTGCTAATGGCTGTTCACCACATGGGTTTGTCGCAACAACCTTTTGGCCATAAGCCTTCGCATTTGTTTCTTTATTAGCATTATCAATAAAGAAAATTCCTGGTTCAGCTGAATATGTTGCACAAATGTTAATTAAATTCCAAAGCTCTTTCGCCTTGATTCGCTTATAAACTTTGATACTATAACCTAGATTTTCCCATTCGCGGACATCGCCAACTTCATGCCAATGTTCATTATAAGCTTTCATTTCTTCCTCATTATAACTTTCTACATTAGGGAAACGTAATTCATATTCTTCATCGTTTTCTACAGCTTCCATGAAATCATCTGTAATACATACTGAAATGTTAGCACCCGTTAAGAAATCAGGGTTATGAACACTGTAAGTACCACCATCTCTAAGTTTTGTTTCCGCTTCTCTAATATTTTCGTCAGAGAAACCACCTTGCCCAGGTATATGTTTATAATTAACTATCCCTTGATACATTTGTTCTTCTGTAGTAGTTAATGGTGTAAATTTAAGCTTGTCCTTTGCCAGCTGCTGAACCGTTTCATCTTCAATATTTTCAATTAAGTACCTTAAGATTCGAGGGTTTTGCATTTTAGAAATAATAAACTCAATAATATCAGGATGCCAATCGTTTAGCATGATCATTTGGGCACCTCTACGAGAACCCCCTTGCTCAACTAAGTGGGTCAACTTCGCAATATCATCTAACCAAGAAACTGAACCAGATGATTTACCATTAACCCCTCTCGCTAAGGTGTTACGAGGTCGCAAGGTCGAACCATTAGTACCAACGCCACCACCACGGGACATAATTTCCATTACTTGTTTTCTATGATCACTGATTCCCTCTCTGGAATCTTTAACAAATGGCATAACATAACAGTTAAAGTACGTAACGTCTGTATTGGAACCAGCTCCATATAACACTCTTCCAGCTGGAATAAAGTTTAACTGAGATAGCTCTTCATTAAACTTTTCAAACCATTCTTGACGCTTTTCTGATGTGCGTTCAACCTCTGCAAGACCAGTTGCATTCCGACGTGCAATTTGCTCATAATAAACCTCTAATGGCTTATCTATCACACTTATTGGACGTTCAATAATACCAGATTCCTGTTCATCTTCCTTCTCTAGTACATGGACATAATCTTCATCAATTTTTATTTTTGCCTTTTTAGTTTCATCATTAATTGATACAATAAATCCTGTACCTCTTGCAGGGAATTTAGGATCTTCTTTAATCGTTAAAACAACAAAATCGCCTGCTTTTAAAGTTTTCTTTTCAGTATCTTTAAAAGCGTAACGATCTAACATGACTAATCGAGATACGCCTTTATGCGTTGTGTTCATCTCGGAAGTGATGGGATGCACTTGTGGGAACTGTTTGATATCTTCATTTAAACGATCCACATCAATTTGATAATCCCGGGTCTTAACACCTTGCATGATGGTCACTCCTTCTTTCGACAAAATCTGCAATCCATAAGAATATAAGATTGCTTGTTGAGATAAAGATAACAGAACTCATATCATATTTCAATATATTGTATGAAGTTTTTAAAATTAACACAATATATTGTGCGGACTAGCATATTAATATTCTTTCGTCAACAGAGGTTTTTGTCGAAAATCAAAAAAGTGATTTCAACAAAGTCATAAGATCAACAAATTTTATCTTTGAATATTGCTGTCATCACTTATATAATGTAATAGAGAAAGAGAAGAGAGGGGATCAAAATGGATATTATTTTATCTATTTTAATCGTAATAGCTGTATTTATTTTAATCGGAGTCTTTCGTTATGTAAGAACGAATAAATTTTTAAAATCGTTAACTGAAGAACAGTTTATTGAAGGTTATCGAAAAGCTCAATTAATTGATGTGCGCGAACCAAATGAATTTGAACGTGGACATATTTTAGGAGCTCGAAATATTCCAATCTCTCAGTTAAAACAACGTTTACAGGAAATACGTCCTGATAAGCCTGTTTATCTTTATTGCCAAAGTGGACAACGCTCCTTACGTGCAGCTACTATGCTAAAGAAAAAAGGCTATCAAGATTTAAACCATCTTAAAGGTGGCTTCCGCAAGTGGACTGGGAAAGTTAAAGTGAAGAAAAAATCTTACTAAATGATTCCATACAATGGAATCATTTTTTATTCCAAAAACAAGAACACACGTTTGGTGTTTACTAAGATTTTGTGATATACTTTTCTAAGTTGAAAAGAAATGGGGGAATGAAATGAGGAGTGAGACAAAAAACATCATTAATGCTTTTAGTGATTATTCTTCTTGGTTAAATCAATTGCAAGATATTGACGATTCTTTATGGAGCAAGCCGATAGCCACAGGTAAATGGTCAGTGAGCGAAATTGTAGCTCATATTATAAAATGGGATCATCACCTTTTATCTGAAATAATTCCTTCTGTTCAAAAAGGAGACGGGATGGTGTTCCCTGAATACGATCCATTTAATAAAAAGGCATCTGATTACGCAAAATCTGGAGTTTCACAATCCCAACTTCTTGAAGAAGCCAAAAATAAAAGAAACCAGCTTATAAACAAGCTTAACGAGTTATCGAGGGAAACGTTATATAAACCCTTAACCGCTAACGGTATAACACATTGTCCACATACTGGGACACCCTATTCACTCATATATATTGTTAAAGAAATGATTGACCACGATCACCATCACCAAAAACAAATCATACATTTTCTTAAACAAAGTAATTAGGTAGATTAAATAAATAATTATAATCAAAAAAACCGCCCCAAAACTTATTGGGGCGGTTCTACATTTATTATTCTTCATCTTTATAATAACGAAGTACTGGTTTTCTAGCAGCTTGTGTCTCATCTAATCGACTTATGACTGTCGTATGAGGTGCTTCCTGAACAGTTTCAGGATCTTCTTTAGCTTCGTTTGAAATCTGAATCATCGCATCTATAAATTCATCTAATGTTTCTTTAGATTCAGTCTCAGTTGGTTCGACCATTAGAGCTTCCTCAACATTTAGTGGGAAGTAAATAGTAGGTGGATGATAACCAAAGTCTAATAATCGTTTGGCGATGTCTAACGTACGAACACCGAGTTTTTTCTGTTTTTTACCAGATAGTACAAACTCATGTTTACAATGTTGTTTAAACGGTAGTTCATACTCTTCTTCTAAACGACGCATCATGTAATTAGCATTCAACACGGCGTTTTCACTTACTTGCTTTAATCCATCTGGTCCCATTGAACGAATATACGTATAAGCTCTTACATTGATACCGAAGTTACCATAATAAGGCTTCACACGTCCAATTGAATGTGGACGGTCATGATCGAAGAAATACTGCTCACCATCAGTTGTTAATACTGGTTTTGGTAAATATTTGGCTAGCTCCTCCGTAACGCCTACTGGCCCAGAACCTGGTCCTCCACCACCGTGAGGTCCAGTAAATGTTTTATGAAGGTTTAAGTGAACAACATCAAATCCCATATCACCAGGTCTAGCGTAGCCCATAATAGCGTTTAAGTTGGCACCATCGTAGTATAGACGGCCACCTGCATCGTGTACAATTTTAGCCATTTCTAAAATATGTTCTTCAAACAAACCAAGAGTATTAGGGTTCGTTAACATTAAAGCTGCTGTATCGTCTCCTACCACACGTTTTAAATCTTCAAGATCGACAAGGCCACGATCATCTGATTTGACCGTTACCGCTTCAAAACCTGCCACAGTAGCTGAAGCTGGATTTGTACCGTGTGCAGAGTCAGGAACAATGACCTTCGTACGATTGAAATCACCGTTAGCTTCATGGAAAGCACGAATCATCATGAGTCCGGTCCATTCACCATGTGCTCCGGCAGCTGGTTGTAACGTTACTTCATGCATCCCTGTGATTTCAGCTAGCGTGGTTTGAAGATCATACATTAAGGCTAATGCACCTTGAACTGTCCTTTCATCTTGATAAGGATGAATTTGGCTTAATCCCGGAATACGTGCTACATCTTCATTAATTTTCGGATTGTATTTCATTGTACAAGATCCTAATGGATAAAAACCAGAATCTACACCATGATTACGCTTTGATAAAGCTGTGTAATGACGCATAATTTGAAGCTCACTGACTTCAGGTAAATCTGGAGCTTCAGAGCGTATATAGTCAGAGCTGAACTCTTGGTCTAAATCAACCTCAGGGACGTCAAGATCGGGCAAACTATACCCTACTCTTCCTTCTTTACTTAGTTCAAAAATAACAGGGAAGTCTTTATGATTAGCCATTAATATCACCCAATTCTTTTACAAATTGATCAATCTCTTCCTTCGTACGAATCTCCGTGACGGCTATAAGAAGGTGTTGATTCCACTCTTCATTCACCCTACCTAAATCAAAACCGCCAATGAAACCTTTGCTTATTAATTTCTGATTTAATTCCCTAACATCTTGATTAACTTTTATAACAAATTCATTGAAGAATGGCCCTTTATAGACTACTTCGAATCCTTCTTCTTCAAAAAGTTTTTTCGCATAACGTGCTTTTTTCATATTTAAGGTAGCCATTTCTTTTACGCCATGTTTACCTAGTGCTGACATTGCAACTGAAGAGGCTAATGCATTTAAAGCTTGGTTCGAACAAATATTAGAAGTCGCTTTATCACGGCGAATATGTTGTTCACGAGCTTGCAGTGTTAATACAAACCCTCGGCGCCCTTCTTCGTCTACTGTTTGACCAACTAAACGACCAGGGACTTTTCTCATTAATTTTTTAGTCGTGGCGAAATAACCACAATGAGGTCCCCCGTATTGTGCTGGAATCCCGAACACTTGCGCATCCCCTACTACAATATCCGCTCCGAAATCTCCTGGAGGAGTTAAATATCCTAATGCTAAAGGATTACTTGAAACAAGCATCATCGTTTTCTTCTGACTAGAAATTAATTCTTTCACCTCTTTTAAAGGCTCTACTTGACCTAAAAAGTTAGGGTATTGAATGACGACACTCGCTGTATCTTCATCTAATTCAGCTTTTAATTGGTCTAAATCCGTTAAGCCATCTTTTACATCAATTTCTACTATTTCAAGATCAGGTCCTTTAGCGTAAGTGTGAATTACTTCTAATGATTCAGGGTGAATAGCTTTCGAGACTAATACTTTTTTCTTTCTTGTTTGACCCGCTGATAGATTAACTGCCTCAGCCAAGGCAGTTCCACCATCATACATAGATGAATTAGAAACTTCCATTCCAGTTAATTCACTTATCATTGTTTGAAACTCAAAAATGGCCTGAAGTTCACCTTGAGAAATTTCAGGTTGATACGGAGTATAGGCTGTATAGAATTCAGATCTTGAAATTACATGGTCGACAATGGATGGAATGTAATGTTGGTATACACCTGCTCCTAAAAATGACGTATGACTTTGAAGATTAACATTTTGTTCAGCTAATTGAGTTAATTCTTTCTTAAGTTCATACTCATCCTTAGCTGGTTTTATATTTAGTTCTCCTTTAAAACGAACTTCTTGTGGAATATCCGCAAATAACTCTTCTGTTGAATTAACCCCAACCGTTTCAAGCATCGATTTTTTATCTTCTTTTGTCATTGGAATGTAGCGATGTTGCATTCAGATCACCCCTCTTTATTTTCTTTTATAAAATGGTGTTGGAATCACTTTGGCTTGTAGCGTTCTTTTTCTAACCTTCACTTCTAACAATTCACCTTCATTAGCTAAATCGGACCTTACTAAAGCTAGCCCAACATTTTTACCTAAAGTAGGAGATTGAGTTCCAGAGGTGACAAATCCAACTGGTTCTCTATCTTTTAATACTTCATAACCGTGGCGTGGAATCCCTTTATCAATCATTTCAATACCGACTAGTTTTCGTTTAGGACCATTCTCTTTTTGTTCGGCTAAAACTTCTTTACCGATAAATTCAGCATCTTTTTTAACTTTAACAGCAAAATTTAAACCAGCTTCAATCGGGGTAATATCTTTAGAGAGTTCTTGACCATATAAAGCTAAGTTTGCTTCAAAACGTAATGTATCTCTGGCACCTAATCCAACGGGAGTAATGTCAAACTCTTCCCCTGCTTCAAGAATTGCTTTCCAAAGGTCTAAACCACTTGCTTGATTTATGTAGATTTCAAAACCATCTTCACCTGTATAACCTGTACGAGAAACAATTGCTGGATGGTTAACTCTCTCTATTGAAACATCTTGTTTAAAACGGAAAAACTTAATATCACTCAGATTAACATTTGTTAACTTTTGTAGAATATCTTCTGCTCTAGGGCCTTGTAGTGCTAATTGAACGTATTCATCAGACACGTTTTTGACTTCAACTGAACCTTCAACATGTTGTTTGACCCATTCAAAATCTTTTTCTGTATTAGCTGCATTAACGACTAGTAAATATTTTTCTTCACCTAATTTATAAACGATTAAATCGTCAACCGTTCCTCCATCTTCATAGCACATCATCGTGTATTGAGCTTGGTTCACCGACACTTTTGCTAAGTCGTTTGTTAGTAATATTTGCAAGAATTGCTCACTATCTGGACCTTCTACTAAGATCTCGCCCATATGAGACACATCAAATAAACCTGCTTTTTCGCGAGTCGCATGATGTTCTTCTTTAATCCCTACAAATTGTACTGGCATCTCCCAGCCGCCAAAATCTACTGTTTTCGTGTTATAAGCTGGATAAATTGGTGTACGTTTTAAATCTCCCATTTTATGCATCCCTCCGTTTTTAAACATTAAAAAAGAGAATACCAAATTAACACATTCGGAATTCTCTGTCCTGTCACCTGAAAGTTTCGTAATACAATACATTATTTGTATTACTTGCATCTTTGGTGGCTCCCTATCCGGAGCACTCTCCAGAGTAGCGTCCGACAAGAGTCTTTTTGCCTGAGAGATTCATACGCTTCTTGCGTACTTGCTCCGTCGGCGCCACATAAAGTAGTCTCTCCCCTTGTCATCATTCGCCTGATAGATATTCTATTTTTTGTACATAATAATACTATACTTGTGTCACATTATAGCATATGTCTGCTAGTTGTGTAAGCGCCATAACAGATTTTCAGTGATAACTGCAAGAATTTTATTAAAAATGTAAACACTCCTTTAGTTTGGTCAGAAATCTTATTTAGAGAGGGGTATGATGATGAATATTGTAATCCATGATGAAGACTTGCATTCTCTCGATCAAGATTTAAAACAATATCCAACGAGTGATTGGGAAACATTTAAGCAAGCCTACACAGTTAGTCAGATGAAAATGAATTCAAAAGACTCATTAACCTGTATGCAGTATCTACCTGATTTAGAGTTGATGTCGCATCAGTTAGATGCCGTCCAAAAAGTTTTGCATCAAATGCACGGACGCGCTATCTTAGCGGATGAAGTTGGATTAGGTAAAACAATCGAAGCCGGTGTCATATTAAAAGAATTAATGGTTAAAAACCTAGTGAAAAAAGTGTTGATATTGGTTCCTTCTTCCCTAATTAGACAATGGGAAATAGAATTACAACAACGTTTTTATATTCCGGCTAAAGCAAAGCATCGTTCCTTTCCTTGGCATGCTTATGATGTCGTTGTATCTTCGATTGATTTAGCCAAAAAAGAACCACACGCTAGTGAAATCTTAGATCAAGAATACGACATGTTGATCATTGATGAAGCACATAGACTTAAAAACCCAAAAACTCGAAACTACCAATTTGTTAAACAAATCAAATCAACATATTGTTTATTACTAACAGCAACACCAATCCAAAACAAAATAGATGAGATTTATTATTTGATGTCGATTGTCCGTCCAGGATTACTCGGAGATAAACAATCATTTAAACGAACCGTACGCACAGAACGACAAGATGACAGTCAAGCCATTCAAACTCTTGTTAAACAATCCATGATTCGAAATAGACGTGCTGAGACGACGAATGAATGGACCAAACGAGATATCGAAACCATTAGAGTTGATTTTACTAAAGAAGAAATGGAATTTTATAATACTCTAGAATCTCTTAATGTCAATCATTCCTTCACATCATTAACTTTACAACGCGAAATTTGTTCAAGTCGTGAGGCCTGTTATGAAACTATTCGACATTCAGAATGGAAGGATGAATTTAAAAATGAATTAATGACTCAAATTGAACAGTTACCTCATCATTCTAAAGCATTAAAAACAGTTGAATTTGTTAAATCTCTTAACGAAAAATGCATAATTTTCACCGAATACAAATCAACTCAAATATACCTACAATGGTTGTTACACCAAAATGGTATTTTCTCGGTTACTTTTAATGGTAAATTTCGAAAAAGTAAAAAAGATTGGATGGTTCAGCTGTTTAAAAACAAAGCTCAGGTACTCATCGCAACAGATGCGGGTGGTGAAGGACTTAACCTGCAATTTTGTAACCATATGATTCATTATGATCTCCCTTGGAACCCTATGAAGCTTGAACAGCGTATCGGACGAATTCACCGTTTTGGCCAAACAAAAGATGTCAACATCTATTATATGGTGTTAAATAACACGATTGATGAGCGTGTTCTAAACTTACTTTATGACAAGTTAGATTTATTTAAGGATGTCATTGGTGAATTAGACCAAATTCTAAGTCAACTTGGGATTAATAGCTTAGAACAAGAGATTGAAGACATCGTTAAAGAATCCCGTTCGGAAAAAGAAGCCTCCATAAAAGTTGATCACTTATTCTCAGTCATTAGTGACAGTGAAGTAGAAAGGAATATCGCGAATGAATCAAGCTGAAATTCATGAATTTCTCGTACAGTTCTTTTACAAACGTCAGGCGACCATTGAGTATAATGAACAAGGAATCTTAAGAGTAAAGTTAACCGAGGAATTAGACAAACGGTTAATGAATCGTCCCTTTTACTGGCAATACGTAAAAAAAATAGGTCATCAAGGTGAACCTATGACCGTCACCTTTATATCAGACGAAAATAAGAAAGATGAAAAAG
Source organism: Piscibacillus halophilus (assembly GCF_900110685.1). Taxonomy (GTDB): domain Bacteria; phylum Bacillota; class Bacilli; order Bacillales; family Alkalibacillaceae; genus Piscibacillus; species Piscibacillus halophilus. Next base: position 194,793 of record NZ_FOES01000002.1, read on the forward strand.
GCGAATGGATCCATTATGGATCCCCTCGCCTTGAACAATTATTTCAAATTATATTAGAAGAAGGGAAGTACACAGAGTTATATGAAAATAATCCTTCTCAAGACCGTCAACCACTTCACCCTTGGTTTGTATGTAATTTATTAGTCCGTTACCAAGGTGCTTACACACATGATGAAATGGTGAGTGTAGGTGTATACTTAATCAATGGAACTATGAGGTTTAAAATGATGGATGAAATCCTAGATCAATCCTTTTCAACTATTATTCCGGATCTCTGTTATAAAATTCCACCCATCATCTCAACCAAACGTGCGGTTCTTATGATTAATGAAGAAATCAAAGAACGTATTGAAATGAAATCAGCAGCTTTTGCTGAACAATCAAATAAATTATATGAAAAAGAGATAAAAATGACAGAACAATTATTTCAACAACGAGAAGATGATGATGGAGAGTTATTAAAAGAAAATATTGAAAAGCAAATTTATGACAGACTATACCCTAAAGTTCATTTAAAATTAGTTAACTGCGGGCTTTTTTATTTATCAGAAACTCAATCTAAAAATATGATGTCTATTTCATAAATTTTAGAGTTTTTAAGTTTTCTCATCACTTTTAAACAAATTTGTTTATAAATTGGTGAGAAAACTTATTTTTTTATTAGTCAAAAAATCAATTTTCTACCATTTGACGCGAATGGACTATTATTTTATAACTTTAATTGTGATAAGATTTTATTTACTGTATTTTCAATCGAAAGATAGTCCGTTTGAACCACGATATTAGCCGCTTCTTCATAATACATCTGGCGTTTATTAAATAATTCAAGACGTTTAACATACGATTGATTCCACAATGGTCTCGATTGATCAGTCTCTAAACGTTTAAAAATCGTTTGTAAATTTGTTTTTAAAAAGATGGTGTGAGAGTGTTGAGCTAAAAATTGTCTATTCATTTCTAGCTCCACAATGCCGCCACCAGTACTAATCACCTGGTCTTGACTGATGACTTTTTTCAACACATCCGCTTCTAACTTTCTAAAGTGACCTTCCCCATAAAGTTCAAAAATTTGAGGAATCGATAGATTTGTCTCTCTTTCAATAATGTGATCTGTATCTAAAAACTGTATGTTTAGCTCAGTGGAAAGTGCCTTCCCTACACTCGATTTTCCTGCTCCCATAAAGCCAATTAATATTATGGATTCCATATAATCACCTACTTACAAAGGAGGTTGGTTCGTCTGTTTAAACCTGAATCTTACTCCAACATCATGCTAGAAACTGCAATTGAAAAAAGTGCAACTGATATTCATTTTACACCTAAGGAAGACGAAGTAGAAATCTATTTTCGGGTTAATGGTTATCGGTGGTATTTTCAATCGCTATCTTTTAAATCTTATCACACCTTACTAAGTTACTATAAGTTTAATTCTGGAATGGATATTGCTGAAAAACGTTTACCACAAAACGGTACAATCTTACATCAGACAAAATGGCACACCTATGATTTGCGTTTGTCCACGCTCCCTACTAAATTTTCAGAAAGCCTGGCCATTAGATTACTTCCTAAAGACTTTTACCCGAGTATTGATCAATTATTCCTTTTCCCTTCTCAAGCAAGACAGTTAATAAACTGGATTCAACATCGTTCTGGTATGTTACTGTTCACGGGACCAACCGGATCTGGTAAAACCACAACAATGTACGCTCTTCTTAGAAAATCAATCGAACTTTATGGTTATCAAGCCATCACTCTAGAGGATCCAGTAGAACAACAAGTTAATAACTTATTGCAAGTTCAAGTCAATGAACAAGCAGGCTTTAGTTATGATGTTGGGCTAAAAGCAGCCCTTCGACATGATCCAGATATCATTATGGTGGGTGAAATCCGTGATGAAAAGACTGCCAATTTCGCCTTTAAGGCCGCCTTAACTGGACATTTAGTTATGAGTACTGTACATGCCAAAAATGCTTATGGAACATTAACTAGACTAAAGGATATGGGATTAAATCAAGTTGATTTAAAAGAAACCATTATTGGGATTGCTTCTCAACAACTGATTAATATTGAGTACCCAAATCAAAACAAATTGACTCACAGAGCAGCTATAGCTGAAATACTAACTGGAGAATTTTTAGCTCAAGCTTTAAAAGGTATACCTCCTGAACAACGACAAGGATACCAAACATTTCATTCTTTAAGGAGGAAAGCCTATGCTCTTGGATTTACTCAACAAACGTCTTAAAAACAACGTAAGCATCATCAAACAAATCACATTCTTAGATCGTCTCTCAAAATTAATCAGCAAACATTATAACTTAAGACAAGCCCTCGAGTTTATGGAGTTTGACCCTCAGCTTAAAGAAATTTCAAGGAAATTCTCAGCGTTGTTACATAACGGTCACCCCATAGACCATTGCTTTAGACTATTAGCATTCCACCCGTTAATAGTTGCATTTATTAAATTCTCAAAAGAATCCAGTCACTTTCAAGAACATCTTTCCCATTGTACTAAATTAATGAAAATGAGGCACCAAATTCAAAATAAATTAAGTAAAGCTCTTAGATACCCATTAGTCCTTTTATTATTAAGCATGACCCTATTTATAGTGATGAATTATTACATGCTACCTTCTATGATTGATACATTTGAAAGCTTAGGGAGCAAACATTCACTTATTGTTTTTGATCTATTAAGAGCTCTATTTAATTTGGCCCTCCTCGTAATATGTCTAACCTTTATATTCTTTTTCATAATAGTATTTTACTTAAATCGTTCACCTGTTGAGCAAAGAGTATACCTCATTCACAAAATACCGATTTACAAAAATTTTTATTGTTTGTTGATCAGTATGCAAATGGCCTATCAAATCCACGCACTCCTCTTAAGTGGTAAAAATATAAGAGAAGCTTTAATGTTACTTAAAGCACAACATGATTTACCGATTATACAATTTTTCGCTAATTTAATTTTAGCAGATTTATCAAAAGGGCGAACTTTATATCAATCATTTAAAGATTTACCACTTATACAAGATGAATTTAAATGGTTAATTCAACGAAGTGACGAGCAAGGGACATTAGTAAATGATTTACAACAATATTCACAATTATTATTAGAAGTCATTGAAGAAAAATCAAAAAGATTCATCGTAATAATTCAACCCGTTGTTTATGTGATTGTTGGCGTTTTAGTGATTACTATATATGCTCTAACATTATTCCCAATCTATAAATTGATTCAACATATATAAAGGAGTGAACCTAATGTACAAATCAGAGGATGGATTTACGTTAATTGAAATGCTTATTGTGTTAATGATTATCACACTATTATTGATTTTATCTATCCCTAATATAACTAAGTATAATGATTCGGTTGAAGAAAAAAGTTGTGAAGCATACGAAGATCTCATTAAGTCTGAAGTACAATTATATAAGATTGATCATGGCAGATATCCGACCGAATTAACTCAATTAGATAGCATTGATAGCCTTGATCAACACGCTTGTTTAGAGGGAGCTACAATTGAGAATGGTGAAGTTAATTTCAATGAATCATAAGCAACGTGGCTTTACTTTACTAGAAACTTTGTTAGTTTTATCTATTATTATGGTATTGGTTGCAATCTCTATGACTAACTACTCTTTGCATCAGAATACCAAACCAGTAGATGAGTTTTTAACACAGTTTGAAAAAGACGTTTTTATTGTTCAACAAAGAGCCATCACTTTTCAAACTCCTATTTCCATTACGTTTAATACAAATGAACATTATTATTACATTCATGATTTAACTACTAACCCGTCCACCATAAGGCGTCATTACCATCCTGATCTATCAATTGTTCTTACAACTCTAAAAAATCCTATTCGTTATAATATTGACGGTACTATCTATAACCCTGGAGCTTTCATGCTCAATTACAACAATTCCAAATACCAAGTTACATTCCCATTTGGGAAAGGAAGATTTTATGTTAATAAAATGTGATAAAGGTATGATTTTTATCGATTTATTACTGACGTTAACTTGTATCATGGTTTTTACCTCATTTTTAATTCCTTCTGTCAAAAGTCTCATGTCTATCCAGCAAGACCAAGGTCATTATTTAAAGGCAGATGAATATTTAAATCACCTTTTACGTCAATACTCAATAGATTCATTATCTAGCGTCGAAAGCCCTTTATTATATAAAAATACAGAGTTCTATTTCCATGGTGAATATGATGATTATAAATTTTTCGGGTGTTTAAGTTGGTTTAATAATCGTGGTGAAGAAAAGAAAATATGTCGTTATGTTCCGTATTAATAATTCTAATGGCTACACATTACTTTCATTAATTATCTCCCTATCCATATTAATTTTCACCACGCCTTTAATTGTACATTTTTTAAACTTCATTTTATCAATTGATAGCACTTATCATCAATCTGATTTTGAACTAAGACAACTTCACTATTATATTCAGTCTGAAATGAATCAATCAGTAGAAGTCCATATTAATCACCATTCCATAACGTTTGTTAAAGCAGATGGATCGCGTGTGAAATACGAATTATATAAAGATTTAATTAGGCGCCGCGTCAATGACACAGGTCATGAGGTCATTTTAAGAGATGTTGAAATATTTGAGGTTAAAATGCATTCTGAAAATGTTTTCTTAATCGGCTGTAAGAAGGGAGACGGGCATTATTATCAACGTACGTATATTTCAAATAATACTTTCACAAAGCTTTTTCAAAACTTTTAATAACGAGAAAGGGATCATCTTTCCATATGTTTTAAGCATCATGTTGATCGTTTCTACCTATGTATTAATGGTTTGGCATACCGAAAATGAGCATTTAGAACATATTCAACTAAACAATCAGCAACAAACCATTCAAAACCTGATTGAAACATCTCTACATGAATTTTATTATTCTCTAGACACATTAGATATTCAATATGATGAACAATCGATTAATTTTGAGTATGAAACTGGTGTAGCAACGATCTATTACTCACTTAACGATGAACATACTTTGAAGCTAAAAGTCACCATTCAACTCTCCGAGGAACCGAATCAAATTTTTGAACATCATACACATTGGAATGTATAATATCCATTAAAGCATGTCATAATAATAATTGTGAATTGGGCCATAGCCAAGCGGTAAGGCAACGGGTTTTGGTCTCGTGATTCCCAGGTTCGAATCCTGGTGGCCCAGTTTTCACCTAAAATTAGCAAAACTTTCTGTTGTACATAAAATGTTCATTTACATTTATTTTGGATTCATATATAATGTTTTTGACAACATTCCTGCACAAAGGAGGAAAAAGAGATGCCACGAATGTTTCGAGTAATAGCGTTTTGGACAGGAATATTTACGGCGATGTTTTACGCTGGTGGTATGATGCAGTTATCACTATTATTTTTAGCGCAAACTGTTTTCTTTTTAGGAATTGGATACTTAAATCTTTCTGAACGTCTTTATATGTATATCTTTGGCGCGTACTTAACTGTTTTCATGGTAGGGTTCACTTACTATGTTACATTCCTTTTGGAACCAGGATTTGCGCACTAAATAAAAGGATGGCCATTCAAGCCATCCTTTTTTTATTGGCTCTATAATATTTGTTGGGGTAAAGGTTATTTTCTGATAATTCACTATATGTTTTAAGTGGAACCTTCCAGGTTAGGCCTTCCCTTTCCGCGGGCGATCCGCGAGCCTCCTCGAACTCCACTAACGTTACGTTCTGTGGGGTCTCGCCTGGCTCGCTTCTCCCGCAGGAGTGTCAGGCCTACCTGGGTTTCAGGGGAATATAGCCAAAATAAAACACGCAAGCTCCTAATTTGTTAGAATTTGTTTAGACCAATAAACAAAAACAAAGGAGTTGCGTGTACTATGTATTCTAACATTTCTATCCCTGGTTTAGAAGAGTTTAATATTACTAAATCCTTTGAAGGTGAGGG
>NZ_FOES01000028.1 GCF_900110685.1 Piscibacillus halophilus
GAAGCGAGCCAGGCGAGACCCCACAGAACGTAACGTTAGTGGAGTTCGAGGAGGCTCGCGGATCGCCCGTGGAAAGGGAAGGCCTAACCTGGAAGTTACTCTTAAAGACTTATAGTGAATTATCAGAAAATAACCTTTACCCCAACAAATATTATAGAGCCATTAATTAGAAATAACTTTTTGAAATTGTTGTCTAAACTTTTCGCGGTCATGCTTCGTCATAGCTTTAGGTCCTTTAGTGCGTCCACCACTTTTACGCACCATTGCACTGGCGTAGCGTGAATTAAGTAGGGTATCCATTTTTTCTGGAGTATAAATAAATCCTTTATGATGGAGGACTGTGCATTGTTTGGCTAATAATAATGAAGCTAATCCATAATCTTGCGTGACAACCACATCACCATGGCCTACAAGTTGCATCATTTTGTAATCTGCGGCTTCATTTTCTGAGTCGACATAGACTGTTTTAACGTGATTGGCTTCTATTTGATTTGAAAAATGAGAATAGCTTCGGACTAAAACAACCTCTAAATTTCGTTTTCCTGCTTCTTCTATAATAATGTCCTTTACTGGACAAGCGTCTGCATCAACATAAATTTTCATGATTATCACCCTCTTTATTGTAGCATGTCTTTGTCTTATTGACTTAGGGATAGGGTTAAGTTAGTCTTTTTAATAAGTAAAAATATCCAATTTGTGATTTAAGGTGGTGAAAATATGGACCAATACGTTGTATTCCGATTAAGAGAAGAATATTTTGGTGTTCCGATTGAGCAAGTTCATGCAATAGAAAAAATTCCAGAATTAACAAAAATCCCTCAACCTCCAACATACGTAAGTGGAATGGCTGAACTGCGTGGAGAAGTGACAACAGTTATTGATTTGAGAAAATTACTAGGAATTGGGGAAATTAATCATGAGCATGCCAGAGCGTTAATCGTTGATATTCAAGGCTTGCGGTTAGGTATTATGGTAGACGAAGCGAGAGAAGTACTTAATTTAGATCCATCAACGATTGAAGACCCCCCACAAATGATTGGTGGGATAGAGAAGGAATACATATCTGGTGTGTCTAAACAAAACGAACGGTTATTAATCGTTATGAATTTAGAAAAAGTGTTAAATATTAAGCAAGTAGAAGAGGTTAAGGAAGTCGTTGAAATATAAGAGAAGGCATTCAAGCAATCATCGCTTGAATGCCTTTTTTCTTATATAAGGGGGAGGTTGTTTCTATATCAATCATACAGTTTATTTTTCGATCACTTCGAACTCATGCTTCGGCATCACGTGTTGTGAGTTTGCTGTGACATGAGCATACATTTCGTACGTTCCTTCTTTTTCAAAGGGGTACGAGGCTTCATAAATTCCATCTTTAGTATGGGAGGCTTCAACCATTTCGCTTTCATCTTCATGACCAGTTTCCCATACTTCAAATATCACTTCGTCAGCTTCGGCGATTGGTTCATCGTCATGTAGTACACGCGCCTGAAGCGTTTCTTCTCCTAATTCAATCTCTCCATCGACTAGAATTTCAACTTTTACTGGTACTAAAGATATATCCTCATTATGATCCTCGTCATTATTCGTTTCATGACTAGAGTTTTCATTATCATGTTTATTCTCGTTACTTTTTTGCTCGTTACAAGCGACTAATAAGGTAATAAAGCCAATTAAGCAAATCCAAATGATTTTCTTCATCATGATGATCTCCTTTATTTCACTCAACCTTATTATTTACATTAACATAAGGTTTTATAATTGTGAGGAGTAATTGTGACTACTATCTGAAAAAAATTTGAACAAATTTTGCAGAAAACTAGTTACAATGGGAAGTTTTTAGAATATAATTAAATTAGTGCATTACATCACTAATGCACTCAACCACATTGGAGGTGGGGAAAATTTGGTTTTAAATCATGACAGTTCTAAGCCAATCTATGTACAAATTGCTGAATGGTTGGAAACGGAAATATTGAATGATCAAATATCAACTGATGAAAAGATTTATTCCCAATATCAGCTTGCTGATTTATTTAATATTAATCCAGCAACGGCTGCAAAAGGACTAAACATTTTAGTCAATAATGGAGTGCTTTATAAAAAACGAGGGCTTGGAATGTTTGTAAAAGAACGAGCTAAGGAACAAATTTTATTAAGACGAAAAAATGAGAACTTAATGAATATGGTACGGGATCTAGTACAAGAAGCGGATTATTTAAAGGTTGATGATGAAGAGTTAATGAAAATGATTCAACAAATTCGATTGGAAAGGCGGGGAGAATCGTGAGTATTGTATCGTGTCAACATCTTGATAAGAAGTATAAAAAACAATATGCGCTGAAGGATTTAACGATAGAGTTAGAAGAAAATCGGATTATTGGACTTATTGGACGTAATGGAGCTGGAAAAACGACATTATTGAAAACTCTTGCAGGTCAAATTGTCCCAACCGGTGGAGAGGTCAAAGTTTTTGGGGAAAATCCTTTTAATAACCTTAAGCTTTCTGCAAATACAATATATGTGGATGATCAAATGCAGTTCTCGTTAGAGATGAGAATACATGAGATTTTAGTGGCTGCTGAAATGTTTTATGAAAACTGGAATCGCGAACTTGCCGACCGATTAATTTATTACTTTGGGGTGGATCGTTATGATTTCCATGATCAATTATCAAAAGGGATGGCCAGTACATTTAATGCTATTTTAGGTTTAGCATCACGCTGTCCACTGACCATATTTGATGAACCAACGACAGGAATGGATTATTCGGTACGACAAGATTTTTATCGTGCGTTGTTAAAAGATTATATCGCTCATCCTAGAACCATCATTGTATCAAGTCATCTACTCAATGAACTTGAATCGATATTAGAAGAAATTGTCTTAATAAAAAATGGAAAGTGCATTCTTCATGAATCGATTGAAGATTTCAAGGAGTATGCGATTGGTCTTTCGGGTGATAAAAATGTCATCCAATCGATTGTAGACCATGATGTTATCATTCATGAAAAAGAATTAAGTGAAAGTCAAGTTTATATAGCGGTAGATAATCATTTGTCGGAAAAGGACATAACGGGCCTAAAGCAACAAGGGGTTCAAATGACAAGTGTTGAAGCAGCAGATTTATCTATGTTTTTGACAAATGACACGAGAGGGGGAATTGATGATGTCTTTAAGTCATCCTGATTTATGGAGTGTCGTGAATAAACAATTTAAATATAAATGGATGAGCTATAAAAGTGTATTTCAAGGTTTAATGATCGCTCAAATCATCGCAATGGTATTCTCACTTTTTGGGGTGGCAAGCTCCTCTATGGGATTTGGGTTTATTGACCTTAACATCCAATACATTACTGGAGATTTTGTCTTTTTCTTTACATGTCTATGGGCATTCTTTATTTCGGTAGCTTTAGATCGAAATGAGAATCGTTTAGCTGATCAAATATTTGTTACGAATTCATGGAGTCGTCATCTAGCAAATGTTGTATTTATAGTCATTGCTAACATGATCGGAACCATTACAGTTGTAACAGCTAGCTTTTTCGTGAAAATGATTCACATTTGGATTTTTGGTATAGATGGATTTATTTTCTTTGGTGAGTACACGTTACCAGGAATGCTCATATTTTTTATAATCACTTTTTTTTATTTAATATTGTTTAGTTCTCTTGGCTACTTAATTGGTAGCATCATGCGGCAAGGAAAATTAATCAAATTTGGGGTTGTTTTATTTGTTGGTGGACCATTAATATTTACTGACAACAGTTATTTAATTCCACTGTTTCAGTTCTTTGGAGATGAATCAAGTGTGATATGGTTCATTTTGAAAATCCTTTTGACGAGCATGTTAGCGATTGGTCTTACTACTCTTGTGTCGCGTCGATTGGAGGTGCAGTAAATGTTTGACTTAATGGCACTACTCCCTATTTTGCTTTTCTTAATTTTGGTTATAATCGTTGTTTCGATTGTTAGTAAAGGGACCTATTCCCCCAATAATTTCTTTATTAGACGTCGAAATGTGATCTTAACTGGATATATTGCTGTTTTATCTCTAGTTAGTATCGTTTATTTTATTACCGTCCATACTCAAGCGGTTGTTGAAAACAACGAAATTGGTAATTTGGATGAAGTCATAACAGATTTTGAAGAAGCTTATCAACATCATAACTTAGATCATGAATCAGTGAAGGTAATGAATGAATGGACTTTTTCTTCAGACCTTGAGGAGATTTCTATAGAAGATCCTTTTTCTGCATATCAACTTCATGTTGAAAATACAGATCAAGTTAGTGATATTAAAGTAACTCAATTTATGATGAACGTCGATCATCCTATTATTAATTTAATACCTAATGCAAATGTGTCTTTCCAGGAGATGTCTGGCCACATCCTCATTGAGGAGCCAAGGTCTCATGTAGAAATAAAGGTCATATATGAAGAGTTTCCTATAAGACAGATTAAGGATATATCTATGTTTCACCGTGATCATTTAGTAGGTAAGCGAGGTGAAGAATCATACCGTCAACATATATTAATTCAAGTGCCTGAAGATGTTGAAGTCAATGAGGTTAGTTACTAATGTGAAATAGAGCCCATAGGACAAACATGACATGAATAGGATAGATATAGGTTAGTAATAGGAGGTTATATCGATGAATATTCATGTCGTAAGAAGCGGTGACACGCTTTGGAGAATAGCAAGAAGATATAATACAACTATCGCTCAGATTGCGCTAGTGAACGGATTAGAAGATCAAAATGTTTTAGTCGTTGGGCAGGCATTAGTTGTCCCTGAACCGTCCATTGAATATGTTGTTCAGCCTGGAGATACATTATGGCGAATTGCACAAGAATATGGGATTCCAATGAATGAGCTATCGGAACACAACAATATTGCTGAACCTAGTCGGATTTATGTTGGGGATATGCTGCAGATGCCTTATCGAACACATGTGGTTCAAAGCGGTCAAACCTTATGGATGATTGCACAGCGTTATAATACTACAGTATCGGAGATTGTTCAGGCAAATGCGATTGAGAATCCGTCGCAAATTAATACAGGGCAGGAGTTACGGATTCCTGTTGAAACGTTACCTTTAACAGAAGTGAATGCTTATATTACACAAACGGGTGAAGAAGGACGAAGGGAAGTATTAGAAGTCGGGAGACATCTGACTTATTTGTCTCCGTTTACTTATAGTTATCGAGAAGATGGAACCTTAACGAACTTTAATGAGGAAGCGGTTATTAATGCTGCATATGAGACGAATTCGATGCCGCTTTTAGTCCTGACCAACTATGCAAATGATTCATTTGACTCAGATTTAGCTGCAACACTCTTTAGAAATCCCGATCTACAACATACATTGATTAATAATATGCTTAACTTAATGGAGCAGAAAGGTTATCAAGGCGTTAATTTTGATTTTGAGTATGTGTACCCTGAAGATCGAGAAGGCTATAATGATTTTTTAAGACGGGTCGTTGAACGCTTTAGGCCAGCAGGTTATAGTGTGTCATCTGCATTAGCACCGAAGGATTCTGGAGATCAAGTTGGATTGCTTTATGAAGCACATGATTACCGAGCACATGGTGAAATACTAGATTTTGTGATACTTATGACATATGAATGGGGATGGGCTGGCGGAGAACCGTGGGCGATCGCTCCGATAGACGAGGTTCGAGAAGTGTTAGATTATGCTGTTACGGTCATTCCTCCAGAAAAAATTATGATGGGAATACCTTTATATGGACGTGACTGGGAAATTCCTTGGGTGGAAGGGACCTTTGCTACGACTGTTAGCTCTGAAGAAGCGGTCGAATTAGCTGCACAGTATGGTTCAGACATTCAATATCACCCCCAACATCAATCACCTTATTTTGAATATACTGATGAAACGGGGCAACGTCATGAAGTTTGGTATGAGGATGCGAGAAGCGTTCAGGCTAAGTATCAAACGGTAAAAGACTATGGTTTACGTGGAATCAGTTACTGGGTTCTAAATATTCCATTTACCCAAAACTGGCCAGTACTCGAAAGTGAATTTCGGGTTAGAAAAGAATAATAGAATCAACCCGGGCTACTAGATTTGCCCGGGTTTCGTTATTTGTCATCCCTTGATGTATCTTGCTAAAATAAATAGGTTAGTGAGGTGTCGGTGTATGTTAGCGAAACGAATAGATCCCGCAGCTGGTGCTATTATTATGGCAAATGGGATCTTTCTTTATGGAGGAATACAAGCCTTTCCCATAATAGATCAAAACTTAGGCAAACTTTTATCCATTTTGTTATTTCTAGCTTGGTTAGTAATCTATTGGAGGTTGTCCGTCCAATTTTTTCAGAAAAATTTTCTAAGACCTTTTTTAAATAACCCAATTCAATCATTTACAATCGGTACCTGGATTGCAGGGGTGTCAGTACTATGTAATGTTCTATTAAAATATTATCCTGCGGCCTTGCCTTTCTTACAAGGGATGGCCGTCACGAATGTCTTGTTATGGGCTGTTTTTCTAGTGACGATGATCAAAAGTTTTAAAAAACTTTTAACGAAACAAACAAAGACCCTTCATGGTGTTATTTTATTGTCTACTGTCGGTACTCAATCTATTGTTATTCTATTAAAAAATCTATTTAATTGGATCCCTATTATGTTCGTCGAGGTATTGGTGTTTTTAGGTATTGGTTTTTATGTTTTAGGAATTTACTTATTAACTAGACGCTATGTTTTGACCCAATGGACACTCATTGAAGATTGGAAAAATACGAACTGTATTATACACGGAGCTTTATCGATTACTGGGCTTGCGATGGTCACCGCTCAGTTGATGACCACGCCTTTTATGGTTGGATTTTGGTTATTCGTTTTAACGTTAGTCATATTAGTAGAAGGAATTGAATTAGCCCGTGCTTATCAACGTGTTAAAAAGCTAGGTTTTTCTCAAGGTATATGGACTTACCACATTTCTCAATGGTCACGAAATTTTACGTTTGGTATGTTTTTTGCTTTTACAGTTGCCTTGAATGAGAGTTCTGCCTATCAACTTCCAAAAGGTCTAATTCAGTTCCAAGACATTTTACTTCCACTCTGGGCGAAAATCGTCCTATTATCGCTTGTTTTACAAATCTGGCTTTATGCTCAGACACAAATAAAATACAGTAAATTGTCATTAAAATAATAGTTTTGTCGAACCATAACTTTTTCTAATAATTTTGTATATTGTGTGAACATCTTGTATAATATTTAGTAATTGAGAGAGGAGGACATGTTATGGGGAATAACAATGAGGAATTAAACGAAGCGACCGCCTCGAAAAAAGTCGAAAAACTTGAGTTTCGTGGTGGTCCTTTTGTCGCAACCATTCCATTAGTCTTTTTTATCATTTGGGCTGTTGTTTTAAGTGTGATGGAGTTAGTCACTGAATCAGCACTAATCCTTGGAATGGTTATTGGTTTAATCTTAGGTCTATTATTAACGAAATCTAAATGGAAAGATTATGCACAGGGCTTATTTGATGGTATGGCACAACCGATTGGTGTCGTTGCTATTATCGCATGGTTCTGGGCAGGAATGTTTGCTACCCTCTTGCAGGCCGGGGGTCTAGTAGACGGTTTAATTTGGTTTGGTTTTAAAACTGGATTTGAAGGTGGGCTATTTGTTGGTCTTACTTTCATATTAGCATCGATCTTCTCAAGTGCAGTTGGTACTGGTTATGGAACCGTTTCCGCGTTTGGTATTTTAATGTATCCAGCTGGAGTTGTATTGGGTGCTGACCCAACGCTTTTATTAGCAGCTATTTTATCTGGTGCGGTGTTTGGGGATAACTTAGCTCCTGTATCAGATACGACAATTGTTTCAGCGACTACACAGGAAGCAGATGTACCTGGTGTTGTTCGCTCTCGTTTTAAATATTCAATTGCAGCTGCGATTCCTGCATTAATTTTGTTTGTAATCTTTGGAGGTAGTTCCTCGTCTGCGGGTGAGGCAGAACTATTAGCTCAATTAGAGCAAGAAGTAGCCGCAAGTGGGTTGATTTTCTTAATTCCATTTGCACTGGTATTATTCCTTGCGTTAAGTGGACACCACCTTTTAACATCTTTAACTTGGGGGATTATTTCGACAATCGTTTTATTCTTTGTCGTAGGTATTCCGTTTACGGATGTCATTCATATTTACGAAGGAGAAAATGGAGCTGTTGTTGAAGGTGCCTTAATGGGTGGTTTAAGTGGTTATTTCGAAATGGCCATCCTCATACTGTTTATTTTATCAGCTTCTTACTTGCTTGAATTAGCAGGTTCGATGGAAAGAATTATGGACTTCTTTATTAAGTTAATTAATGATGTAACGAGACGAGCAGAGCTTTCAATGTTCGCTATTGTAGCGTTCCTTAACTCGTTTATTACAATCAATACAGCTGCCGAAATTGCGGCTGCGCCATTTGTAAGTAAAATTGGTAAAAATTCAAATATCCACCCTTATCGTCGTGCGAACTTCCTTGATACTGTAAGTTCAGCGCTAGGTTACATCTTCCCTTGGAGTGGTGGTGTATTACTAGCTTACACGACTGTTAATGGAGTGATTGATCAATACGGAATTCCAGGGGTCAATCCAACAGAAGTATTCCCATTCGTATTCCAAGGTTGGGGCTTACTAATCGTTATGCTTATCGCTGCCATAACGGGTTGGGGACTTCGCTACCACGGTAAAAATGGTGAAGAAGTAAAACCTGAAGATTATAAAGGATAAGTAGTAAAAAAGCTGACTCGTGATGAGTCAGCTTTTTATAATGTTATGGATAAGTTGGAGGTGAAATTAAGTGGTTCAAGCATCTATAGTTTTGGGGTGGATTGGTTTAATCATATACGCAATAATCTTTGTAACCTTTCAGAAAATGCTAAAACATAAAGAACATAGTTTACTACACTTATTAATGGCTTTTATGTATTCCGCGTGGCTGCCATTACCAATTGTCCTATATCAATTATTAGATTTTGAAGCTTTACTTGTTGGAACAATATTCGGCTATGCTTACCTTATCATAATGATTTTGTCGATGTCCTTACAAACTAGTCACATTATTCATATATTAAAACAAGACGAGAGTATTGAGTGGGAAGAACGTGCCGAATGGATGATGGAGACATTAAGTGGAACTACAGAAGGTTTGGCTAATCTTCTTAAGTCCATTTGGGCACTGTTTTTAGCCATGGCATTTTGGCAAATAGATCAGCCCATCATGGCCTTCTCACTGCTTTTGTTTGTTTTGATGGGGGTCTACGTTTTATTACTATTAATAAGGTCTAACACTTATAAACAAATAAATATTTTGAAAAAAATTAAAGGTAATCCGATTGTTTTTAATATAGAAAATATTATATTCTTTACTATATTAATGGTATATTTGACCATTCAATAGTTTTCATGAATCGCTTGTTTAGCTAAATGGTCAGCATGGTGATTCTGCTTACTCGGAATCCACTTAAAGAAATAAAGCGGGAATTGATTTCCTTTTTCAATGATTTCCGTTAAGAGTGGTTGAAAACGCTTGTTCTTCGTATAGCCTGCTTCAATAGCGTCTACCACAATTTGCGAATCGGAACGAAAAGATAGAATTTCGTTCGGAAATTGATTTTGACAAAGCTCAAGAGCCTTAAGGACAGCTAAGAATTCTGCTTCGTGGCTTGTGTGCATGCCTAAAGGAAAAGCATATTCATACTGATGCCCATGAGCTTTTATGTAAACACCAGCGCCACTATGACCGGGATTACCTTGTGAAGCGCCGTCGACGTAGATTTCAATCAATGATGAACTCTCCTTTTTATCAAGCTGTTAATAGTATAGACGAGGTTATGAATTGTATCAATCGACGTGAAAAAAGCATCCACGCATGAGCGAGAATGCTTCGTTATTAAAACCCAGTGGTACAAATCGGTGACTCTGTCGTATGGAATAGCAGATTAACGTCATCTACATATTGTTCGTCAGAAACCTTCGCCCTTCCGTACATATATAGCTTTTTAAAATCAACGATTCCGAGAACAAGACTTGATAAATCTGAAATATCTATGTCTATTGTGATTTGAGCTTTTGCCCCTTGGGTCACGAAAGGTTTTCCGTTATTAAATGACACGGTAACAGGACCTTCATTTTTCTTATAAAAACTGTCGCGAACATTAAACGTCACTGTAGTCGACACACGATTAAAATGATGCTTTCCAAGTTGCTGGAAAAACCTCTTTACGTTGATGATACGGTACATAATTCCGATTCCAAATTTATTGGTTTCATGGAAGACTGGAGGAATCAAATTATTAGAATCATTACGGGCATCATCTAATAAATAATGAAAATCCAAATCTTGCGTGGAGATCATGATGCGGTTAACCTGATCTTTTTGTGAGTGAAAAAAAGTCGAGATTTGTTGTAATGCATTAGGTTCGTTGTAAATGAGTTGATGGATGTGAATGTTATTAGATAAAACGTTATTTTCAGATTCACGATTGAACGTAAAAACAGAAAATCCCGTAATTTTACCATTTTTCTTAACTCCAATAACCTTTGTTTTAAATGATTTTAAGTATGCGTCAAAATGGGGGTCATCTGCATAAAAAAGGCCATGATGCTTAGATGCATATTCATTGTAACAATTTACGACCGCTTGTGAATCTCTTCAGTTAAGTATGTAAGGTCTTGCTTGTTTCCGAAATCGGGAAATGCATCCGGTACCACTTTATACTGATCTTTCTTTGTCCCATAGCCGAAACCCATTTTGTAATAAAAATCTGGACGGAAAGGATATAGGGCTGTTAAGGAGTAATCTTGCTCGTCATAGTGGTTTAAGAAATAGGTCACAATGTCCTTAGCGACTTTTTCTTTTTTATGTAACAGGTCCACCGCGACTGATCCAAGACCACCAAGAGGTAAAAAATGGCCAAACACGTTCATTTTAAAATCGTAAAGCTTCATGGAACCAACTAGTTTGTCATGTTCAAAAGCTCCATAATAATGAATGTTGTTTTCTTTATCTACTTCTTTTTGATACTTTTCTACAATTTGATCAATATCGTCGTAGGTTTCTGCTTGTCTAGCCGTATAAGCTTGTTGCTCAATTGTGACCATTTCATTTAGATGGTGAGATTGGATTTTTTTAATTTCACGCATGTGAACATCCCCCTTTGAGAATATTATAGATGAAAGGTGAAAATAATGGAATATGTTGTAACTTTTCATGTTACATAATCGGAGGGGATGACTTGAAGTTATTACTTTTATCCTTTGTGTTTTTATTGAGTGGATGCACAGCTCAGAGCGGGAATGAGGATGCTGTGATCAAACCAACGCCCGAATCGATTTTAGACGAAAACCCTGAAGCGGATATTTTATATAAAGGAAGTACTGTATACAAAAATGCATCTGAAATTGGATGGGTTATGGAATCGGGTTTTTCAAAAGGAGAAGAGATAGGGATTGTTACCAAACAAACAAAAAAACCTGAGTGGTTTGAACACCTAACAGCGACACAACTCTTGGTAGGAACCAAATTATACGAAGCCGAAGATGTAAATGGAGATGTGATTATTGCTGAGACAGAAGAAGGAGATATCCCGTATTTAGGCTTAAATGAAGGATAAACAAAAAGCTCGCGTGAACACATACGCGAGCTTTTTTTATCTATACGAGGGGGTAAAACGTATAAACAATTATTCAGATAATAGCTTTTCTTCTAGGTCGTCTAGCATTAGGTTAGCTGCACGAACTCCACCAGCTGTATTCCAAATCGTATCGCTTACTTCGTGAGCGTTACCTTCTTGAACAGCGTTAAGGTTATTCCATAATGGATCGTTAACCCATTCTTCTTCAACAGCTTCTCCGTCTTCACCTTCAGGATGGTAAGTGAAATAGAAGATGACATCTCCATCCATTTCATCAATGCGCTCTTTCGTTACACCCTTTGCCGCGAAATCATCGACATCTTGTGATTCAGGGCGCGCTAAACCAATTTCATCTAAGATGATTCCTGAAAAAGAATCTTTGTGGTAAATTCGAACGTCAGATGGCATGAAACGTACCATCGATACTTTCGTATCTAATTTATCTTCTTCTTCAAGCTTTGTTCTTAGTTCATCTATACGTTGTTGATAATCATCTAATACTTGCTGTCCTTCTTCTTGCATGTTGACAGCTTCAGCGATTAATTCAAAGTTAATTTTCCAGTCACCACGAAGTGTTTCTTCATAAACAGTTGGTGCAATAGCGCTAAGTTTGTCATAATGCTCTTCTTGGCGCATTTTATTTGCAAGAATTAAATCTGGATCTAATTCAGCAATTTTTTCTAAGTTGATGCCACTTTCTGTACCTACGACTTCAACACCTTCCATATCTTCTGAGATATGTTCGTACCAAGGGTCACCTGTCCACGATTGAACAGCACCTACCGGCGTAATGCCTAATGATAAAAGCGCCTCAGTTCCATGGTTTGTTAAAACAACAATACGTTCAGGCTTACCTTCAATCGTCGTTTCACCCATTGCATGTTCAACCGTGTACGATCCGGCTTCTTCCTTATTGTTTGACTCTTCTTGATTATCTTCATTTTGGTCGCCTGCGCTTTCTTCCGAATCATCGGAACTACCGCAAGCAGCTAAAGCAAACACAAGAGCTATTAGAAGTAAAGCTAACTTCCAAGCATTTGATTTAAACATTGTGTTTTCCTCCTGTATGTATTTTAAATTTTTATTTATTAACGATTGAGAATGATTTTCAATCACATTACAAATGATAATGTTTATCAATTATAAAGTCAATACTTTTTGGACAATTAATTGAAAACGATTCTCAAGTTCATTGACAATGATTATCAATTAGATTAGACTAAAATCAGCGACATAAAGGGTATGAAAGGTATTCAAACTATGCTGACGAAAACGTCTACCCGAAGTATCGGGCTGATTACAGGAATATTATTAGTAATCTTATTATTATGGGCAAGTATCATCTTTGGTTTAACGAAAATTACAACTCAGATGGTGATTGATTCTTTTACGAATTTTAATCAATCCAATGAGCATATCATTATACAAACCGCTAGAATTCCACGAGCGTTAATTGCAGCTGCAGTTGGCTCTAGTTTGGCTATCGCAGGTGCGATTATGCAAGGGTTAACGAAAAACCCACTCGCTTCACCAAGTATTTTTGGTGTTAATGCTGGGGCAAGCTTTTTTGTAGTCCTCGGAGTTAGCTTTTTTGGGGTATCCTCCATTACCGGTTTTACATGGTTAGCATTTGCTGGAGCTGCAGTCGCAGCAGTTGTCGTTTACACGTTAGGTTCAGTGGGAACTGACGGATTAACGCCAGTTAAATTAACATTGGCCGGTGCAGCGATCGCAGCACTTTTTTCATCCATGACTCAAGGTATTTTAACATTAGACGAGCGTGCACTAGATCAAGTGTTGTTCTGGCTGGCAGGGGCTGTACAAGGCCGTGATTTAGAGTTATTAGTTGGCGTCCTTCCTTATTTAGTAGCCGGATGGATTGTCTCACTATTTATAGGTAAAAAAATGAACATCTTAACGATGGGAGAAGATGTCGCTGTCGGTTTAGGACAAAAAACATGGCTAGTAAAAGTTATTGGAGCCGTGGTCATAGTATTACTCGCTGGCGCATCTGTTGCAGTTGCGGGACCAATTGGGTTTGTTGGGCTTATTATCCCACACGTGGCTCGTTGGTTCGTAGGTTACGACTATCGCTGGTTAATTCCGTATAGTGGGTTACTCGGCGCGATATTATTATTAGCAGCAGATATTGGTGCTCGTTATATCATCATGCCAGCTGAAGTACCAATCGGTGTTATGACAGCATTTATCGGTGCTCCTTTCTTCATTTACATCGCGAGGAGGGGCATAAATGAATAAGTATTGGAATTTAAAAATAGGAAAAACACGATTTTTAGTAAATAAAAAGTCCTTTACTGTCATTACGACTCTCTCGTTAGTTTTATTATCAGCCATGATTATTAGTCTTGGTATTGGACAGATGTTCATTTGGCCAATTGATGTCGTAAAAGCGATCTTCGGCAACGGTGAGGACATGCATGACTTAGTCGTGAATGATTTTCGAATGCCGAGAATTTTACTGTCAGTCTTAGCTGGTGCAGGACTTGCTATGTCGGGTGCAATTTTACAAGGAATTATTCGAAACCCACTTGCATCGCCAGATATTATCGGTATTACAGCTGGTGCTGCCCTTTCGACGGTCGGATTTTTAGTTATATTTAGTGACCGTAGTAACGCTCTATCAGTGAGCATTCAATGGTTGCCTTTAGCATCACTAGTTGGGGCAATTCTAATGGGATTTTTTGTGTATCTATTAGCGACGACTCGTAATGGAGTTCAGCCCGTGAAGCTGGTATTAATTGGGGTGGGGCTTTCGGCCGCAGTTGAAGCGGTCACGACGATGATTATGACATTTGGTCCTATTCATACGGCTGCTCGAGCCAACATATGGTTGACGGGTAGTGTGAATGGGGCGACTTGGGAACAGGTTTGGACCATTTTACCTTGGATTGTTGGGCTTGGAATCATCCTGATGTTTTATTCAACTCAGTTGAATATGCAAGGCCTTGGTGACGACTTAGCAACCAACGCAGGAGCGAGAGTGCAGCGAGATCGCTTAGTTTTGTTAGTGATAGCAACAGCATTAGCGGGCGGTTCCGTCGCTTTCGCAGGTGGAATTGGCTTCGTTGGACTAATGGCCCCTCACATCGCTCGCAGGTTGGTCGGATCAGTTTTTAGCGCCTTGATTCCTGTTTCAGCGTTAATAGGCGGTATGATTGTATTAATCGCGGATTTAATTGCACGAACTGCCTTTGCGCCACTTGAAATTCCGGCTGGTGTTTTCACATCACTTATTGGCGCACCATACTTTATTTACCTGTTATTTAAAACTCGAAAATAACCAATAAACAACTGAGGTGTTTTACATGACACAACTTTTGAAATCTGAAAAAATTTATCTAAAAGACAACTTCAGATTAGTCGATTACGCTGACAATGTTTCCGTTACGCTTGATCAGCTGTTAGATGAAGAGTTTTTACGCAAATATTTGCAAGACATAAAACATGAGTTTCATACGGAAAGTATTTTCGTAGCAGGCTCGCAGCTTATGAAACGTCTTGGCTTCAATATTGTTTTGCCGTCTCTTTATCTCATGACAGTCCATGATATGAAGCTTGATATGACCTTTGACCGTACTGGGATTGTTCCAAATAGGGTAGGGGATAAATGGCTTCCGAACTTGCATATGGATGGTTTTTCTGTAGAAAAATTCGATGAGGCCAATCGTGAGGAAGAGCGTCGCATATTAACGGAAAACCTTTTTGCTAAAATGGATCAACTAGTCAATGTGTTCAATAAAGTCTCAAGAGTTCCTAAACCGAACCTGTGGGAAAACATTTCAATTTATGTTTATTGGTTATATGAGAAAAAATTAAAAGAAGAACGTTTTACGGATATAGCTGAACACGTGGAAGAAGATTATCAATACTTGATTCGCGGTATGTCCGCAGATATATTCTCTGATGACTGTAACCAGTTAACGAATTTCTACTGGGGACGTCGGATTAAGGACGATGGCACACGCGTCCGCCGTACATGCTGCTTCTATTACGGAGCAAACTCTGACCGCAAATGCTGCAAAACATGTCCGAAATCAAAAGAGGATTTATCTAAACCACTTCCATTTGAAACAGTGAAAAATTAAAGGAAAGCCCCTGCTGAACAGCAGGGGCTTTTCTATTTGATACTTTATTATCTAATTTTGGTAGTTTATTATCTAATCTTTTGAATTTATTATCTAAAGTTCAAATTTTATTATCTAAAATCTGAACTTTATTATCTATTTTTCGTTATTTATTATCTAAATTTAAAAATTTATTATCTAATTAACGTGAGTTATTCTCTTTTTTTAATAAATAGCCGAAGTCTTTTTGAAAGTTAAAATTTAGATAATACGTCCGGTCTTTTTTGTACCCTGAGAATTTGAAGCCTTCCTTTTTAAGAAGTTTGCTGATGACTTGAACATCTCCAACCTGCAACATCCATCTAGCCTCACGGTTGGCGATGGTTTTCTTGAATAAGAGTTGGAAATCTTTAAGTGCGTTGATATGTGCGTCACGGCTAATGTTTTGGCAGTGTGGGCATTGCCAACGGCCGTAGACCCGAATCATTGGGAGGTGCCTGCACTCTTGGCAGATGACACCTGGTTGGATATCACGTGCTGACAAGTTATACTTTTTCAATATGTCCATGTGCAATGGTTTGTTCTTATTTTTAATTTGGTAAGCAAGATTTGCGAGTTGTTGATGACTTAGTAACGTATGGGGATACTTTTGTTTTAAAGATTGAAATCTTTCAATGAACTTTCCAGCGTGAATGATTCGCTCATCAACTTCGATTCCATCTGTTCGTGTGAGGTTGACGTAATTACTCACGAAGACGACAAGTGTTTCAATCGGAATTCCAGAATATCCGTGATCCATCAACCACTTTTGAAAATGAAAAACTTGTGAGTCCACTTGAGCAATAGGATCTTTGAAAACACGCTCTTCTCCATTAATTGAGCGCTTCATTTGGCCAAAACCGTGGTCAAACGTTACGAGTCCAGTAAAATTTTTAACTTCAATAATTAAGAAAAAGTTTGGGCTTAACACGAGTGAATCAACTTGGAAAGTGCTATGTTCTGCAATTCGTAGACTATGTAAAATGAACTGTTCCTTCGCATCCACAGAGTTCAAATAATAATCTAGTGAGGACTCACCACGGTAACCGGATTGGTAAATCGATAGCTCATCGGAAATTAGTTGGTATTGAGGGTGGCTGGGTTCAAGCCGGTTCAATAGTGCTGCTAACTGTAATAAAGTAATTGGAACTTCATGCCCTTTAACAATCACATCAAAAAACTCCTTTTTAACTAAAATTAAACTCATTTTCTATCAAACTGTCAAAAAGAGAAAAAGCCTCAAAAATCTTATTTTCGTGCTAGTTTTGAGAAAAAAATGTCTGATTATGGTAAGATAACTGGTAAAAGAAGGGGAGAGGTATGATGTTCGATAAAATTTTTCAAGACATCGTAGACATCATACACCACGACTATGCAGGATGTAGAGACAAAAAGGGATGGGACCAGCCAGAAAAGTTTTTAGATAGAGTTAGAGAACGGGAACTATCCATCCATGAGTTTACGAACTTAGTAGAAGAATATCTGGCTGACTTAAAAGATCCTCATATGTTTTTTAGAATAATCAGTGATGAAAAACCTCAAGATATCGGATTTAAAGTTCGACGTTATGAGGACGCACTATACATAACAGAAGTGACAAAGGAAGAACGTCTCCAGGTTGGTGCTCGTATAGTTGCCTTGAATCTTGAACGAGATGTGGATCTGGAGCGAGCCTTGGAAATGTTATCTGATAATAGGAGAGGCGTCCCGGAATATATCGGTTAGATATTAGAACTTATATAAAGGAGTTGCATAAATGGATTATATTCGCGAACAAATACAAACATTAGGTCAATATACTTATTTTGATGAGCAGGAGTTTTTACGTGAAAAAGTACATGACCGTGAATTCTTACAGCAGCTCATGACTCAAGTCCGACGTGAATTAATGAAAACGGACGAAGATGACAAGCGATGTTTTTTATACGGTACGCTCGGAAACTTGTATCGGTTGAACGAAGAACCTGAGCAGGCCATTGAATATTTAAAGAAAGGACTTGAGCTAGCCGATCCTAATTCAACTAGAGAAGTAGTGATCATGATAAGGCTGGGTGAAGCGTACAAGTATAACCAGCAACACCAAAAGGCATTAGACCAGTTTGATTTAGCCGTTCTTAAATGTTTGGAGTATGAACCTGCTTATTTAGATTTCGCTTATCAGCACAAAGGAAAATGCCTCATGGAAATGAGGCTTTACTCAGAAGCAATGGAAGCTTTTCAAGGTGCACATGCCGTTAGGAAAGGGAAGAAAGATGGGGAGTTACTTCAATCAACTGAACACGCCATTGAATTTCTGAAAAAACTAAATGAATAAAGCAGCCGATTCAATCGGCTGCTTATTTTACTTGTAAAATATAAGCTTTAACTTGTTGGAACTTTAAGCTTATTTGCAAAAATCATCGTTTTATTTGCGAGAACCACAACTTTATTTGCAGAACTACTTCTTTTTCTCTTTTGTCATGTCCATCATTTGCTTCCAAATGGAGCCTTTTGCTTCTTCGCCGCCTTGAATACGGGAAAGTGCCATTTTAGCTTGCATTCGCACTTCGAATTCAGGGTCTTCAAGGGCGTCTGCCAAAGCCGGGAGGGCGGTTTCATCACCATACTCGTATAAAAACATGGCAGCACGCCAACGCACGATTCGGCTTGAATCCTTTAAGGCTTCAATCATTTTCGGAATGGCTTCTGTATAACCTAAGTCTGATAAACAGTCTCCAGCAGTTCGGCGCACGGTTACGGTCTTATCGTTAAGGGCTTTATAAATATATGGTAAAACGGCTTTGTCTTCAATTTCGCCGAGGTAAGCAGTAGCTAAACGTCGAACGGACATTTTCGGGTCATCTAATGCTTTATCTAATGCAGGTAAGTCCTCAACTGTCGGATTAGGCATACGGTCTAGCGCGGCATAACGCTCTTTCCAGTCATCTGCCTCGAGTGCTTCGATTGTTAATTTTTCTTGAGGTGCAGCTTGCTCATGATCAGCATCACCTGACATAGCCAATTTAACTAAAGCATTCAGACGCTCTTGATCGTAAGATGCCTCAATTTCGGCTACAACATCCTGACCAATCTCATTCCCATCTCCATAACGTGGGTTTTGCTCGACCCATTCACGTTCTTCTAATAAATCTGCATCTTTAGACGCTTCCATGACAGCTTCCATAAAACGGTTATCCAGTCCAAAACGCTTTTCTTCCTCATCTTCCTCAACTTTTACTTGCATGGGAATGTGTTTGAACTTTTGAATAAACACTTTGATCTCACCGAAATTTTCCTCAGCGGAAGAGCTAGCTTCCTCAGTGGATTCACCTTCATCATCCGAACCAAGTACTTCCTTCACTTTCGGTAAAATCTCCTCCCAAGGAACTTTTGGGTTTCTTTCTAATGCAATAAAATCAATTACTCTATAGAGCTCTTTAACACCATTAATCGCAAATAGCTTTTTCACATAATCCGGTGCTTCACTTAAATCTTGATTTTGTTTATATTCTTCTGTTTGCCCATTAGGCAGACTTTCATTTAAGTTAATCTTCATGGAATAAGGGCTTGGCGTTGGTTCAATCGATACAATACGCATAATATACCTCCTTACAGTTCTAAATAAAGTTTAACAAATCTATCATGATGGGGCTATTTATACATAAAATAGGGTAATGATAGATTAGGGACTTATAACAATAAAGGAGGAGCCATCATGAGTGATTTAAGTGTGAAATTTAAAGGTTTTTGGGAACAAGTGAAAGATTACACATTAGAAAAAGCTGAGGCTGTAAAACAAACGCCTCGTGATGTTTGGGTCAAAAATTCACCTGCAATTATTTATTTAATCTCCTTTCTGTTTTATTTCTTTTTAGTATCTAAGGGAAGCTCGCTTATTTGGGGAACATTTTTTCTAACTGGTTTAGCTTATTCTATATTTGTGCTTCATTATTGGAAAAAAGATCATGATTTTAATATGTACTTATCGTTGGTTGTTTTATTAATAAGCTTGCCACTTGCCAGTTTTGAAATACTTAGTTTCTTATTTTCAAGTCTATATTCAGCCATTATGTAGTCGTCCGGTTTTAATCGGGCGATTTTTTATGTTTTGAATAAGAGTTGAGTGAAATCATATGAAGTAGAGGTGATGAGATGGGATTAAGAGATGTACCTAAAAGAACTTATTTATTTTTAATAGTTAACCTTGCTTTGATTGTTGGTGGCGTCTGGTTGTTTGCGGAGCTAGCTGATGATGTTGCTGAAGAAGAAAAGTTTATGATCGATCAGAAGGCTCAGCAATTTCTTGAACACATAAGTTCCCCTACAGCCGATAGAATTTTTGCGTTTGTCACGGATCTTGGTTCTGTGAACTTTATAACGGTAAGCTCGATTTTATTAGTGATTCTCATTTTCTTTATTTATAAAAGAAGAAAATGGCGCATTTTTTATTTTTCCGTTGCCATGATTGGAATTGCACTCATAACCCAAGTATTGAAAAATGTCTTTGGCAGAGAGCGACCTAACATATTTGAAGAATATAATGGAACAGGGTTTAGCTTTCCTAGTGGACACTCGACAGCCCCTATGGTTTTTTATGGGTTTTTAATTTATTTGATGATTCGAAGTCAAATGAATATAGCGATCAAATGGGTGATGGGAATATTCCTTGCATTATTGATTTTTGCGATTGGGTTCAGCCGGATTTATTTAGGTGTACACTTTGCCACTGATGTTTTCGCGGGCCATTTATTAGGGTTGGTTTGGCTGATTTCTTGTATTTTGATTTTAGAATACACATTATGGAGGAAAAAACGATAGAGTTTTGGTAAAATAATAAAAAATCTTACTGAATATTTGTTCATTTATTTGAACAAAAATGTTGACTTCACTATTTGGAAAAGATATTCTACACGGGTAAGAAATATCTCCAGTTAGGGGGAACGCGTTTGTTAACAGAAGGACAATTAAAAGACATTGAAAAACTCCAAATGATTGTGGAGCAAGCAGATCGCATTGAATTAAAATTGAATTGGTATTTCCTTCGCTCGCGAATGACGGAGAATAACGACTTTTTCTATTACGAAGGCGATCAACTTCTTGGATATGCGGCACTTTATTATGTTGGTGGTGCATATGAGATGTGCGCGATGGTTCATCCAGATCACCGTCAGAAGGGTATTTTCACTAAACTATTCCAAGAAATTTTAGACTCGCTTAGAAATCGTACGACAAAACAACTATATATAAATGCTCCACCAGAATCAAAGTGTGCTAAGATTACACTTGAAAAATTAGGTGCCGAGTATGCATATTCAGATTATCAAATGCGTTGGAGCAATAAAGCAGTGCCAGAACCAGAAGCCGAGGTTAAGTTAAGAGTTGCAACTGAGGAGGATTATGACAAGATTGTTGACTTAGATGTAAAAGGCTTTAACTTAACAAGAAAGGAATCAGAACTACTCGTAAATGTTCTGAAAAAAGATGCTGGTCATCGCACTTTTATGATTGAAAAAGATGGAAATACAGTAGGGAAACTTCGTCTAAAAGCAGAAGGAATTGAAACTTATATATTTGGTTTCACCGTGGACCCAGAATATCGACGTCAAGGTATTGGAAAAGCTGCACTCATTGAAGTGGTGAGGCAAGAATCGGAAGCAGGTCATGTTATTTTTGTTGAAGTAGGGACCGAAGATGAAAGAGGACTTCACTTATATGAAGCGGTTGGGTTTGAAACCTATCAACAACAAAATTATTATCATTACAAATGTTAAGTAAAACCAGCTCAGTTTTGGGCTGGTTTTTATATGTGAGGAGGAGTTTCAATCGGATACGTCGAAGATTTAAGAAGGTTAGTAGGGCATCGCCCCCTAATTTTAGTCGGAACTGTAGTCGTGGTCATAGATGAATTGGGGAGGGTTTTATTACAACAACGCAGATATCCACACGGCGTTTGGGGGTTACCAGGTGGATTAATGGAACTTGCTGAATCTATTGAAGATGTGGGACGTCGAGAAGTTTTAGAGGAAACAGGACTAACTCTAGGAGATATGAAGTTAATCGATATTTATTCTGGATCCAAATATTTTACTCGTGCTCAAAATGGAGATGAATTTTATTCTGTAACAGCGGCTTATATATGTGATGATTATTCAGGAAAGTTAACATGTGATCAGGAAGAGTCGTTAGATTTAGCGTTTTTTCATTTAAACGAGCTACCCGAAAAAATGATTGGTAGCCATGTTGAAGCGATTCGGGATTATCAAGAAAAGTTTTTGTAGTTAACTAAGGGGCTTGGCTAAAAGCGACCGCCTAACGCTCGAGTCGCTCCAAACCCACAACCGAAACCAACAGCACCATATAAGAACATTAATTTACCTATATCTAAAAATAATGCGCGGTTTAGATCAATCAACCCGAAAAATAAAAACAAAAAACCAAATGCGATGAGTGGGCCGAAGACAAACAGGTAGATATCCACACGTATCATTAATCGAATTTGAACAAACCTTAATATAAAGGCAATCACGGCGATTACGAAGAAAATGACTAAATGATGTAAAAATCCCAAACGCCATCAACTCCCAGAAGACAGGTTATTATATTATACGTCAAAACTTGTATAACATGATTGGAAAAATATTTGGTTGACTATACTATGTTTGAGGTGATGAATATGATTATTGGAATGAACCCTTATTTTATGTTTAATGGAACAGGTATTGAAGCGGTGCGCTTTTATGAAGATGTATTTAATGCAGAGGTTATGGAGTTTCAAACTTATGCTGATTTACCTAACGCAAAAGAAGGTGACGGCAATCTGTTGTTACACGCTAACTTGAAAATCGGTCAAAATGAGATTATGCTTTCAGATACGGATCCGGATCATCCAATTGAAGCTGGAACTCATATTTCGGTAGCTGTGGTTACAGATGACGCCGATGAAACAAGTGACATATTCCGTAAGATTCGAGAAAACGGTGGAGAAGAAGCCATGCCACTTCAAGAAACCTTCTTCAGCCCAGCCTATGGAAAGGTTAAAGACAAATATGGAATTGAGTGGCAACTCTCCACGATGAAACGTGATGAATAATCTATGGGCACGCTTAGTGACTAAGCGTGCTTTTTTATATTCAATTGAATAAACACGACACAGGAAAGACTATGTGTTAGAATAGTCTAGAATTTTCTAACAAATGGAAGGGCTAACTATGAAATCATTTTTAATTAATCACAATTTTAGTCGATTGTGGGGAGCGAACCTCGGTACGATTATGAGTGATCGTTTTAGAGAACTTGTCATCCCATGGTTGATATTAAATATTACGAAGTTTCCTCTTAAACATTAGGCGTGGCCATACTTTTTATTGGAGCGTCGATCGTTATTTCGCAAAAACATATAAGTAAACCCGTCCATGAGATTGAACCAATGGATATGGGCTAGGGGAACGACGGCACAATGATCCTTACCACCGTGCTTGGTGATCCTCTGCCCATCCTAACAACCTTTGAATTTGAATTGTTTGTCCATCGTCGGTTTCAACTGTCCCACTGTAATAACCAATCATTTGATGAACGTTTGATTTAATGATTCCAAGATTCGTTTTCGATACTCGTTCAAAAATTGGCTCGAACATTAACTTGACTCGTTTATTATTTGGAGAATGAATAACCCAAGGTTTCATATAGTCATGGTGATCGTAAACCCAATCTAAATCCTCGTGTATTTTGTGAAGTTTTTGATCAATGATAATCCCGTTTTCCGTCTGACCAGTGTTATCCGTCCACTGTCCACCAAAATTCAGTCCAATTCGGTAACCATCCGCAAATCCAGAGGCTGCACCCCAATTCCATTTAGAACGGTACGGCCATTTGCCACGTCCAAAATCAAGTGTGGCAAACGAATCACTCATTTGAAAAGTATAATCACCCTGACTCCAAGACACCTTTCCTTCAGTAGGCAGTGCTACTTGCTTGGATGTGAATTGAAAGCGAGAGTTACTCCATGGAATGACGACATTAAGGGATTCATGGTCAGTTTTACGTACTATGTTGAATTGAGCCTCTAAAGGTTTGTCTTCGAAAAAATTTAACCAACTTACATTTAATTTCGTCACATGTTCCTCATCTTTAATAGATACATGAACTCCTTTACCTTTAAAGTATATTGAATCTTGTACATTATCTGGAATCGAGAGGCCTTTCCCGAGTGGGATTAGGATGGATTTTTCTACAAATTTTCTGGTTGTAAAGTCATATATGTACGCGAAAATGACTGCTGCATAATCTAGATGAGACACCGTAACTGAAAAAAGAGCTTCTCGATTGGTCATACACCAATAGTTCCACTTCTTTTTACGTAAAAAACTCCCTTTTAAATTGCAATAAACCATTGGGTGTCGCGCCCAACCAACACTCACTTGATTTAATTTTCCTTTTTCATCACACAGCTTAACTGCGCGAGTGATTTCTCTACCCTTCATTAGCGGCGCCTCCTTCTATTATCTTATATATGAGATAGGAGGGTTATAATCCTTTTAAAAATTGAAGGGTGTGTTCGTCACGAATTTCACGACTTCTCCCTACATGATAGAATAGTAAAGAGAGAATTAGGAGGGGTCTGATGGGGAAAAAGCCAATTTATGTCGAAATACCAATAAAGGCTCACATGGACAATTTATGGAAAGTGACACAAACACCAGAAGAACATGAAAAGTGGGATTTACGTTTTTTGTCGATTACATATTTACCGAAAAATGAAGGAGAACCACAGCATTTTACATATCGAACGAATATTGGATTTGGTCTTTCAATTAAAGGCTGGGGGAAAAGTGTTGGCACCCATAATGCTTCAGATGGAGCAAAAACGTCATCGTTGCACTTTGGGACCGATCAGAAAATGTCACTGATTAAAGAAGGGCGCGGTTACTGGAAGTACCATCCTCAATCGGATGGTACGATTCAATTTTTAACTCAATATCATTACGATACAAGGTGGGGAAAGTTTGGCGAATTAATTGATCTCATATTCCGTCCTCTAATGGGATGGGCAACGGCACTTAGTTTTGACGTTGCTCGTCGTTGGCTGGAAAAAGGTGAAGCACCAGCGACACAATATGTTCGCTTCTTTAGTACTTGGATGATCTCGGTTCTCTTTTTTATCGTCTGGACTTACCATGGGCTTGTACCGAAACTTTTGTTTATGCATCCAACTGAAATATCGATGACAACAGGGGTACTTCCTTTAACTGAACAACAAGCAGTTTGGCTAAATAATGTAGTGGGATCGCTTGAAATACTATTCGGGTTATTATGGCTGGTTTATTCAAAGAAACACCATCTCTTTAAACTACAACTTATTGTTTTTCCACTACTTGGTTTGTCTGCCGTCATGGCGGATACTAGTCATTTAACGCATCCGTTTAATCCGCTGACCTTTAACTTAGCACTTATGATATTATCTGCGGCTGGGTTATTAGTTAGTCGTGACGTTCCGACTGCTAAACAATGCATACGACAACCAAAATAAGGAGAGTCCAATGTCTATCTATAAACAGGTTCTTGGAGAAGATTTTCATCAACTTCATCCAATGTTACAAAAACGCTATGAAATGATGGGGGAGCGTCCAATTAGAGGTGAAGGCGTCATGACCGAAATCCAAGGCGGACCCAAATTATTAAAACCTCTTATGAAACTTGGAATGAAACGTAAACTTCTTTTTCCGGAGTCTGGGGAGGATGTGCCTTTTACCATCATTAATTCTCCTCGAGGCAAGAGAAAACAAATTCATTGGGAGCGACAGTTTCATTTTCCTAACAATACTAGGTACTTCAACGCGCTTATGAGCTTGAATGAAGAGAGTTTAGTGATTGAAGACTATCTTGGTGAGCCAGCATTAGTTTATTCGGATTTAATATTTAAAGTCGACAGTGGGGCCCTAACCATTCGATCACATAAACAACGGTTGGTGCTAGGTAAAATAGAGATTCCACTTCCTAGATGGTTTCAAAGACTTGCTGTTGTTAAGGAGAGTTACCATGATCAGTCAAAGAAATTTGAGATTGCGGTTCAGGTTCGTAATCCATTGATGGGTCAGATTTTTAGTTATAAAGGGGAATTTACGAGTGAGGATATTACATAAATTAGGGCTTATGAATATGGTGATTTTAGCTATAGTGGCTATTTTAACTCCCCATGACTGGTATTTTCTAATTTTAACAGCTGCACAGTTAATCTTTGTACCGATTGTGTTGAGCTCGATTCATGAGACAAAGCAGATTGTTTGGTTTGCGATTCCGGCTTTTTTAGCCGTTATCTTGATCCAACTTACACCTGATTCAACTTGGCACGCTGGATTCGCGGCGATATATTTGATTTATACGCTTGCTGTTGCCTTTGAAGGTGTGAAGCGGTTTCTGCGCCGTGGTTTTACACATATGGAAGAGAGTTTTATAGATCTTGGAATGATGTTTCTTGCAGTAGGTGGCATGTGGTTTTTCGCTTATGAAGCGGGAATTGATACAGGATTTAGTCCGATTATGACGTGGTTGACTGGAATTCATTTTCACTATGCAGGTTTTTTATTGCCAGTGTTCGCAGGGATATTAGGGAGACTTTATAAATCTAAGCTATATCAATGGGTAGCACCAGCTCTCGTTTTGGCTCTTGTATTAGTCGCTTTAGGAATCACCTTTTCAACCACTCTTGAGCTCATTTCTGTCTTCGTTTATATCTTTGCAATTTATGGGTTAATTGGTATGAGTTTTCGAGCAGGCTATCAACACAATGTCCAAAAATGGTTATTTCGCATCTCATTTCTAGCGCTTGGTATATCCATACTTTTCTCACTGCTGTATGCATATGGGAATTGGTCGGGATATTATACGATGACCATCGATTTTATGATTAAATTTCATGGATTAACTAATGCTTTGCTTTTTGCAGGTATTGGAACCATAGCAGCTTCTAGCTTTACACCACCACAACGATATGAAAAGCCTGTTTTTCCAGTTAGCGAGCTTCGCGGAGGATTGTCTATAGGGGAGTCCTTTTTAACAGGTAAAAAGGCAAATCAGGACTCTACAAGTGGTCTTGTGGATGATATGGATGTTTACAATCTAGAACTTAATACAACGGTAAAGGATTTTTATGAAAACACGTCAGATTATCGCCTGTATGCGAGTGTTCATTGGAAAACATGGTTTAAACCATTCGCGGCCATCTATAAATTAATCAGCCATTACGTTCAGCAAATAAATCTTCCGTTGTCTAGAAAAAGAGTTGAAATGATAGGAGATGTCATTCTGATAAAACCTGAGCTTGATTCTCGAAAGAAAGTTAGAGCTTGGCTTCGAAAGATAAATCATCACACGACCTTTGTCGCCCTCTACTCGGAACATACCTTTAGCGGGGAAACGTTTATGAACATTGCCTTACCACTTCCAGGCTCAACGATGATCGGTGTTCTTAATTTGACTCAAGAACAAGATCAACTCATTCTATCAAGTGAAAAAGTAGGGATTTTCTTAGCCTTTCGCGAATACGTTATGAAACTCCCTATAAGTGAACGGTTTAAAGTATGGGAAACAGATGTTGGTCAATTGCATGCTCAACATAACATGTGGATTTTCGGATTGCCGTTTTTGAGCATTGATTATGATATAGAAAGGAAGTAACGTATGCGAACAGAATCAGAAATGATGGAATTAATTTTGAGTACAGCACGTGAAGATGAACGAATACGAGCGGTTTGGATGAATGGATCAAGAGTCAATCCTAATGCAAAGCGAGATATCATGCAAGATTATGATGTGGTATATGTGGTAAAGGATATTAATAGTTTTCAACAAGAGGTGAATTGGGTGGATCGATTTGGTGAAAGAGTCATCATGCAAATTCCTAACCCATCACCATGGCAAGTAGAAAATAATGTCGTAACCTATTTGATGCAATTTAAAGATGTGAATCGAATAGATCTCCACTTGGTGCCAGTCGAAAAAGTAACAGATATGATGAAAACAGCGGAGAGTTTAACGGAAGTGTTACTAGATAAAGATGGTGTCATCCCTAAACTTCCTCCAGCTAGTGATCGAGATTATTATGTATCCAGGCCTTCAGTAAGTGATTTCAACCATACTTGTAATGAGTTTTGGTGGGTAATGCCATATGTTGCTAAAGGTTTGTGGCGTGGAGAAGTATTATACGCTAAAGGGATATTAGAAGGACCGTTACGAAATGCGTTAATGCAAATGTTAGATTGGTCGGTTGCTATAGATTATGATTTTAAAATTAGTACGGGAAAGTTTAGTAAAGAGTTACACGCCCTATTAGATCAAACAACGTGGAACCGACTATTAGATACGTTTCCGACAGCGCATAAAAATTCTATTTGGCAAGCGTTAGAAATCATGGGAGATTTATTTCATGATGTAGCAAAAACTTGTGCACAGCGACTAGGTTTCAATTATAATGAGGAGGAAGAACAATCTGTACGTCAATACATGAAACGGGTTAAAAATAACGAAATTTAGGAGTTTTACATATGCATTTTATTGATATTCTATTAATTTTTGCGGCTTTATTCATTGCAGCCTTCATAGTTGAACTTATTCTTACTAAGATTTTTAATATAGAAGTCCGCACACAACGATATATTAACAATACTCATAAAAAACGCTATCGACAGTTTCTGATTATCTATTTAGTAATCTTATTCATTTTATTCGGTTTGTATATTTTAGGGTTAATCATCGTGTTCATCCCTATTACATTAATAGTCTTGTACCCTGTTTGCAGTTCGATTGTGGATATGGTCATGGAATGGAAGCATGCTCGTGAGTCACGTCGATTTATTATTTCAATTTCCAACATCGCAGTCTATGTTTCTTTCATTGTGTTACTGTTCACGACAGACTTTTTCGGATATTATTCTTAAGGTCTAAGGAGAGGGAGACATGCCGTTTTTAAAAGCGATCATTCACATTAATGCTTGGTCACATTTAGCGCTTGTGTTTTACGGTCTGATTTTTACATTACCATATGAAACTTACTTCAGTATCTCTAGTAAAATAGTGATAGGGTCCATTTTTATTTATTTACTCCTTGGAATTTATGTTGATTTAAATGATTATAAGAGGTTTGGATATTTTGTTCGTCAATGGCTGTCTAATAAGTAATTTAGACAGTTTTTTTAAAAGATCATTACAAAAAGGGAGTGATGACATGTCGCACATTAAAGTTGTGGATCAGTTAATTGAGGAAAAGAAAGAGTTATTCATGGATATGAGTGATCGAGTCTGGGATTTTGCTGAAACAGCTTTTTTAGAAAAGCAGTCAGCTGACTATATTGTTTCAAAGCTAGAAGAGCAAGGGTTTGAAGTTGAACGAGGTGTCGCGGGTATTGAAACAGCTTTTGTTGGTACCTTTGGGAGTGGTGCACCAGTCGTTGGATTTTTAGGTGAGTATGATGCATTACCTGGGTTAAGTCAGGAAAAAGGTGTAGCTGAACATAAGCCAATCGTTAAAGGCGGAAATGGACACGGGTGTGGTCACAACTTGCTTGGTACAGGTTCATTTGCGGCAGCAATTGCAGTGAAAGATTATATGGAGAAACATGGGATTGAAGGCACGGTAAAATACTTTGGATGTCCAGCTGAAGAGTTTGGAGACGGTAAAGCATTTATGGCAAAAGAAGGCGTCTTTGATGAATTAGACTTTGCCTTATGTTGGCACCCAGCTCCGATCAATTCAGTGTTTAAAATGAATGTTCTCGCTGTCAATCAAGTGTATTTCCGATTTAAAGGGCGTTCAGCTCATGCCGCAGCAAGCCCTCACCTAGGACGGAGTGCGCTAGACGCAGTTGAACTCATGAATATCGGTGTAAACTATTTACGTGAACACATCATACCAGAAGCACGTGTACATTATGCTGTGACGAATACAGGTGGTGATGCGCCTAACGTCGTCCAATCAGATGCAGAAGTTCTCTATTTAATCCGTGCACCTAAAGTTTCTCAAGTACAGAGTATCTATGAACGCGTTTGTAAAATTGCGGAAGGCGCAGCATTAATGACGGAAACCGAACTTGAAATCGTGTTTGATAGTGGTTCGTCGGATATGGTTGAGAACCATACACTTGATTCAGTAATGGAAAAGAACTTATATGAGTTAGAGCCACCTCAGTTCTCAGAAGATGAAGTCGCGTTTGCTGAAAAAATTCGTGAGACCTTATCAGAAGAAGAGAGAAATACGTTATGGGCAAGTGGAATAGAAGGCGTGGCACTCACTGATTTTGTTATTGATCGTGAAGCTCAAGACTCATCAGCAGGCTCAACCGATGTCGCAGATGTCAGTTGGATTGCACCCACCACTCAGGCCTTAACCACCTGTATAGCCAACGGTACGGCGCTGCACTCCTGGCAAGCCGTCTCACAAGTCGGAACATCCATCGGGCAAAAAGGAATGCTTTATGCCGGAAAGGTCATGGCCGCAACCGCTTTAGATGTGATGCAAGATCCAGAGCTTTTACAAAAAGCCAAAACTGAACATAGCCAGGTAGCAGGAAAAGATCGATATATCAGTCCAATTCCAGACGGAGTTAAAGCAGGGTTGACTGAATAATAAAGTAAGAACCAATTCATTGATCAGAATTGGTTCTTTTTTAACGCAAAATATTTAACTTTATAAAAGACTTGAACTTGTCGATAAGCCAGCTCTTATTATTAGAAAATTTTTATGAATATTTGAAACCTAAGGCATCTTATTAGAAAGAGATGCTATTTACTAGAAATAATGGATGTTTTATTAGACAGAATCGTGAATTTTCTAGACAAATTCACTTTTTTATTAGACAAACTGAGCAATTTACTAGAATTTATAACGATATATTAGATAAATCCCAACTTTATTAGAAAATTCGCTTTAACATATAATAAATTGTTATAACAAGAAAACCTCGGAAGTTGGTTAAAAACAACTTCCGAGGTCTTTTATGCAGGTTGAGTATTTTGTTTTTTATCTTTAAAGAAGTTAAAAGCTAAAATTAGAACGACCACAGATAGGCCAATTACATCTGTTAATAATCCTGGCACGACTGATAAAATCGCACCGCCTAATAACAGGATTCGTAAAATTGGGTTGATAAATGTCTTGTAAAAGCCTTCTAAACCAGCACTTAAGGCAACAATTCCTATGATGGCTGTAGACGTATTCAAAATAATATCCATCACAGGTGGTAAGGCAAATTCAGTTTCATTCGTTGCAATATTGGCAGTTTCAATTAACAATAAGGCTGGATCATAGACGAATAGGTAAGGGATAATGAATCCAGCTAATGATAATTTTAAAGCTTGGAAGCCAGTGTTCATCGGACTTCCACCAGAAACTCCTGCACCTGCGAATGCTGCCAAGGCAACTGGTGGTGTTACGTTTGCAAAAATACCGAAGTAAAAAACAAACATATGTGCCACTAATACTGGAATTCCAAATTCCGCTAAAGCTGGGGCTGCCATCGTAGCCGTAATAATATAAGCTGGAATTGATGGTAGTCCCATACCTAATATCATTGATGCTAACATAGTAAAGAATAGTGTTAAGAATAAAGATCCTGCGCCTAAACTTTGAATAGAAGATGTCATAACAGTACCGAAGCTTGTTAAACTGACAACACCAATAATGATTCCGACGACCGCACAGGCAATCATTACGGCTAGAGATTGACGAGCTCCTAGAACTAAGGCATCTAAAATATCTTTTGGTGTCATTCTCGTTGTTTTTCTAAATGAAGCCACCACAATAGTTAAAACAATAGTCCAAAACGCCGCACGACCTACTGGCATGTTTTGGAATAACATCACGATTAAACCGACAATAGGAATCAGTAAATGTCCACGTTCCTTCATAATCTCTTTGACACGTGGCAGGTCCGCCTTAGGAATCCCTCTTAAGTCACGTTTACCCGCACGATAGTGAACTTGCATGATGACAGCTAAATAGTAAAGTACAGCAGGAATCAAGGCTGCTAAAGCAATCGTTCCGTAATTAATCCCCGTTGTTTCTGCCATAATAAAGGCACTCGCACCCATAATTGGAGGTAAAACTTGACCACCAACTGAGGCACTAGCTTCAACGGCACCGGCAAAGTTTTTGTTATAACCGATTTTTTTCATGAGTGGAATGGTGAAAGAACCGGTACTTACAACGTTTGCAACGGCTGCTCCATTAATACTTCCCATAAAACCACTTGATACAACAGCAACTTTGGCAGGACCACCTTGACGATGTCCGGCAAGCGCCATCGCTATATCATTAAAGAATTGTCCTAGACCTGATTTAGTCAGGAAGGCTCCAAATAATATGAATAAGAATATAAAGTTAACAGAAGCGCCAATAGCAGTAGAATATAGCCCTTCAGTTTTTAAATACAGCTGTCCGAAAATATCGCCTAAATCGAAATCACGAGTAATGAGTCGCATTGGCAAGAAGTCCATGTGACTAAAGAATGGATAGGCAAAAAATACTAATGCGACAATCGGTAATATAATTCCGGTTACACGGCGAGCAGCTTCTAAAACGAGTAACACTGTCATAATTCCGACGATGATATCCATCGTATTCGGAATTCCACCACGTTCGGTGACAATGGCTGTATATTCAGTAAGGATATAAATAGCTGAATAAAAGCTTAATCCGAACAAAATCCAGTCATAAAACGGAACTTTTGTCCGATTTTGCTTAGAATAAGTTGGATAGATTAAGAAGATTAAGGCTAACCCTATTGCGACGTGAATAGAGCGTTGTTGTAGGGCTGGTATAGGGTTGAATTGAATCCATAGATGATAAATAGAATACAGTGCAGCCACCACAATTAATAGCCAAAAAATCAGTTTTCGATTATCGAGATCTCTAACTTTTGATTGGCGATCATATTTTTCAAGAACCTCTTGATTTTGTTCCCCTTTATTACCTTCAACATCTATAGGTACATTATTCTGATCGTCTTTACTCATAAAAACTCCCCTCCTAAAAAGTTCCAAAGATAGAAGTCCTGTGCTGTGATCTCCACTTCACTATAATTCTCCACAAGCTCATATAATGGTATATCTTTGGTACTTGTTTCAATGGTTGTTTGTACATTTTCTGACACAACAATACTTACTTTCTCCATTGGGCGATTCACTTCCATATGTACAAAACCATCTTCAGCTTTAATTATTTTACCGTCTGAGGGTACACCTGCACCAAAGGTTTTAAAGTAAGTTTCAGTTAATACTAATGCGTCATTTTGTCGTTCATAGATTTCAGACCACGGTTCGTGTTCTACAGAATGGATCCAAGTTAATGTGAATGAATGACTGCGAAGATAATAGGTTTGGTTCTCTGTTTCAATTTGAATTACTGGGATATGAAAAAAAATTAAAAAGAGGAGCACAACTAGCGCAGTACCCCTCTTCAACCACTTACTGTTCATTGTAATAGCGTTCTGCTCCTGGGTGAATAGGTGCCACCATTCCTTCTTGTGCATCTTCTAATGTAATATCAGAAGCTGCTTGGTGAGAGTTTTCTAGTTGATCTAAGTTGTTAAATAATGTTTCTGTTAGTTTATAAACATCATCTTCGCTTAAGTCGGAGCGTACGACTAAAGCATTCATAATAGCTGCTGTTTCAATTGGTTCCTCATTATCATAAGTACCTTCTGGAATTTCTAGAGAAACAAAGTATTCTTTATCTTGAGCGATTTCTTCAACTTTTTCTTTTTCAATCGTTACAATTTTTAAGTCAACTGATTCAGCTAGTTCTAATACAGAAGAGTTTGGAAGACCACTTGTTAAGAAGGCTGCATCAATTTGACCGGAACGTAAACCATCTGCAGCTTCAGCATAACCTAAGTAATCAACTTCAATATCATCATATGTGATTCCGTGTCCTTCTAATAGAGTACGTGCATTTACCTCAACGCCTGAGTTTTGATCTCCTACAGCTACACGTTTGCCTTCAAGGTCATCCAATGTTTCGATACCACTATCAGCTGTTGTTACAACTTGTACGTAGTTTGGATATAATGTAGCGATTTGTTGAACATTTTCGACAGGTGCGTCAAAGCTTTCAGTACCTTCAACCGCTTGACTTAAAACGTCACTCATTACGAAAGCCATTTCAACTTTTTCTTCTTTTAATAAGTTAATATTCTCTACTGATGCACCAGTTGTTTGAGTACGAGAGTTTACATTTAACTCATCCGTATAAACTTCACTAAGTGTTGTTGCGATAATGTTATAAGGTCCAGATGAACCACCCGTTGCAATCGTAGCAATGTTTGTATCTAATCCTTCACCGCCACCATTGTCGCCACCGGATTCACCGTTATCATCTCCACCACCACAAGCAGCAAGTAAAAGAGATAAAGTTAATAGTAATGTGAAAGCGCTTAGAAATTTTTTGTTCATATATATGTTCCCTCCTAAATTGTTTTTATGTTTTGACAGAATGATTATATCATATCATATACCAAAAGCTCTATCTTTATTCAGTAACGCTTTAATGAAATTTTCAAAATGTAACATAATTTTTAAATAAATTATAAAAATAACGGAAAGATTTTCTATGGAAATACTTTAAGATTGCATTAAATAGCTAACCGTTGTAAGATTAACACGCTAGAAAAAACTCTTAGTAGTTTAACCTGAACCTGATAGATAGAGAGAAAAGGGAGGGTTTTACGATGAGAATGAATCATATTATTGCATACGGTATGGTCGTATTAGGTGCAACTTTCTGGGGATTAACTGGTTTGTTCGTACAAAATTTGTACGTATTCGGGTTTTCACCTTGGCAAGTGGTGACCTTGCGTTTAACCATATCAAGCCTCATCCTATTACTTTTGTTAGGAACCATGGCTAAAAGCTACTTGAAAATAAGGTTAAGAGATTTGCCTTATTTCATAGGTTTAGGTGTTTTTAGTATTAGCTTTTTCAATTGGTTCTACTTTCAAGTCATGGAACAATCATCGCTCTCAGTTGCCGTCGTTTTTGTTTACACATCACCTGTCTTCGCAGCCATCATCGCAAAAATTCTTTTCAAAGAAGCTTTAACTCTACCAAAGATCGTCGCTATCATTTTAACCATTATCGGAAGCGCATTTGCTATTGAATTTTTACCACTTGGAGAATTTTCATTAACCATTAAAACCGTTATCTATGGATTATTAGCTGGATTTTTCTGTTCGACGTATAGCTTACTCGGCAAAAACGTCAGCCAATGGTACCATCCATTTACAATAACGTTTTATGCGATGTTGTGCGGAAGTATATTCTTAATTCCAACGAGTCAAATCTGGGAGCATCAAGAAGCTTTAATGAACGGGGAAGTATGGCTCAACGTGCTAGGGATTGTCATTATATCAACGGTTTTAGCTTATCTTATTTATACAATTGGATTGGCCTATATTGAATCAAGCAAAGCTACCATCCTATCATCAGTTGAGATTTTAGTTGCAGTATTAGTAGGAGTAATAGTCTTTGCAGAAGTATTAACAGGGTGGCAATTACTTGGTTTTGGATTAGTATTCGTAGCGTTATTCTTAACCGTTTTTTCGTTCAAAAGAAAAGAACATTTGAGGACGAAGTGATGTTTGCCTCTAAGCTGTCGACAAATTCTCGACAGCTTTTTTTATTGTTTAGGAAATTATAAAATGACTCAGTTGTGGATAAGTATGTGATAGAATTTAACTAATAAATTTAGGAGATATTTCGGTATGG
>NZ_FOES01000063.1 GCF_900110685.1 Piscibacillus halophilus
GGAACAACAAAAAGCATATACAAGGGAAAAGCTTTCGGAAGAAAAAACGGGTGAACTATACGGCAAACGAAAAGTAGATGTTGAACCTGTTTTTGGATTTCTGAAGGCTAATTTGCGCTTCTCTCGAATGTCTGTTAGGGGCAAAGAGAAGGTGAAAAATGAATTAGGATTTGCGTTCATGGCGGTGAATCTAAGAAAGTTCACCACCATGAACGCGAAAACAAGCTGGGCATATAACGAAACAAAGCAGAAAAAAGGCACCAAACCATACTTTTTATGGTTGGTGCCTTTTTTACGTTATTTTAGGCTAGTTATGTCCCAGCCTCTTTTTTCTTTGATATATGAATTAGATTTTGAGACTCTTATAATATACTCAATTTTTTTGAATTAACTGTTTATATTTCATTAAACTTCCATTACATTTGCTTCCTATATTCTGAAAAATATAGCGAAAATGTTCGTTTAATGTTAATTTATTTGTATATATATTTTGTTTGTGGAGGGAATTGAGATATGAATCCAGAGTATAAAGATATTCTTTTAACTCATAGTGATGACATCATTCGTAAATGGATGGATGATCTTGAAGATAGTAAGTTAAGAGATTATAAATCCACGATTTCGGATGAAATGATTGAACAAGTCAACCGTGAGTTTGTCAATTTAATTTTTTCTATATTAAAAGATGGACATTCACAGAAATCAATTGAGCAATTTTCAGAACGCATTGTTAATTTAGGATGGCCATTAGGTTATTTAACTGAAGGAATGCAGTCATTCAGAACAATTTGTATTAAAAGCTTAATGGAACATTTAGATGAACATGATAAAGATGGTTTCCTGCAAATCATGGAAGATATCAATCATTGGGTAGATCCAATTAAAAATGAATTAGTGGACGCTTACTCGTCTAATTGGACTAGTATTATCTCCCTTCAAAAAGTGGCCCTACAAGAGCTTTCAGCACCCCTAATTCCAGTTTTAGACGGGGTAACGATCATGCCACTTGTTGGTACCATTGATACAGATCGAGCTAAACTCATTATGGAAAATTTATTAGATGGTGTCATTAAACATCGGGCAGATGTAGTGTTGATAGATATTACAGGAGTTCCTGTTGTAGATACAATGGTTGCCCACCATATTATACAAGCAGCTGAAGCAGTGAGGTTAATTGGTGCAACCTGTATTCTGGTTGGTATTCGACCAGAAATTGCACAGACGATAGTTAATTTAGGAATTGATTTAAGTAAGTTTCCTACCAAAAGCTCATTAAAACGTGGCTTTGAAAAAGCATTAGAAATAACTGATCGTCAAATTGTTTCGAACGGTGAAGAGAAAAAGGTAATTGATGACATTATTCAATCAATTGATAAGGAGTGAGCTTAATGAGAATCCCTATATTAAAATTACAAAATTATCTACTTGTCTCGGTTCAAATCGAATTGGATGATCAGACCGCTATGCAATTTCAAGAAGATTTATTAGGGAAAATTCATGAAACGGGTGCAACAGGTGTCGTAGTAGATTTAACATCTGTTGAAATTATAGACTCCTTCATCGCGAAAGTTTTAGGAGATGTCGTTTCGATGGCAGGATTGATGGGGGCGAAAGTAGTATTTACAGGTATTCAACCGGCAGTATCGATGACGCTGATCGATTTAGGGATACACCTTAAAAATGTTCAGACGGCTCTCGATTTAGAACAAGGGTTGATTAAGCTGAAACAAGAATTGGAGGAAAAGTGATGAAAGGGGCCTTAACTACTGTGCCAATCATTAAGGAATTGGACATCGTTGGTGCAAGACAGTCTGGCCGTAACCTGGCTAGAGATTTGGGGTTTGGCTCAGTCGATCAGGCGCGCATTGCTACAGCAATTTCAGAGTTAGCCCGTAATATTTACTTATATGCTGGTAGTGGTGAAATTTCTTTTCAAGAAGTACAAGGTGCCTCACCTGTCGGGTTGAAAATTGTTGCTTCTGATCATGGACCAGGAATTGAGAATGTTAGTAAAGTAATGGAAGACGGTTATTCAACATCAGGCGGTTTAGGAGCCGGTTTACCGGGAGTTAAACGTTTGATGGATGAGTTTGATATAATATCAGATGATAATGGGACAAAAATAATCG
Organism: Piscibacillus halophilus; assembly: GCF_900110685.1. Classification (GTDB taxonomy): domain Bacteria; phylum Bacillota; class Bacilli; order Bacillales; family Alkalibacillaceae; genus Piscibacillus; species Piscibacillus halophilus. The sequence goes on from NZ_FOES01000063.1 coordinate 2,130, forward strand.
TTGTTAAGTGGTTGCGTTAAGAGAGGTGATGAGCTTGAGCTCAACAAAATCAGATATAAAACAATATCAAGACTTGCTCAAGCAATATTTGGATACAAAGGATGAAGTTGTTTTATATCAAGCTGAACAATTAAGCAAAGAAATTAAACAAGATGTTTCACCAGACGAAATTATTGATGAACATTATAATACCTTATTAAAACTTATTCCAGATATGGATTCTCAAATAAAAGATTCGTTTGAGTTTTTAATTCAAACCATGACAAGTTATGCATTAGCTTATAAAGAGTATCATGAATTAAGAACTAAACAATTAGAGTTAAAAGCGGAAATTGAAGTCGCAGCGAACATGCAAAACACTTTGTTAAGTACCTCCATCCCTCAGGTGGATGGACTAGATATTGGAGCAACTTCCATTCCAGCTAAATTAATGAATGGTGATTATTATCACTTTGTACAAGATGATGAGGGGAATGTAGGTGTCGCTATAGCAGATGTCATCGGAAAAGGGATCCCAGCTGCATTTTTCATGTCAATGATTAAATATGCGATGGAAAGCTTTCCTGAAAATCGAATGTATCCGAAGGTCATCTTAGAGTTATTAAATCGTGTCGTGGAACGAAATGTCGAATCAGGGATGTTCGTAACAATGTTTTATGGATTATACGATGTTCAACGACAATTATTTTATTATGCGACAGCTGGCCATGAGCCAGGATTTATATATCGTGCTCAAGAGGACCAATTTAAAGAAATCGATGCTAAAGGTTTGCTTCTAGGTGTTAAAAAAGAAGTGAAGTATAATCAGTATGTCGATGAAATTCATGATGGAGATTTGATTGTCTTACTTACAGATGGGGTTACTGAATGTCGCAGTGGGGATCGTTTTATAGAGAGAGAAGAAGTTTTAGATGTTATTAAAGAGAATAAACATCTACCTGCGCAAGATATTGTCGATAATGTTTATAAATATCTTGAAAGACTTCAAAACTTCACACTGAGAGATGACTTTACGCTCATCGTTATGAAAAGAAGTTCTTAATTCATGTTTAAGTTGATAGATAGACGGGTAGACATTGAATAGTTTAATCGATTGGGGGAGATTAATGATGAACTTACACATCGAGGACTACAAACAAAATCAAACCACTGTTATTAAGTTATCGGGGGAGATTGATGCATATACAGCTCCAGAATTGAAAGATAAATTATTAGGATATCTAAATGAAGAAGGGGCTGAAGTTCACGTTGATTTAGAAAAGGTCAACTATATGGACAGTACGGGTCTAGGTGTATTTATTAGCGGTCTCAAGACGGCTAATGAGGTTAATAGTTCTTTTAAATTAATTAACTTACAAGAGAATGTGTATCGCCTCTTTAATATTACCGGACTGAATGATGTCATGAATATTGAAAACACAGTTAGAGGTGATATCAAATGACGAAACCATTTGATTTTGTTGAAATGAAGCTTCCCGCAAAGTCCGAGTACGTTGGTGTATTAAGGTTAACTATTTCAGGAGTCGCCAACCGAATGGGCTTTTCGTATGAGGATATAGAGGATTTAAAGGTTGCTGTATCTGAGGCCATTACAAATGCAGTAAAACATGCTTATTACGAAGATGACCACGGAGAGGTAACCATTGGTTTTGCCTTATACCATGACCGTTTAGAAGTCATGGTAGCGGATTATGGTGATAGCTTTGATTTAGAGAAAGTTAAAGAAGATATTGGACCATATGACCGCGATATGCCAATTGACAATATGAAAGAAGGAGGTTTTGGTCTCTTCCTTATTGATGCCCTGATGGATAAAGTCGAAATCAATAATAATCACGGTGTGATCGTTTTAATGACTAAGTATTTGCAGGAAAATGAGGTGGGGCAAAATGACGACCAAATCTCAACTACACAATAATGAGGACGAAATTTATGCTCTAATCAATGAATTACGTGAATCTCCAGGAAACGAAGAAATACAAGAAAAAATTGTACTGAAGTATGAGAACTTAGTCCACTCGATAGCCAAAAAATACTCTAAGAATTCGTCAATCCATGAAGATTTAGTGCAAGTTGGAATGGTTGGTCTGATTGCCGCTGTTAACCGTTATGATGATTCGTATGGAAAATCATTTGAATCATTTGCAATTCCAACGATCATTGGTGAAATTAAAAGATATATTCGTGATAAAACATGGAGTGTCCATGTCCCTAGAAGAATTAAAGAACTAGGACCGAAGATTAAGAAAGCAGTGGAAGAACTAACAACGGAACATCAGAGCTCGCCTTCTGTTGAACAGATCGCTGATTATTTAGAGGTTTCTCAAGAAGAAGTATTAGAGGCTATGGAAATGGGACAAAGTTACAACGCTCTATCAGCCGATCGTAGTATTGAGGCAGACTCTGACGGTAGTACAGTCACACTTTTAGATTTAGTTGGGACACAAGATGATGGTTACGAACAAACGGATTATAAACTTCTGGTTGAAAAATTAATGCCATTATTAACCGAGCGTGAACAAAATATATTAAAATGTACGTTCTTTGAAAATTTAAGTCAAAAAGAAACTGGTGAAAAGCTAGGCTTGTCGCAAATGCACGTTTCTAGATTACAAAGAAGAGCACTTCGTAAATTAAGAGAGTCCATATCCGAAGAGGATTTGGAGGCATTCATTTGATTGAACACCAAAAACGTATGGAAGTAGCCACGTATAATGAAGCTAAAAAGGGTAATTATTATTCGGGCGATAGTTACTTCTATGTCGAATTAGAAGATTTTTTTATTTGTGTGTTAGCTGATGGTTTAGGAAGCGGGGAGTTAGCGAAGGCTTCTTCTGAGACTGTCATTAATGTCGTTAAAGAAAATCTAACTGACTCTTTGGACGTTTTATTAAATAAATGCAATGAAGTGTTTTTTGGAAATGAGTTAAGAGGTTGTGTAATTGGCCTGTTAAAGGTTGATTATAAACGTCAAACTTATTCCTATGTTTCGTTTGGAAATATAGGTATTATTATTGTGTCACATGAGGGTAAAAAGAAAAGGAACATCCCAGTTTCAGGGTATTTATCAGGAATTCCTATAAAAACGAACGTGCATAGCGGTGAGTTACATCCAAACACCGTTTTCTTTATGTTTTCGGATGGAGTAAATGAACGGCAATTAACGAAAGAATTTTACAATCATAAATCCATGCCATTAACGATTGAATGGTATGCGTTACAACAAAAATTATCATTAGAAGATGATACGTCTTTAATTGCCATGAAATATACAGGATGAAGCTCTAACATCTAACATAAGAATAGATGTTAGAGTTTTTTCTGTTTACGATTATTTTTGATACAATAAGAAGGTATTTGAAATGTTGAGAAACGGTGGTTTCTCTTGTGAGGAGGAAATAGTTTGTCTGAAATACATACTGAACTGACTCAATTTGTCGCAAAGGAAGTCAACCAGTCTTCAGCAATTGTGGTAAAGGTCATTGAACTAATCGAAGAAGGTAATACGATTCCATTCATCGCCCGTTACAGAAAAGAACAAACAAAAGGAATGGACGAAACCCAAATACAAGCGATTAAAGAAACGTATGGTTATCAGTTACAATTACAAAACAGAAAAGAAGAAGTCATTCGTTTAATTGACGAGCAAGGTAAATTAACAGAAGAACTTTTACAAGATATTCAACAAGCTACTAAATTACAAAGAGTAGAGGACCTTTACCGCCCTTATAAACAAAAACGTCGTACTAGAGCGACGATTGCGAAGGAAAAAGGGTTAGAGCCGTTTGCAGTTGAGATTTGGAAACAGCAAGGGATCAATATAGCTCAAGAAGCTGAAAAATATCTTTCTGAAGAGCACGAGTTAAATAGTGTTGAAGAGGTGCTATCAGGGGCTAAAGATATTATCGCAGAGTGGATCTCCGACGAAGCAGCTTACCGTGAAAAAATTCGCTCAGTGACGTTTAAAAAAGGTTTAGTCAAAACAGAAGTAAAAAAGAATGCAGAAGATGAAAAACAAATTTATCAGATGTATTACGATTACAGTGAGCCTATTTCTAAAATGGCGCATCACAGGGTTTTAGCTGTCAATCGCGGTGAAAAAGAAAAAGTCTTAAAAGTTTCAATTGAACCACCCGTGGATTATGTATTAGATTACTTAAATCAATCGATTATTAAGCATCATGATATAGAAGAGACAAGCTTTTTAAAAGAAGCGATTGAAGATAGCTATAAACGTTTAATTCAACCATCTATTGAACGCGATATTCGATCGTCATTAACGGATGAAGCTGAAGATCACGCAATCGACATTTTTGCTAAAAACTTACGCCAGCTATTATTACAGCCCCCATTGAAAGGTAAAATGATTTTAGGAATTGATCCGGCTTATCGTACAGGGTGTAAATTAGCTATCGTTGATGACACAGGACATATGAGAGAAGTCGATGTAATCTATCCAACTGCACCACGACATGATGTTGCAGGCGCAGAAAAGAGAGTTTTAAAAGCTTTAAATGACTATCCTATTGAATTGATTGCAATCGGAAATGGAACAGCATCGAGAGAAACTGAACAATTTGTAGCAGAATTAATTCAAAAGCATCAACTAGATGTGGCTTACCTTATTGTTAATGAAGCTGGCGCGAGTGTATATTCAGCTTCTAAATTAGCACGTGAAGAATTTCCGGATTTACAAGTTGAAGAAAGAAGTGCCGTATCCATTGCTCGGCGAGTGCAAGATCCATTAAGTGAACTCGTAAAAATAGATCCAAAATCAATCGGGGTAGGTCAGTATCAACACGATGTTAGCCAGAAAAAGCTCGGTGAATCATTACAGTTCGTTGTGGAAACAGCCGTTAACCAAGTAGGTGTAAATGTCAATACAGCTTCAGCATCATTATTACAGTACATTTCTGGCTTAAATAAAACTGTTGCGAATAATATTGTGAAGTACCGAGAAGAAAACGGTAAGTTTACTAACCGAAAACAAATTAAAAAAGTACCACGACTAGGTGATAAAACGTATGAACAAGCCATTGGGTTCTTACGTGTATTAGAAGGTGAAGAACCATTAGACCGTACGTCTATTCACCCAGAAAGTTATGAGATAACGAAACAAATATTAGAACAATTAGATCTTACTACAGATGATCTAGGTACCGAACAATTAGTAAATGCCTTAAATAAACAAGATTTAGAACAACTATCTCAAGGATTAGATGTTGGTCACTTGACCTTACAGGATATAGTGGCAGACCTTAAAAAACCAAATCGGGATCCACGTGATGAACTACCTAAACCATTACTCAAAACAAATGTCATGTCTATGGAAGATTTACAACAAGGCATGGAATTACAAGGGACAGTCCGAAATGTCGTCGACTTCGGGGCGTTTGTAGACATTGGAGTTAAGCAAGATGGGCTAGTCCATATCTCGAAATTATCTAATCGATTTGTGAAAAATCCATTAGATGTCGTGTCCGTTGGAGATATTGTAACAGTATGGGTAGACGAAGTTGATCTAAAAAGAGAAAGAATTGCACTTACAATGGTTCAGAGTTAATTATTCTTGAGACACTTCTATATTTTTACTGTGATAAAAAAACCAGCATTGGTTCAATAAACGTATTTGACGAATATCCTTGTTGGCATATGCATTTAACATTTGTCGTTTAAACCATTTAGGCATCACAATCACCTTTTATAAATAATTTTGTTTTAGTATATGCACGATTCTTGAAATTGCTCATGTAATTAATTCCACTTGATATACCTAACCCCATATTTGAGTTAGGTATATCTCTTTTCATTAGGAGGAAGTTAAAGTGAACGATCAAGATCTACAACAATTAATTGAACACATATCACTTAAATTTTTTAACAAGCCTTTTATAGGGGGTGCGAAATTTAATCATAGACTTAGAACAACAGGAGGACGATATATACCTGCTCAAAGACTTATTGAAATAAATCCTAAATATCTAACTGAGCTAGGGGAAGAAGAGCTTATAGGGATCATTAAACACGAACTATGTCATTACCACCCACATGTAGAGGGAAAGCCATACCATCATCGCAGTCAAGAATTTAGAACACTAATGAAAAAAGTTGATGCACCAAGGTTTTGTACAATCCTTCCTTCAGAAGGGGATAAACGTTATTTACTTTATCAATGTATAAAGTGTAAAATGACTTATCGGCGCAAACGAAAAATCAACGTACAACGTTATCGATGTGGTAAATGTAGAGGTAGCTTAAAATTAATAAAATAATTTTTAATCGGGTTATTGACTTCTACATTCATTTCATGATAAATTTTATTTCGCAGCGATTGATTCATGCATTTGGACAAACAAAACTTTTTAATAAAAGTTGCAAATAACTGATTGACAGTTGTTTAAAGATATTGTATGATATCTTACGTCGCTAGTTAACGAGACAAGCGAACAACGACATATTCCAGCGTAGCTCAGTGGTAGAGCAATCGGCTGTTAACCGATCGGTCGCAGGTTCGAATCCTGCCGCTGGAGCCATGGAGAAGTACCCAAGAGGCCGAAGGGGCTCCCCTGCTAAGGGAGTAGGTCGCGTGAGCGGCGCGAGGGTTCGAATCCCTCCTTCTCCGCCATTATCATATGGCCCGTTGGTCAAGTGGTTAAGACACCGCCCTTTCACGGCGGTAACACGGGTTCGAATCCCGTACGGGTCACTTTGTTTTGTTTTAATTTTAATAGTTAGAAGAGGTCCGGTAGTTCAGTTGGTTAGAATGCCTGCCTGTCACGCAGGAGGTCGCGGGTTCGAGTCCCGTCCGGACCGCCATAATGTTGGGCCATAGCCAAGCGGTAAGGCAACGGGTTTTGGTCTCGTGATGCCCAGGTTCGAATCCTGGTGGCCCAGCCATTTTCTTTTATAACAAAAGATTCGTTTCTATTAAATAGACGATATTAAACGTCTTTTTTTATTGCTTAATATTAAAGTGAGCCATTAGCTCAGTTGGTAGAGCAAGACCGTAAACATCTTTGATTAACTTCAATGTAGGTTTTGCGAGGAGCGTAGGCTTCGCCGAAATACT
>NZ_FOES01000034.1 GCF_900110685.1 Piscibacillus halophilus
TTTGGAAGCGATGGAAAAAGGTTAAAACAAGATATAAAAGTCTTGTTCAGCTTAAAATACCAAAACAAAAAGCTTGGGAATGGGCTAATACAAGGAAGGGATATTGGTGCATAGCATGTAGCCATATACTTCACAGAGCTATTAACAATAAAATTCTCGAGAAAGCTGGTCTAAAAGACTTGAACCAACTTCTCGAGAAAGCACACTCAAACTATTGAACCGCCGTATACGGAACCGTACGTACGGTGGTGTGAGAGGTCGGAGGTTAATCACCTCCTCCTACTCGATTATCTAAGGCTAGTGCGACATTAGGCGTGATATTGTCTGTTCATACATCAGTCGGTACGTTTCCAATCTTAAAGTTTGGGAACGAAGAACAAAAGAAGCACTATATTCCCAAGCTAGCTTCTGGAGAGTATTTAGGAGCATTTGCTTTGACTGAACCGGGTGCTGGAAGTGATGCCGCCTCGCTAAAAACACGCGCTGTTAAAGACGGGGACGAATACGTTTTAAATGGTTCAAAAATTTTTATAACGAATGGTGGCTATGCTGATACGTATATTGTGTTTGCGAGAACTAACTCTGAAGCAGGAAGCAAAGGGATCTCAGCATTCATAGTTGAAAAAGATACACCTGGTTTTGAAATAGGGAAATTCGAAGAAAAAATGGGACTTCACGGATCTGCGACAGTGGCATTAACGTTTGACAACTGCCGTATACCAGCAAGTCAGCTTTTAGGAGAAGAAGGCGAAGGGTATAAAATCGCGCTGTCTAATTTAAATATTGGACGAATCGGTATCGGAGCTCAAGCCTTAGGGGTCGCTGAGGCCGCTTTAGATGCTGCAACTGATTATGCTAAAGAACGTGAACAATTTGGGAAGCCTATTGCTCATAATCAGGGAATCTCTTTCAAGTTAGCTGATATGGCAACAGCTGTTGAAGCTTCAAAACTATTAATCTATAACGCGGCATCAATGCATGAAGAGGGTGTCGATTGTGTGAAGGAAGCCTCGATGGCGAAGAAATTTGCTTCGCGAACGGCAGTTGATGTATCCATTGAAGCTGTTCAAGTCTACGGTGGCTATGGTTATACGAAAGACTATCCGGTCGAACGCTTTATGCGTGATGCGAAAATTACCCAAATTTATGAAGGTACAACGGAAATACAGAATCTAGTGATTAGCCGACAACTATTGAAATAGGAGGATTTGAATATGAATTTTCAACTAACAGAAGAACAGCAAATGTTACGTAAGATGGTTCGTGACTTTGCAGAAAATGAAGTAGCACCCACAGCTGCGGAACGTGATGAAGAAGAACGTTTTGATCGTGAAATTTTTGATAAGATGGCGGATCTTGGCTTAACAGGGATTCCTTGGCCTGAAGAATACGGTGGGATTGGCTCTGACTTTTTAAGTTATGCGATTGCAGTCGAAGAGTTATCTCGCGTATGTGCTTCAACCGGAGTTACGTTATCGGCTCACATCTCACTAGCAAGCTGGCCGATTTATACTTACGGTAATGAGGATCAAAAGAAGAACTTTTTACAACGTTTAGCAACAGGTGAAGCATTAGGAGCCTACGCGTTATCCGAACCTGGTGCTGGAAGTGACGTTGCATCGATGCGTACGACAGCCAAAAAAGACGGAGATCATTATGTTCTAAACGGTAACAAAGTCTGGATTACAAACGGTGGAGTCGCTGATATTTATGTCGTTTTTGCTAAGACCGATGTTGATGCTAAACATAAAGGCATTTCAGCATTTATCGTTGAAAAAGGGACAGATGGCTTTTCATTCGGTAAAAAAGAGCAAAAATTAGGGATTCGTTCATCACCTACAACTGAACTCATTTTTGAAAACTGCCGAATTCCAAAAGAAAACTTACTCGGTGAAGAAGGTCAAGGGTTTAAAATTGCGATGACGACACTTGATGGTGGACGTAACGGAATTGCTGCACAAGCAGTGGGAATCGCTCAAGGTGCTTTAGATGCTGCAACCGATTATGCAAAAGAGCGTGAACAGTTTGGTAAACCAATCGCTAACAACCAAGGAATTTCATTTAAGCTAGCGGATATGGCTACACAAGTCGAAGCGTCTCGACTTCTCACTTATCAAGCAGCATACAATGAATCTAAAGGCCTGCCATATCAGAAAGAATCTGCAATGGCGAAGTTATATGCAGGTGATACAGCGATGAAAGTGACGGTTGAAGCGGTTCAAGTTTATGGTGGATACGGTTATACGAAAGATTACCCAGTTGAGCGTTTCATGCGTGATGCAAAAATCACTCAAATTTACGAAGGAACTCAAGAAATTCAACGATTAGTAATCGGTCGAATGGTAACGAAGTAATAACGCACGAAAGGATGACGTATCATGGGTCAACTAGCAGAACGGATTGCAAATCAAGATCAACGAGCCTTAGCCAGAGCGATTACGATGATCGAAAACGATCACCCAGATAAATTGAGTCTGATGAGTGAGCTTAATGCGAGAAAAAAGAATGCTCATTATATTGGAATTACAGGCTCACCTGGGGCTGGTAAAAGCTCTCTTGTTGATAAGCTAATAACGTTATTACGCGAAAAAGGCTATACCATTGCGGTGATTGCGGTTGATCCAACAAGTCCTTTCAGTGGTGGGGCACTACTCGGTGATCGAGTAAGAATGCATAAACATTTTACGGATGAAGAAGTTTTTATTCGTAGCATGGCGACTCGTGGAAGTTTAGGCGGGCTTGCTCGTGCGACGAAAGATGCGATTCGGGCTTGTGATGCTTACGGTTTTGATTATATTTTAGTTGAAACGGTAGGAGTCGGTCAGTCTGAGCTTGATATCATGAAAGTCGCTGACACAACGGCTGTTATGCTCACACCAAACAGTGGAGATATTTTACAAATTTTTAAAGCCGGAATTATGGAAATTGCTGATTTGTTTATATTGAACAAAGCAGATCTTCCAGGTGTGAAAAAACTAAAAAACACGTTACGCGACCTGATTCATATCGCAGGTCATCGCGGATTTGAACCGCTCATCGTTGAGACGAGTGTGACGGAGAATTTTGGCTTTGATGAATTAAATCAATCGTTTCATAAGCACCGTCAATATTTGGAGGAAACTGAAGCTGGTCAACATAAACGTAGTGAACAGCTTCGATATGAAGTATATGAACTTATGCAAGAAGCACTTTGGAAAGAGGTCTATCAGTTTGTAGAGAACGACCCTGATAAACGACAAGAACTTATGCAGGCTGATGATCCTTACCAACTAGCTAGAAAATGGCTATCGGAATGGCGTAAAGTAGGTGAAGCGAATGGTTAAACCCATTGATTCATCGATTAAGGATGAAAAATTAATTCAACAGCGACGTGAAGAACTGCAGAAAGGCGCAGTCTCCCTTTTTAAGCAAAAAGGTTTTCACCGTGCAACGACAAGAGAAATCGCTAAAGCTGCCGGTTTTTCAATTGGAACGCTGTATGAGTATATCAGAAAAAAAGAAGATGTATTATTCCTCGTCTGTGATGCGATATATGATGAAGTGAAGGCGAGAATGGAAGCTTTTTTTGAAACACAAGAAACGTCAGAACATACGTTGCATCAAGCCGTAAAATCATATTTCGAACTGATGGATGATATGCAAGATGAAGTACTCGTATTATATCAAGAGTTGAAAGCGTTGCCGAAGGATGCACAAGAATACGTCCTAGATAAAGAAAAGGAAATGCTTCAATTGCTCGAGCGAGTCATTCAAAATAGTTATCCTGATTTATCGGATCATCAGTTAACGATCATAGCCAATAACATTTTCATTCAAGGTCAAATGTGGGGTTTTCGACGTTGGATTTTACAAAAAGAATTTACGTTAGCACAATATACGAATTTACAATTTGAATTATTAAAAAGTCAGCTTGAGCTGACGAGAGGAGGATGATCTTATGCAACAACAGGAGGTCTACAAAGTGAAGCATCCTGTTCGGTTTGTGACAGCTTCGAGCTTGTTTGATGGCCATGACGCATCCATTAATATTATGCGTCGAATTTTACAAGCAAGTGGAGCAGAAGTCATTCACCTTGGTCATAACCGCTCGGTTGAGGAAGTCGTAAACGCCGCTATTCAAGAAGACGTTCAAGGCATTGCGATTTCATCTTATCAAGGTGGGCACGTCGAATACTTTAAATATATGGTTGATTTATTAAATGAGAAAGGTGCTGGACACATCCGCGTATACGGTGGAGGCGGCGGGGTTATTTTACCTCGTGAGATTAAAGAGCTTCACGAACACGGTGTGGCGCGCATTTTCTCACCAGAGGATGGACGTCAAATCGGCCTACAAGGGATGATTAATACGATGCTAGAAGAATGTGATCACCCAACGCCGCTAGATCTAGAGACTGATGCCGCTAAGGCACAGAAAGGCGATTATCAAGCTATCGCTCGACTAATTTCTCATGTTGAGAATGAAGAGGTTTCAAGTGAGAAATTACAAGATTTATTAAAAATCACGCGTGATGACGTTCCCGTACTCGGTATTACTGGTACTGGTGGTGCAGGTAAAAGTTCATTAACGGATGAATTAGTTCGCCGTTTTATTAATGAAGTGCCAGATAAGAAAATGGCTATTTTATCTGTCGACCCGACGAAAAAGAAAACAGGTGGTGCTTTACTAGGTGACCGTATTCGAATGAATGCGATTTTTAACGAACGTGTTTATATGCGTTCCCTTGCGACACGCCAGTCGAAAACAGAGTTGTCTCAGGCTATTTTAGATGCCATTCGCGTTGTGAAAGCAGCTGATTTTGACTTTATCGTGGTTGAAACGAGCGGGATTGGTCAAGGAGATGCTGAAATAACCGAAATCACAGATCTTTCGATGTATGTGATGACAGCGGAATTCGGTGCGCCGACTCAGCTAGAAAAAATCGATATGATTGACTATGCCGATTTTATTGTCATCAATAAGTTTGAACAAAAAGGGTCAGAAGATGCCTTTAATCAAGTTCGTAAACAATATAGCCGAAGTCGTATGCTGTTCCATGAGGACCCAGAGACATTCCCAGTCTTCGGAACGATTGCCTCGCAGTTTAATGACCCTGGCACGAACACTCTTTTTGCATCGATTATTGAGACAGTGAATGAACGATACGGTTGGGAAGCTGAAGTTCCGTTTGAAACGAAAATAAAGCTTGTTGAAAAACAGAATTTAATTATTCCACCAGAGCGTCGCCAATATTTACGTGATATTGTACAGACGGTTCAAGGTTATAAAGAAAATGCGAAAAAACAAAGCGAGGTGGCTCGCAAGCTTTATCAATTAAAAGGAACAGAAGAAGAAATTGGTGAAATAGAAGAACTTAAGCAGCTGATCGAGAAGTATGAAAAACAGTTAGACTCAGCTAATAAAGAAAAACTTGAGAAGTTTGATGAACTTAAAGAGACATACACGAAAGATGAATTGTCTTATAAAGTACGTGATAAAGAATTTACTGTTGAGTTGACAACAGAAAGCTTATCAGGCCTTAAAGTTCCAAAGGTTGCTTTACCAAAATATCGTGATTGGGGCGACCAATTATACTGGATGTTGATGGAGAATGTACCAGGCGCATTTCCATTTACAGCAGGGGTGTTCCCATTCAAACGTAAAGGCGAAGATCCAACACGCCAGTTTGCTGGAGAAGGAACACCAGAACGTACGAATCGTCGTTTCCACTACTTATCAAAAAATGAATCAGCGAAGCGCTTAAGTACGGCATTCGACTCTGTCACGTTGTATGGAGAAGACCCAGACGAACGTCCAGATATTTATGGTAAAGTCGGAGAATCAGGGGTTAGCATTTGTACGTTAGATGATATGAAGAAGCTTTATGACGGGTTCGATTTAGTTGATCCAATGACGTCGGTATCGATGACAATCAATGGTCCCGCACCGATTATTTTAGCTATGTACTTCAATACGGCCATAGATCAGCAAGTTCATAAATTTAAAGAAGAAAACGGTCGTGAACCGAATAAAGAAGAGTATGAACAAATTAAAATCGAGACGATTTCTGTCGTTCGTGGAACGGTTCAAGCGGACATTTTAAAAGAAGATCAAGGTCAAAATACGTGTATTTTCTCAACAGAATTTGCGCTTCGTATGATGGGAGATATTCAAGCTTACTTTATTGAAAATGAAGTTCGTAATTATTACTCCGTATCAATCTCGGGTTATCACATCGCTGAAGCAGGAGCGAACCCCATTAGTCAGCTAGCCTTCACGCTAGCAAATGGATTCACTTATGTTGAGTATTATTTAAGTCGTGGTATGGATATTAACAAATTTGCACCTAACTTATCATTCTTCTTCTCAAACGGTTTAGATCCAGAATATACGGTCATTGGTCGTGTGGCACGACGTATTTGGTCCGTTGCCATGCGGGATAAGTACGGAGCAAACGAACGTAGTCAGAAGTTGAAGTATCATATTCAAACTTCAGGCCGTTCGCTTCACGCACAAGAAGTCGACTTTAACGATATCCGTACAACACTTCAAGCATTAATTGCGATTCAAGATAATACGAACTCACTTCACACGAACGCTTATGACGAAGCGATCACCACACCAACTGAAGAATCGGTTCGTCGTGCAATGGCCATTCAGATGATTATTAATAAAGAGTTCGGTTTAACGAAAAACGAAAACTCTCTACAAGGTTCATTTATTTTAGAAGAATTAACAGACCTTGTGGAAGAAGCTGTATTACAAGAGTTCGAACGCATAAACGATCGTGGTGGCGTATTAGGAGCAATGGAACGTCAATACCAGCGTGGTAAGATCCAAGAAGAATCTCTTTATTATGAAGGGAAAAAACATTCCGGTGAGCTTCCAATCGTTGGGGTGAATACGTATATCAATCCAAACCCACCGTCAGAAGATGAAATCAATTCGATGGAAGTGGCACGTGCTTCACAAGAAGAAAAGCAACAACAGATTAAAAACTTACAAGAATTCCAAGAACGTCATAAAGAAGAAGCAAAAGTTGCTCTTAAACGCCTAAAAGAAGTCGCGGCTTCAAACGGTAATATTTTTGAGGAACTAATGGAAACAGTAAAAGTTGCAAGCCTTGGCCAAATCACCAATGCTCTATACGAGGTTGGCGGCCAATACCGTCGGAATATGTAAAGTAACTGGGCTAAAGTGAATTAATAAACTCAAATAATGATGTTTAAAGTCTTATTAAGCGTAGTCAAAATACGAAGACTCCTGCGGGAACAGCACGAGCTGAAGATCCCACAGGAAAGTGGTTTGCCACTTTCCGAGGAAGCTGAAGCCGTGCCCGCGGAAAGCGAAGTGTTTTGACGCAGCGATGAGTGTATTAACTATCTTTTTTACAAAAATCCGAACTGATTCGAATTCTATATTAGAGTTCGTAATCAAGGTTCGGATTTTGTTTTTATTAATAACTTTTGTTTCATCCTATTATTGGTAGTTTTTTATATCGTTTTGAGAGGTTCTAATGCTATTTTGGAGGTTTTTTCAGAACACATTGAAGGGTTTTTAGAAAAGATTGATTGGAAAATCTCCATTTTTAGAGGTCGAAATAGTCAAAATTGAAAGGTTGATAGGGTGGTTTTGGATCAATCCAAAAACATCTATTGAATAAAACATGATTTTATTGTCAAAAATTAATTTTGTACTTGAATTGACTTACGGTTGTGGTATTCTGTAAACTAGAAAAATAGCATAATTATGGTTTCCGCCATCGACATTGGGTAAAGGAGTGCTGGAAGTGACGTTGGAAAAGTATACCAAAGAGGAAATAAAAGAGGTTTCAATGGTAGAAGTGGCTTATGATATATTAGCTGAAGAAAAGAAAGCCATGAACTTCAATGAAATATTTGAATTGATTGCCGAAGCAAAAGAATTCACCCAAGAAGAAAAAGAAGAATATATCGTTCAATTTTATACTGATTTAAATATTGACGGTCGTTTCATGTCTGTTGGTTCAAATATTTGGGGACTAAAGAAATGGTACCCGTTTGATCAACAAGAAGATGATACGATTTCATTTAACGAAGAAATCCCTAAGAAAAAGAAGAAGAAAAAGAAAGACGATGAAGTCGAGATTCTTGAAGATGAAGTGGAACCAGAACTTGGTGAAGATGAATTTGATTTAGATGATGACAAAGAAAGACTCTTTGGCGATGAAGAAGAGGACATAGACGACGATGATTTAGTCACAGATGACGATGAAGAAGATTTATAAAGTTTAGCTTGACTTATCAAATAGAAAACCTTAAGATTTTATGTGGGCTCTCAAAAATATAGACAAGCTCCCGATTTAGTTCGGGAGCTTTTTTTATTTTGTTGGTTATAAAAGGTGGAGAGCTTTTTGAAATCAATGCTTCCACTTTTTTTATGATTACCCAACAACAATATTCGTGTTAAAAAAGACTTATGAGGAAAACTTATAATAAAACTCCCCGAACGACTTAGATAGAAAGGCAGGATGTAAAATGACAAAGTATATTTTCGTAACAGGTGGAGTGGTTTCATCTTTAGGAAAAGGAATCACAGCAGCATCACTTGGTCGCTTATTAAAAAATCGTGGTTTAAACGTGACGATCCAAAAGTTTGATCCTTATTTAAACGTAGATCCAGGTACGATGAGTCCTTATCAGCATGGTGAAGTTTTCGTAACAGAAGATGGAGCTGAGACGGATTTAGACCTAGGACACTATGAACGATTTATCGATATTAACTTAAATAAATACAGCAATATTACAACAGGAAAAGTGTATTCGTCTGTAATTCGTAAAGAGCGTCGAGGCGATTACTTAGGTGGAACCGTCCAAGTAATTCCTCATATTACAAACGAAATTAAAGATAAGGTTTTTCAAGCAGGTAAAGAAACAAATGCAGATGTCGTCATTACGGAGATTGGCGGAACAGTTGGTGACATCGAAAGTTTACCGTTCTTAGAAGCTATTCGTCAGCTTAAGAGCGACGTTGGTCGTGAAAATGTCATGTATATTCACTGTACATTAGTTCCTTACATTGGAGCTGCTGGTGAGTTAAAAACAAAACCAACACAGCACTCTGTAAAAGAGTTACGTTCACTCGGAATTCAACCGGATGTAATTGTTTTAAGAACGGACATGGAGATTAGTAAAGAGATGAAAGAAAAGATTGCTCTTTTCTGTGATATTAACGAAAAGGCAGTCATCGAAGCATTAGACTGTGATGTTTTATATGAGGTTGCATTGGAGTTGAAACGACAAGGGTTAGATCAGCTGGCGGTCGATCATTTCGGCTTGAATTACCCAGAAGCTAATATGGATGAGTGGGAAGACCTCATTCAAAAGGTTAAAAACTTATCTGAAACCGTCAAAATTGGCTTAGTTGGTAAATACGTATCACTTCAGGATGCTTACATTTCAGTTGTTGAAGCATTAAAACATGCTGGCTTTGCGCATGATGCAGATGTTGAAGTGAAATGGATTAGTTCAGAAGATGTGAATGATGAAAACGCTGCGGATTATCTATCAGACGTAGATGGCATTTTAGTCCCTGGTGGATTTGGTGACCGTGCAATTGAAGGGAAAATTTCAGCGATTAAATATGCGCGTGAAAATAACATTCCATTCTTAGGAATTTGCTTAGGTATGCAGTTGGCGACAGTAGAATATGCTCGTAATGTTTTAGGATTGAAAGGTGCACATTCAGCTGAAATTGATCCAAATACATCACATCCAATTATCGACCTTTTACCAAAGCAAAAGGATATAGAGGATTTAGGTGGAACGCTTCGTTTAGGTGTATATGCTTGTCGTCTTCAAAATGGAACAAAAGCGCATGAAGCCTACGATGATGAAGTTGTCTATGAACGTCACCGACATCGTTATGAATTCAACAATGAATATCGTCAGCAGATGGAATCAACAGGATTTGTGTTCTCTGGTAAAAGCCCTGATGATCGTTTGATTGAAATTATTGAACTAAAAGATCATCCTTGGTTTGTGGCGTCACAATTTCACCCAGAATTCAAGTCGCGCCCAACCCGTCCACAACCGTTATTCAGAGACTTTGTTGAGCATAGTTTGATAGCTAAACGACAAACTTCGACAAAATAACTGATTGATTAACTCCCTCTTTTTGGTAAAGTTAAATTAGACGACAAATTAATACGTCGAAACCATTGAGGGGGTAATGATGATAGGTGAGGTTTTTGTGGTAGATGATGAACCTGGAATTCGTCTGTTATTATCAGAAGTCATCAGACGTGCTAATTACAATGTGATGAATTTTGATCGTTCAGATCAAGCCTTAAAAGCAGCATTAACTAAACCACCAAGAATTATCTTCTTAGATTATTTAATAGACCCGTTACGCGGGGATGAAGTAATCAACCAACTGAATGAAGCGTCTATTGACGTTCCCGTTGTGCTGATGAGTGGAATGGCTGCCCAAGAAGTTAGACAGAAGCTTGGAGAAGTTGAAGTGTATGACGTCATTGAAAAGCCATTTTCAATCACAGACATCAATCAAATTTTAGAAAAACTTAGCGTTAGGATATAGTTGCGATTTCATGGTGCAGTTGGTATCCTATTAATTAGGTATGATTTACATCACAAGGAGGAACCAGTTGTGCCATTAGTATCTATGACAGAAATGCTCAACAAGGCGACTAAAGAAGGTTATGCTGTTGGGCAATTTAATATTAACAATCTAGAGTATTTTCAGGCGATTTTACAAGCCGCTGAAGAAGAACAATCTCCAGTAATTATCGGTGTTTCAGAAGGAGCAGCGAAGTATTGCGGGGGCTTTAATGTCGTCGTTGCCTTAGTGAAGGAGCTCATGAATTCTTATCATACAACTGTACCAGTGGCGATTCATTTAGACCACGGTTCAAGTTTTGAAAAATGTGCAGAAGCCATTCATGCAGGATTTACATCTGTTATGATTGATGGTTCTCACATGCCATTAGATGATAACATTGCGTTAACGCAAAAAGTAGTTGAGCTTGCGCATATTCATGGTGTGTCTGTTGAAGCTGAACTAGGACGGATCGGTGGACAAGAAGATGACATCATTGTAGAAGATGCAGAAGCTGCTTACGCAATTCCATCTGAATGTGACCGTCTTGTACGTGAAACAGGTGTCGATTGCTTTGCTCCTGCTTTAGGTTCTGTGCATGGTCCATACAAAGGTGAACCTAACTTAGGATTTGATCGTATGGAAGAAGTTCAGAAGTTAACTGACGTACCATTAGTTCTTCATGGCGGAACTGGTATCCCTACAAAAGATATTCAACGTGCTATTTCATTGGGCACGGCAAAAATTAACGTTAACACAGAGAACCAAATCGCTCAGGCAAAAGTAGTACGTGAAGTATTAGACGAAAAACCTGAACTTTATGATCCACGTAAATACTTAGGACCTAGTCGCGATAAAATTAAAGAGACTGTTATCGGTAAAATGCGTGAATTTGGTTCGTCTCAAAAAGCTTAATATTCATATGAAAGTGGCTGATCCTACGTAGTTTGGGTTGGCCTTTTCGTATTTTTTAAGATTCTACATACAGGAGGCTATGTACATGAAATTTTTTATTGATACAGCGAACATTGATGAGATTAAAGAAGCTCACAGTTTAGGTATTTTAGCTGGAGTCACAACGAATCCATCATTAGTTGCTAAAGAAAATGTATCTTTCCACGATCGTTTAAAAGAGATTACAGACGTTGTTAAAGAAGGATCCGTTAGTGCTGAAGTTATTTCAGAAGATGCGGAAGGAATGCTGAAAGAAGCTGAAGAGCTAGCAGCGATTGCACCTAACATCACAATTAAGCTGCCAATGACATTAGAAGGTCTAAAAGCATGCAAAGTTTTAACCGATAAAGGCGTTAAAACGAATGTGACTCTTATTTTCTCAGCGAATCAGGCACTCTTAGCAGCACGTGCTGGGGCCACATATGTATCGCCATTCTTAGGCCGTTTAGATGACATCGGTCAAAATGGTATGAATTTAATTGCAGAGATTGCTGAAATCTTTGACCGTCATGGAATTGAGTCTGAAATTATTGCAGCAAGTGTTCGTCACCCAATGCACGTAACAGAAGCGGCATTACATGGTGCACACATAGCGACTATTCCGTATAAAGTTATTGGACAATTGGTAAAACACCCGTTAACAGATCAAGGTATTGAGAAATTTTTAGCAGATTGGGAACAAGCAAACAAGTAAGAAGCATGATTTTTAAGCCTTTTTCACATAATAAGGGTAGATTAAGTTTAAGAGGAGTATTATTAAATGGAAAAATTACTCATCGAAGGTGGACACACGTTACAAGGACAAGTGCGAGTAAGTGGAGCCAAAAATAGTGCTGTTGCCTTACTCCCGGCAACTATTTTGGCGGAAGGTGAAGTGACACTAGAAGGTCTACCAGACATCTCTGACATACAAACTTTAAAAGGCCTGCTAGAAGATATAGGGGGTAGTGTGGAACAAAACGGTGAAGACATTACCATCGATTCATCGAATATGGTATCGATGCCACTACCAAATGGCCGAGTTAAGAAGTTAAGAGCCTCTTATTATTTTATGGGTGCCATGCTAGGCCGTTTCAAGAAAGCTGTGATTGGCATGCCAGGTGGATGTAACCTAGGCCCTCGCCCAATCGACCAGCATATTAAAGGTTTTGAAGCATTAGGTGCTCAAGTGACCAATGAGCAAGGAGCTATCTATTTAAGAGCTGACGAGCTTCGTGGTGCGAAGATTTATTTAGATGTGGTAAGTGTCGGTGCAACGATCAATATTATGCTTGCAGCTGTTCGAGCAAAAGGGAAAACGGTCATTGAAAACGCTGCGAAAGAACCTGAGATTATTGATGTCGCAACACTTCTAAACAGTATGGGTGCTAATATTAAAGGGGCCGGTACAGATGTCATTCGTATTGAAGGTGTTGAAAAATTATCAGGATGCCGACATACGATTATCCCGGACCGAATCGAAGCTGGAACCTATACCATCATTGCCGCATCGATGGGAAAAGAAGTGGTGATTGATAATGTCATTCCAATTCACTTAGAGTCGTTAACCGCAAAGCTTCGTGAAATGGGCGTTCAAATTGTGGAAGAAGATGATCGTCTCATTGTCACAACGGATAAGGTTTTAACAAGTGTGGATATAAAAACGTTAGTTTACCCAGGTTTTCCAACTGACCTTCAGCAACCATTTACGGCCTTATTAACACAGGCGACAGGAACTAGTATCGTTACAGATACGATTTATTCGGCACGCTTTAAGCATGTTGATGAACTACGTCGCATGAATGCGAATATTAAAGTTGAAGGAAGTTCTGCCGTTGTTACCGGACCGACGAAATTAGAAGGAGCAAAGGTAAAAGCGAGCGATCTACGTGCTGGGGCGTCACTTGTAGTAGCCGGACTAATGGCTAATGGCGTTACAGAAATCGTTGGCGTGAATCATATTGATCGAGGATATGCGAGCCTAACGGAGAAGTTGAAAAACTTAGGTGCTAATGTATGGCGTGAAGATTTACAAGAAGATGAAGTGAAAAACTACCAAAACTCATAACGTGTCATTTAGGGGAGGAGCTTTTTTAACATGGAAAGAAGTTTATCAATGGAAATTGTACGTGTGACAGAAGCAGCTGCATTAGCTTCTGCACGATGGATGGGCCGTGGCGAAAAAGAAGAAGCAGATAATGCTGCAACTGAAGCAATGCGTACGGTTTTTGACACGATTCCAATGGACGGCCGCGTTGTAATTGGAGAAGGGGAACGTGATGAAGCCCCGATGTTATACATAGGCGAAGAACTAGGAAGCGCGGATCATCCTCAAGTGGATATCGCCGTAGATCCAGTCGAAGGAACGAATATCGTTGCCGAAGGTTCATGGAATGCGCTGGCGGTAGTCGCTATCGCCGATCGTGGAAAAATGCTTCATGCACCAGATATGTATATGCAGAAAATTGCAGTCGGACCTGAAGCGGTAGGTAAAATCGACTTAAATGCTTCAGTGACAGATAACTTAAAAGCTGTTGCTAAGGCAAAGGGTAAAGATGTGGAAGACGTTGTAGCGGTCGTTTTAAACCGTCCACGTCACCAAAAGATTATCGATGAAATCCGTGAAGCTGGTGCACGTATTAAGTTAATACCAGAAGGCGATGTAGCGGGTGCCATCAACACAGCATTCGACCATACCGGCGTTGATATTTTATTCGGAGAAGGCGGCGCACCTGAAGGCGTTCTTGCCGCTGTTGGCTTAAAATGTCTAGGCGGGGAACTTCAAGGTCGCCTCGTTCCTAAAAACGACGAACAAGTTGAGCGCTGCCGTAAGATGGGCATCACCGACGTGAACAAAGTGTTAACGATGGACGACCTTTGCGGAGGCGACGATGCGATTTTCGCTGCCACCGGGATTACTGATGGTGAGCTTCTCAAAGGTGTTCAGTTCAAAGGTAACGTTGCCACAACTGAAACACTTGTCATGCGAGCAAAATCGGGTACCGTTCGCTTCATCGACGGTAAACATAGCCTTAAGAAAAAACCAAACCTTGTATTTACGGACAAATAAGAACGTTTCCGGCTTTAGGCCGGAAACGTTTTTTTATGAAATAAAGTCTATTAATAGCTCATAAATCATCTCAAAAGTCTCATAAAAGAAAGATTTTGCCCCTATCGACATAGTTTATGTCTCATAAGTTTCTAAAAACGTCTCATAAATCTTTAAATAAGTCTCATAAATTATAGTTTTTTTAATTAACTCAGGATTTTTGCAAGAAATAGTCTTTTTTTGTAAGATAATTGGTTTTTACTATATAAGAAAATCTATTTTTCAGTAGTTTTACACCACAATTTTAATTTAGTATACCTATTTTAAAAAAGGGTGGGAAATATGGTACCAATTAAGGTTTTGAGGACGATTGCTTTTAAACATAATATTGATCCATCACATATGAGTTATCCTATTATGACACAGGATTTAAACAAGTATATGGCTGGAATGAAAGGGGAACGTTCGATTCATTTCTTTTTGTACCCTATCATACATAAGAATTACACACCTTTTTACAATGCCCGGCTTTATGCTTTCGGTCAGCACTTTGAAATGGATGTATTATTAATAACAAATCAGTTTATATTGATTCTAGAAGTAAAAAATTTGCAAGGTCGAATAAGATTTGATCACCAATCGGGTGGTATGATTCAAATAAAGGACGATGTTGAAACACTTTACCAAGATCCGATTATTCAAGTCGAGCGTCATAAAACACTGTTACAGAAATGGTTAAGTGACCGAGGTTATCAAGTCCCCATTGAAACTCTTGTTTGCTTTGTAAATCGGAATGTCATACTTGATCGTGAAACACATACTGATCCTAGAATTATATATGGCTATAAGTTAGCACAAAAATATGAAGAGCTAGTAGAGCAGTATTATAATCATTCATACGTTTTGTTAAAAGAAAAACTTTATAACTTGATCAACAGTGAAAATCAACCTCTAGACATTACCCTTATGAAAAAATATGGATTAAATGAACATGATTTTAAGCCAGGAATTTTATGTCTAAACTGTTTAAGTAAAACGATGGTTCGTAACCGCCATATTTGGAAATGCCAGAACTGTCATTCCGAGGATGCAGAAGCGCTACTTAGAGGGTTAAAAGATTATTTCTTAATTTTTGGTTCCAACATTACTAATGAAAAAGCTCGATCTTGGTTAAAGGAATCTGACCGTCACTATATTAAGAAAATCTTAGACCGTCTATCTGCAGATAAAACAGGTACACGAAAAAGCACAAATTATATTTTGGATTTCAATTACGAGGAAGACTATAACTATCTGTTAAAACTACTAAATAGCTCATAAACCGTTTCAAAAGTCTCATAAATTGAAGAATTTGTACCGTTCGACAAATTTCATGCCTCATAAATTTTAAAAAAGGGCTCATAAACATGAAAAATTGTCTCAAAAACCCACTTAATAAAATCCTTACTTGCTACAACAGGTTAAAAAGGATAAAATAGAAAAGTAAAGCCAACCTCAACGGATCCTTTATTCTCACTTCTTGAGACATTTCCAATGATTTAATCCATATGATAAATAAAACAAATATAATAAAGAGTGGTGTTTTTGTGGCTGAAGAGACTTTAACGATTGCAGAATTAGAAACGAAAACGTTGAAGGAGCTGTATGCTCTTGCACGTGAATACGGTGTTTCTTATTATGCAAAATTAAATAAAAAAGAATTAATTTTTGCGATTTTAAAAGCGCAGGCGGAAAAAGACGGCAAAATGTTTGTCGACGGTGTTTTAGAAATTATTCCGAATGAAGGTTTTGGCTTCCTACGCCCGATTAACTATGCGCCGAGTCCTGAAGATATTTACATATCGGCATCTCAAATCCGACGTTTTGACTTAAGAAACGGGGATTTAGTATCCGGTAAGGCACGTCCACCGAAGGAAAACGAGCGTTACTTCGGGTTGCTTCACGTCGATGCGGTCAACGGTGATGACCCTGAGAGTGCGAAAGAGCGCATTCACTTCCCAGGCTTAACAGCGCTTTATCCCGATCGTAAAATGACATTAGAAACGAAAAGTAATATGTTATCAACACGTATTATTGATATGATGGCGCCTGTTGGTTTTGGTCAGCGTGGTTTAGTCGTGGCACCACCTAAAGCAGGTAAGACAACAATCTTAAAAGAAGTCGCGAATAGTATTACAGAAAATCATCCTGATACTAAGCTCATTATTTTACTCATTGATGAGCGTCCAGAAGAGGTAACGGATATCGAGCGTTCTGTCGACGACAATGTTGATGTGGTTAGCTCAACTTTTGATGAAGTACCGGAAAATCATATTAAAGTTTCAGAGCTAGTACTTGAGCGTGCAATGCGTCTAGTTGAGCATAAACAGGATGTTGTGATTTTACTAGACTCGATTACACGTCTAGCACGTGCATATAACTTAGTGATTCCACCGAGCGGACGTACACTTTCTGGAGGTATTGACCCGGCGTCATTCCATCGTCCAAAACGTTTCTTCGGCGCAGCGCGTAACATTGAAGAAGGTGGAAGCTTAACGGTTCTAGCAACTGCCCTTGTCGATACTGGTTCTCGTATGGATGACGTAATTTACGAGGAGTTCAAAGGAACAGGTAACATGGAGCTTCATTTAGATCGTCACTTAGCGAACCGCCGTATTTTCCCGGCGATCGATGTTCTTCGTTCTGGTACAAGAAAAGAAGAGCTATTACTACCAAAAGAGCAGCTGGATAAAATGTGGGCGATTCGTAAAACGATGCAGGATCAATCGGATTTCTTAGAACGATTCTTAAGACGCTTACGTCAATCGAAAACAAATGATGAATTTTTCAAAATTATGGATGATGAGATGAAGGGGACACGCAAGTAATCGATTAGAAAAACTTCTTGCAAAAAGTGTCGCCAGTTGATATAATCTCTCTGTATGAAAAGATTGTGATATCCCGTCACGGACGGTGAAATTAACTCTGTTTCCACAGGATTCAGGGCAAGAAGGAGTGTATTAGCATGAAGGAAAATATCCATCCAGAATACCGTAAAGTTGTATTCTTAGACACAAGCTCTGATTTCAAATTCTTAACAGGTTCAACTTTAGAATCTGACGAAACAATTGAATGGGAAGACGGTAACACGTACCCATTAATTCGCGTTGAAATCAGCTCAGCTTCTCATCCGTTCTACACTGGTAAGCAGAAAGCTGACAAAGTTGGTGGCCGTGTAGATCGATTCAAGAAGAAATACAACCTTAACTAATTTAGGGTGTTTTAAAAATGAGACTGGCCGTTCACAATTGCTGGACACCATCGTAAACGTTATAACTAGATATAACCTTACAAATGGTGGCTTAGCATGTGCGGTCAGCTTTTTTAATTTTTGTCCTTTATATTTTAATACTAGGTGAAGTGAACGCGTGAGTGTGAAGCTTCCCAAACAAGGCCTTCACCGTCATCGGTGGAGCCAAATTTTTCTGTAAAAGAAAATTAATACATAGGACTCAATTGACTTATACAAACTATTGTTGATAAAGAGGTGCCCTGACATGATGTATGTGATGGAACACAAAGGCTGGTTAGAAGTCATTTGTGGAAGCATGTTTTCCGGTAAATCAGAAGAATTAATTCGTCGTGTACGCCGTGCGACTTATGGTAATCAAAAGGCCATTGTTTTTAAACCAGCGTTGGACAACCGTTATGATGACGAATCAGTCGTTTCACATAATGGCGATTCTGTTGTTGCTCGTCCCATTGATGATTCAAGTCAGATTGAACAGTACATCACAGAAGAAATCGATATTGTAGGGATTGATGAAGCACAATTTTTTGATGATGAAATTGTAGATGTGGCCCAAAATTTAGCAGATCGAGGAATCCGAGTTATTGCTGCAGGTCTCGACCAAGATTTCCGCGGAGAGCCATTCGGTCCGATGCCTCAGTTGATGGCTTTTAGTGAAACAGTCACAAAGCTAAATGCCATTTGCCCTGTGTGTGGTTCGCCAGCGAGCCGAACGCAGCGCTTAATAGACGGCGAGCCAGCTTCATATGATGATCCAGTTATTCTAGTTGGTGCTTCAGAATCTTATGAACCTCGTTGTCGCCATCACCACGAAGTTCCCAATCACCCACGTTCGACGAAACGCGTTTATACTAAACGTGCGAGTTACAAAGCTTAAATGCCTGGCATTTAAGCTTTTTTCAACCAAGCAAATGTCTCATAAATGATTCCGAACGTCTCATAAATCGGCTCAAATGTCTCATAAAAACTCAAAAATGTTCCATAAGTTGCCAAAAACAGCTCATAAACCGACAAAAACGGATCATAATTCAGGAAACATGGGACATAAATTTGCCGTTAACATGAGAAATATTTATATCATTTATGATATGATATAATGTGGAGTATGTACTGATAAAGCAGAGGTGTACGGAAATGTTCGATAAATTACAACATATTGAAGACCGTTATAATAAATTAACGGAACTATTGATGGACCCAGAAGTCATCAATGATTCAAAAAAATTACGTGAGTATTCAAAAGAGCAATCCGACTTACAAGAAGTCGTTGAAAAATATCGTCGTTATAAAGAAGTGACGCAATCCATTAAAGATGCTAAGGCAATCTTAGAAGACGAGTCAGATGACGACCTACGCGAAATGGCCCGTGAAGAATTAGATGAACTCGAGCCAGAAGTAGAACAACTTGAACAAGAAATGAAGCTTCTATTAATTCCAAAAGACCCGAACGATGAAAAGAACGTTATTTTTGAAATTCGCGGGGCAGCTGGTGGTGAGGAAGCTGCATTATTCGCAGCCAACCTTTACCGTATGTATTCTCGTTTTGCAGAGAGTCAAGGTTGGAAGACTGAGGTCATCGAATATCATGAAGCAGACATGGGCGGCTATAAAGAGATTATCTTTATGATCAACGGTCGCGGTGCCTATTCGAAGCTAAAATATGAAAATGGTGCTCACCGAGTTCAACGTGTGCCAGAAACGGAATCAGGTGGACGTATTCACACGTCTACAGCAACGGTTGCTGTTTTACCAGAGGCTGAAGAAGTTGAAGTTGATATTAATGAAAAAGATATCCGTGTAGATACATTTGCTTCATCAGGTCCTGGTGGGCAAAGTGTTAACACGACGATGTCAGCTGTTCGTTTAACACACGAACCGACTGGTGTGGTGGTGTCATGTCAGGATGAAAAATCACAGATTAAAAACAAAGAAAAAGCAATGAAAGTTTTACGTGCACGTATATATGAAAAATATCAAAAAGAAGCGCAGGCTGAATACGATGAAAACCGTAAGTCTGCAGTTGGTACTGGGGATCGTTCAGAGCGTATCCGTACGTATAACTATCCACAAAACCGTGTAACGGATCACCGTATTGGTTTAACGATTAATAAGTTAGATCAAATTATGGAAGGTAAAATTGATGAAATCATTGATGCGTTAATCATCGAAGAACAGACGAAGAAACTAGAAGAAGTCGGTGAATAATGTGAGTAAGATGGTTCAAGAGGCCCGCAAATGGGCTTCTTCTTTTTTAGAAAAATATCACCGTGAACCACGTGTTGCTGATTTAATGTTACAGCATTTATTAAATGTTGATTTGGCTGATTTTTTACTCATTCAGCGTGATGAGATCAATGCTGAGCTTTTAGAAACATTTGAGTCATGGGTTCAAGAACATGCTGAAACGGGCAAACCTTTAGAGCATTTCTTAGGGGTTGCTTCGTTTTATGGGCGTGAGTTTTCAGTGAACCAACACGTCTTAATTCCACGGCCAGAGACCGAAGAATTAATCGAAACCGTCAAACCGTTGATAAAACCTTCTGATGTCGTGGTAGATGTCGGAACTGGTAGTGGAATTATTGCGATTACATTGAAAAAAGAAATGCCCGACGTTCAAATGTTAGCTACTGATATCAGTCTTGAAGCGTTAGCTGTCGCTCAAAAGAATGCGGAGAAATTGGATGCTGATGTACAGTTTGAACAGGGGAATTTTTTAAAACCACTAATTGATTCGGAAGTCACGGTGGATGTCGTCGTCTCAAATCCTCCTTATATTCCAAAATCGGAAAGTGGCGAGCTTTCGGAAGTAGTGATGCACGATCCAGATTTGGCGTTGTTTGCTAATGATCAAGGCTTAGCTGCTTACCGTGACATTATTGAACAAATAAGTTATCTGAAAACATTACCGCGTTTAGTAGCATTTGAAATCGGATATGATCAAGGGGCGACCGTTCCAGAACTGATTCGCAAAGCACATCCTAATGCTGTGATCCAAGTTTTACAAGACATTAATGGTAAAGATCGGATCGTTATATGGAAAAACTAAAAAGGAAGCGCTTCTCGAAAACCGAGAAGCGCTTTTATTTATTTGCAAGTTCCACCATTTTATTTGTAAATTGATAAGCCTTATTTGTAAAAAGACAGGTTTTATTTGCAAGTTTGTCGGTTTTACTTGCGAGATCTAAGAGCCTATTTGAAAGAAAAACATGTCTATTTGCAAGAAAAACATGTCTATTTGCAAGACTCACCATTTTATTTGCAAAACGACTATTTATTCTTTTCCTCCCACTCACTTTTCAACATCCCATATACAATGTGGTCCACAAAATGATCATAAAGCCACTCGCCGCTTCGAATTCGCCCTTCTTGAGTAAAACCGAGACGCTCTGGAATTGCACGGCTCCCTGAATTATATTCTGCCGCTCGAATATCAACTTTGTTCATCCCAAGTTCACCTAGGGCATAATCCGTTAAGGCACCTGCTGCTCTTGTCATAATTCCTTTTCCAGTATATTCAGCGCCTAACCAGTAGCCAATATAAGCAATTCGGTTGGCCCAATCGAGTTTATTAAAACCAGCGACCCCCGCAATGTTCCCTTTATACAACACAACGGCATTCATTCCTTTGTTTTCGGAGTAAATTTGTTTACTGAACTTAATATACTCTTCAGTGTCGGCTTGAGTGGTTGTACGATCTACCCAAGGTAACCACGGCCGTAAGTGATCCCTTGAGACGTCTGTCAGATTAAAAAGTTCTTCAGCATCCCCTAGGTCCACCAACCGTAGAGCAACTTCTTCGTCAACTTGATGTACAAACATGGAAACTCCCCCTTATAGTTTTTAAAAACTATCATAACATAATCTTCCAAAACAGCAATGAAATATTTCGGAAAAATGTATAAATTCTATTAACCGTGTTCATACTGTTTGTAAAGTTACTAGATTACGAGAAAGGTTGATAGAGATGAAATATATTTTAATGGGGATTGCGTTAGTATTAGTCATTCAATTTGTATATATGGAATCGTCAGTAGTGTCTCAGTCAAATTCCGATGAGTATCAAGTTATTCCAGATGAGGCGATTCGCTTAAGAATTTTGGCTAATTCAAATAGTGATAAGGACCAAGAGTTAAAACGAGAGGTTCGTGACCGTGTTAGCGAAGAAATTACGGAATGGGTAGAGGACTTAACTTCGATTAATGAAGCTCGAGAAATCATCCATAATAATCTTGATCAAATTGAAACAATTGTCGCTGAAACTGTTGGCAACCAAGCTTTCTCAGTTGATTATGGAGAAGTAGAGTTTCCAGATAAAGTGTACGACAATTTAGTTTATCCAGGTGGAGAGTATGAGGCGATCTTAATTTCGATTGGTGAAGCAGAGGGAGACAACTGGTGGTGCGTGCTATTTCCACCATTATGTTTCGTAGATTTTTCAAATGGGGCAACGGTTTTAGATCATGATGATGAAAAACAAGAAGAACAAGAAGAAGAGGAAGAAGAAGTTGAAGTTTCATTTTTCTTATGGGATTGGATAAAAGGAATATTTAATGTATAGACAAAACCTGCACAAATGCGGGTTTTTGTATGTTCAATAGGACAAACTATTAAATTTTTCTATGAAATTATCATAAAAGCTCACTCCACCACATAAATTGATAGAGAAACTAGAGTTAAGGAGAGTGAGATGATGATTAACATTACACCGGTAAAAGAACAAAAGACTAAAGAATACGATTCGTTTTTTAAACAAGAAAAAGACAAAGAATTATTTAATGAACCTTGGGTGAAAGAGCATGGTTACTTCTTAGAACTTGATGGTCAGCAGCTTGGATTTTTTGTGCTTTACCCAATTAATGATAAAAAGGTCTGGCTACGGCGTCTAGTGATGAGTGAGCAAACCAACCCAGCATTGCTCATTATGGTGTTCGACTGGGTGTCAGAAAAAGCGAGAGCTCAAAAATACAAAGAACTATTCGTCCATGTTCAAGAGGCCTCGACATCTCCACTTCTAGAAATGAACGGTTTTAAAGAAACATATGAGGCTCCTGTGCACGATCCTAAAGATGTGGATTGGTTCATCAAGGAGTTATAATTTTACCAGCCATACGTGATATAATATCATGAGATGATGAACTAGCAGCAAAGGAGATCACGTATGGCTCATTTACATACAAAAGTTTGGACGATAGATTCATTACCGAATCAACAAATACAAGAAGCGGCTGAATTGCTTCAGCAAGGACAAACAGTCGCCTTTCCGACGGAGACTGTATATGGACTTGGAGCAGATGCAACGAATGAAAAGGCTGTTCGGTCTATTTTCGAGGCAAAAGGTCGCCCATCCGATAACCCACTGATTGTCCATATCGGTTCACGTGATGTTTTAAAACAATATGTGAAAGATGTTCCCGCTCAAGCATCAAAACTTATGGATGCTTTTTGGCCAGGTCCAATAACGATTATTTTGCCATCGAACGGGACATTAGCGACTAATGTAACAGCAGGCTTAGATACGATCGGGATGAGGATGCCAGACCATCCGTATGCCATAGAGTTACTTCAAGCATGTGCCTTGCCAATTGCGGCCCCAAGCGCAAACCGTTCGGGGAAACCGAGTCCGACAACAGCCGAACATGTCTATCATGACTTAAATGGACGAATCGCCGGCATTGTTGACGGTGGACGCACAGGTGTAGGAGTCGAATCGACAGTTATTGATTGCACATTGGACAAACCAATGATTTTAAGGCCAGGAGGGGTCACTCAATCAGACATTGAAACCGCAATTGGTCCAGTCGATTTGGCACCTTCTGTTGTAAAAAAAGATGAGCAACCACGCTCGCCAGGTATGAAATATAAACATTATGCTCCAGACGCTCCCATCTGGATTGTTCGTGGAGGCTCAGACCGGATGCGAGAAGTAGCGTTAGAAGCTCAGCAACAAGGGAAACATGTTCAATTTTTAGTCAGTCAAGAAAGAGCAGAGGAACTTGGTCTTAACGAAGCACTTATTTTAGGTTCACAAAAAAATTTAGCTGACATTACAAGTAATCTCTATGACTCACTTCGTCAAGTGGATCGGTTAGATGTAGATTTAGTGTTAGCAGAAAGTTTTTCTAAAAAAGGAATAGGTGAGGCTTTAATGAACCGACTTGAGCGTGCGGCAACCAAGGTTGTTCAATAATTTTTTTAGTAAACGTCACAGTTTCGCTTCTATTTGCTTTTGGACTTGCATAAATTTAACTAGCATGTCCAAGGCTAGGAGGTACGCTTGTGACGTTTTTTTATGAAAGCATTATTCCAATTGTTTTACTATCGGTTGCGGTCGGAATGGATGCATTTTCAGTCAGTTTATCTGTAGGATTAATGAGGGTTAGGCTTCGTGTGATGGCTTCATTTATTTTGTTAGTCGGGATCTTTCATGTCATGATGCCGCTAGCCGGAGTGACGTTAGGGCATTTATTGTCACATAAGCTTGGCGTCATCGCCCAAAGCATCGGAGGTTGGATTTTAATTATTATCGGAGCCCAAATGATCATTGCCACGATGCTAGAGAAGGAAATGACTCGTCATATGCATATGGCAGGGTTTACGATCTTAGCTTTCACCGTCAGTTTGGATAGCTTTTCGGTGGGACTAAGCCTCGGGATGTTTGGGTTAAATCAAGTAGCTATTATAATTTTATTTGGAATTATGAGCATGTTTTTAGCGACACTTGGCATTATTTTAGCAAAAAGAGGGAAGACGATTCTCGGAAATTATTCTGAATCGCTTGGAGGATTCGTCCTCATATTTCTAGGCATACAGATGGTTTTATAAAAAGGATAAGGCTTATAAAAAATAGCGATGAGCGAAAGGTGGTAACTCCAAAGAAAAGCGTCTACCTGGAGCTCTTTTTTATTTTGCAAAAATCTATCCTTATAACCTTTTCTTATGGTATAGTTCAAATTGAAGAGTTTTGAAGGAGGTTTCTTAATTGAAACGGGTTCTGTTCGTTTGCACAGGAAATACTTGTCGCTCTCCAATGGCGGAAGCGATGTTGAAACATAAACGTCAAGATCTAGAGGTCAAGTCTGCTGGTATTTTTGCTGGGTTTGGACAAGAAGCTAACCCTAAAGCTGTTGAAGCATTGAAAGAAAAAGGGATTACATGCGACCATCAATCTCAACCACTGACAGATGATTTATTAGACTGGGCAGATGTCGTGCTCACGATGACGGCGCATCACAAGCTCAATATTGAAATGGATTACCCAAAATATCGCCAAAAAGTTTATACGTTAAAAGAGTACACGAGACTTAATGATGAAGATTTAAATCCAGATATTGCGGATCCGATTGGGTTATCCAATGAAACATATAAACAGACGCTTGAAGAAATTGAAGCTTACATCGATCGATTAAGTCAAAAACAGGGGGATGAATCATGAAAGTAGTTATCACATCAGACCACGGTGGAGTCAACATTCGTAAAGAAATTGCATCATTACTTGAAGACATGAATATCGAGTATGATGACTTAGGTTGTGCGGGCGACTGCTCTGTTGATTATCCTGATTACGCTATTCCAGCTGCTGAAAAAGTGGCTCAAGGCGAATACGATTATGCAATTTTAGTGTGTGGAACAGGTATAGGTATGTCGATTTCCGCTAATAAGGTAAAAGGCGTACGCTGCGCATTAGTGCATGATGTGTTTAGTGCTAAAATGACTCGTCAACACAACAATGCAAATGTTATCGCATTAGGCGAGCGTGTAATCGGGCCTGGCCTAGCACGCGAAATTGTAAAAGCCTTCCTAGAATCCGATTTCGAAGGTGGACGCCACGCCAACCGTGTTAACAAAATGATGGCTTACGAAGAAAATTAAGAGGATATCTGTTCCGGTAAGGGACAGGTATTTTTTCAAATAACTAAAGTAGATAAAGGAGGGAATCTTTTGAATATAGAGAAGATAAGGGATGAAATTCATGTTATAATGAATCAGTGGAAAGACCAAAATGTTGTGCGACCAAACAAGTTATTTCTAATCGGTTGCTCGACGAGTGAAATAGCTGGTAAGCGCATCGGAACGTCCGGTAGTACAGAATTAGCGCAAGTGATTTATGATGAATTAAATGCTTTTAAACGAGATACAGGAGTCAATCTAGCATTTCAATGCTGTGAACATTTAAATCGTGCGATTGTCATCGAACGAGATGTGTTAGATCGATTCGGTTTAGAAGAGGTGAATGCCGTCCCACATCCTGAAGCAGGAGGGGCTATGGCGTCCTATGCCTATAGGCAAATGGACGAGCCTGTTTTAGTAGAGTCCATTAAAGCTGAATACGGGATGGATCTTGGTGATACATTTATTGGCATGCACTTAAAACCAGTTGTGGTTCCCTTACGTTTAAAGCAAAAATCTCTTGGGCACGCACACGTGACGTTTGCGATCACTCGACCAAAGCTTATTGGCGGTGAACGTGCGAAGTATCAAATTTAATTTTACATACACAAGGAGGCTTTCTCTATGACTCATTTATCTAATCAATTACATGAGGTCGATCAGGAAATGCTTGATGCTATTAATCTTGAAAAAAATCGTCAAAACGATAAGATTGAATTAATTGCATCTGAAAACTTTGTTTCCGAAGCTGTTATGCAGGCAGCGGGGTCCGTACTTACGAACAAATATGCAGAAGGTTACCCAGGCCGCCGTTATTATGGTGGTTGTGAGTATGTTGATATCGCAGAAAATTTAGCTCGTGATCGTGCGAAACAATTATTTGGCGCCGATCATGCGAACGTTCAACCGCATTCAGGGGCACAAGCGAACATGGCTGTGTATTTCTCAGTACTTGAGCCCGGAGATACAATCCTTGGGATGAACTTAAACCATGGTGGTCATTTAACACACGGAAGCCCAGTCAACTTCAGTGGTAAGCTTTACAACGTCGTTAATTACGGAGTAGAAGAAGATACTGAACAACTTGATTATGATAAAGTATTAGCTAAAGCAAAAGAAGTTAAGCCGAAGTTAATCGTTGCAGGTGCTTCAGCTTATCCGCGTACACTTGATTTTAAGAAGTTTCGTGAGATTGCGGATGAAGTAGGTGCTTATTTGCTTGTTGATATGGCGCATATTGCAGGATTAGTTGCTACTGGCCATCACCCAAGCCCTGTGCCTCACGCACACTTTGTGACAACAACAACGCATAAAACATTACGCGGACCACGCGGAGGTATGATTTTATGTCAGGAAGAATTTGCTAAAAAAGTTGATAAAAACGTATTCCCTGGTATGCAAGGTGGACCGCTTATGCATGTCATTGCAGCTAAAGGTGTGGCATTCCAAGAAGCATTACAACCAGAATTTAAAGATTATTCACAAAAAATCATCGATAATGCTAAACGCCTAGGTGAATCCTTAACTAAAGAAGGTGTACGCCTCGTTTCCGGTGGTACAGATAACCATTTATTATTACTAGATGTTCGCCCACTTAACTTAACAGGAAAAGTCGCTGAAAAAGCACTTGATGATGTCGGTGTTACCACTAATAAAAATACCATTCCATTCGATCCAGAAAGTCCATTCGTCACAAGCGGAATTCGCATCGGAACAGCAGCAGTTACGACTCGTGGATTCGGTTTAGAAGAAATGGATGAAGTGGCTTCCATTATTGCGTTTACGCTTAAGAATCATGAAGATGAAGCAAAACTAGAAGAAGCTAAAGCACGCGTTAAGAAGCTTACTGATCGTTTTCCAATGTATCAATAAGTAGCGGTATTCTCCGCTACTTTTTTCATTGTTTAGGAAATTATAAAATGACTCAGTTGTGGATAAGTATGTGATAGAATTTAACTAATAAATTTAGGAGATATTTCGGTATGGGTAAAAAAGGTTCTGGAGTTATTAAACAAATATTAAAAGAACACTTTAATGGTTTTTGGGCATTACATGCCCAAAGGTTCCCAGTAGATTATCGGGATGATATAGAGGAAACAGTTATAAAAACTATTAGATGCGGAACAAAAGACTTAGGTTATGCACGATATGAATGTTTGGGGTGCGAAGGAGAGCCAAGTCCTAAGTTTGTATGTTTTACCTGTAAAAGTCGCTTTTGTCATGGGTGTGGGAAAA
>NZ_FOES01000016.1 GCF_900110685.1 Piscibacillus halophilus
TAGAAAATCACAGATAAGATTGAAACGCCTTCGTGATTCGAACCTTGTGATTATTGATGATTTAATGTTTATGGCTATGGATCAGAAAGAAGCTAATCTCTTTTTTCACTTAATCAATGATTTATATAATTCAGCTTCCATCATATTAACATCAAATAAAGGTCCAAGTGATTGGGGAGAACTTCTAGGTGATCCTGCCATAACAACGGCTGTCCTTGATCGGATAGTGCATCGAGCGGAGGTGATTCAATTAAGTGGAGATAGTTATCGAATGAAGAACAGAACTTCCATTTTTGAGGAAGAAAGTGTACAAAATTAATTAGC
Source organism: Piscibacillus halophilus (assembly GCF_900110685.1). Taxonomy (GTDB): domain Bacteria; phylum Bacillota; class Bacilli; order Bacillales; family Alkalibacillaceae; genus Piscibacillus; species Piscibacillus halophilus. Next base: position 325 of record NZ_FOES01000016.1, read on the forward strand.
AAAAAGTGTTCAATTTTACTTGACGGTCACAACATGTCTTCATCAAGGTTCTCTGACTGAATACCAAGCACAACATTATTGTTTATGTCTAAATCGTGATGTTCCTCAAGTACGATCGGGATGTTAGCATGCTTTAGACTTACAATCTTCTCGCCATAATATTGATTAACCTCGAACCCTAATACCTTAGTATAAAAAGCTACTGACTCTTCTAGATTTTTCACTCTTACCGACATCACACATACATGATTTAGCATAATTGCCTCCTAAAGTTTATTTTAGGTTCATCTAAAGTTGAAGTTAATTAATTGTAAACAATTTCCTCTATAAATACAACGTTATTTTTTCTTTGTGATTGCCAAAATAATCTGTACGATGAGCGAGATTAATCCAATGATAAAAGAACCAAAGGCGAACAATATTAGGATGTACGCAGAACCGTCCATGTTGAACACCTCCAAATTATTCCACTAAATAGGTGGTTGTCCACATTATAAAACACGAACACATGTTCGTAAACCTTTTTTGAGAAAATCCTACAATGTCACTATTTTTCGGTGTAAAAATGTCGCTTTTGTACAAAATAAACATTGTTATAACTATCGATTAGTTTGTTTTGGAACCATTTAGGGTAAATTTTACATAGAAACGTTTTTAAATAACGTGGATATGTACGGAGAATATGGAAAGGAGTTTTCAAATGAAATTGAATGTAGCTCAGAAATTGATTCAAGAGCATCTTGTTTCTGGTGAAATGAAACCAGGGACAGAAATTGGTCTAAAGATTGATCAAACCTTGACACAAGATGCAACTGGTACAATGGTCATGCTTGAACTTGAGGCGATGGGAGTTGACCGTGCTAAGACTGAAGCGTCAGCTCAGTATGTTGACCATAACTTAATTCAATCCGATCACCGTAATCCTGATGATCATTTGTTCTTACGTAGTGCGGCGAAAAGGTTTGGGCTTTATTTCAGCCGTCCAGGTAACGGTGTCAGTCACCCTGTTCATATGCAAAAATTGTGTAAGCCAGGTCGTACGTTATTAGGTTCTGATAGTCATACGTGTGCGAATGGCTGTATGGGAATGCTTGCGATGGGGGCTGGAGGTATTGACGTTGCGATGGCAATCGCAGGTGAACCGTTTTACGTTAAAATGCCTCAAATTTGGGGCGTGAAATTAACGGGTAAATTACCAGATTGGGTAAGTGCTAAAGATGTCATTTTAGAAATGCTACGTCGTCACGATGTAAAAGGTGGCGTTGGTAAAATCATTGAATATTACGGCCCTGGTTTAAAAGACTTATCAGCTATGGATCGTCACGTCATTGCAAATATGGGAGCTGAGCTTGGAGCAACAGCTACAGTATTTCCATCTGATAATGAGGTTAAGCGTTTCTTGAAGCAACAAGGTCGAGAAGAGGACTGGCAAGAGATTACAGCAGACCGCGGTGCCGAATATGATCTTCATGATGAGATTGACTTATCAACTCTAGAGCCATTAATTGCTAAACCTTCTAGTCCTGGTAATGTCGTTCCAGTTAGTGAAGTAGCAGGTGAAACGATTTATCAATCTTATATAGGTTCATCAGCAAATCCAGGTTACAGAGATTTTGCTGTTGCGGCTGAAATTGTGAAAGGAAAACACGTGGCCAACGGTGTTTCTTTTGATATTAATCCATCCTCACGTCAAATTTTAACTCAATTAGTGGATGAAGGACATATCGCAAGTTTACTAAGCGCAGGTGGACGATTACACCAAGCGGGTTGTAACGGTTGTATCGGAATGGGGCAGGCACCAGCTTCAGGGCGAAACAGTTTAAGAACAACGCCTCGTAACTTCCCTGGTCGTTCAGGAACAAAAGAGGACAGTGTTTTCTTATGTAGCCCGGAAACGGCTGCAGCATCCGCATTAACAGGTGTTATTACAGATCCAAGAACGTTAGATATGGATTACCCAAGAATCAAAGAACCAAAAGTTGATTTTGAGAAAGATCAAGGTATGTTAGAGGAGCCAATCGATCCAGCAGAAGGGTTGAGTGTAGAACTAGAAAAAGGTCCTAACATTAAGTCGATCCCGAATTTAGCTCCTATTGAGGATAACTTTGAAATACCAGTGTTACTTAAAATGGGTGACAATATATCGACAGACGAGATTTTAGCTGGTGGTTCACGCGTACTACCATATCGTAGTAACCTTCAAAGAATCAGTACGTTTACATTTGAAATTGTCGATGACACCTATTATGAACGGGCGATGAAACAGAGAGATGAAGGTGGTCACGCTGTTGTTGGTGGTTTTAACTACGGGCAAGGTTCATCTCGTGAACACGCAGCATTAGCCCCACGCTTCTTAGGTTTAAAAGCCGTGCTTGTAAAAGATTTTGCTCGTATTCATTTACAAAACTTAATTAACTTCGGTGTTTTACCAATTCAATTTGTCGACGAAAGCGATTATGACAAAATTGAATCAGGTGACGTGTTAGTGTTTGAAAATGTACGTGACAAGGTTCGAAACAATCATGAATTTGAAATTAGCATTAAAGGTAAGGATGAGAAAATCCGAGTGAAACACAGTTTAACAAGCAGGCATCTGGACATAATACTAGAAGGTGGCGTAATTAATTGGATCAAGAAAAAACAAGAAAGTGGGGTTTAAATGGGCTCTCAAGAATTCAGATGTAAGGCTTGTGAAGGTAGTGGACTTTTAATGGATGATGAAGAATGGCATTACACATGTACGGTTTGTGGTGGCGACGGTTATGTCTCTAAATATGAAAACCGAGAGCAAAAACATGTCAGTGATGTTGATGAAAACAATCGAATATTAGATTAATGAAGGGCTGTCCCCAAAGTCATGAGTAGTGACTTATGGGGCAGCCTTTTATTTTAAAAGTTAAATGGCACCATCAGGCGACATCTTCACTCTTTAGATTTGGACGATCCCCTTACTTTTTATTTTCATATGCAGGATAACCACTTCCGTTGTAGAACTTTATTTATAAAAAGGAGTGGTTAGATGAGTGAGAAAACGATGATGCATGAAGAAACGGTGTTAAATCAATGGAAATTGTGGCGCAGTTGGGTGGTAGGATTCATTGATATAGTACCTGAAGAACATTATGACGAGATTCCTGAACCTTTTAAAAATAATATACGCTGGAATGCTGGACACCTATTAGTTGGGTTTGATGATGTTGTTGCCTCAGCTTTGGGTACGGAACGTCAGCTTTCTGAAAAATACCATATGATGTTTCCTCGTGGCAGTAGTCCAGCTGATTGGAAAGAAGAGCCGCCTGCGATGGAAGAAATAAAAGAAAAATTGAGAAGACAGCCGGAAGAATTAGAAGAATTAATCAAAGGAAAGCTTGATACTCCACTTAAGAAAGAGTTTATGGGAATGAACACTTTAGGAGAGGCAATTCAATTTTTATCGGCACATGATGCATTACACTTATCAACGATGAACGCTATGCGACGAATCTTAAAAAACAATAATAAATAAAGATTTTAAATAAAGGAAAATCCGAACCAAGATTCGAGACTCTAAAGCTAGAATTCGAATTAGCTCGGATTTTCCTTTATTTTAATTACTTCAACATGTGTTTAAAATATCCGTTTTAGTTATGCCTAGTATAACACTTTACCATTTCCCTTTTAAGATTTCATCAGCTTGAATACGACTTGCTCTTTGACTTCCGTACTTTTTCTTAAGGTCGAGAAACTTAGCTTCACGTTGAAGTTTAAGGAAACTTTTGTACCGTTCTTCGGAAAGTTCTCCAGTTTCAATGGCTTTTTTTACTGCACAGCCAGGTTCTGAACTATGGCGACAATCACGAAATTTGCATTGCTTTTCAAGTTCCTCAATATCTTGAAACGTTTGACTTGCTGCATCTTCACTTGACCAAAGTTGCAACTCTCTCATTCCTGGTGTGTCGATAATAATTCCACCGCTTGGTAAAATGAATAGTTCTCGTTGTGTGGTCGTATGACGCCCTTTTGCATCATCTTCTCTGATACTTTGGGTTTTCTGAACCTCTTCTCCGAGAAGTCGGTTTATTAATGTTGATTTACCGACACCTGAAGAACCAAGTAGTGAAATCGTTTGGCCCTTTTTTAGGAATGGGAAAAGTTGATCCATTCCTTCATTATGAAGAGCATCCACACTTAATATTGGAACACCCATTGCGATCTCTTCTACAGCACTTATTTTCTCATCGACATCTTCACATAAATCTTTCTTCGTTAAAATGAATACCGGAGAGGCTCCGCTTTCATATATTTGTGTTAAAAATCGTTCCATTCTTCTAAGGTTAAAATCGTTATTTAGTGCACTTACGAGAAACACAATGTCAATATTCGCAGCCATTAGCTGCTCCTGTTGTTTTTTACCGGCAGCATGACGTGATAAAACGCTTTTACGTTTTAATACTTGGTGAATCATTCCTTTTGAGTCTGCGGTGGTGTAGTCAAAAAGTACCCAATCGCCTACACAAGGAAAATCATGGGCGTCTTCTGTACGGTGAAAAAATCTACCGGATACTTCGCAATAAAACTTACCATTTACTGAATATGTGAGATAAATGCCATTTGAAGATTTAGCTACACGTCCAATCGTGTATGGAGTGTCTTTTACTAGTTCTTGAAAGTAATTGTCAAATCCTAATTCACATAAATCGTACAATTTCTTTTCCTCCTTTAAAATAACAGGAGGATAAAGCTTACTATTAAGAAGCAGCATCCCCCTTGTTTTGTCGCTGTTTCCTATGAGACTTTCGGTTATATACAATGATCATAAGCCATCACGCTCCTTTATCGTTGTTGATGTTAGTATACCAAAGTAGATATAAAATGCCACACTCTAACTAAATGATTGAAAGTGAAGGGAATAAAAGATATTTATGGAATTAACCCATTTTCATATTTCAAACAAGTTTAATTTTGTTATGATAGTTTTGTACCAAATGGAGGTGCAAAGCGATGACATGGGACATTTTAAACATCATAGGTACGATGGCATTCGCCATTAGTGGAGCGATTGTAGCTTTAGAAGAGGAATTTGATTTATTTGGTGTCTATTTATTAGGGTTTGTAACGGCATTCGGTGGCGGGATTATTCGAAATGTTTTGCTAGGATTGCCGATTTCAGATATATGGAATCAGGATGTACTCTTTACAGTAGCGTTTATAACCATGACACTCTTGTTTTTTATCCCTTTTCACTGGGTATTAGGATTTAAGAAGTTGTGGGGAGTTTTCTTCGATGCAATTGGTTTAGCTTCATTTGCTGTTCAAGGAGCACTGTTTGCCGTAATGGCAGGTTATCCGATGAGTGCTGTGATTGTAGCTGGGGTGTTGACTGGCACGGGTGGAGGTGTCATCCGTGATATGTTAGCCGATCGAAAACCACTTGTACTCCATCAAGAGATCTATGCAATATGGGCTGTACTAGGAGCGATGGCTGTTGGATTCGGGCTTGCAACCACGATGTGGCAGTTTATCTTATTAATTGTTGCGATAGTGATACTTAGAATGTTTTCTGTCGTTTACCAATGGAGTTTGCCATCACGTTTTGATTGGTTGCGACAACTGAAAAAATTTAAACGTCAGGGGGAGTAAGGTGTTTCGTTCAGAGTCTTTTTTTAGGCAGTTTCCGATTTTTACGGATTTAACAGAAGAAGAATTGAATCGGTTGAGACAAATCTCTGTAGAACGGGATTTAAGAAAAGGTGAGACCATTTTTCGTCAAAATGAAAAACGACATTCCGTTTATTTTATTCGAACAGGTCTTGTGAAAGTGTATAAAATTGACCTTGAGGGACATGAACAAATCGTTAATGTACTGCATTCAGATGAAATGTTTCCGCATGTTGGTTTTTTCGATGAGACCCCTTACCCTGCGACCGCTATTGCTTTAACTGATGTCCGAATTGTTGGGGTTCCAATTGAAGAATTTGAATGGCTTTTAATGGAGAAACCTGGTATGGCGATTAAAGTCATGCGTGTGATTGGAAAGAAGCTTTTGGAATTACAAGAAAGGCTGCAAACGATTCAATCACAAGATGTATTCCGACGAATTGTGATGATGTTAGTGAGATTTGCAAAGGAACTAGGTGTAAAAAAATCAACAGGAGAAATTTATTTACAGCTGCCTATTACTAACTCCGAGTTAGCGAGTATGATTGGCGTATCTCGTGAAACGGTCAATCGGGTATTTAATCGACTGAAAAAAGAAGAAATCATAACCTATAATCGAAAGGAAATACATATTTTAGATTATGAACAATTAAAAACATATTGGATTCATTAACGCCTTTTATGAGGCGTTTTATTTTTGGCTCCATTTGTGAAACTTTTCACAAATTCGTCAACAAAAACGCCTGAGTTTGTGATTTAAATCACAAACTTTAGATTATTTTACCAATAAGATAAAGGTAGAACATGAGATAAGGAGGGCTGCTGATGAAGCGTTCAAATCTTCATGATGAGAAATTGTACGGTGCCTTTATTTCTGTATTATTCGTAGGGGCTTTTATTGTTGGTTCATGGTTGTCTGTGTATTTTCTATTCATATCACGTTAGGTCTTAGAAGGAGGTTATACACATGCATAAGTTAGAAAAAGTGTGGCTAATGATTGGTGTAATGACACTCATTGCATTTTTATCAACAGTAGGGTATCAAGCTTTTGCGTCTGGTCATGCACCGCCCAGTGATTTAACAAAATTGGATCCAGAAAAAGTAGAAGAAACCCCACCGTTTGATGAACCAGGGTTACATCAAATAGGTGACAACGAGTACGAACTAATTATGGTTTTACAATCATTTGGATTTACCCCAAATAAAGTTGAAATTCCACAAGGGGCAACCGTTAAATTTATCGTTACGTCAGTTGATGTCGTTCACGGATTTGAGATTGCAGGAACGCGTGTCAATATGATGGTGACGCCGGGTCATGTGAATTCCATGACATATAAGTTCAATGAAAAAGGTGAGTATTTGATTCTTTGTAATGAATATTGCGGAATCGGTCACCACATGATGAGTGCCGAATTGGAGGTGAAGTAGATGAACCGATTAGACAGTAAGCTGAGTATGGCACATTTTTATATCGCCTTTGGAGCTATTGCGATTGGAGGGTTATTCGGTTTACTTCAGACGTTAGTGAGAAGTGAGATGATTACGCTGCCACCTTCACTTAATTATTATCAAATCTTAACAGCACATGGTGTGTTAATGGCGATTGTATTTACGACATTTTTTATCTTCGGTTTTCTATATGCAAGTGTGGTTAGAACAACAGGAGCTTTAAGTGAAGGAAGAAGACGTTCTGCATGGATTGGGTACTGGATGATGGTGGTAGGGATGATTCTTGGAGTCATCATGATTATGCTTGGTGAAGCGACAGTCCTTTATACGTTTTACGCACCCCTAGAAGCTCATCCACTGTTTTACGTGGCATTAGCTATGATTATTGTCGGAACTTACTTTGGTTCATTTTCAATCATTCGCCAATATAACCATTGGAAAAAAGAGCACACAGGCGAAACAAGTCCGCTTATCGCTTTTATGGCAGTTGCCACTTTAGTACTTTGGTTGATTGCTACGATTGGTGTGGTGCTTACCGTTGTTTTTCAGTTTATCCCTTGGTCGATCGGATGGGTAGATGAAATCAATATTGCCCTTAGCCGAACGCTATTCTGGTACTTCGGTCATCCGTTAGTCTACTTTTGGTTATTGCCAGCTTATATGGCCTGGTACGTCATTGTTCCTAAAATCATTGGTGGAAAAATCTTTAGTGATTCACTCGCTAGATTAGCATTTTTACTCTTTATTTTATTCTCCATTCCAGTTGGATTTCACCATCAATTGTTAGAACCAGGCATTAGTCATGAGTGGAAGTTTATTCAAGTCGTATTAACCTTTGCCGTAATCATTCCTTCGCTTATGACGGCATTTGCTTTATTTGCGACATTTGAAATGAGAGGACGTAGCCTCGGAGGAAAAGGTTTATTCGGTTGGTTTAAAAAATTACCTTGGAAAGATGTTAGATTTTTTGCTCCATTCATGGGAATGACTATCTTCATTCCTGCTGGAGCAGGAGGAATTATTAACGCTAGTAACCAGATGAACCAAGTTGTTCATAACACGATTTGGGTTACCGGCCATTTTCATCTGACCATTGGAGCGACAGTCGCTTTAACATTTTTCGGTATTAGTTATTGGCTCATTCCTCACTTAAAAGGGCGCATCTTAACAAAACAGCTCAATGGAATCGCTATCTATCAAACAATTCTTTGGACTGTAGGTATGTTGATCATGTCAGGCGCGATGCACTTCTCAGGCCTTTTAGGAAACCCAAGGAGAACTCAAGTGACCACTTACTTTGATCATTCTGTTGCATCAGGTTGGGGTGCATATGAAACGGGGATGGCGATTGGTGGTTCGTTACTTTTCATATCATTAATTCTCTATCTCATTTTAATGGTTAATCTATCGTTTTTTGCACCAAAAGGTCAAGAAGCATTTCCGATTGGAGAAGAGGCAGGCGAATCATTGAATCCTCCTCGAATTTTAGAAAATTGGAAGGTATGGATAGGCGTAGCCTTTGCTTTAATCTTATTTGCTTATACGATTCCGATAATCGATATTATTCAAAACGCCCCTCCAGGATCTAAAGGGTTTAAGTTTTGGTAAACAATAAAAATTTAGGAGGATGTAAGTGATGAAAAAATGGTTTTTAAGTTTCTCTTTAATCGTAATGGTGACCTTAGCGGCTTGTGGAGGAGAAGACTCTAATGGAGATCAAGACGCACATGAGGTAACTGACAAAATTATTTTAGAAGCAACTAACTTTGATTTTGATCAAGAAACATATGAAGTAGAATCAGGAGATATAACGATTGAATTATTGAATAAAGAAGGAATGCACGGAATCACAATTGATGAGTTGGAGGATTTTGAATTACAAGGAGATGAACGTAAGACCGTTCACTTGGACCCAGGCGAATATACCGTGAGATGTAGCGTCCCATGTGGAGAAGGTCATATGGATATGGTCGCAACCATTGTGGCGAATTAAGACAAGGACCTCTGCCTAAATAGGGGTGGAGGTCTTTTTCTAACTAAGTTCGTTATACCAATAGGAAACTGCCAAACTAATAAGTGAGCCGATAAAAAATAAAGCCCCATAACCCATGAAAAATAAATGATATTTAAAATCTAAAAAGTAGCCGAACAAAAAGGCGAGCACGCTTAAGATTAGTACACTACCAAAAATGTAAAAATTATAATCACGGCTTAAATTCAACCCGTTTTGAATGTAGTGAATTAAGAGCGACACCACAAAAAAGCCGATTAAAATAAATAGATAGATCATATTCCTTCCCCTTTAAAATGAACTCAATCCACTTTCATTATATCATAACCTTCACTTGATAAAATCCGATAGAATGGGAAAGCTAAGCTTGATGTTTTGTAGGAGTTGATGAGTCTATTATGAGCATGACATTACTATACATACTTTTAATTATTTTATTAATTGCTCTCACTGCTTTTTTTGTTGCATCAGAATTTGCGATTGTAAAGGTTAGGAGTAGCAAAATTGAATATCTTGTTGAACAAGAAGATAAACGTGCTATTGCAGCTCAAAAAATAATAGGTGAGTTAGACGCTTACTTGTCGGCATGTCAGCTTGGGATCACGATTACGGCATTAGGTCTTGGGTGGATTGGTGAACCGACTGTCGAAAGCCTCTTGCGACCGTTGTTTCATTATTTTGAATTGCCGTCTTCATTATCTCATTTGTTTTCCTTTATTCTAGCATTTGCAATTATTACATTTTTACATGTTGTCATCGGCGAACTGGCGCCAAAAACCTTTGCCATTCAATTGACTGAAAAAGTTGCGTTAATGACTTCTCGACCATTGATTTGGTTTTATAAGATTATGTTTCCATTTATTTGGTTATTAAATGGTTCCGCTCGACTTTTGACTCGAATGTTCGGCGTCAGTCCTGCATCTGAACATGAAATAGCTCATTCAGAAGAAGAGCTACGGATCATCTTATCAGAAAGCTATCAAAGCGGAGAAATTAATCAATCAGAATACAAGTATGTCAATCGAATTTTCGAATTTGATAATCGATTAGCTAAAGAGATTATGGTGCCCCGAACGAAAGTAGAAGCGTTTGAAAAAGATACCACAGTTCAAGATTTTTTAGAGGAAATTCGTGAATCGACGTTTACACGTTACCCTGTGATTGAAGGCGATCACGACCACATTGTGGGTATGATCAATGTCAAAAGGGTGATCACTAACATTTTAGATATTTATGATTTTGAAAACGAGACGATTGAGCCGTTCGTCAAACCAGTTATAAGGGTCATAGAAACGATTCCTATTGAGGAACTACTTAAAAAGATGCAAAAGGAACATATACATATGGCTGTACTGGTGGACGAATATGGTGGTACGTCAGGAATAGTTACAGTTGAAGATATTTTAGAAGAAATTGTAGGAGAGATTCAAGATGAGTTTGATCAAGATGAAGAAGAGTTATTGCAAGAAATTGAGCGAAATGTTTACTTAGTAGATGGACGTGCTTTGATTAGCGAAGTGAATGACTGGTTCGACTTAGATATTGAAGCTCCCGATGTCGATACACTAGGTGGTTGGTTGTTAACTGAAAAACATGACCTTAAAAAAGGAGACAGCATTCAGTATGAGAACGTATCATTTTTAGTCAAACAGATGGAAGGTTATACGGTGAGTAAAGTTGAAGTGAGTAAATAACCCTTTTAGATAAGAGGGTTATTTTTGTGTTCCATTTGTAAAAAATAGTTTACTTTATGTAAAAAATATATTACTCTATAATTAGAAGATAATGGTACATATAGATATTGGATGGTGGAAGCATTTGGCTGACAAAACATATGGAACTTTACATAATCGATTAGCTGTTTTACGTGCTGAAAATAAATGGTCCCAAAAAGAAGTTGCGGATCGAGTAGGGGTAAGCAGGCAAACGATTGTGTCTTTAGAGAATAATCGCTATAATCCTTCGTTAAAGTTAGCATTCGAGTTAGCATATTTATTTGAGTGTGATATAAATGACATTTTTCGATATGAGAAGGAGGGATAATATTGGAAGGTTTTCAAAGTTTTTTGACGTTAGTTTACTTAATCAGTATATATGTATTCTTCAAGTTTGTCTGGGGCAGCGAGGGTAAAGATGAACGAGGAGAGCGAATTATGGGGAAAACAGCTATTGGTGCGTTTAGCGTTTTCCCTGTTGGATGGATCTTAATTGATTCTTATCATGAATATATTCAGCCAATATCATATTCACTTTATCGAGAGCTTATTTCTATGTTAATCCCCATTACATTTTTAATTTGTGCGATATTAATTGTTCATAATAGAAGGAAAACATAAAACAAGGTAAGTTGTGTTCTTACCTTGTTTTTAAATCACCATCTCAAATCCATTGTTAAATGACAACAGTCAGCCCCTTCGACTTCGGTTTGCATGGTCATCTTAATGCCGTCCGGGTTATAATCGACCTCTACTTTGTTATGAATTCCAGTCGATTCTAATAATTGCCTCACTCTTTCTACGTCATCTTTTTGTGCAGCATCCATCACTTGAAAAGCAAAATCCTCCGATTCTGAAAGGCGTTGTAAGATTCCGCTAGCATCATAAAGTATTTCACGGAAAGCCTCTGCGGATTCTTTGAACAAACTCGGGTCAACTTCCGGGTATTCTTGCCTTGGAAAGTGACCGGTATGATAAGTGCGATAGATGTCATGCCAAGGGTAGTTATAATAAGGATTATTATGAGCATTTGGGTTATGTCGGTTTCTCATTTTTCTCCTCCTAAACGATTGTCATTATATGTATATGTTGATAGAAGGATATAAAGTGAGATGAAATTTGAAATTGGTTGGTCTAGTAATTTTTAAAATTTTTCTAGTAAAAGCGAGATTTTGTCTAGAATAAACACTATCTTTCCTAATAATGAAAAAATCCAGTCGTTATATAACGACTGGATTTTATTAATCTATTAAGCTTTTACCTCTTCAGGTACATGTAGACCTAAACCTTCAGCCACGCGCTCACCGTATTCAGGGTCAGCTTTGTAGAAGTGGCCAATTTGACGAAGTTTAATTTCATCACTTTCAACTGGTTGCATATGACCAACAATGGCTTCGATTAGACGATCTTTTTCATCGGCACTCATTAAGCGGTATAAGTCACCAGCTTGAGTGAAGTGGTCATCATGGTCGTAAGGGACACTGTCAGCCCAACCTTCAACCTCGAATGGGTCGATTTTAGTTGATGAATCTTCTTTTGGTAGATGATCATAGCTATTAGGCTCATAAGCGTAATGGCTTCCACCGTTACCATCTACACGCATGTAACCGTCACGTTGGTTGTTGCTAACCTCTGCTACTGGACGGTTAACCGGAATCTGTTCATGGTTTACACCTAAGCGATAGCGGTGTGTATCAGAATATGAGAATAGACGGCCTTGTAACATTTTGTCTGGTGATGCTTCGATCCCAGGTACAAAGTGAGCAGGTGAGAACGCTGCTTGTTCTACCTCTGCGAAGTAGTTTTCAGGGTTACGGTTAAGTACCATTTTACCTACTTCGATACGAGGGTAGTCTTTTAATGACCAAATTTTTGTAACATCAAATGGATCCCATTTGTATGTTTTCGCATCTTCATAAGGCATGATTTGAACATATAATGTCCAAGAAGGATAGTCGCCTTCTTCAATTGCATTAAATAAGTCTTCAGTATGGTAATCAGGGTTGGTACCTGCTAGTTCATCAGCAACTTTAGGGTCTAAACCTTTAACACCTTGGTCACTAACGAAGTGATATTTAACCCATACAGGCTCACCGTTTTCATTAACCCATTTGAAAGTGTGGCTTCCGTAACCGTTCATATGACGATAAGTAGCTGGAATACCACGATCACCATGTAAGTAAGTCACTTGGTGTAGTGATTCTGGAGAATGAGACCAGAAATCCCAAACCATGTTCTTATCTTTTAGGTTCGTTTGTGGGTTACGTTTTTGTGTATGGATAAAGTCAGGGAATTTGATGGCATCACGAATAAAGAAGATCGGTGTGTTGTTCCCTACTAAATCATAGTTACCTTCTTGTGTATAAAATTTAACCGCGAAACCACGAGGGTCACGTACTGTATCTGCAGAGCCTAATTCACCAGCAACTGTTGAGAAGCGGATGAACATTGGTGTGCGTTTACCTTTTTCACTTAGAAAATCAGCTTTTGTATACTTTGAAATCTCATCGTTTGTTACCTCAAAGTAACCGTAAGCTCCGGCACCTTTTGCATGTACGACACGCTCCGGAATACGTTCACGATCAAAGTGTGCTAGTTTTTCTAGCAAATGTACATCTTGAATTAATGTTGGGCCACGACGACCAGCCGTAATAGAGTTTTGGTTATCACCGACTGGGGCCCCGCTTGAAGTGGTTAGACGTTTCTTATCTACCATGAATCATTCCTCCTCTTAAAATGATTACATATATATATTAATCTATTAATAATAACTTGTAAATTAAAATGATTATAATTTGATTAAAACTATAAAGAATCATAGATAAGTAGGATGAAAGGCGATAAAACGGCTTTTTTATATAAAAAATATGCATGGGGTAAATCTCATTTGATAAAAAATTGGATTAATAATTGAGAGAAAAGCGTAGATTAGGACTACGCTTTAGTGGCTACAGCTTCGATTTCAACTTTAGCACCTTTTGGTAATTCGCTAACTTCAAAGGCAGCTCTTGCAGGGTATGGTTCTTCCAAGAAACTAGCATACACATCATTTACTGTAGCGAAATCGGCCATAGAGTCGAGCAATATAGTGGTTTTAACGAGATGTTGAAAATCCAAGCCTGCTTCTTTAAGAATGGCACCTAAATTTTTCATAACTTGTTCAGTTTGTTTGGCTACGTCATCACTGACTATTTCCATGCTGTTGGGATCAAGTGGAATTTGGCCGGAAATAAAGGCGAGGTCTCCGACTTCAACAGCTTGAGAATATGGACCAATAGCTGCTGGAGCTTGATTAGTAGAATATACTTTTTTCATTATAAAAACCCCTTTCTATTAGATTTAGTTTAACATAATTTTCTATTAATTTTATTTGATTTGTTCGCTGTTCGGATATTTTAAATTTTTCTGAATTTTGTTATAATATATAGTGCATTTAGTGAAGTATAAATAAAGTTTATCGGAGGGGATCGAATTGAAAAGAGAAGAATTAATTGCACCAAATCAGTACAACATCGTATCGGAGTTTGAAAAGTTTGCGACTGAAGGTAGTCGTAAAGCGATTCTCTGGGAGGATGAACAAGGTAATCGTAAAGATATTACCTATGTTGAATTAATTAAAAATGCTAACAAAATTGCAAACGCTTTCTTAGATAATGGGTTGAAAAAAGGGGACAAAGTTTTTATTATTGTTCCACGTTTAATTGAAGCATATCAAATTTATATTGCGGCATTAAAAGCAGGGATTGTCGTGATTCCTGGTTCAGAAATGTTGCGAGCAAAGGATATTGATTACCGCTTATCGCACGGTGAAGCCAAAGCGGTTGTAAGCTATTATCCATACGTTTCAGAGTTTGAAAAAGTGACTCGTGTGAATGATCTACAACGATTTGTCGTTGGAGCTGATCACGATGATTGGTTACATTTAGAAACATTAATGGAACGCGCTTCCGACCAGTTTAAAATGGCAGATACACAACGTGACGATATGGCGTTTTTATCATATACGTCCGGAACAACGGGTAATCCTAAAGGTGTCGTACATACGCATGGTTGGGGATATGCTCACCTTAAGACCTCAGCGGCTAATTGGCTTGGCGTTGAAGAAGGTGATGTCGCATGGGCGACGGCAGGTCCAGGTTGGGCTAAATGGCTTTGGAGTCCGTTTTTATCTATTTTAGGCTCAGGCGCAACAGGATTAGTTTATAACGGAAAATTTTCTCCAAATAAATACCTTCAATTGTTGCAAGATTATAAGGTGAATGCCTTGTGCTGTACGCCTACGGAATACCGCTTGATGGCAAAGGTTGACGGGCTTGATCGATATGATTTATCGAACTTGAAAAGTGCCGTTTCAGCTGGCGAACCATTAAACCGTGAAGTGATTGATACGTTCCGTCGTTATTTTGATGTGACCGTGCGTGATGGTTATGGTCAAACGGAAAACACCTTACTCGTAGGAATTACAAGAGACATGGAGGTTCGTCCAGGTTCCATGGGAAAACCAACACCTGGTAACCGAGTAGAAATTATTAATGAAGACGGGGAGCCTGCTGGAGTAGATGAAGTTGGTGATATTGCGGTACACCGTTCTACGCCTGCGTTGTTTAAGGAGTATTACAAGGACCCTGAACGTACCCAAGCTGCCTACCGAGGTGACTACTATTTAACGGGAGATCAGGCTAAGAAAGATGAAGACGGCTATTTCTGGTTCGAGGGCCGTAGTGACGATATTATTATTAGTTCAGGCTATACGATTGGACCTTTTGAAGTAGAAGATGCACTCGTAAAACATACAGACGTACAAGAATGTGCTGTGGTCGCAAGCCCTGATGAAATCCGCGGAACCGTCGTAAAAGCATTTATTGTATTAAAAGATGAAATAGACCCGAACCGTGATGGATTAGTCGAAGAATTACAAGAGCACGTGAAGCGATTAACAGCTCCATATAAATATCCAAGAAAAGTTGAGTTTGTCAAAGAATTGCCGAAAACAACCTCCGGTAAAATTCGCCGCGTCGAGTTAAGACAACGTGAAAAAGAGGCCGTAAAGTAAGGATCGAAAGTGCAGAGAGGCCAAGGCCCGCTGCACTTTTTATATTGCAAAAATCTAGAAAATTTTTATAATAAAATTATCTAATGGAGAAAGGAGATCAAAATGATTAAATGATTTTAAAAGAATTACAGATCTCACCTTATTTACTTCAGTTAGAGTCTATTATAAGAAGGGTTCCACCTAACCACCCGAGTTTTGAAAACATACGGGACGTGTTAATTCGTGAGCAAGCTGGATATTATGGTGAAGCACAACTAGTTTTTCCAATAAGTAAATTAGACTTTCAGCATGATGATTTACATAATTTACGTTTGCAGTATAATGGTCATTATTTTCAGTTGGATTTCTTGTTACTAACTCCTCGTTTTCTCCTTATAATTGAGGCGAAAAACTATCGAGATCAAGTTATATTTGATGATGAGTTTAATCAAGTGTTGCATAAAGACAAAGTATATCAAGATCCTGTAGTTCAAGTGGAAGAACAGAAGTATCAATTAGAAATGTGGCTTCAAACGAAAGGCTTTCCTCATATCCCTGTCGAGACGGTCGTTGCGATGACCAACTCCCAAACTTTATTAAAAACCTCTTCTGAGAATTCCATTTATAAAGAAAAAGTAGTCACTCTCCCCAAACTTACTAGTAAGATCCGAGAGATTTCAAGTCGTTATCCTAAACCATGTATAAGTGTAAGTGAAATGAAATGGTTGGGTAGTCAGTTCATTAAAGAGCATAAAGATTACGTTTCAGATATTTTTTTAAGAACACGTATTAATAAAAGTGAACTAGCTTCGGGAGTGGTTTGTCCAAATTGTGGTGAAATTGGGATGAAGATAAGAAATTTAAGATGGGATTGTTCGAATTGCGGATTTCGTTCGTCAGATGCCTATAGAACTACGTTAAAAGATTTTTACTTATTAATAGGAAACGAGATTACTAACTGTGAATTTCGTAAATTTACGGGGATCAGTTCAAGTAGTACCGCTAAAGCGATGCTAAGGAGAAGTAATTTTCCTAAATTAGGGACACGGCGTTATACAAAGTATAAGCTATCTTTTAATTACGCTGTTGATTTTGATTATTTAAAGAACCGAAACATTTATAGAAGTAGGAAACATATCTATAGAAATTAAAAACATGACGATAAAATTAAAAAACATGTCTATAGAATTTGAAAACATGTCTATAGAATTTGAAAACATGTCTATAGAATTTGAAAACATGTCTATAGAATTTGAAAACATGACTATAGATTTTAAAAACATGCCCATAGAAATCGAAAACATGTCGATAGAACCCCATAAGATAACCCCCTCTCACTAAATAAGAAGGGGTCTACCTTAATGATAAGGATTCACGTGAACATAGACATCTTGGACTTCTGCATGCTGGTCCATTAGGCGTTCTTTAACGCGGGCGGCGATGCTATGGCCTTGGTCGACGGTGATATTAGGGTCGACGCTGATTTTGACGTCGATGATGACGTAAGAGCCGTGGCTTCGTGCGTTTAGCATGTCCACTCGTTCAACGCCACCAACTGTCATCGTGGTTTCAAAGAATTCCTTCGTTTCTTCGTCATCAAGTACTGTTTCGAGGGTCACGTGGACGGCGTCTTTTCCTAATTTAAAGCCCATCCACATAACAAGTACAGCGATCATACTTCCAGCGACGGGATCAAAGTAAAGTAAAGCCGTAATGTCGTACTCTCGTCCCAGGATGGATAGGCCTATACCTGCGAGCGCAATAAATGATGAGATAGCATCTGATCGATGGTGCCAAGCGTCCGCGATAATGGCAGGACTATTAATTTTTTTGCCAAGTCGATGTTTATATTGAAACAAGGCCTCTTTCACTAATATAGAAAAAATAACGACGTAAAGGGCATATGTACTCGTGTTTTCCGTAGTTCGATCCCAAATGGATTGAATGGAGTCGAGTAAAATTTCAACACCAACGACTATTAATAAAATGGAAACGATTAAAGTGGCGATATTTTCAGCTTTACCGTGACCATATGGGTGTTCTGGGTCAGGTGGCTTTCTAGCAGCTCGTATACCGATTAACACTGCAAATGAGCTTACGACATCTGAAGCTGAATGAAAAGCGTCGGCGATTAATGCCTTACTATTTGTAAATACTCCTGCGACCCCTTTAATAACGGCTAATATCAAATTAGCGATAATACCGAGTATGGATGCGAATTGTGCTTTCGAATAACGTTGGTCCATTAGACAACCCACTTTTTATATGTATTATATGGTAGTTTTAATCTTAACAATAAAAAATAAGATGGTCTATTAAAATAACGAACCATCCAGTCTCTCCTTCATATAATACTCCATAAGTGCATTTTTACACAGAAAAGGGAGTGGCAATATGTGCGGAATAACCGGATGGATTGAATGGGACGGCATTAATCACCGGGAACACGACCAGATTATTAAAAATATGACCAATCAACTTATTAAGCGTGGGACTGATGATGAAGGGTATTACTTTAACCAACATGTTGCATTCGGTCATAGGCGCTTAGCCGTTATTGATGTGGAGAATGGAAAGCAACCGATGATTGTGAACCATGTCGGCCATACTTATACCATTGTTTACAATGGTGAATTGTATAATACGCAAGACATAAAAAAAGAATTACTGAAAAAAGGTTACCGATTTAAAACGACATGTGATACCGAAGTGTTGCTGAATGCTTATGTCCACTGGGGACCAGATTGTTTAGATTATTTGAACGGAATTTTTGCTTTTGCAATTTGGGATGAAAAACATAACCAACTCTTTATCGCGCGTGACCGACTAGGTGTAAAGCCATTGTTTTATGCAGAAGTCGATCAAAAACTTATATTCGGATCTGAAATAAAAGCTATTTTAGAACATCCTGACGTTGCGCCAACGGTTGATAGGGAAGGATTAGCGGAAGTATTTGGGCTTGGCCCTTCAAGAACACCAGGACACGGAATTTTTTCACAAATTCAAGAACTACGTCCGGGTCATGCGATGTTAGTCACTCGTCACGGTTTGAAAAAACGGCGCTACTGGAATGTGAAAAGTGAAGAGCATCTAGACTCTTTTGAAGAAACAGTAGAAAAAGTTCGCCACTTATTCGTGGACGCCGTTGAACGACAGCTTGTTTCTGATGTGCCTCTTTCAACGTTTTTATCTGGTGGCGTTGACTCAAGTGCGATTACAGCTATAGCAGCTAACTATTTTAAGAAAACAGATCAAGGTCAACTGCCAACGTATTCTATTGACTATAAAGGGAACGATCAGCATTTTGAGAAAAGTGTGTTTCAACCTTCTGCCGACAGTGATTTTATTAAAGTCATGGTAGAACAATTTAACACAAACCATACAGATTGCATCATTACAGAAGAAGAGCTGTTTAACACATTGAAAGAATCGGTTATTTTGCGTGATCAACCGGGGATGGCCGATGTCGATTCATCCCTTCTTTGGTTCTGTCACAAAATTAAGCAGGATACAACTGTGAGCTTATCCGGAGAGTGTGCAGATGAGATCTTTGGAGGATACCCGTGGTTCCACAATCCTGATACCAATGGAGATAATGGATTTCCGTGGATTCGTTCGTTAGATCATCGAGAAGAATTACTTTTACCCGAATGGAAGGAAAAATTAAATCTAAAGAGTTATGTGCAGCAACGTTATGAAGATACAATTGCTGAAACACCATTATTAGATGGAGAAAGCGAATTGGATCGTAAGCGGAGAGAGATGTTTTATTTAAATATGCACTGGTTTATGTCTCAGCTACTTGATCGTAAAGATCGCATGAGTATGGGCGCGACGCTTGAGGTGAGGGTACCTTTTGCAGATCACCGTTTAGTAGAGTACGTATGGAATGTTCCATGGGAGATGAAGAACGCTGGGGGACTAGAGAAGGGATTGCTCCGTAAAGCTTTAGAAGGGTTGCTTCCTGATGATATTTTATATCGTAAGAAAAACCCGTATCCGAAAACATTCCAACCGAAGTATACAGAACTTGTGATGAATTGGATGAATGACATTCTTCAAGATCCTAACAGTCGACTATTTGAAGTATTGTCAAAAGATAAAGTGCAAAAGCTTGTTGAAACGGAAGGTGCGGACTTTAAAGAACCTTGGTATGGTCAGCTCATGCAAGGACCTCAACTGATTGCGCATCTTTGCCAAATCGATTATTGGATGCGCCAATATGATATAAGGATTAAATAAGACAACGATTATAAGGAAGCAATAAAACGCCCTAATTCAATTAAGGATTAGGGCGTTGCATTTTACCTCTGATAAGCTTATCCTACTTTATCAATTTTTTCTTCAGGCAAGACTTTTTCAACCCAATTGAATGGATCGTCTATTTGACCGTACTGAATTCCCGTTAGAGTGTCGTAAAGCTTTTTAGCCAAAGTACCTGTTTTTCCTCCATTAAAAACCATTTGATGCTCGTTCCAATCTAATTGTCCAATGGGTGAGATGACAGCGGCCGTACCTGAGCCGAACGCTTCTTGGACATTTCCATTTTGATACTCATAATATAATTCCTCAATCGTTAATTTTCGCTCGTTAACCATGACTCCCCAATGCTCTAACATCTCAATGACTGAACTACGTGTCACCCCATTTAATATACTTCCGTTTAATTGTGGTGTCACGACTTCATCACCGATTTTGAAAAAGACATTCATGCTACCAACTTCTTCAATATACTTTTTCTCAATACCGTCTAGCCACAAAACTTGTGAATAACCATCTTTAGCGGCTATTTCTTGCGCTTTTAGACTTGCCGCGTAATTGCCGCCCGTTTTCGCTTCACCTGTTCCACCACGTACTGCGCGAACATACTCATTTTCGACAGCGATCTTTATAGGGTTAATCCCTTCTTTGTAGTAAGCACCAACCGGCGATAAAATAACGACTAATTTATATTGCTTAGATGGAGCAACTCCTAAAAATGGTTCCGTCGAAATGATCACTGGACGAACATATAATGACGTTCCTTCTGAAGACGGAATCCAGTCTTTTTCAATATGGATTAATTGTTTTAAAGCATGTAAGAGAAATCCTTCATCAATCGGTGGGATACATAAACGTTCATTGGATTGGTTAAGTCTCGCGATATTTTTCCGTGGACGGAATAGAAGAGGTTCACCTTTGGGGCTTAGGTAAGCTTTTAGGCCTTCAAATACGGATTGGCCATAGTGAAAGACCATAGCAGCTGGGTCAACTTTAAGAGGTTCATAGGGAACGATTTTGGCATCGTGCCAGCCTTCTGATTCGGAATAATCCATTACAAACATGTGATCTGTAAATGTTCGACCGAATGCAAGCTCGTCGCTGTTAGGTTTTTCTCGATAAGTTGTTGTTTTAAACACTCTAAGTGTACGGTTTTCCATGTTGTCATCTCCCTTATTATCCGAAAATTTTAATAAAAATGATAATACAGGTTGAACTAGTTTTCAACCCCTTTTTTAAAATGTAAGCGTTTTTATTTGAATTTTTAAAAAATTTATTAAAAAAGGTTGATTTGCGGAAGTTAGACGAGTAGAATACAGATTAAATTTTCAAAAAAATGATTGGAAGGGGGTCCAGTGATGCTGACATTTATGGCATCCATCTTTATTTTAATCTTTGGGTATATCATTTACGGAAAGGTGGTTGAACGAATTTTCGGCGCTGATGATCATCGAACGACACCAGCCTATTCAAAACATGATGGGTTTGATTACAGTCCGATGAGTTGGTGGAAAGGAAGCTTGGTTCAACTATTAAACATTGCTGGGCTTGGTCCAATTTTTGGAGCCATCTTAGGAGCGTTGTATGGTCCAGTAGCATTTATTTGGATTGTGATTGGAACCATTTTTGCTGGGGCTGTTCATGATTATTTTGCTGGAATGATTTCCTTAAGACATAACGGGGCACAATATCCAACCATTGTTGGAAAATACTTAGGTAAGTATGCACAATCGGCTATAAATATCGTCTCCATTGCACTAATGGTTCTAGTCGCGGCAGCTTTTACTGCAGGACCAGCTGAACTCATTGCGCAAATTACACCACTAACGTTTACGACTGCGATTGTCATCGTATTTCTTTATCTATTAATCGCTGCTGTGCTACCGATTAATAAAGTCATTGGAAAAATATATCCAATTTTCGGCGGTATTTTGTTGTTTATGGCAGTAGCGGTCGGGTTTGGTATGCTCTTTATTTTTGAAAACCCAATCCCGAACTTAACGTTTGAAAACATGCACCCTGGGGAGTTGCCACTTTGGCCATTATTAATGGTGACGATTTCATGTGGAGCGATTTCAGGGTTTCATAGTACACAAAGTCCAATTTTGGCAAGAACGTTAAAAAAAGAGTCGGAAGGGCGTAAAGTATTTTATGGTGCTATGGTAGCTGAAGGGGTGATTACTTTAATTTGGGCAGCTGCAGGGATGACTTTCTTTGGAAGTACTGGAGGCCTTCAAGAGGCCATTGCTGCTGGTGGAGCTGCGGGTGTTGTTAATGAAATCAGTCAGACAACATTAGGAACACTTGGAGGGATTTTAGCGATTCTAGGTGTCATTATTTTACCTATTACAACAGGAGATACGGCCCTTAGATCATCTCGTATGATGTTAGGTGATTTACTTACTCAAACAACAAAACTAGATTTTGCTGGTAAAAAAGCGAAGTTGTTACTCATCGTACCGGTTGCATTACCTGCTTTTCTATTATCACAAATTGATTATTCATTCTTATGGCGTTATGTTGGGTGGACCAATCAAGTCGTTGCAACGGTAATGCTATGGACAGCAGCTATTTATCTATTAAAACAAGCAAAATTCCATTGGATTTGTAGTGTGCCCGCAACGGTTATGACCGGTGTGACAGCGACATATATTTTCTATGCGCCAGAAGGATTTGGACTAGATTATTCTCTTTCTATGATTCTCGGGACCATTCTATGGGTGGTAGTGATGGTGTGGTTTGTATGGCAGGTCTATCAAGAAAAACGTCAAGGCTACCCAAGTGTAGCTCAATCGAAAGTTAGTTAGGGAGTGGGGTATGTGAGCTTATTAGAGAGGTTACATCATGCAACTCATGGTGGTCCGAGAATCAGTCGGTCTACCTCGAGTACTTTAACACTTCAAGAAGCGTATGAGACTCAAAAGAATTTAATCGGATTGGAATCAAAACGAGGTAATCCTTTAAAAGGCTATAAAATTAGTTTAACAAGTCAAGAAACTCAGGGTTTGTTTGATGCGAAAGCACCATTATACGGTGCTTTAACGGAAGATTCTTTAGTATTAGACGGTGAGTTAATGCTAGATCAACTGTCGGAACCTTTAGTCGAAGTGGAGCTCATGTTTTTTGTAGATGACAAGATCACAATCGATGATGATGAAACGGCCATTTTACAAAAAACACGAATCGCACCAGGAATCGAAATACCAGATTCCCGTTATGAAGATTGGTTCCCCCATTTGACACTTGGACAAATCGTAGCTGACCGTGCAGTTGCTGGTAAAGTCGTAGTGGGTCAGCCTAAATCAGGTCTTACCTTGGATCAGTTAAATTCAATTAAAGCTACAGTGACATTAGACAGTGAAGTAATAGCAACAGGATATTCAAGTGACGTTTTAGGAAACCCTGTTCATGCTATAAAATGGCTGGTACAGGAATTAAACCGATCTGGGCAACAACTCATGCCAGGATTGGTGATCTCATCCGGAACCTTTATCATGCCAAAAAAGTTACAAAGAGGACTTTATAGCGCGCAATTTGATCAAGTTGGTGAAGTTCAGTTACGTGTAAAGTAAGTAGTAATATCAACTTTTAGAGTTGAGGCCGTGCTACTTGATCCTCTTTGGGTAAAACGGTATGTCTGAAGAGAATTAAATATTCTATATTATTTTGTTCCTAAACAGGTTTCTAATAACACAGAAACCTGTTTTTGTTATATGTTTGTAAAAAATAAGTCGATATTTGCAGGGCTAGTATCCTATTAAACCTATTATATCTATTTTTCTTTAGGACTTAAGATACATATATTTTTAACTAAACATTTCTTTGTTTACAAATTAATAACATGCGTTATAAATCTGTTTAAGGCGGGTATTTATGTAATGCAACATAAAAATGTTGCGAACACACATTTCAAAATATGTAAAAGGAGTGTTTCGAAATGAAAAAATTCATTATCAGTTCATTACTAGTAGGTACAGGATTCTTAGCAGCTTGCGGAGGCGGAGACGATACAGAGGATCCAGCAACAGAAGATCCAGCTGTTGAAGATAGTGGAGATATGGAAGATGGCTCTACTGAAGATGGTTCAACAGGTACGGAAGATAATGCAGGTACTGAAGATGATGCAAGTACTGATGAAACAGAAACTGACGATGGTATGACAGATGATACTGAGGAAGATACTGACTTAGGCGATACAGGCTCTGAAGAAGATACAGAGTAATCTCTTAAACATTAAAACTCTTACCCTATAAAAAGATAGCTTAAGCATAAACTCCCCCTAGTAATATATAGATTCTAAGAAAAAACCTAAGGTCCCAAAATGGGCCTTAGGTTTTTTGTGTTTTATTTTACATATTTATGAGGTTCAGATGTGGTTGCAATATTCCTTCCGATATAAATCCGTGTGGGCTGATGCACAATTTTTTCGAACATAAAAAGTTAGGACAGACACGGATAAACGCCCAACGCATAGTATGAAGCGTAGAGGTGAGAGCTTTGGAAGAGTTAAAAAAAGCTGTTGAGGTGGAACAACAGGATTTTAAACGTAAGCAACGGAGTAAACGAATCAAGCAAGTTTTAACAATCTCTTCGCCCGTATTTATGTTGTTGATTTGGGAGATTCTTTCACAGACAGCCATTATTGATCCTAGGTTTTTCCCGCCACCAACGACTATTATTGAAACGCTAATTTCGATGAGTGCTTCTGGCGAGTTATTTGAACATGTCAAAGTGAGTTTAACTCGAATATTGTTTGGGTTTTTAATGGGAGTGATCCCAGCAATCACATTAGGTTTGATCATGGGAATGTACTCATCCATTAGGCATTTTTTCTCGCCACTGATCATGGCTTTAATGCCGATTCCAACTCTTGCGATGTTACCAATTATTTTAATTATTTTTGGAATTGGTGAGTTTTCAAAAATGGTGACGATTGCAGCAAGTGTATTTTTCCCAGTCGTTATTAATACGGTCGCAGGTGTGATGAATATCGATAAAGTGTATTCAGATGTGGCGAAAAACTATGGTGCGAACCCAAAAGACTTTTTTATGAAAATTGCATTACCTGGGGCCATGCCAGTCATGATGGAAGGAATTCAAATGGGGCAGGCAATTGCGTTATTAACGATTGTCGCCGCTGAAATGATTGGTGCGAATTCAGGAATTGGTTATGTTATTTGGATGAATTATAAAGCTTTTCTCATTTCAGAAATGTTTGTAGGTCTCATCTTAATATCGTTTTTTGGCTACTTGTTCTCGTTATTATTGCGGGGCCTGCAAAGCAAGTTGATTCCATGGAAGTAGGAGGGAATGACGTTGCAATATGAAAAGAAAATTCAAGTGGATCATTTAACAAAGGTGTTTTTGAAAAATAGAGAGCGCGTCATGGCCCTAGAGGACATAAACTTTTCGATTCGAGATGGCGAATTTGTTTGTATATTAGGTCCAAGTGGTTGTGGGAAAACGACATTACTTCGAATATTAGCTGGATTGGAAAAACCAAGCTCTGGTGACTACAACATAGAAGTGAACGGGTCAGAACGTCCTTTACAGTCAATGGTGTTTCAAGAACAAGGTGTCATACCTTGGATGACGGTTGAAGAGAATGTTGCTCTTGGATTAAGAATGCGTCACGCTCCTAAGAAGTTAATCAAAGAGCGAACGAATCTATATCTTGAAAAAGTTGGTTTAACAAAGTATAAAAACTTGTTCCCTAAAGAATTATCAGGTGGAATGAAACAACGAGTGAGCATTGCTCGAGCTTTTGCGAATGATCCTGAAATTTTATTAATGGATGAACCATTTGCAGCTCTAGATGAGCAAAACAAATTTATTTTACAAGAGGAATTACTTTCGATTTGGGAAGAGACGAAAAAGACGGTTATTTTTATTACGCACAGTATTGATGAAGCGATATTACTTAGTGATCGAATCTTCTTAATGACTTCTCAACCAGGGACGATTAAAGAAGAAGTTAAAATTGATTTACCGAGACCGCGTCAGATGACACAAGTGCGGTCTGATCCTAATACAGCTGATGTTTTCTTAAAAATTTGGAACCACCTCCAAGATGAGGTCCAAGAATCAAGAAATCAATCATGAAAGGTAGAGTGAGTATGTTGAAAAAGTGGTTAGCATTTCCGCTTTTAGCAATATTCTTGACTTTAGGTGCATGTAGTCAAGATGAGGGAAAGGAAGGGTCAGGAAACGAGACTGAAGAAGGTTTAGAGCCGTTAGAAGAACGTGCGACTGTGGTTATTGCGGAAGATGGAGCTGCTTCTGGAGCTGGTTTTTACATCGCAAATGAAATGGGATATTTTGAGGATTACAACATAGAAGTTGAATTTGCGACGTTTAGTAATAGTGATGAGATGCTACCAGCTATAGCTGCTGGTGAAGTGGATGTCGCAGGTGGAATTTCAACAGCCTCATTTTTTAATTCCATTGCTCAAGGGATTGACGTCCGTATGATTGCGGATAAGGGGCATAACACTCCAGGGAGTTCGTATTTTACATTTGTGATTCGAGAGGATCTACAAGATGAGATTGTAGATTATGAAGATTTTAAAGGAAGAACGATTGCTGTATCTTCTAGGAATGCTGTCGATGATTACATTTTTGGTGAAATGTTAAGTCATGCTGGATTAACTAGAGATGATGTTGAATTCGTGTTAATGTCAGACTTCGGTAACATGTTGGCAGCAATGGGAAATCAATCAATTGATGCCGCATTACAAATCGAACCACTGATAACACAGGGTGAATCACAAGATTTACATGTTCGATTTAAAGATGCAACTGATTACGCTCCCGAAGCACAAATCGCAATGGTACTCGGTTCTCCTAAATTTTTAACTGAGGAAAGAGATGTTGCGCAACGTTTTATGGCAGCCTACTTAAAAGGAGTTCGTGATTATAACGATGCCTTTATTAAAGAAACAGGGGATTTAGATCGTGTGATCGAAATTATGACTGAATATACAGCGTTAAAAGATCCAGAGCTTTGGAAAAAAGTAGGTGTAACAGGTTTAAATCCAAATGGCCGTATGTTTGTAGAGGACATTAAGAATCAATATGAGGTTTATAAGGAAAACGGCGCAATTAAAGGTGAAGTAGATTTTGATCAAGCGGTCGATACGTCATTAGTTGAGGAAGTTCTCGACTTAATTGGAGAATATGAATAATAAATTCATAGATAGATAAACAACGAGCGGATTTAACGTTCGTTGTTTTTTTATGGTCACATTTATAATCTTGCATCATTAATGTATGCCCTTTCAATTATCTGAATTATTTTTCTTTATATAAAAAGGTGTTTTTATGCATAATTATGTGTTAATATTCATTTAATCGTATAAATATACAATTTTGAGAGGGGATTATACAATGTTTAAAAAAATATGTTTACCGGTTTTATCTATGATTCTATTATTTTTACTTGCAGCGTGTGGAACGAGTAATGCTGAAGCGGAGGGAAACTCTGAAGCTGAACAAGAAGAAAGCAAAGGCACGTTGATTATGGGAACCTCAGCTGATTACCCGCCGTTTGAATCATTCACACCTGAAGGAGAATTCGAAGGTTTTGACATTGATTTAGCTCATTTGATTGCTGAAGAGTTAGGTTATGAGCTGAAAATTAAGGACATGAAGTTTGATGGATTAGTAGGTTCGCTTCAAGCTGATCGTGTCGATATGGTGATGGCTGGAATGTCAGCAACAGAAGAGCGTCAGGAAAACGTTGACTTCTCGACGGAATATCATCATTCAGGTGAAATGTTTGTAACTGCAAAAGATTCGAACATTAAAAGTATTGATGATTTAGAAGGAAAAATCGTTGGGGTGCAATTAGGTACCATTCAACATGAAGGTGCAGAAGAATTACAGAAAGAGATTGACTTTGAAATTAAGTCAATGGATCAAGGGAGTACATTAATTCAAGAGCTTAAATCTGGAAGAATTGATGTCGGTTATATGGATAAAACGGTTGCTGAAGGTTATATCAAAGAACAAGATTTAGCTGGATTTGATGATCCTACTATTAGCTCACCAGGGATGGCAGTTGCATTTCCAAAGGGAAGTGAACTAAAAGATGAGGTTAGTGCGATTATCGATGAATATTTAGAAGACGGTACGATTGATGAACTCGCAGAAAAATGGGAATTAAACGAAGACTAAACATAGAATTGAGGTGTTAAGGCATGAATTTGGATTTCACCCAAATCGTGCCTTATATTCCTTTTATGCTGGAAGGAATATGGGTAACGTTACGATTTGTTATTATTGCTATTATTATTGGATTTTTATTAGGTGCAGTGATCGCATTAGTTAAAATAAGTGATGTTAAAGTTTTAAGGTGGCTGGCAGATTTTTATACGTCTATATTTCGCGGAACGCCTCTGATTCTTCAATTAATGTTTGTGTATTATGGGATTCCACAAGTATTAGGCTATGATATTTCAGAGTTTTTAGCTGCTATTTTAACATTTGGTTTAAATTCATCTGCTTATGTATCTGAAATCATCCGTGCGGGAATACAAGCGGTTGATAAAGGTCAAAAAGAAGCTGCTGAAGCTTTAGGGATTCCATATCGTCAGACAATGGTCAGAATTATTATGCCACAAGCCATGAAAAACATTTTACCAGCATTAATGAATGAATTTATAACGTTAACAAAAGAATCGGCCATCGTATCAGTCATTAACTACCTTGACTTAATGCGCCGCGCAACGGTTGTTGGTGCGGATTTATATCGTAACTTCGAAGCATATTTATTTGTTGGCTTAATTTATTATGTCATCGTAATGATTCTTACATTGTTAGGGAAGTTACTTGAACGGAGGTTGAGTCAGAGTGATTAAAGTGGAAAGTTTATATAAAAGTTTTGGAGATCTAGAGGTTTTACAAAATATTGATACGACCATTGAAAAAGGTGAAGTTGTTGCTGTCATTGGCCCTTCTGGTTCTGGAAAATCTACACTATTAAGATGCTTGAACTTACTTGAAACACCAACGGATGGCCATATTTGGGTTGATGGTGAGGATCTGACGGTACCGACAACCAATATCTTAAAGGTTAGACAAAAGATTGGTATGGTATTTCAGCATTTTCACCTATTTCCACATATGAAAGTGATCGATAATTTAACCTATGCACCGATGACCGTGAAGGAATTGTCAAAGCAAGAAGCTGAGCAACAAGCCAAGCTATTACTGTCTAAAGTCGGATTAAGTGATAAAGAACAAGCTTATCCGAATAGCTTATCAGGTGGGCAAAAACAACGTGTCGCTATTGCACGTGCTCTTGCCATGGAGCCTGAACTTATGTTGTTTGATGAACCAACGTCTGCATTAGATCCTGAAATGGTTAAAGAAGTCCTAGATGTTATTAAGTCTCTTGCCAATACAGGTATGACAATGGTCGTCGTCACACATGAAATGGGATTTGCGCGTGAAGTGGCCGATCGAATTATTTTTATGGATTATGGAAAAATTGTCGAGGAAGCAAAACCAACTGAGTTTTTTGCTTCTGCTAAAACTGAACGTGCAAAAGATTTTCTCGATAAAGTTTTATAAGCAGTTAACCTTTCAATTTTGATAAAATAGACCGCTAAAAAACCTTCGCATAGATGCGAAGGTTTTTTAAAATGTAATTTTCTTTGGTAAATATGCATAATTCTTCTAATCTTGGTTTAACTAAAAATATACAAATATACTAGAAAGAGGAGTCGGTATGAATCACAATGCCAAACAAACTGTTAAGTACTTTGTTATTGCTTTTATCATTAGTTTTATTATTGGTAATATACTCTCGGCTATTTTCTCAAGTGCAGAGGAGATACATGTTGATCAGGAAAAAGATTTCGACATTGTGGAGACTGATTTTGATGAGATTAGATTATTAACATATGAGACCAAAGAGGATTTGTACAGTATTAAATTTGAATTGCCATTCTTTAAGTCGGAGGGGCTTAATAACTTTTTTAAAGGTTACATGAAACGAACCAATGATCAGTTTTTAACAGTTATTGAAGGGAACGTAACTGAAGAACGACCAGGGAATCTGAACGTTAACCTGGACATATATGAGTCTGGTGAAGACCTATACTCGCTAGTCTTTACAGAATCAGAGTATACAGGTGGTGCCAATGTTAACGAAACAGGCCACACATGGTTAGTTGATTTGAAAAAGAACCGGATCATAAAGCAAGGAGAGCTGTTTAAAAATACTCGAAAGGCTCGTGATATCATACGACCTAAAGTTCAACAAGCATTATTGGATCAACCTGATTTAGGTGTTTTTGAAGAAGAGTTGGATCAGTGGGTTAATCAGCCAAAATATATGTTTGAAAATATGTTTATTCGAGATGGTAAGTTAGTATTTAGGTTCGATAAATATGAAATCACACCAGGTGCAGCAGGAATGCCGGAAGTTGAAATTTCAATCGATGAGGACATTCAATCATTATTCAAGAAAAATTGGGCAAAAAGATTAGGGGTTAATTAAAAGTGGCGAGCTATTCGGCTCGCCACTTTAATTTGCCAAATTGTCTAATTGACTTTGATATAGGTTGGCATAATGTCCACCTTGTTTGATTAGTGATTGATGAGTACCTTTTTCAATGATTTGACCATGTTCTAACATAATAATTTGATCCGCACTTTGGATCGTATTGAGACGATGGGCAATGACAAAGCTAGTGCGCCCTTTCATCAGACGTTGTAATGCCTCTTGAATTTTTACTTCAGTCACCGTATCAATACTACTCGTCGCTTCATCTAAAACAAGGATTTTTGGATCAGCAAGTAAGGCACGGGCAATTGTGAGAAGTTGCATTTGTCCTTGGCTAATCCCTGTGCCATTAGGATCGAGTACTGTATCATACTGATCAGGAAATTTCATAATAAATGAGTGTGCATTTGCGTTCCTGGCGGCTTCAATAACTTCCTCATCGGTAGCATCAAGTCGTCCGTAACGAATATTTTCTTTGATCGTTCCTTCAAATAAAAATGCATCCTGTAAAACAAACGCCATATATTTTCTTAAACTAGACCGTTTGATATCTTTAATTTCTTTTCCATCTAATAAAATTTTTCCACGATCATAATTGTAAAAGCGTGAAATTAAGTTAATAATCGTTGTTTTACCAGCTCCGGTATGGCCGACAAATGCTACGGTTTCTCCTGCATTCGCTTTAAATGATACGTCTTTTAACACGACTTCATCTTCATCATAAGAAAAAGTAACGTGTTGGAATTCCACATCTCCTTTTGGTTCGTCAATTTCTATTGCTTGGCCTTCATCTAATTCCTCGCTGTCTTCATCAATGATATCAAAGACACGTTCTGCACCAGCGATCGCAGATAATAGTTGATTAAATTGGTTAGATAGTTCATTTAATGGTCTAGTAAACTGACGAGCAAGTTCTGTAAAAATGACGATGGTCCCTACAGTTGCCATATTATTTAAAACTAAAACCCCGCCGATAAACGCAATGATTGCAAAGCTGAATGAATTTAACATGTTCATAAGTTTTGGAATAAACCCTGAGATCGCAGCTGCCCAAAAACTTGCCATCATTACTTGATCGTTTTTTTCTTCGAAGGTATGTTTAACTCGATCTTCTTGAGAGAAGGTTTTAACGATTTTTTGTCCAGATACCGTTTCTTCTACGTATCCGTTTAGGTCGCCAAGTCGTTTTTGTTGGATTTTAAAAAGAGGACCTGTACGTTTCGTAATCCATTTCATTCCGAATACCATCATTGGAATAATCGAAAGAGTTACAAGGGCTAATATAGGACTTAAATACATCATAACTGCCACAGTCCCAATTAATGTTAGGACACTTGAAAAGATTTGAATAACAGAAGAGTTAAGAGTGTTACTAACGTTATCGACGTCATTTGTCACACGACTCATAATTTCTCCGAATTGTCGTTTATCAAAAAATGCAATTGGAAGTAAGTGTAGTTGATTAAATAACTGTTTCCTTAAGTCATAAACCGTATGTTGAGCAATTCCAATCATGAAAAATTGCTGCAAGAACATAGATAGAGAATAAAAGATGTAAATGACTAATAAAGCAAGCATCACTTGGCCTAGTCCAGCAAATTCTCGTTCGACTATATAATCATCCACTGCCATCCCAATCATATACGGTCCGAGGATGGCAAGAGCAGAGGAGATAACGACCATTAGAAACACGAACAATAGCATCCATTTTTCAGCCATCATCATGTTCCAAATGCGTTTTAACGTGCCTTTCCAATCGCGGACTTTAGGCTTTGCTCTTGGATCATTAACACGATCAGCTTCACTTAGATCAACTTTGTCGTACGTAAATGGCTCTGTTAGCAGTCGTTTAATACTCATGCACACCCTCCTTTCCGAACTGTGATTCGACAATTTTTCGATAAAGATTAGAGGACTTCAATAATTGCTCATGACGACCTACATCAAGCAATTTACCATCATCCATCAAGAAAATTCGGTCGGCATTCATCGCTGTGGTAACCTTTTGCGTGACAATTAAGGTCGTACATTCATAGCCTTGAATGGCTTCTAGTAAGCGTGATTCTGTTTTTAAATCAAGTGCGCTCGTACTGTCGTCAAGCATTAAAATATTTGGCTTTCTAATTAAAGCACGTGCAATGGAAACGCGCTGTTTTTGACCACCGGATAAGTTAACTCCTTTCTGACCTATTTTGGTATCATAGCCATTAGGCAATTCCTTAATAGTCTCATGGATTTGAGCATCTTTAGCCGCTTGGATGATGTCATCTTCAGTAGCATTATTTTTACCCCAACGAATATTTTCACGAATCGAACCAGTAAAAAGTAGTGGGGCTTGGGGAACATAACCGATGGCTCGACGTAAATGGTTCAGCTTGAAATCACGAACATCATGACCGTCTAGGTAAACAGATCCTTTTGTCACATCATATAATCGCGGGATTAACTGGAAGAGAGAAGTTTTCCCAGAACCAGTTGCTCCAATAATCGCAATGTGTTCTTTTGGTTTAATCATAAACGATAAATCCGACAACACGTCTTCTTTTAGATTAGGGTAACGGAATGACACATTGGAAAACTCAATTGCTCCGTCCTTTACACGATATTGGTCATTCGCATCTTCAGACTCTAACAAATCAATCTCAGCATCTAATACATTCCCAATACGGTCTGCTGAGGCCTTCATGCGAGCAATCGCCATCGTTAAGAATCCGAACATCGAAATCGCCATCGAAACTCGAAGTGCATAGTTAACAATTGCCACAACATCACCGACTTGTGCATTGTTGTTTCCAACTTCAATGTTTCCATACCATAATATAAAAAGTAAGCTCATATTCATGACAAGCAGTAAAACAGGCATGGACGTTTCAATGAGTCGTAATGAAGTTTTCGTATAGTTCATTAATTCTGTATTCGCACCTATAAAGCGGTTCGTTTCATGTTTTTTGCGTAAGAATGCTTTAATGAGCCGAATCCCAGATAAGTTTTCTTGCATGACACGATTCACGTTATCTAAACGCTCTTGTACTTTACCGAATAATTTTCCGGCTTTACGAACGATTAACAGTAAAAAGCCGATTAATAGTGGGACGGTTACGAGGAAAATTAATGCGATTCTCCAATTGACGATAAAGGCCATCATCACCCCACCGAGTACTAACAATGGGGCACGAAGCATAATCCGGAGCCCCATGAAGATCCCGTTTTGAATCATTCGAATATCGTTGGTAAAACGAGTGATTAATGATGAGGTTGGGTATTCGTTTAAATTTTTAAAGGAAAATGCTTGGACTTTCTCAAATAATTTTTGACGGACATCATATCCAAATTTAAATGTCACGTGTGCTGAATAAAATGAGTTAATAATACCTGCTGCAAATGATAAAAGAGCCAACCCAATCATGATGGATCCCCAATAAATAATGGTGTTTAAATTTTGAGTTTGAATTCCTTCATCAATCATTCTTCCTAAGAAAATGGGAAGGAGTAGTTCAACTGTTAACTCTATTAACATTAACGACCAAGCAATGATCATATGTAAATAGTACGGTTTTAAGTATCGAGCGACGTATTTCATGATGAATCCTCCATATAATAATTCCATTAGTATTCCTTATTTTATCGAAAAGTCTAAAAAATAAATAGTACGGTGCTCGAACTTTATTTTAGAAATTTAAGAATTCCTATCATGAACCAAATTTAAGTAAGGTATATTTTGGCATATAAAATGGGCTGAACCCAATGAGTCATTTTCACGACTTTTGGGACAGCCCTTTATAACAAGAGTCAACCTAAGGTTAAATTAATATAGTAAGTAATTTTCGCGAATTTCCTTGAATTCATTTAGTTCATCCTGCCATTCATCTTGAATATCTCCAACAGATTCACCGTTTTCGATCGCTTCACGAACCCAGCCATTACCGATTAAGTTGTCAAAGAAGGAAATACCTGCACTGTTTTCAGCACGGAATTCAAAGTCCTCAGGGTATAGGTCATGAATGGCTTTGACGATGTGTAAACCTGTCGTAACAGGGTTATATGATTGTTGGTGTGTCACATGGATTTCAATTCCGTGTGAGAGATCACCTGCATGCTTAGAAAAAGTAGGTGTAAAGGATGCAGCACGGAATGTCACACCTGGTAAATTTTGATTGTTTAAGTGTGTCGCTAATTCTGCAGAATTAATAAATGGTGCGCCAATTAGCTCAAATGGCTTAGTTGTACCCCGACCCTCAGATACATTCGTTCCTTCAATTAAGGCTGCTCCTGGATAAACGAGAGCTG
Organism: Piscibacillus halophilus; assembly: GCF_900110685.1. Classification (GTDB taxonomy): domain Bacteria; phylum Bacillota; class Bacilli; order Bacillales; family Alkalibacillaceae; genus Piscibacillus; species Piscibacillus halophilus. Next base: position 35,227 of record NZ_FOES01000016.1, read on the forward strand.
TATTTAAAGTCGGCATATTTGGTGACGGTAATACGAATTCTAGATTTGTATCTTCGTAATACATATTGCGCTTCCAGCCGTTCATTTCAACAACGGTTAAGTCAGCACCAATCTCAAATTCTTCATTAAATAAGTTTGCTAGCTCACCAACCGTCATACCGTGACGAAGTGGGATTTCATAGTTTCCGACAAATGATTTGTATTCTTCTTCTAAGACTGGCCCTTGAACTTTTGTTCCACTAATTGGATTAGGACGGTCCAAAACGACAAACTCGATGTCGTTTTCCTCAGCTGCTTCCATAGCATAGGCCATTGTGTAAATGTAGGTGTAGAAGCGTGTTCCGACATCCTGTATATCAAACAACAGGACATCTATATCCTCTAGCATTTCTGGGGTCGGCTTACGTGTTTGACCGTATAAGCTATATACAGGAAGTCCAGTTATTTCATCGATATAAAATTCAACGTATTCACCTGCTTGCGCATCTCCACGTACACCATGCTCCGGTCCATATAAAGCCGTTAAGTTAACATCTGGATCGTTGTGCAACGTATCTACAATGCTATTAAGCTCTTTGTCAACGCCGGTTGGATTCGTGATTAAGCCAACATTTTTCCCATCTATTAATTCTTTTTGTTCATTTAACAGAACCTCAACACCAAGCTCTAAACTTTTATGTTTTCCTTTTGCCTTACCGTTTCCATTACTGTTGTCTGCCATAACGACAGAAATTGAAGTAAAAACAAGAGCAAGTGCGATTAAGGATATGAGCCATTTTTTCATTATAAATTCCTCCTCATCCTTTTTGTATAAAGACCTCTTTCCTGCATGAATTGTATCTCTCTGAATTCACTTTCGATGTTTGATTAATGACATGGTGATTCGTTAATAACTTAAGCCATAGTCGTACTCAAATAACACATCTCCGTCATTATTTGGGATTGTGACTGGTAATAACCCCGAAGGATTATTTTCTCCGAAAATGGTATCAGCTGTCGCTTTAAAACTTGCCTCCCTGAATCCGTATTGAGCAATATAGGCATCAATATCTGGGTATGCACTGATGTCATATGGGTTTCTAATGCCGACACCAATGACAGGACTTTCTGTTTCCTCTATAATCGTGTTAATTAACTGCATTTGAGGATTATCTGGTGATCGCCCCGAAACATTATATGTGTATGAACCAGCAACGACTGCGTCTGCATTTCTTATCTGTTCAAGTTGTTCGTCGGTTAAATCACCTGATGTTTGGATAACGGTTGTTTGATCATGATGTTGTTTTATTGCATCTCCTAGGCTAGAAATATATGTGTTACCGATTACAACAATGTTATCAGTTTGATTCGATACGAGTGGTAAGACGTCATCATTTTTTACTAATGTAATCGATTCTGCTGCAGCTTCTGCTTCAATAGCTTTATGTTCGTCAGATCCGACCACCTCAAGAGCATTATCGATTTTGTCCTCGATTGATTCTGGATTCTCCTGTTTAATAATACCGCGTTGAAGCTTAAGGGTTAAAATGCGTTTAACTGAGGCGTCGATGCGACTTTCAGAAATCTCACCTTTTTCAATCGCTGTTAATAACCCCTCTCTTACTTCTTCTAAGCCAACCGGCATTAGTACAATATCCGAGCCTGCTTGTACGGCACGAATTACAGCGTCAACAGGTCCAAAGTGATCCGTAATGGCATTCATGTTTAAGGCATCAGTGGTAATGACACCATCAAAGCCCATTTCTTCACGCATGAGCTCAGTTAGGACTTTGTGTGAAAGAGTTGCAGGCAATGCAATTTCTTCACCTGTTTTTTTAGATATGACTTTAGTGTCGTCGATTTTTGGAAAGGTGACATGAGCTGTCATAATCATATCTAATCCGGAATCCATCGCTTGTTGAAATGGGTAAAGCTCAATTGCTTCTAGTCGCTCTTTATCATGTGGCACTTCTGGTAACCCTAAATGCGAGTCAACGTCTGTGTCCCCATGTCCTGGGAAGTGTTTAGCTGTAGCTGCAACACCCGCAGATTGCAACCCTTTAGTGTAGCTAATACCCATGTCGGCCACTAAGTCTGGATCTTCGCCGAATGATCGAACACCAATTACCGGGTTGTCCGGATTATTATTCACATCCATAACAGGGGCAAAATTAGTGTTGATGCCTAGAGAATTTAATTCTTCTCCAATGGCTTGTCCAACACGATATGATATGTCTTGTGAACGTGTTGCACCTAAAGCCATATTACCAGGCATATCAGTTCCAGATTGTAAACGTGTGACAATTCCACCTTCTTGGTCAATCGTCATCAATAACCCAAATTTTTCAGCCGCATCTTGATAATCTGAGACTAATTGAGTCGTTTGTTCAGTGGTGACAACATTTTCTCTAAATAAAATAATGCCTCCTAAATGATAATCTTTGACGAGCTGTTCAATCTCAGGGAGCATTTCGGTCACGTCCTCACCGTTCCATGTACGGAAATCTGGCATCAGCATTTGACCTACTTTTTCTTCGATCGTTAAAGCTGAAACGGCATGTTCAAGGACATTATAACGCTCGCCTTTTTCTTTAATGATTTTGACTTTAGAATTTGGTTTGCCTTTACCTTTATCATTCGGGTCAACTTTATAATCAATTGCTATTCGATCTTCGAATTGACCATCCGTCACGCTAATAAAGGTTCGGCCATTTTGTCCAGTTAATGAAACTTGACCTTGATCATCGACTGTTGCGACATTTTCGTTAGAAGAGGACCATTCTAGATCTAAAGAAGCTAGGGTAAAATGACCTTCTTCAAAAATGTTGAGTGCATCGAGCTTTAGATGATCAGTATCTGGATCAATGTCAGGTACATTTTGTAGGATGATTAAATCCTTAGCTGTTTCCTCTGAGGCTGTGACTCTTGGTTGGCTTGTCGTCAAGAATAATTGAGAAATGACTAACATTAAAGTTAGGAGAAGCATAAAAACTCTTTTAGGTTTAATCATTCAAGCACCACCTTATTTAATAGAATTAATATTCCCTTTCAATCCATCCATCTCCAGCTAGGTCTGGCTCAATCATGTCTCCATTTGGATATTCAATTTTAACGTTGTTAATGTACCAACCGCGACTGTTAACAGAACCGTCAGTTTGATAACGGAAGCGAATGTACTTAGTATTTGCAGGGATTTCAACGGTGTTATGTTCCCAATTAACATTGCGATCAGTAAATGATTTAAGTTGATTCCATTCTTCACCATCTACTGATACTTCAATGTAGCCATAATCATAATTAGACTCGATACGATACCAAGTTTCAAAAGATAGAAGAGAATCTTCAGCAATATCAACTTCTGCTGTTAAGTTGTGCTCAATGTTGTCGCCATATCCTGAGAACCATGCTTCGCCATCATTAGGTATGGAGACGGGTATCGAATCCGCAACTTGTCTTGCTAAGTCTCTTCTAGCAAAATTGGTTGAAACGGTTTCTCGAGTTGGGTGAACACGGTTTGTAAGTAAGATCGCAATGGTGTCATTATTTTGATTAATGACAATCGAAGTGCCAGTATAACCTGTATGCCCCAAAGTATTGCCCTCTGTTAGAGCATCCATGTACCAGGCTTGTCCTAATTCCCACCCGAGACCGTGATCATTCCCTGGGAATTGCGGGATTTGATTTTCTGCTAAAAGCTTTACCGTCTCTTCTTGTAGGATTTGTTTGCCGCCATATCGTCCATCGTTTACGAACATATGAGCAAGTTTAGCAAGGTCAGAAGCTGTTGAGAAAACACCCGCATGACCTGCTACACCATCAAGTGACCAGGCATTTTCATCATGTACTTCGCCCCAAACTAACCCACGGTCAATATAAGGCTGATATTCAGTGGCAGCAATTCGATGCTTTAGCGACTTAGGCGGATTGTACATCGTATCTTCCATTTTTAGAGGATCGGTTATATGTTTTTTGACAAACTCATCAAGTCTTTGTCCTGATAAGCGTTCAATTAAAACGCCAAGGGTGATCATATTTAAATCACTATACGTATAGGATTCTCCAGGATCATTGTCCAATGGATATTCCAAAACGATTTGTAAACGCTCTTCTCGGTTATCCCCCTGAGTATACAATGGAATCCAAGCTGGAAAACCTGCAGTATGCGTCATTAATTGACGAATGGTGACATCCTCTTTGTCATTTTCAGCAAACTCAGGAAGATAGTTAGCGACTGGATCATCGAGTTCAAAATATCCTTCTTCATACAATTTCATTGCTGCAGTTGTCGTGAAAATTTTACTAATGGAAGCTAGGTCAAATATGGTGTTCTCTTGCATGTCAATCGGGTTTTCTGCTTCAGTGAACTCATCATCCGTATACTGATAAGCATAACCGTAAGCATCATGTTTCACGATATGACCTCTTCTAGCGATAAATGCGACTGCACCAGGCATAACTTGATTCTCAATCATCTCTTCCATAATAGGGTCAATACCATCAAGTGGTTGTTCTACCATTCCAGCTCCAGTCGGGGATCCTGGATGTAAGACAGGAGATGTCGGTCCCGGTTCGTCCCAAGAGAAAGTAGAATGGGCTTTAAAATAGGTATTCTTATGTTTTTTTTCTTCGATGGTAGGAGAAGGTCCGTCGTTATGTTCCGCTGATGAATTATATGATGCTGGCATGAGCAGAGTTGTTGTACTGAGAAGTGTCACAAGAGCAATTGAAACGGTTTTATGACGCTTAATCATTTAATACCTCCCAATTTTATTATTTTTTAGCGTGCTCATGATGAAACTCTTTGTAAATGGGGTTTTAGAGATGAGGGTTAAAGTTGATTAGTGAAGCGCTTACAAATTAGGATAAAAAAATATTTCACAACCTTTGTTAAATAAGTGAAATATAAATTCAGAATTAATTTAACATTCAAATAATTTGTTGTCAAATGTGATAAAGTTGCGGTTTTTATAGTCGTTTGTCCTATGTATATGTCAGTTTTTTGATAGTTCACTCGAATGTATAGGACAAAATATATATAAATGTTTACGTGTACTGTGATGGAATGATTCATTTTAGAAAAAATAGGTCAAAAGTGATAATTTGATGCAAGGTTCTTAGAATCAACTGTACATCATATCAAGAGTCCCTTTGGACATAAAATAATGACCTCGATTTCAATATCGAGGTCATTTTATAGTTGGATAGCTTTTTGATACTACCTGTTTTTAAGGCAGCGTCATCTGATGATTGGCATAGCTATAGGAAGAGAATGAATTTTTTATGGAAAAGTCATACAACGAATGTATCCTTAATTGAGTGTCATTCGATGTATGAAATATTATCCTTTAAATGGGGAGGGTGGTTACTTATTCTACCTTTACATATTCTTCGCCATTATAATCGTACATTAGAGTCAAATTATTAGTGGCAATATCATACTCATAAATCGCTCGGTTCTCAAGGTTGATATAGTACCATCCATAAGTGGCTGTAGCATTTTCATTTTCTTCGTACACATGAATTAATGCTAGATTTTGACCTTCGTATTCTTCAGAAGGGACGTCTTGACCTTCATAATCCAATTGGTATTGATCACTTAATTGTAATGCTTTTTTAACTTCTTCTTTCGCCTGTTGATCGGATTCTATTTTGACTGAATTTTGTTCTAATGATTGAACATCAACATCCTCAACAATCCATTGATTTTGCTGATTTTGGATGATATAAGTGATTTCGATATGGTTAGTCAACTCGGTATCTTGCTCTTGAATCGCGTGATAAGTGTCTTTATCAATTTCCTCTGTTAGATACGCTTCATTTGTATTAATAAATGTAGGGAATTCAGTTTCCCTTAAATATAACTCCCCGTCACGCTCCATAATATAGTTTTCAATATGACTGTCTGCTAATGTTTCAGACATCGATTGAGTTAGATAGTTTTTCAATTCTTCCTTCGTATCAAAATTGATTTGCTGAGTATCGTCGTTTTTTAATGAAGTAATGGTATCCTCATATTCATTTATGATTTCCTCTATAACTGGCTCTTGGCTCGTTTCAGTATCGTGCTCGGTCATAATTTCTTGTGTCTGATCGTCAATATTAAATTCCCAATCGCCTCGATCATTGAGTGACAATTGAATAGTCCAAACTTGTGTGCTTGGCTCGTATTCTACTGAACGAACCATAATAGGATCAAAACGACTATAGTCTTCTGTAGTTAAAGCGGTTCTAATCACTTCTTCTTCCGTCATATTCGAACCTTCAATGGTATGGCTAGGCTTTATTTCAAAATCATTTAAAGTTGGCGAATCTTGAGTTGAACTGGAATTATCATACGACCCTTGAATTTTTTGTCCTATCTCAAATTCTTCAGGTATATCGGATAACCAGATGGATTGTTGCGTATCTGAATTTGTAACCAAGGCTTCATTGTCTTCGATTTTTACAATGTAACCTTCTACCTGTTTATCTTCGGGAGAACCACTATTTTGATTAACCAACAGATCTGTATTGGTTAAGAAAAGAAATCCAATTAACAGAGTTGCAATTAAGGCCGATATTACTGGAAAGGGGTGAAAGATTCCTTTACTTGGTTTTGTCAGCTTCGATTCAGATATTTTTTCGAGAACTTTATTTCGATCGTTATCGGTAAACGTAATTTCACCTTGATATTCTTCTTTAGCTTTTTGTAGTTCTTTATCCAAGTTGATCACCTCCATCATGTTCCAATTTAGGTTTTAGTTTTTTTCGTGCCCTTTGTAATCTTGCTTTTGCAGTGTTCAATTTGATCGATAATGCTTCCGCAATCTCTTTTAAAGTCAGATCTTCAAAATAATATAAAATAATAACTTCTCGATATTTTAAAGGTAATTGTTTTACGCTTTTTAAAATCTGGCTCGAATGCTCTTGTCTGATCGAATGTTTTTCAGGTGTTTCATCATCTTTGTTGTCCCAAAGCTTAACTACTTTTTCCTTATAAATCCGTTGTCGTTTTTTTAACGACCTTAAATGGTCTTTACTTTTATTAATGGCTATTGAATATACCCAACTTTTAAAAGAAGATTGACCTTTAAAAGTGTTTAAGTTTTCATATACTTTAACAAAAACATCCTGAGTAATGTCATCAGCGTCGGTTGAATCTTTAACATATGAATAAACGACACGTTTGACTTCATGACCATATTGAGTCATGCATTCTTCAAGAATTTCGAGGCGTTCTTGTTCAGATAATTGATTCGTTGGATTGGCTAGTGCCTCAAAATTATTTTCCATCATGAGCCTCCTTCCTTCTAATTGTTAGACGTGTAGCATAAAACATAGGGTGCAAAAAAAGACCTGGTTTATTAACCAGATCTTGTTGTATTGTTTATTTTGTCATCAGCTTCTTGTTCGATGACGTTTTTGAATTGTTCTAAGACTGGACTGAATGACGTATGGCGCCCTAGCATATAGCTCATATCATATTCAATTGGCAGCCATGTATCGATATCTGCTTCGTTGTGTTGGATTTGCGCTTCGAGTTTATCGAGGGCATTTGCCACTTTTGCTTCAAACGTGTCTTTATTTTCAAATTCATGCCAGAGGTGATACCACTCTTCGCCTTGTTCGCCTCCAACTAATTCTTTTATATATAAAATCGCTTGTTCTTCATTTTTGGCTTTCAGTTGTTTCGCTTCTTTATTATCTAGTGTGTCAAAGGCAGGTATATCCCCGGCCTCAGCCTCTACTAAATCATGGATGATGATCATCTTTAATAGTTTTAAAGTATCGATGTCTTTTTCTAAATGAGGGGTAATGAGCATGGCCATTAATGAAACACGCCAAGTGTGCTCTGCGACACTTTCTTGTCTTCCGTTAGATAACCAGCTATGACGCAGCTCAAATTTTAGTTTTTCAGATAGGTGAATGACTTCGATCATTTGCTTGAAATTATTATCTATCATATTCTCAACCCCTATAATGGTTTGTTAATAAGAAGTGTATAATAGGAATAAAAGATTGTATAGAGTAATAAAGAATAACTTTACTTTTCGCATACGTCATCAGACAAGACAGGGCTCGTATTCAATGCTATAATTATTTCAGAACATTGAAGGGAGTTTTAGCTATTTTACATAAACATCCCTACTTCAGCATTAGGCGAGAGATTGATCATTTTAACTTTCAGCAGAAACGTATCGAAGAAGAGTATTGGGTAGAATTATATAAGGATCGGATCGTGACTGAAGAGAAGGAGTTTCCAATTGAACAGGTTTTCGATTTATCATATAAGATGTTATCGAATCAATATGGGTTCTTCTATTTGCATACGACAAAAGGTGTTATATCCCTGCATATTAAGGATGCACCTGAAGAGTTTATAAAAAAATTTAGGACAGTTGAGAAAAAGTAGGCACACAGAAGCTTTAGGGTGTGCCTTTTATAATAATATTGGAGGATTTGAGATGGAAAAAAATAAAGTTTTATTAGTTGATGGAATGGCGTTGTTGTTCCGAGCATTTTATTCAACAGCGATGAGTGGATATTTTATGGTAAATAGTAAAGGGATTCCGACGAATGCTGTTCACGGGTTCGTCAGGCATTTACTAACTGCTACCAATACGTTTAATCCTTCACATGTGATAGCATGTTGGGATATGGGAAGCCATACATTTAGAAATGATTTATATCTTGAATATAAAGCCAATCGTGGAGCTCCGCCAGAAGAGTTAGTCCCACAGTTTGATCTCGTAAAAGAAGTGACTGAAGCAATGGATATCCCGAATGTTGGGGAAGTCGGTTATGAAGCGGATGATTGCATCGGTACATTAGCGAATCTATATAAAAAAGATTCAGAGGTTTATATTTTGACAGGCGACCAAGATATTTTGCAGCTCCTCGATCATAATGTCCATGTTGTCTTATTGAAAAAAGGATATGGGAACTATGATGTCTATCATGCTGAACGTTTTACTGAAGAAAAAGGAATCACCCCTCAACAAATGATTGAGTTAAAAGCAATGATGGGAGATACCAGTGATAACTATCCTGGTGTTCGAGGAATCGGTGAAAAAACAGCTCTTAAACTATTGAAACAACACGGCACATTGGACAACATTTTAGATAACTTAGATTCATTAACAAAAGCTCAACGAACCAAATTTGAAAATGACCTTGATATGGTTCGCTTATCTAGACAGTTGGCTGAGATACATTGTGAAGCAGGAGTTACGTGTGACCTTTCAAAGGCCCAGTTTAACATGAATCGTGATCGTGTCATGGAAAAATTCCAAGAGCTTGAATTTAAACGTTTAGATCAAATTATATAGAGGTGGTTGGCAAGATGCGTTTATGGTCTATACACCCAAGATATTTAGATGCTAAAGGATTGGTTGCCTGCTGGCGTGAATCATTATTAGCTCAAAAGGTACTTTTAGGTGAAACGAGAGGATATAAACAACACCCACAACTTGCTCGATTTCGTGAACAAGATGACCCGATTCAAGCAATTGGGATTTATCTTGAATACGTCTATATTGAAGCTAAATCGAGAGGCTATAATTTTGACCATTCTAAAATTGTAAAAATTGAACCTGGGGACCAGATTCCGGTTACATCGGGGCAGCTGGAATATGAATGGGCTCACCTTCGTGCTAAGTTACGCCAACGTGACCCTAATCGATTAAAGCAACTGAAGTCATTGGTGGCTAAAGACATTATTCCACATCCGATGTTTCAAGTTGTTCATGGTCCTGTGGAAGAATGGGAAATGGTCAATTAAGTTCGGGAATCCGACAATATTTGGTTGTATCTACACCTAATGCTCTCATTACTTGTAACGAAGAAAATATGGGTTCAAGAAAAGTCATACTCAATAATGGTGGGGTTCAAGACCAGTCATTTATTGAAGAGGATGGCACAGTGGTTAATCGGTTTTGGATTGATATGAAATAGAAGAGAAGCTTAACGGTCATAACATCGTTAAGCTTTTTAAATACTCTAATTACGTTTAAAAGTAATTATTTTTATTTTATAAAACAAAAATATTGCTTTTTAGAGTAAAATATATTACTATATAAAGTAATTAAGGTGAAGGAGGGGTGAAAATTGAAACAGGAGATCAGGTTAAATACAGAGCTATTGAGAAAGCGCGTCCCAAATTTAACAGTGGCTGCTAAGTCGGTAGGTTTAAGACCTGCAACAGTTTCAAATCTAAGCACAGGAAAAATTCCTCTCGGTCAGGCAAAAGTAAAAACGTTAGTCAGTTTAGCGGAACTTGCTAATTGTAAGGTGGATGAACTAATCTTAAGGGGGAGTCAAATGACAAGTGTAGAAACGGGTATTAAGGTAGTTGATCTCTTTTCGCCAATAGTACGAGGGGGAACGGTTGGGTTAGTTGCAAGGCATGGAATGGGACAATTAGTAGTATTAGCAGAAGTTTTTCAAAGAGTGAAAAACAAAGGATTTAAAACAGCTTTTTGTTTAAAGGATGAAGAAACTCAAGGCATTGAAGAAGTAATCGAGCAATCAGATTTTTATAGTTCTAGAGTAAGTGATATCAAAACGTTTGTTGAACAACAGTTATTAGACACGGAAGTACTCTTAGGAGTAGACCGCGAAAAGTATTTAACAGACGAATTCCAGGATTTTTTTGAACAATTTGATGGTGTGGATGGAACTAAGGTTACGTTTTTAATAGTAGACACATCTGGGGATGCCGTTGATGAAGAATTACCTTATGGCCCACTTGATACTCTATGGCATTTCGATATGAGTTTAGCTTCTAGAGGACTTTTTCCTGCTATTGACCCTGTTCAGTCAGTCTCGGTGATCTTGGAAGATATTCATACGAACGAAGAACATATGAAGGTTCAACAAGAAGCAAAAAAAGTAATAAGACGGTATAGGGAACTCTCCTATATAGTCAATCAAAGAGGAATTGAACGACTCTCAGATCAAGATCGAATGATGTTCGAACGTGGTAAGCGTTTAGAGATGTATTTGACTCAACCTTTTTATGTGGCAGAACCTTTTACAGAGAAGAAAGGAGAATGGGTGAGTCCAGACCAGTTACTTGATGATGTTAATCAGATATTGAATGGATATTATGATCAAAAGGATGTTGACAGTTTAAAGTTTATCGGGAGCTTTTCATAAAATATTAAAGTTACCTGCACGTATATACAAAAATCATTTTATTTTTAATTCAAGATAATTTTCGTTACTATAAAGTAAAAGGTTTCAGGAAGGAGCTTTTTCATGGAGTTATTAGGTATTCACCATTTGTCGGCTTTTACCGCAAATGCTCAGAAAAATTTAGATTTCTACACGAAGATCTTAGGTATGAGAATGGTAAAGAAGACAGTCAACCAAGATGATCCGTCTGTTTATCATTTATTTTATGGTGATGAGGTTGGAAATCCTGGAACAGAGTTAACATTCTTTGAAATTCCTCGTGCAGGTCAAAATCATGATGGAAATAACAGTATTTCAACAACTTCTCTAAGGGTACCAAATGATGAAGCGCTTGATTATTGGAAAACGCGTTTGGATGAATATGATGTTGAAAATGATGGTATTATTGAACAATTCGGGCGTAAGGTGATTCCATTTAAAGATTTTGAAAAGCAACGATTAATGCTAGTATCTGATGAAACGAATAAAGGAGTTGCGGGTGGAACGCCTTGGGAAAGAAGTGCAGCAAATCCTAATTACGGGATTATCGGGTTAGGTCCGATTCATTTAACGATTCCCGAATTAGAACCGACTGAAGCGATCTTGACGAAATTAATGGGTTTTCGGCGTGCAGGTGAGTATCTGCATCATTCGACTGGTCGTGAAGTCATTGTATATGAAACGGGTGAAGGTGGTACGGGTGCTGAATTACACATCCATGTTCGAACTGATTTACCACGTGAACGATTAGGCCGTGGTGGAGTTCACCATGTAGCGTTCCGTGTTGAAAATGAAGAGAAAATTAGGGAGTATTTAGAGGAGCTAAATCAATTAGGAATTGGTAACTCCGGTTTTGTGGATCGCTTTTATTTCCGCTCAGTTTATTTTAGAGAACCAAATGGCATTCTATTTGAACTGGCCACGGACGGTCCTGGGTTTGCAACCGATGAGGATGCCAATCATTTAGGTGAATCGCTTGCATTACCTCCATTTTTAGAAAGTCGACGAGATCAAATTGAGAACAACTTAAAACCAATTGACTATAAGCCGTGATCATTGTCGCGGCTTTTCTTTTTATCTAAAATGAATATTAACGATGATATGAAAGGATGGATTCGATGGGTCAAAATATTAAAGGCAAAATTGCTTATGTCACAGGGGCGGGATCTGGAATCGGGCGTGCCACAGCTCGCGAATTAGCAAAAGAAGGTGTTCACGTCGGCCTCATAGCACGAACTGAAAGTAAACTACAAAAAATAGCTGAGGAACTTAAAGCACATGGAGTTAATGTAGAATTTGTAGCGGTGGATATATCTAATATGGATGCCGTTAATGAGGCGATTGATCAATTAAGAGAACGCCTTGGCAAAGCGGATATTTTAATTAATAATGCTGGGGTTGGTTCAAAAGGTGATCTTGTCGATACAGACCCTACAGAGTGGAAGAAACCATTTGAGGTCAATGTTTTTGGAACTTATTATGTCACGCGAGCTGTACTTCCAGACTTGATTGAAAAGAATAAAGGTGACATTATAAATATTTCATCAAGTAATGGTCTTAAGGCGACAGCAGGATCGTCTGCATATAGTGCATCAAAATTTGCCGTTCAAGGTATGAGTGAAGCGCTCATGCAAGAAGTGCGTCGTTATAACATACGTGTCTTTACGATGAATCCAAGTCTTGTTGCTACTGAATTAGTTTTTGGCGATCAATTGGAAGAGAAGAATGAAGATAAATATATGCAACCAGAAGACTTGGCTGAATTTATGGTCGCCCAATTGAAACTGAACCAGCGTATATTTATCAAACAATCCTTACAATGGGCAACCAATCCATTTTAAATCGATTAATTTCTCCTAATATCTAAAAAATGGTAATATTAAGGTGATTTAAGATGTGAAAAAATAAATAGAAATATAGGGATGATGGAGAGTGAAGCTTCATATTTTGCTAGTTTTATTTGCAGCAATTCTTTGGGGAACAACGGGTACTGCTCAGGCGTTAGCACCTCATGAGGCCACGCCTTTAGTTGTAGGGGCATTGCGCTTACTTATTGGAGGTGGCGCATTATTTATATATATTAGTTTTCAAAGGAATGTTTCGTTAAAAAAGCTTCCTAAAATTCCTTTACTCATTAGCGCCATGGCCATGGCTTTATATCAACCATTCTTTTTTACTGGGGTGGATCTAACAGGTGTTGCTATAGGTACGGTCGTTGCCATTTGTAGTGCACCGGTATTTGCAGGTGTGATTGAATGGTTATGGTATAAACGGCTACCAGACTGGGTGTGGGGCATTTCAACATTATTAGCGGTCTTAGGATGTACACTTTTATTTCAGTCCGGTGAACAAGTTGTGTTTAACCCGATTGGAATGTTGTGTGCATTAGTCGCGGGGCTCTCTTTTGCAGTTTATACATTTGTCAGCAAAACTTTAGTTGAAACTCATCCACCAGATGTTGTAGTAGCGTTAGTTTTTACGACAGCCGCCATTTTTTTACTCCCACTATTGTTTATGGCTGATTTAAGTTGGACGCTTCAGTGGTCAGGAACTTTATCAATTTTACACCTTGGGTTAATTGCGACATCCTTGGCTTATTTATTATTTGCTAGGGGATTAAAAGGTGTCACCGCCTCTACTGCTGTCACGTTAGCCTTGGCAGAACCATTAACGGCTTCTTTATTAGGAATTGGTTTATTAGGTGAAGCCATTAATTGGTTATCCGGAATTGGTTTAGCTTTATTAATCATAGGGCTATTAATCTTATCCAATAAAGAACGAATAAAAAAACGCACGGTCACGTAAGTACCGTGCGTTTAACAGGTAGGGAACCATACTACCTGCGTCCGATCGACATCGCCTAGAGGCTAGCCTTTGGACAACCTAAGAGCTATTCCACTTACGTTCGAACCCCATTATTAGACTCGTAAGGAAATAGCCGATGATCGTATAGATCAAAAAGGCAAATATAGCGGAGAATTCGACCACGAATGTCCCATCTAACACTTTAGTCGGAAAGATCCCTTCAAACGGGTGTAGTAAAGGTTCACTAGTATTATATGTCCATTCAACAATTGGAGCCGATACAGATGCCCCAAATAGCTTTAAAATAATTCGTAAGCCTAGAATTAATTGAACCAGTCCAAAAACGATATTAATAAGATAGTTGATAAAAGCAATTCCCTTCATCCATAACCCCTCCTTTGTAAATAGTTTTCCTTCACTTTTATAAACCTAAACATTTTATAATCCTGTGCTTTTGTATTAAGCTAATTCCTAGTCAGTACATATGATATCTTATACTTGGGAAAGGAGCTTCAATACACGATGCAAGAAGATCATATATTTTTGAAAAATAACCGGCATATCGATTTGTATCAGCGAGCGACTAAACTATCTAATGAATTAAAAAATCATGTGAAGGAAGCTGATGAAAAAGGACGATTTTTAAATAAAACAGTTCAAACGTTAAAGGATCATCAATACTTATCGTTGGTCCTCCCAGCTTCATATGGTGGTGAGGATCTATCGTTATACGAGTGGCTCATTATGCAAGAGAAGATTGCTGAAGGGGATGCCGCAACAGCCCTATCAGTCGGTTGGCATAATGGAATTTTGATGGAGTTAAAAGAAGGCAAGCTTTGGACTGACGAAAATTTTGACTGGGTCGCAAAGAAAGCTCATAAACAGAAGTTATTCAATCGAGCGTCAACTGAGAAAAATACCGGAAGCCCGACTCGTGGAGGAAGACCCGAGACGGTTGCTAAGCGGACGGTGGATGGCTATAGTTTGACTGGGCGAAAAACATTTACAACCATGGCCGAAGTATTGGATTATGCCATTGTATCTGCGTGGATTGAAGACGAAGAGCAGATGGGTTGGTTTTTGATCGACATGAAACAAGAAGGTGTTTCAGTGGAACCAACATGGGATACACTAGGAATGAGAGGAACTGCAAGTGATGATCTCGTTTTAGATAATGTCGTCGTTAGTAAGAGACATTTAGTTGAAAGAAAAGGTAAATCCTCAGGTCCAAAGGGTTGGTTATTACACATTCCAGCGTGTTATCTTGGAATTGCCAAAGCAGCTTTAAAGGATGCAGTTCAATTTGCGAAAGAATTTCAACCGAATAGTTTAGATCATCCGATAGCGAAAGAATCTCATGTTAGACAGAAAATCGGTGAAATGGATCTTATTTTAAGGCGTGCCAGAACTTATTTATTTCACGTGGCTGAAGAGTGGGATCGTCATCCAGAAAAACGTCCACAACTTGCTAAAGAATTAGCAGTTGTAAAAGTTACAGCCACCAATGACGCCAATAAGGTGGTTGATTTAGCGATGAGAATCGCAGGAGGACGCGGATTATCTAAAGAATATCCATTTGAACGTTATTACCGTGATGTAAGGGCAGGATTACACAATCCACCAATGGATGACTTGATTCTTGAACAGTTAGCTTCGGGCTTATTAGATGAATAAAGTTGATTTTTTATATTGAAACAGTTATACTGAATTGTCTTATGAAAAGTTCGGGAATTTTTGGATTTAGTATTCCTTCATAAAATTATCTCTATTTAGGAAAGCTAATTTTAGAATAATATGTCCATCATCTCCAGTTCCACGCCTGGAGGAGAGGGTCAGACGAGTTTTTCATAAAAAAGATAATTTTACTTATTTATTAGGAGGAAAAAGATTGAAAGCATTTAAAGATTTTAATATTGGTCAGGACATTGTAAAAGCATTGTCAAATATGGGTTTTGAAAATCCAACGCCAATTCAAGAAAAAGCTATCCCGGTTGCTTTAGAAGGCCGGGACATGATCGGACAAGCACAGACAGGTACAGGTAAAACAACTGCATTTGGGGTTCCGATGATTGAAAAAATGGATATGAACCAATCGAAAGTTCAAGGATTGGTGATCGCTCCAACACGTGAATTAGCGATTCAAGTAGGTGAGGAGCTTAATAGAATCGGCCAAAATAAAGGTGTTAGAACCGTTCCTGTCTATGGTGGACAAGACATTCAAAGGCAAATCAAGGCATTGAAAAAACACCCACAGATTGTGGTGGCAACACCAGGACGTTTATTAGACCACATTCGCCGTCGTACGATTCGTTTAGATGAAATTCATACAGTGGTATTGGATGAAGCGGATGAGATGTTAAATATGGGATTCATCGAAGATATTGAAGCGATTATGGCTGAAATCCCATCTAACTATCAGACACTATTATTCTCAGCGACGATGCCTAAGCGTATTCAGAACTTAGCTGAACGTTTTATGGACCAACCTGAAGTCATCCGTATTAAAGCTAAACAGCTAACGGTTGAAAACATCGAACAGTATTATTTAGAAATAAAGGAACCACAAAAATTTGATGTACTATGTAAACTATTAGACATTGAATCACCAGAACTAGCGATTATTTTTGGTCGTACGAAAAAGCGCGTGGACGAACTGACTGAAGGTTTATTAAAACGAGGATATTCAGCTGAAGGTATTCATGGTGATATTACACAGAGTAAACGTGAAAGAGCGATTAAACGTTTTAAAGATCAAACAACAGATATATTAGTTGCAACGGATGTTGCAGCCCGTGGTCTAGATATTTCGGGAGTTACACACGTATATAACTTTGACTTACCTCAAGATCCTGAGAGCTATGTTCACCGCATTGGACGTACAGGACGAGCAGGAAATAAAGGTCAAGCTGTGACGTTTGTCGTACCAAGAGAATTTGAGCATCTTAAAAACATTGAAGAGCTTACGAAACACAAAATGACTCGTAAGCAGATTCCATCTTATGATGATGTTTTAGAAGGTATTCAACAAGCTACTCGAGATGAGTTATTAAGTGTTATTGAGGAGCAAGACTTTCAAAAATACAAACATGTAGCTGAAAACCTGTTAGATGAATATCATTCGGTTGATGTCGTTGCTGCTGCATTAAAACTATTAGCGAAAGAACCTGACCGTACACCTGTTAAATTAACAGCTGTATCACCTTTACGTGTGAAGAAGGTGTCAGGTGGAAAAGGTGGCGGTGGAAACCGTAACCGTGGACGTCGTGGGCGTCAAGGAGATCGTAATCGCGGAGGTCGTCGACGTGATGATCGCCGTTCAAATAACAGAGGACAAAAGGGGAACCGAAATCGTCGGAACTCCTAATAGAGTTAGAGGTGTTTAGGGATGTTAAAAGTCCTTTTAATTTCAATTGCTATTGTACTCGGAGTACTCGCCTTAACGGTTTTCGTTATTTCTAAAGGTTATTCTTATGAACATAAGGTAGATCCGTTACCAGACAATCATAAAGGTGAGAAAGACTTAAACGATCGTCATAATGAAGAAAGAGGCTGGGACAAAACCCAGTAAAATAAAAAATCGTGGAAGACATCAAAATTGATGTTCTCCACGATTTTTTTATACTCTTTTTTAATTTTAGATAAACAAAAAGGATCCCCTTTGATAGAATTAAAGTAACTACACCATAACCCCAAAGGAGGATCCTTATGTTTAAACATTATAACATGAATCAAGTGGTTTTGCCTTTAGATTTAGAAATAAAATTAGACAAAGATGATATGGCTTTTGTTGTGAATGATTTAGTCGAACAAATTCCGGAAGAAGCTTTCGCAAGCTTTTCACGCGACACCGGCTGCCCTGCTTATCACCCTAAAATGATGATGAA
>NZ_FOES01000032.1 GCF_900110685.1 Piscibacillus halophilus
CTCTCAGATCGAATCCCATAGAAATAACCTACAAACATCATCTTGAATAATACGAGTGGGTCGAGCGAAGGTCGACCATTATCTTCAGAGTAATATGAACGAACTTTTTCTGGAATGAAAGAAAAGTCTATGTATCGATCTATTTTTCTTAATAAATGATCATCAGGGACAAGCTCATCAATTGTAACCATTTCTATTTCCATTTGACGCTCTTTATTACTATTAAACATGGGAACACCGCCTTTTATTAATCTAACTATATTATAACAAATTAACGCGGTGAATTGTTAAAGTTTAGGCAAAAAATATAGGCTGTCGAGACTTTCTCGACAGCCTGAACTTAATAGAATTAAGTTTTATAGTTTGTAAGTTTTTCCTTTGACAAATAGGAGAATCCTTATTATGATATTGGTTGTCATTAATTCCGACAAATTTTATCAGAAAAGGGGAAATTGATATGGCGACAACAACAACGAAAGTTCAGCCAGTCAATGAAGTGAAAGATCCTGTGACAACTTCGAACACAGGTTTAAATAAACCACAAACAAAATTAATTATTGGCGCATTAGTTGTAACGGCGATTCTTATGGTTTATCTATTAATGTCGCAAGAAGCTATGCAGCCTGTACTACTATTACTTGGACTCTTACTAGGTTATACACTTTTCCATGCCCGTTTTGGATTTACATCAGCCTTCCGTCGCTTGGCATCAGTAGGTAACGGTCAGGCATTGCGGGCACACATGTTGATGCTAGGTGTAGCAGTAACCTTGTTCGCACCTATTCTTGCATTTGGTGTATCGTTCTTTGGAACTGGTGCAACAGGTTATGTATCACCAGTTGGAGTAAGTGTACTTCTTGGTGCGTTTATGTTTGGAATTGGAATGCAGCTTGGAGGCGGTTGTGCTTCAGGTACTTTGTATGCTGTTGGTGGTGGTCGTACCGTGATGCTAATCACACTTCTATTCTTTATCGTTGGTTCAACGATTGGAGCGGCACATTTACCATTCTGGACTGACGAAACTCCTTCTATGGAAGCTTTCTCATTAGCGACATCTACTGGGCTTGGTTATGGTGGAGCATGGGTAGTTTCAATTGTATTATTTGGTCTAATCGCTTGGATTACGTTAGTCATTGAACGTAAGAGAAAAGCACCGAAAATGGCACCGATCCCAACAACAACAGGTTGGAAACGAATTTTCCGTGGATCATGGCCTTTATTTGCGGCTGCAATTGCATTAGCCGTTTTAAACGCATTAACACTAATGACTCGTGGTCAACCATGGGGAATTACATCAGCATTTGCGCTTTGGGGATCAAAAGTTGCAAACTTTATGGGTATTGATGTAGCAAGCTGGGGTTACTGGCAAGGTGCCAATGCCCAAGCCTTAGAAGCATCGATCTTTGCTGACTCAACAACTGTTCTTAACTTAGGGGTTATTCTTGGTGCCTTTATTGCATCAGCTGCTGGAGGACTATTCAAGTTTTCTAAATTAACCAAAGGAAACGTGTCAGCAGCAATCATCGGTGGGCTATTCATGGGTTATGGTGCACGTCTAGCATTCGGTTGTAACATCGGGGCTTACTTTGGCGGAATTGCATCATTCAGTCTACATGGATATGTATGGGGAATCCTAGCTCTTGCAGGAACCTTTGTAGCCTTATACCTCCGACCATTATTCGGACTATCCGTTCCAAAATCTAAAGATTCATTCTGTTAATAAGAGACCTCTTGTTGCTCAAGCAACAAGAGGTCTTTTCCGATTAAAGGTGTTCTTGCAAATAAATGAGGTATTGTAGCAAATAGAAATATGATTTATGCAAATTAACAAGGTTTTCTACAAGTATGAGTGAGAATGTTGCAAGTAAAGTCAAGGTTTTCCCAAATTAAAATGTAATGATTGCAAGTAGGGTGAGGTTTTTTGCAAATAAAAGTTATAGCACCACGGGTCATTAATGAAAAACCCTTGGGATGATAAGTCCTTTTTCGTTTTTTAAAGATACGTGAAGTTCTAGGTCATAATTGATGGATGCATAAAAGACTTCTTGAAGATCTAAAATCCCTCTTTTGGCTAACTGTTCTTTTAACCAAGTCTCGTTTAAGCTAAAAGATTTTAAGATGCTTGTATAAATTTCGCCTTCCATTATGACAGGGAGTGCTAGAGATGGTTTTCCGCCGTCCAGTTGCATATCTTCTATCGTAACAGGACGCTTGGAAGGTTTTAATAAAACACTTAAGCTTCCATCAGATTCAATGATAGCAGTTTGGACTTCATTGATATCAAAAACATTTTTCTCGCGTAATAGTTGAAGGATGTTATCAATCGAGTAGCGTATTTTTTTGATGTTTTGGTTTAGAAGCTTTCCATCTTGTACTACAACAGTCGGTTCGAACGTTAAATAACGTCCAACTTTCCGGTTCATAAGTTTAAGCTTAGCCACCCCGCGTTGAAGTAAAGCAATTGCTACGAGCGCAACAATTGTATAGATATGCGCAATAGATGGATCCGCGATATCAGCCCCAACTAAAGACCCAAGTGAAATGATAATAAGAAAATCAAAGATGGGTAATTCACCAATGGCTCTTTTCCCCATAAAAATGGTTACTAAAAGTAGTAATGGGAGTATGGTGATGATTCTTCCAAGTACTATTAGTATTTCTTTTAACGTCTCATCCATAGATGCCCGGCTCCTTTTGTGGCAAAGCTATAATGTATTTTGACCTAATCCATAATCGTCATGCATGACCAATGTAAGTATGTTAATCTTAGGTTGTTGTAAGATTAAGAAATTTTAAGAGGTGATGTTATGACGACGATTGAGCATGCGATTCAAGATAACTACCCGAATGATTTTGCCCATTGTTATGGTTGCGGGCGTTTAAATGAAGATGGTCATCATTTTCGAACAGGTTGGGAAGGCAATCAAACTGTTACATATTACACACCAGATAAGAAATATACAGCCGTTCCCGGTTTTGTTTATGGTGGTTTTTTAGCTTCACTAATTGATTGTCATGGGACAGGCTCTGCTTCATTAGCGTTACACCGTAAAAATGGATATGAGCCGGGGGATGAGGAAGAAGCACCTCGTTTTGTGACAGCTTCTCTTGAGATAAAGTTTACGAAGCCAACCCCACAGGGTGTTACATTAAAAGCAATTGGTAACGTCGAGGAAGTGCGTGAGAATAAATTTCGTACAGAAATTGAAGTGTTTGCAGAAGAGGAAAAAGTAGCTTCAGGAACAGTCGTCGCAGTCGTAATGCCAGATCATTTTGCTAAATAATTCATATTTTAATAAAATTCGGTGACTTGCATAGACTAACCAAAAAGGAGCGAGTCGCCGTGGACCGACTAAAGCCAATGCTGTTTATCCTGTTAACCCTTTTAATTATAGTGGCACTTGTCACTCGTCTCACTTAAGGAGGTCATCCTTTTGAATTTAAAAAATATGTATCGAGTGAAACAAATCACTCCTGCTAAAACTTACTATCGTGATGTTTGTCGTACACAATCAATATTTTTACTAAATTTTAAATTGGATGAATGTATGAATCAAATTTCACCTAGTAAATGTCTTGTACACTCAAACCATCAAGAAATGGATAAACAGAGGTATGTTGTGATGGATTTTTAGGTTCATAATGAAAAATGGTTTAAACGAACATGAAAGATGCGATAAAAGGCCTTATTAAAGGTCTTTTTATTTTGCATTAAAAAGTTTTTAAAAAAGATCAATGAACAGCAGGCACGAAGCCCGCTGTTTTAAAACTTTTCAATCATATGCACCAGAGCGAATAAAATGCATGCGTTTCTTTAGATAATGTTTTAGGGGAAGTAAGTGACGGTTATTGATAATGTCCACTTCATCTTCATAATAAATAAAGGTTTTGCCTAGTTGACGGTCTAGTACTCGGATAGAGCGTTCTTGCATGCTCTCATCAAAAAACGTTTTAATTTTAAATCGATTTGTTTTACTCGTTAAAATCATGACCATTCCCCCTTTGACATTTTAATGCTTTATTCGACATATGCATTCGGAATCCTTTTAGATGATAGAAAAATATGCCAATTTTACCATGTGCCATTATCGTAATGAGAAAATTTTAGGGGTGAATATATGTCAATTTTAAAATAAAATGATTATTTTATAATGAGCTAATTGGCCTGTTCTTGTTCCCCTTGTTTTTTAAGTGAAACCTTTGGTAAATTTAGTTCGTATAAATTTTAAACGTAATCCAGTAATTTTTTTATTATAAGGAAGAGAGGAGTGTTTGATAGTTATATGAAAAGGTATTACTACGTTTTGATCATCATATTTTGTTTCATACTAGTCGGGTGTAACTCAGACGCAGAAGAGGAGTCGTATGTAAATTCAAATGAATCGAACGAAATTGAATCAGAAGAAGGCGGAGAGTCTGAGAATGAAACAGGTGCTTCTGATGAAGAAAAGACAGATGATACAACAAATGCATCGGAAGAAAATTTCTTCAGCGACTTACCACAAACCCCGAATAGTATAGAAGAATTATTATCACTGCCACCAGGTAAATTTGCAGGTAAAACATATGAAGAACAGCAAGAAGAAATTGAGGAAGTCTTAGATCAGTTTCCGGTATCGGAGGAAGAAATAAGCGACGAAGAGGCAGAAAAATACTGGTTAAAGCTTGTAGGTTTATTTGCTGAAGAATATCCCAACCCTCAGGATGTTCTTGAACAATGGGGAGGTTATTCCATAAATCCTCCTGAAATTGATGGTGAGGAGATTTCTTTTAAAGAAAATTATAATGTAGAGATCATTTTAGATGCCAGTGGTAGTATGGCTAATTACCAAGGAGATCAAACTCGAATGGAATTGGCAAAAGAAGCTATTATGGATTATGCAAAGGAATTACCGGAAGAAGCTAATGTTGGCCTTAGAATCTATGGATTTGAAGGTAGTAACGCAGATTCTGATAAAAAGGTATCTTGTTCTAGTAATGAATTAGTATACGGAATCAAACCTTTTAATGAAAAAGAACTTTCTGAAGTAATGGATGATTTTGGTCCAACAGGTTGGACGCCTCTTGCGGAGGCCATCGCGGCTGCAAAGTCGGATCTTGCAGAGTTTGATGGAGAAAACAATACGAATATTATATACATCGTAAGTGATGGAATTGAAACTTGTGATGGTAATCCTGTGGAAGAAGCTAAAAGCCTTGCAGATTCTAATATTACTCCTGTCGTAAATGTCATTGGTTTTAATCTAGACCATGAAGGACAAAAACAATTAAAAGAAGTTGCAGAAGCTGCAAAAGGTACATATAAAGATGTACAAAATCGCAATCAATTACAAGACGAATTTCAAAAAGCAGCTAAAATAGCTAGTGAATGGAGATTATGGAGAGCTCATGCGATGGGTGATGCTCGAATGGAAAATGTCGACCGTGCAAACATGATGCGAGATTTCAGGGCTGAGTGGGCGGATCGGTATCGTAATGAAAGGCATAGCTTAAGTGAAGCGATTAAATATTTACAATATGAAATTGATGCTTTAAGTTTAGATGCTGCCCTTAAAATTGGCGACTTTCGGGATGAAAGGACAAATAAATTACATGAATGGAAGGCTCAAGCCTGGGATGATTTATCTGAGGTTAAAGACAAAGATTATGAAGATGCTGTAGATGAAATACAAGGTAAATATAAAGATAATGCATCGGATGATAATTAGATTAGTATTTAGTATAAAGTTGTAAAATAATAATCATTATATTAAACTCACTATGTAGGATGAACGATTCCTAAAATAATTTAATAGTATGTTGCCGGTAAAAATGGTGTCTTATTTAGACTTAATAGGGAATCTGGTGAAAATCCAGAACTGTCCCCGCAACTGTAAATGCTGACTGCTTAAGAATATCCACTGTCGTATGATGGGAAGGACTTAAGGTAGGATGAAGCATGAGTCAGGAAACCTGCCATTTTTATATCATGATCTTCTTCGGGAGTTGGGAAGGTAGAATGAAGGTGCAAAAATTTAAGGAAAAGTGATCTTTTTCCATATAACCTATAATTCTACTACTGTAACCATTACTCAAGAAGTAATGGTTTTTTTAATTTAATTCAAACACGGAAAGGTAAGGGAGCTATGGAAAAGATATCATCAAATGTATCGCGAACAACTTTAACAAAGCTAGTATTACCCCCTGATACGAATCATATGGGGACTATTTTTGGTGGAACGGTTTTATCCTATATTGATGAGATTGCAGCCATTACAGCCATGAAGCACAGTGCGGAAGTTGTGGTGACAGCCTCTATTGACACCGTGAACTTTTTAAGCTCTGCGAGGGTTGGAGACATCCTAACATTAGAAGGGGTTGTTATTTCTACAGGTAGGACTTCCATGGAGGTTTATGTAAAGGTAGAATGCGAAAAGTATAAGACGAGAGAAAGAGTATTAACGACCACTTCTATTTTAACGATGGTAGCCATTGATGAACATGGACAACCAGTGCCTGTACCTGGAGTCATACCAGAAACAGAAGAAGAGAAAAATTTATTGCAAACTGCCAAAAAACGTAAAGAAAGAAGGTTACAAATAGCTCATCATGAAGACCTTAATTAAAGAAAACGAAATGATAATAATAGAAGGAAAAAGCCGTACAAGCGGCTTTTTCTTTTCATAAAGACAAAAACACCGCAAAATGCGGTGCATTGGATAGCAAAATCAATCGTCTAAATCTTCTCGGTACTTAAAGTATTGTTTTTTAATATTTGGATGATCCTCAAAAAATCGTACGAGTGAAGAGATGCAAAAGGTTGTTTCTTTACCAATGTGGTGTTCAATCCCTTCGACTTCTTCATAAATATTATCTGAATCTATCTCGAAAACTCGAAAGAAATCTTCTAGTGTTTGATGTTTATCTACAATGTCTTTGGCGATTTTTTTACCTTTAGAAGTAAGCACAAACCCTCGGTATTTTTCATAAACGCCAAGTCCTTTACGATCTAAACGTTTCATCATTTTTGTCACAGAGGAAGGCAAGACATCTAGGTGTTCTGCTATGTCGGTAGCACGAGCATAACCTTTTTCTTCAAACATGAGATAGATGATTTCTAAGTAATCCTCCATATTCGGTGTTGTAGCCAAACAGCTTCCTCCTTTAAAAGTTCCTTTACTCTTATTTTAGAGTAAACGGACAAGTTTTTAAATAAATAATAAAATACTTAAGGCCATAATTGCCATTCCACTTATGACTCCATAGATTGGAAGGTGGGTTTCATCGTATTTTTTAGCCGCTGGAAGTAATTCATCCAATGAGATGAATACCATAATCCCAGCTACTCCAGCAAATATAATTCCAAACATCACGTCATTTAAGTATGGCATAAGTAGTAAAAAGGCAGCAGCAGCTCCTAAAGGCTCTGCTAAACCTGATAAGAATGAAAGTTTAAAGGCTTTCTTACGGCTGCCAGTGGCATAATAGATTGGTACAGAAACCGCAATTCCTTCAGGGATATTATGAATCGCAATCGCTACTGCAATGGCAATACCAAGTGTTGGGTCCTGTAATGCAGATGTAAAGGTTGCAATACCTTCAGGAAAATTATGGATCGCGATCGCAATGGCCGTAAAAGTTCCCATTTTAAGTAAATCTGGATCTTTTGGTGTTTTATCCATATCCTCGACCTTTTTGAGCTCATGAGGGTTTCCTTGTTTAGGGATAAGGTGGTCAATTAATGCAATTAGTAAGATTCCACCAAAAAAACCAGCCACCGTTAGCCAATTTCCTGATACTTCACCCATAGCTGCAATTAATGACTCCTGAGCTTTAAAAAAGATTTCAATCATAGAGACATAAATCATCACCCCAGCTGAAAAGCCTAGTGTAAATGATAAAAATTTCGTATTAGTAGTTGTGGTAAAGAAGGCTAGTAAACTACCAATTCCTGTTGCTAGACCTGCCATTAAAGTTAAGCCAAAGGCAAATAATAAATCTTCTGTCATCATCGGTTCCTCCTATTTCATGTATCATTTTCGTGATGGACAATATGTTTCCTTGAGGAAACTTTTTGACCAAAAAAATTTGCTGCAAAACTAATAAAATGATATGTAGGTATATTCTAGAATGTGCATGTATTATTTAAAAAAAGTTGCTTTAATGAATATTTGTTTCCTTAAGGAAACTATAACATAAAAATAAAGACGAGAACAATCAAAAAATTAAATCTCGCTCGAACAGCTACAATCATATTCTTTGAAATGGTACTCTTTGTATAGATTTGATGTTTGGTTCGCGTTTCTCTTTTCATAAACTCTTACAACGGGCGCAATGTCTTGTTTGGCGTATTGATTAACCTGTTCATCCATATTTATGGATGGTTCAAGTTGATAATGGTTCATATCTTCAAATAGGTTTTCGACCTTACACACATCGTATGTGACTGCAACATATTGTTTGCTACTCATGTTTACCTCCTAAGCTATTGATCGAGAAAGGTTATGCTTTTTCTAATAATTATACGTTTTTATAGATTGAAAGTTTCATTTGTTATGTTTAAAAAACGGACTTAAAAAATATGTTATATTAAAATCAGAAATGTTGAAGGAGGGGTTCATATGATTTACCGTTATAAAGATCAGTCTCCACGAATTCACGACTCTGTTTATATTGCTGACGGTGCTAGAATTATAGGTGATGTTGAGATTGGAGAAGAATCGAGTGTATGGTTTAATGTGACCATTAGGGGTGATGAAGGTCCGATACGAATCGGAAAGCGATGTAATATTCAAGAAAACTCTATGTGTCACCTATATGAACAGTTTCCATTGACGATGGAAGATGAGGTTTCGATTGGACATAATGCCATCGTTCACGGTTGTACATTAAAGAGGGGGGTGCTCGTAGGAATGGGAGCCACAGTATTAGATGGAGCTGAAATAGGGGAGTACTCTATTATTGGAGCAAACAGTCTCGTTCCATCAGGAAAGGTCATTCCCCCACGTTCATTGGTATTGGGCTCACCTGCCAAAGTTGTACGTGAACTAACCGATCAAGATATGAAAATGATTGAAGAAACGATAAACACTTATGCAACAAAGGGTCAGGAGTTTCAAGACCCGAAAGTATTTGAAAAGATAACTAGATGAGAAAAGGGCTGCTAAGCAAAGCAGCCCTCAATAGTTACTCAAATACATTCTCGAAGAACCTAGTAGCTCGTGGTTGGAGTAAGTCGTGGTAATCATTAAATAGAGTAGCAGCAGAGTTTCCTAACCAACGATCAGGTAATAGTTCTTCTGGTAAGTTTGGATCGATGAATAAAAACTTGCGGTATTGGTGAACGAGTGATGCACATTTAACAAAGCAAGTTCCATCACTCACTTCCCCTTTTTGAATGAGATTTTGATCAATATAATACTTCTCACTATATTCCTTAATAAATTGTGAGTACTTTTCGTTCACCTCATTTAAGTCCCAGCATTTATCAACGAGAGTTTTTGGATGGCTCATTCCTTCATACGATGCACTGAAATAGGTCACATAGTCTCTAATCCCATATTTATCTACCATTCTATGTATTTGTTCTTCTAGTGGGTTTGGGGTGATCCAACAGCTGTTAGATAGGTTTCCAAAACCACTCCAAACAAGTTCTTTGCGAAGTTCATCTCTTAAACGGCGTTTGTTTTCAGGTATGTTGTAAACAAGTATGCGCCAATTCCCATCCCATTTTGGTGATTCAGATTTATAGATTCGCTTTGAGGCTTCTTCCATACGAGCTTTTCCTTGTTCCGTAAGAGAATAATAGCTTTTATTCCCGCGCTTCTCGGACTTGACCCAGCCTTGTTTGCTCATCCGTGAAATCGCCGCTCGAACCGACTGTTCATTATGCCCAAATTCTTTTAATAGTTTGATTAAACTACCAATCCAGATCACACTTCCATAGTGACGGACATAGTCGCCGTATAACGTAAAAATCATAGACCGTGTGTTAAATTGTTTGTCCATTTCGATAAATCCTTCCTTATTCATTAGATAAGTGGGTTGTGACTAGTTTACTATAAAATAACAAAATATTCACGCACTTATTTATAAAGAAATGCACGAATGTTGCTGGATATTACAACATAAATTTTAATTACTATAGTCTTAGATTTTTGAAAATTTAAAAATTTTATTGAATATTATATAACGTTTTGATACGATAACGTTAAATAAACGTATGATGTGAGGTGGCTGTATGTATCATTATATTGAATATGGCAGTTCAGAAAGTCCGCATGAAGATCAAGAGAAGTACGAACGATTTATGGAGCGTATTGAAGCTGGAGAAAAGATCGAAGCGGATGACTGGATGCCAGATGATTATCGTCAGTCGTTAATTAAACTGATTTCCATGCATGGAATTAGTGAGATTATGGGGGCACTCCCTGAGAAAGAATGGGTTCCAAAAGCGCCAACATTAAAACGAAAGCTTGGCATTATGGCGAAAGTCCAAGACGAGATGGGTCACGGTCAACTGTTACTTCGGGTGGCAGAAGATTTAATGAAACCTTATGGAAAAACACGTAAAGATTTAATTGAGAACCTATTAAAAGGAGACTTAAAGTTTCATAATGTCTTCCATATGCCGACACGTACTTGGGCTGACGCTGGAATGGTCGGATGGCTTGTGGATGGAGCAGCGATTATTTCACAAACCAATATGCTTGATGCCTCCTACGGCCCTTACCAGCGTGCTCTACAGCGCATATGTCAGGAAGAAGTATTTCACGCTCAACACGGAGAAGCGATTATTATGGCACTGGCGGAAGGAACCGAGCACCAGCGTGATATCTTACAAGAATCTTTAAATCGTTGGTGGCCATCGTTATTAATGTTTTTTGGTCCATCTACCGCAGATACAACGGGAACATCAAAGCAAGATATTATGATTAAATATAAAATTCGTAAGAGCAATAATGAAGAATTACGCCAAGCATTTTTAGATAAATATTTACCTCGTGTTTTCTCATTGGGACTTACGGTTCCAGATGAGACGGTTCATTACGATGAAGAAAAAGGTCAATGGGTTTATCAACAACCTGATTGGAATGAATTTAAACAAATTATTAAGAACAATGGTCCACGCTCGAAAGAACGCCTGCGTTTAAGAGAAATTGCTTATAAAAATAATTGCTGGGTCCGCGAGGCTTTATCAAAAGAAGCAGTTGGTTCTTAAGAAAGGGGAGAGTACGTTGGAAGAGACGAGTTTTTACCAAGAATATGAAGTGTTCAGTAAAAAAAGTGTCAAAGCCCCAATTCAGCATCAATTTAGTCTACTTGCCCCGAATGAAGATATGGCTCTGACGATGGCATTGGAAAATTTCATGCGTCGTGAAGATGTACTTGATGTTTGGGTGGTCAAACGTAGTAACATTCGAGCGATGACAAGTGAAGAGCGCATGAACTGGACGAATCGATTGGATAACAAAGATTACCGTAAAACTAAAGGCTACGGCTACTTAAGGCAGAAGTGGAAGGAAAAAGAACAAGGCATGCTCGATGAAAAGGAGATCATGTCTTGGAAAGAGGTGAAGAAGAAATGATTGAATCAGCTGAAAAGGCTAAACAGGATCCCATTTATTTAAATGCACTAAAAGATTTAATCTATCAATTAGCTGATGATGACTTTATCATTTCATTCCGAGGCTCAGAGTGGCTAGGGTTAGCACCTCATATCGAAGAAGATGTAGCTTTTTCATCTATTACTCAAAACACGATGGGGCATGCGCTCATGTTTTATAACTTGTTAGAAGAACTAGGGGAGCCTGAAGCTGATCAACTCGCTCATGAACGTCAATCTAATGTACGGAAGAATGCGATTTATTTTGAAAAGAAAAACGGAGAAGGCCATTACACGGAAGAGCCTTATTATGATTGGGCTTTAACGGTTGTGAGGAATTTCCTCTATGAAACGTTTAAAAAAGTTAAATTGGAAGCGATTACAAAAAGTTCATATCAGCCGCTTGCGAATGTCGCTGGGAAAGTTTTAATGGAACAGCCATATCATCTAGCGCATTGGAAGATTTGGTTTAATCAGTTATATCATTCAACAGATGAAGCTCACGAACGACTTCAAGCCAGGTTATTAGAAGCTTCGGAAGAAATAGGGGATGTATATGAACTAGGCCATCATGCAACTGAGATGGAGCACTTTGAATTGATGATTAGCGAGGGAACTTTGAGAGAACGTTGGTTAAATGAGGTTTCTAAGACGATTCAAGAGTTCCCATCTATAGATATAGGTAAAAAGTTTGGAAGTGGAAGGGAAGGTGATCACACACCAGATCTGAACCAAGCATTAGAAATTTTGTCGGAAGTTTATGAGAGCGATAAGGATGCCGTATGGTAGGAGGGAGATGGAGTGCAAGAACAACGATTACAGGAAGTCCGTGCTGTATTAAAAACAGTTGATGATCCGGAATTACCATCCGTAAGTGTGTCAGATTTGGGAATGGTTCATGACGTTAAGATCATCGGGAGTCAGGTTTATATCACGATGGTGCCAACGTTTGCAGGATGCCCTGCGTTAGATTTCATCCAGCGTGACGTGCAAAAGGCAGTAACCGAGCTTTCATGGGTGTCAGAATGCGAAGTTCAATTTACATTTCAAGAAAAATGGTCAACAGATGCGATTACGGATGAGGGAAAGAAACAGCTAAAAAAGCATGGCATCGCTCCTCCACCAGAGAATTACCAACCAGGTAATGAATGGACGGTTGCTTGCCCATATTGCGACTCGGATTTCACATCGATGGAAAACGTCTTTGGACCAACGGCTTGTAGAAGTATTTTATATTGCACTACTTGTAAAAACCCGTTCGAAGCCATGAAACCAGTCGTTGATTATGTGTATTAATGACATCTATTTGATGTTTGATTGTAACTGAGTGAGAAGCGGCGGTCTGTAGCAAAGAATATTTGTTTTAAAAAAAGTAAAAAGGAGTTTTTATAATGGTTAAATTAATCGCGATTTACAAACAACCGGAGGATCCGGAAAAATTTGATGAGCATTACTTCAACACTCACACACCACTCACACAAAAAATCCCAGGACTACGAGACATGAAAGTAACTAAAATCGTCGGATCTCCAATGGGAAAAACTGATTACTACTTACTTTGCGAAATGTACTATGATGACCACGAATCTCTGCAAGCTGCGATGAAAACAGACGAAGGAAAAGCATCAGGTAAAGACGTGATGCAATTTGCCGGTGATCTTGTCACGCTAGTCATTGGTGAGGAAGTTCATGTCGAACAAATACATTAATGCCTATTTGGAGGATTCAATCGGGATTATTCAGCTCAACCGACCCGATGTATTAAATGCGTTGAACCGGCAAATGGTAGATGAGATTGTTGAACAATTAGAAGCGTATGACCGTGACTCAACTGTTAAGGTGATTCTCATTAAAGGAAATGATCGCGCATTTGCAGCGGGTGCGGATATTGAAGAAATGTTGAATGATACTCCGTTGACTCTAGAATTAGCTGACCCATTTGCAGTATGGGATCGAATTCAGTTAATCAAAAAGCCTGTTATGGCAGCGGTTAACGGGTTTGCCCTCGGCGGAGGATTTGAGCTCGCTCTTCATTGTGACTTGATTGTGGCAGGCGAGAATGCAACATTCGGTTTTCCAGAAGTAAAGTTAGGTGTCATGCCTGGGGCAGGGGGAACTCAGCTTTTAGCAAAAGCCATCGGTCAGAGAAAAGCTTTGGAATGGATATGGTTAGGGGAATCGATGAGCGCTTCTGAAGCAATGGGTTTAGGGGCGATCAATCGAATTGTCGCAGATGAACTGGTAGAAGAGGAGTCCATGCGTTTAGCCAAACAATTGGCTAACCAAGCACCAATCTCACTTCGATTGATCAAAGAAACTGTAAAAGCTGCAGATGATTTATCGTTGATGGATGGTATGAAGCTTGAAAGGAAAAACTTTTACCTCGCCTTTGACTCAGAGGATCAAACAGAGGGAATGAACGCTTTCACCGAAAAAAGACCTCCTCATTTTAAAGGGGTGTAAAGGATGGATTTTGAAACGATTAAATACATCGAAAATGAAGGCATTGCAACGATTACGTTGAACCGGCCGTCTGCTTATAACGCCTTTACAGAAACGATGAATAAAGAAATCACGAATGCAATTAAAATCGCGAACCGAAATGATGACGTGAGGTGTATCGTGTTTACGGGGGAAGGAAAGGCATTTTGTTCGGGGCAAGATCTACAAGATGTAGATGAAGATACGAACCATGCGGACTTCTTACGCTCGCGCTACCATCCTATGCTGAAGGCCATTAAGCATACATCAAAGCCGGTCGTTGCAGCTATAAATGGCACAGCGGCTGGGGCAGGGGTGAGTTTAGCTTTAGCTGCGGATTTTCGTCTGGTTCAGCCAGATATTAAGTTTGTTAGTGCTTTTGTCGGGATTGGATTGGTCCCAGATGCAGGTTGGCTTTATATGCTTCCGAGGTTGATAGGTTATGCCAAGGCCATGGAAATAACAGTGCTTGGTAAGCCATTTTCAGGAAGAGAGGCTTATGAATGGGGCTTAGCAACAGAAGTGATCGACCCTGATGAGTGGGATGAGAAGGTGAAGGCATTTGCGCAAAACTTAGCTAACATGCCAACAAAGTCAATTGCTTTAGTTAAACGGTACATGATGGATAGTATGAATGAATCGTTTGAAGAATTTTTAGAAAAAGAGGCTTACGCTCAGCGCATTGCGGGACTGTCCAGGGATCACCAAGAAGGTGTCCATGCGTTTAAAGAAAAAAGGAAGCCTACGTTTATTGGAAAGTAAAAAAGGAGTGAATCGAACATGGAAATGACGAAAGAAGCCATTAAACAAGTCGGTGACATGAAACGTGAACACTATGCCATGATTATTAATGGGGAACGAGTGGAAAGCAGTTCAGGTAGTACGTTTGAAACTTTTAACCCTGCTAAAGGTGAAGTGATTGCGACGATTGCGAAGGCGAATGAAGAAGACGCTGAAAAAGCAGTGCAAGCAGCACGACAAGCTTTTGACCATGGAAAGTGGCGCAAGTATCCTGTTGGTAAGCGTGCACGAGTATTAAATAAAATTGCTCAAATCATGCGTTCGCGCTTTGACGAATTAGTCGAAATGGAAGTATTAAATAGTGGGAAGTCCGTTGGGGCGGCACAAGTTCAAATCAACCAGTCGATTGAAGACTTCGAGTTCTATGCTGGTGCTATTGTGGGTCATCGCGGTGAAGTGAATAACATGCCATACGGTTTCTTTAATTATACACATAAAGAGCCTGTTGGTGTATGTGCGCAAATCATTCCGTGGAATTATCCGATGATGATGGCCGCATGGAAAATTGCACCTGCGATTGCAGCTGGGTGTTCAGTCGTTATTAAACCAGCATCATTAACGCCTATTACCGCTATTATTTTAAATGAAATTTGCCATGAAGCGGGTGTGCCAGAAGGGGTTGTTAATACGGTTCCAGGTTCAGGGGCGGTTGTAGGTGATTACTTAGTGAAGCATGAAGATGTGAACAAGGTGGCCTTCACAGGTTCGACACCTACAGGGAAAGATATTATGGAAAAAGCATCTCAGACATTAAAACGTATCACGTTAGAACTTGGTGGTAAATCTCCAAATATTGTGTTTGAGGATGCGGATATGGAAGCAGCCGTTGCGGGATCGTTGTTCGGTATTTTCTTTAATACCGGTCAGTCGTGTGAAGCACGCTCGCGTATGTTCGTGCATGAAGATATTTACGATGAGTTTATGGAAAAGTTTATCGAGAAAACTCAAAAGCTTCAAACGGGTAATCCATTTAATAAAGGAACCCATCTTGGCTCGATTATTAGTCAAGAGCAGCTTGAAGTAATTGATTTCTATGTACAATCAGCGATTGAGGATGGAGCGACCATTGCAACTGGGGGTAAGCCGATGTATCCCGAAGGTTTTGAAGATGGATATTGGTATGAGCCAACGGTAATTACAGATGTGACGCCTGACATGAAGGTCGTTCAGGAAGAAATTTTTGGTCCAGTTGTGGTTGTTGAAAAATTCAAGGATGAAAAAGAGGTCATTAAACGCGCAAACGACACGAAATACGGTTTAGGTTCAGCTATTTGGACGAAAGATCAAGGTCGTGCGACTCGAGTCGCTCATCAAATCCAAGCGGGGATTGTTATGGTGAACAGTCCATTCTCAGCATTCCCAGGGACACCGTTTGGAGGCTATAAACAATCTGGCTTTGGCCGTGAATTAACTGTCGAAACACTTGATTTATACATGGAAGACAAGAGTGTTCTATCGTACTACGGTCCAAAACCATTAAACCCATTTGGAGTATAAAGTATATTCAAGGTCGAGGCATGTCTCATGTCTCGGCTGATTGTTGTTAATCGGGATTGGCGAAACCGATTAGATGATTGGCGAGACTAATCCAGTTTTTGGCGAAACGAACTGAAAGTCTAGCGAAACAAGATTTAAAAGTGGCGAAACCTGCTCATTTTTTAGCGAGAACTCGAATGAGGTTGGCGAAACATGACAAGGAGGACAAAAAATGAATCCAGTGTGCGACTTATTAAATATTAAATACCCGATCATTCAAGGTGGAATGGGGAATATCAGTAATGCCCAGCTCACGGCAGCTGTTTCCAATGCTGGCGGACTTGGAACGCTCGGTTGCGGGACAATGACACCAGAGGAAGTGGAACTAAAAATAATCGAAACAAAAAAGCTAACTGAACAACCTTTTGCCATTAATATTGCTTTAAGTGTCTCGCCACATGTTGAAGAATTAATTAACTTGGTGATCGACCACAATATTCCAGTTGTATCACTGTCTGCAGGTAATCCAGCACCATACATTCCGAGATTTCACAAATACGGAGTAAAAGTCATGACCCTGGTGGCATCGGTTAAACATGCCAAAAAAGCAGAAGAAGCGGGGGTCGATTTACTGGTTGCAGAAGGATATGAAGCGGCAGGGATTAACTCGAACTTGGAACTCACAACGTTTACCTTAGTTCCACAAATTGCCGAAAATGTTCATGTACCGGTGGTCGCGGCTGGAGGAATTGGGGATGGAAAAGGTCTTGCCGGAAGTCTTATGTTAGGAGCAAGTGGTGTCCAAATGGGAACTAGACTGATTGCTACTCAAGAAGCGCCGTTTCATAATCTTTATAAGCAAAAAATTCTAGACGATAACGGAACAGGAACCGTTATTGTTGGACGCTCTGTAGGGCAAATTAGACGAATTTTTAACACACCTTATGCTCAAAAGTTAACCGAACTAGAAAAGGCAGGTATGACACAGGAGGATTACCGAGAGATGACATCCGAAATGCATCACTGTAAAGGCGCAATTGAAGGAGATCTAGACCAAGGTTTCCTTAACAGTGGGCAAGTGAGTGGATTAATCCAAGATGTCCCTACAGTTCAACAGTTACTAGATGGCATGATGAATGAGGCTCTTCAACAAATCGATCAAACTAAACAATTATTACAAATGAATTTCTCTAAATAGTGTCTGAAAATTCAAATATTAAATTGACCCCTATATAACGCGGTGATAAAATAACGTTGAAAGAGCGTTATATCATTGGTCTAGCGAGAATATGAATGAGTAAAAATGTTTTTATTCAACATTATGAAAGCGCTTTAATACGAGCCTATTTTCTTAAAAAGAGGCGATTTGATGAAGGCAGGAATGGAAGTTGGTAGACAAGAGACGATTGAGATTGATGTAACAGAGGATATGTTTGCAAGCTTTGAAGGTCAGGTGGTTCATCCAGTTTACTCAACCGTAGCCATGGTATATCACATGGAGTGGGTGTCACGAAAAATAATCCTTCCCTTTTTAGAAGAACATGAAGAAGGGATGGGAGCGGCTGTGGAAGTTAAACACATTCATGCAGCCCCTTTAAATACAACCGTTACGTTAACGGCAACACTTGTCTCATATGAGCACCCACAAGTGATCACGAAAGTTGAGGCATATCATGATCAAACATTAATAGGTAAAGGTGAGGTAAAACAGGTCATCTTACCTAAAAAGGTTATCCGCAAAAAAATTTTTACACAAGACAAATAAGGTCAACAGTTGTTCGGGATAGTTTTTAAATCCTGTGAGGAGGATGGATATGAGCTTTTTAACGGCATCGTCTAAGAACGATAAAAATGAAAGCTTTGACCTCATGAGTAAAATGGCAGAACATGAACAAGTTGTCTTCTGTAATGATCCCTCCACGAATCTACAAGCTATCATTGCGATACATAGCACAAAACTCGGACCAGCCATTGGCGGTTGTCGCATGCAGCCATACGAAACAGTGGATGAGGCCTTAGATGATGTACTCAGGCTTTCAAAAGGTATGAGCTATAAATGTGCGGCAGCAGATGTCGATTTCGGTGGTGGTAAAGCCGTCATCATTGGTGATCCGAAAACCGATAAATCCCCAGAATTATTTCGCGCATTTGGGCAGTTCGTTGAATCACTCGGCGGTCGTTTTTACACCGGAACAGATATGGGTACGACGATGGATGATTTCGTCCATGCCTTTAAAGAAACGAAAAATATTGTTGGTATTCCTGAAGCGTATGGAGGTGGGGGTGACTCTTCCATTCCAACAGCAGAAGGTGTCATTTATGGGTTAAAAGCAACGAACAAAATGCTTTTTGGTGACGAAAATTTAAGCACGGTCACCTATGCGATTCAGGGATTAGGGAAGGTTGGTTTTAAAGTAGCTGAACGCCTCTTGCGTGAAGGTGCTTCCATTTATGTTTCAGATATTAGTGACGACAACATTGAAGCAATTCAATCGATAGCACGTTCCACGCCTGGGATGTTAACGGTGGTGGACCCGAATGATATTTACTCACAGCAGGCAGATATATTTATTCCATGCGCGCTTGGGGGAATCATTAACGATATCACAATCGAACAATTCCAATTCAAAGCGATTGCAGGTTCAGCCAACAACCAATTATTAAAAGAGGAACATGGCATTGAACTGGCTAAAAGAGGCATTTTATATGCACCAGATTACATTATTAACGCAGGCGGGCTAATTCAAGTCTCTGATGAACTTTATGGTGCTAATAAAGAACGCGTTTTGATTAAAACGAAAGAAATCTATAACACGATGATTGAGGTCTATAAACAAGCGGAGCTTAAGCAAATATCGACGGTCGAAGCAGCGAATCAGTTTTGTGAGGAAGTCATGGCTGCCAGAGAAAAGCGCAATAGTTTTTATACTCGTTCAATTCGACCAAAGTGGAATATACGTTAAGGAGGCAATGAGATGGAAGAGCAATTTCCGATTCAAAAGGTAATGGATGACCAAGGGAACATAACCGATGAGAAGACCCTTCAACAAATCGATGAAGAACTCGTGAAAAAGGCTTACTACCATATGAAACGAATACGTCTCTTTGACCGAAAAGCTATTAGCCTACAGCGTCAAGGACGGATTGGAACCTATCCGCCATTTGAAGGGCAGGAAGCCTCTCAAGTTGGCAGCGTATTAGCCCTAGGAACAGACGACTGGGTGTTTCCGACTTATCGTGACCACGGTGCGACCTTAACATTCGGAGCCGATATGGTGCGAACGTTTTTATACTGGAACGGTCGAGCAGAGGGGTGTGTCCCTCCAGAAGGTAAAAATATTTTTCCTGCTGCGGTGCCAATCGCCACACAAATCCCTCATGCAGTCGGTACCGCTTGGGCAGAAAAACGAAAAGGCACTCAAAACGTGACACTATGTTATTTCGGAGATGGCGCCACGTCTGAAGGTGATTTTCACGAAGGATTGAACTTCGCTAGCGTTTTTCAAACACCGACGATCTTTTTCAACCAAAACAATCGATATGCTATTTCGGTTCCGATTGAAAAACAAATGCACTCCAAGACCATTGCTCAAAAAGGACTAGCGTATGATCTTCCAAGTGTTCGTATTGATGGTAATGATATTTTTTCAGTTTACTTTGAAACAAAAAAAGCAGTAGAGCGAGCACGAAATGGTGGTGGACCGACATTAATTGAGGCTGTTACTTGGCGTACGGGAGCTCACACGACTGCGGACGATCCGACGAAGTACCGTCCAGAGGAACAAGGAAAAGATGTGGTAAATCCACTAGATCGACTCGAACACTTTATGAAAAACTACAGCTATTGGTACGATGCCTGGATTGATCAAATTGAACATGAGTTAACAGAAGAAGTGGAAGCGGCTGTTGAGGCAATGGAACACTTTCCGCAACCAGATCCTAGTGACTTGTTCGACCACGTATTTGCCAACCCACCTGAACAGTTGTCAGAACAAAAACAATCCTATCTTGAACTTCTAGGGAGGGGGTAAGATGGACGTCAAAATGGAACGAAAAGCTGAACAAACGAATTCGACTCAAGTGTTAACAATGGTTCAAGCCATTAATGATGGTTTGAAAACGATGCTTGAAGAAGATGATACAACAATCTTACTTGGCGAAGATATTGGGAAAAATGGTGGTGTGTTCCGAGCAACTGAAGGGTTACAGGAACAGTTCGGAGAGGATCGCGTCGTTGATACCCCACTATCAGAGTCTGGGATTGTTGGTACATCAGTTGGTCTTGCGGTAAATGGCTTTAAGCCAGTTGCAGAGATGCAGTTTATGGGCTTTATTTATCCAGCTTATGATCAGATTATGACCCATGTGTCGAGGTTGCGCATGAAAACAATGGGGCATTATTCTGTTCCGATGGTTATTAGAGCCCCTTATGGAGCGGGAATTCGAGCACCTGAGATTCACTCGGATAGTGCTGAGGCTCTTTTTACTCATATGCCAGGCATTAAAGTCGTCTGCCCATCCACACCTTATGACGCAAAGGGGTTGCTGATTGCAGCAATTGAAGATCCAGATCCGGTGTTGTTTATGGAACCGATGAGAAGTTATCGTGCCCAACGAGAAGAGGTTCCTGAAGGTAAGTACACCGTTGAGATTGGAAAAGGAGAAAAGCTTCAAGAAGGAACGGATGTTACGTTGATTGCTTGGGGTGCCATGATTCCAGTGGCGAAACAAGCAGCAAAACAAGTAGAGCAAAAAGAGATTAGTTGTGAAATTTTAGATTTAAAGACCCTTTATCCGCTTGATCGAGACTTGATTGCAGAATCAGTACAGAAAACCGGACGCGCGATCATCATTCATGAAGCTCACGCAACTGGCGGACTTGGAAACGATCTAATCTCGGAGATTAACGACACATCGTTTTTATACTTAAGGTCGCCCATTGAGCGAGTCACTGGCTTTGATGTACCAGTCCCTTTTTTCGCGCTTGAAGATCACTACTTACCCACACCACAACGCGTACTACAAAGTATTGAAAAAGCAGTCCATTTCTAAAGGGAGGACGCTATGATGATAGAAGTTAAATTACATGATATTGGTGAAGGCATGACGGAAGGTGAAATCGTTCACTATTACGTTAAAGAAGGCGATATGGTGAAAACCGATCAGCCATTAGTCGAAGTACAGACCGACAAAATGGTTGCTGAACTTCCTTCACCAGGCACAGGTCAGATAAAAGAAATCCTCATTCCGATAGGCGAGACGGTTCAGGTTGGTACAACGCTTTTATTAATTGAAGGAGAAGGTGCAGACAAATCGCATAGGGAAGATCAGCCGGAAGAACAACCCGCTCAAACAGTAACTAAAGAGTTAACAAATAAACGAATAACTACGAAGGTTAATAGAGTGTTAGCGACACCATATACTCGAAAAATAGCTCGTGATCACGGGATTGATATAGAACAGGTCCCTGCGTCAGATCCATCAGGGCGCGTGACAGAAGAGGATATCTATCAATATATTAACCAATCTCATGAGCCAGTCATTGAAGAGACATTAGAAGTAGAACCTCCTCAATCAAACTCAGATGAGATTCCATTCCGGGGCATTCGAAAACAAATCGCTCAGAAAATGACCCAGTCATTATATACCATTCCTCACGTCACTCATTTTGATGAAGTTGAACTTACTCGTTTAATGGAACTTCGCGAAGAATTGAAAGCTGACGGCATCTCGGTTTCTGTTCCTGCCTTTTTTATGAAAGCATTAGTCTTCGCTTTAAAAGGCTTCCCAGTATTCAATGCAGAGCTCGATGAGACACAAGAAACGATTAAATTGAAAAAAGAATACAATATTGGTCTGGCAACAGACACGGAAGATGGGCTAATGGTGCCTGTTATTCACGGAGCTGACCGAAAATCAATCCAACAGCTGCATAAAGACATTAAAGACCTCACTCAAAAAGCAAAGGAGAGAAAACTGGAACCGAAACATATGAAAAATGGTACTTTCACAATGAGTAATGTCGGACCGCTTGGCAGTACGGGTGCGACACCAATCATTAACTACCCAGAAACAGCTCTCATTGCGTTTCATAAAACGAAAAAACGTCCAGTTATTAATGATCAAGATGAAATCGTGATCGGCCAGATGATGAATCTATCTATGTCATTTGATCATCGAGTGGCTGACGGAGCAACAGCTGTCGCTTTTACGAACCGATTCATTAGTTTAATAGAGAACCCGAGCAAACTCATGCTGGAGATGATATAAATGGTTGTCGGTGAAATGATTGAAGAGAGAGATCTAGTCATTATCGGAGGTGGCCCTGGCGGTTATACAGCAGCTATTCGAGCGGCACAACTAGGTTTGAACGTAACCTTAATAGAAAAGGATCAGCTCGGGGGTATCTGTTTGAACCAAGGATGCATTCCATCTAAGGTTTGGGCATATGCCGCCCGCAAGCAATCCGAGATTCCTCACATGAAGCAGCTAGGTTTTGATATGGAATCCCCAAAGTTGAATCTCGATCAGCTATTAACTTATAAATCTAACGTGACCGAGCAATTACGAAAAGGAGTAGAGTCGTTATGCCAAGGGAATCAAGTCGAAGTAATCCAAGGCAAGGCGACGTTCACTAGTGATAACAAAATGGGTGTTGAAAATGGGCATCAGTTTGATATCTATCAATTTAAAAAAGCGATCATCGCAACGGGGTGCACAGCCACTTTACCTAAAAGTTTTTCTCATAACTACGAGCGTGTTGTTTTATCGCATGACATATTTAGGTTAAAAGAATTACCCAATCATTTAATCGTATATGGAAGCGACGATATTTCACTCGAGGTCGCGATAGATTATCAGTCGTTTGGTAGTCAGGTGACATTGATTTTACCGGACGCCCTCACACTTGATCCATCGATAGAAAAAGAATTAATGCGCGTGTTTAAGAAGAAAAAGATTAAAGTTATTAAAGGGGTAAATGGATTATCAATTGAAGAAACAGATGACCAAGTGCAGCTTGAGTTCACCGATGATCAAGGTAAAGAACGCTTGATTGAAGGAACGCATTTATACACGAGTGGTATGCGTAAGCCTAATGTGGAGGAATTAGGCCTTGCACGATTTGGTGTTGATCAGATAGAAGACGGTTATATCGTCGTGAATAATCATGCACAAACCTCGAATCCTAATATTTATGCGATTGGAGACGTAACTGCGGAAGGGCCTGCGCTTGCCGTTAAGGCTATTAAACAGGGGAAAGTGGCAGCTGAAGCTATAGCAGGGGGCAACCCTGAAGCTGACCTAACGTTCTTACCAACTATTATTCATACGACTCCTCCAATCGCATCCGTCGGTTTAACCGAAACTGTGGCGAAAGAGCATGGTCTTGAGTATCAAATTGGTGAATTTTCATTAAAAGCTAATGGATTCGCAATGTTATCAGGCCAAAAGGAAGGCCTAATCAAAGTGGTTAGTGACGCTAAAACTGAAATTATTTTAGGCATTCATATGATTGGATCTGGCGCCATAGAATTATCTAGTAGCTTTGTCCAGCTGCTGGAAATGGCAGCCAAAGAAGAAGACGTCCACTTTCCAAACTACGCGCATCCAAGTATGAATGAAGGCTTGCTTGAGGCAGTAGAAGCTCTAACAGGTCATTCGATTCACCAAATTGATTCAAAAAAGAAGCCTCATACGTCTGACAGTCTTACAGTAAAGATCAGGTAGGCATAAGCGAAAATGGTAAAACATTTAATATCACGACTCTATGTTATTTCGAACTCGTGCAATTAAAATTAAAAGATAGTGAAAGGAGTTTTGACTAGGAGTATCGAATCATCTTATATTAAACAACTTGAGTGTGTCGAACTAGAGGAGTGCATTTTTAAAATGAGGGGGAAGCGTTGAATGAGAAAAATGTTTCAATTGTTAGGGGTGGCAGTCATTGGAATGGGACTGCTTGCCGCATGTGGAGAAGGTGATGATTCCGGTTCAGGTGATGGTGAATCATACCTAGTAGGGGCGACTCAAATTGTAGAGCACCCGTCACTAGACAGAGCTTATGAAGGTTTTCAAGATGCGTTAGAAGACGCTGGTCTGGATGTTGAATATGATTTCAGTAGTGCTCAAAATGATCAAAACAATGTTAAGACCATTTCAGACGGGTTTGTTGCTGATAATGTTGACTTAATTTTTGCGAATTCAACACCAAGTGCACTTGGTGCGTTGAATGCAACTAGTGAGATTCCAATCGTATATACATCTGTTACAGACCCTGTTGATGCAGGTTTAGTTCCATCAATGGACGAAGCGGGTGAAAATATTACGGGAGTATCTGACCTGCACCCAGATGCGATTAGCACCACAGTTGAGTTTATTGATCAATACTTTGAAGGTTCAAGTGTTGGGTTAATCTATAACGCTGGTGAGCCAAACTCTGTCTCACAAATTGATGTGGTTAAAGAAGCGGCTGAAGGAACAAGCTTAACACTTGTGGAACGTAACGTTGCGAATGCTTCTGAAGTCCAACAAGCAGCTCAATCGCTAGTTAGCGAAATTGATGTTTTCTTCATTGTAACAGATAACACAGTCGTAGAAGCGTTAGATAGTGTTGTAGGGGTAGCGAATGAACAAGATATTCCACTAATTACAGGGGAACCGGACTCCTTAACAAAAGGTGGTTTTGCTACGTTCGGAATCGATTACCATACAATTGGTTATAGAGCGGGTGAAATGGCAGCAGACATTTTAAGTGGAGAACAATCACCAAGTGAAATTGTGCCAGAATATCCACCTGAAATTCAACTCTTCATAAACAAAGAAGCAGCTGATGAACAAGGAGTCGAATGGAACGACGAGTGGGATGAAGATGCTCAGTTCATTGAAGCGGAAGAATAAGTATAATATGTAAAGCAGGCTGAGGCCTGCTTTACTGATATACATAGACCGAAAAGGAGGACGTCATGTTAATCGCATTATTTGGTGCAGTTGAGTCAGGGGTTATATATGCCATTATGGCACTAGGTGTTTATTTATCCTTCCGAGTATTAGACTTCCCAGATCTAACCGTTGATGGAAGCTTTGTTACCGGAGCAGGTATTTCAGCAATACTAATTGTAAACGGAACTTCACCAGTGATTGCAACTTTGATTGGAGCATTAGCTGGATTTATTGCCGGCTGTCTCACGGGTCTCCTTC
This sequence comes from Piscibacillus halophilus, assembly GCF_900110685.1. Lineage (GTDB taxonomy): Bacteria > Bacillota > Bacilli > Bacillales > Alkalibacillaceae > Piscibacillus > Piscibacillus halophilus. Next base: position 25,541 of record NZ_FOES01000032.1, read on the forward strand.
ATACTGCGGGGAAAATTAACGCACTTTTAGCCGGAATTTTAATGATGATTGCTCTTTATTCTATTAATCTACGTTTTATGGGACAACCAACTGTCTCCTTACTAAATGAATCGACATTAATCAGTCAGATCCAATCCGCATGGGCTTCAACAGGTATTGATACAGGTCTAAATGCTGTACTACAAGCCTTAGGAGCTGACCGAGTTCCAACGACCTGGGGAATTTTCATTGTGATGACCGTTCTAACAGTCGTAATCAAATTTTTACTCGACTATTTTTTGAAAACAGAAATCGGCCTAGCCATTCGTGCAACAGGCGATAACCAAAAGATGATTCGTAGTTTATCAGCAAATACGAACTTCTTAATCATTGTAGGAATCGGTTTATCTAACGCGCTAGTCGCATTATCCGGAGCATTGGTTGGACAGCTTGGTGGGTTTGCGAACCTAAATATGGGAATTGGTATGATTGTGATTGGCTTAGCCTCGGTCATTATTGGCGAAGCCTTATTCGGTAAAAAGACGATTACTAGAGTGACACTGGCTGTCATTTTAGGAGCGATTGTTTATCGGATAGTGGTTACGCTTGCTTTACGAGTCGACTTCCTAGAATCGAGCGACTTGAAACTCATTACCGCAGTCTTAGTCATCGCTGCACTTGTAACACCAAAAGTTTTACAAGCCCGAAGAGAGAAAAAACGTCGATTGGCAAAACGTGCCGCCCTAGTCGAACAAAAGGAGCGTGAGGCCAGTGCTTAAAATTGAAGATGTGTCCATGACGTTTAACGAAAATACACCTGATGAAAAGAAAGCCTTACAACGAATTAACCTGGAACTTGAAAAAGGTGAATTCGTCACAGTGATCGGTAGTAACGGAGCAGGAAAATCAACCCTTATGAATGTCATCTCCGGAAGCCTTATTCCAGATGTTGGAGATGTTTATATCAATGACCAAAACGTTGTTCACTTACCTGAGTATAAACGCTCAAAGATGATTGGACGTGTATTCCAAGACCCTATGGCCGGTACGGCACCATCCATGACGATAGAAGAAAACTTAGCCATGGCCTACGCGCGTGATAAAAAACGAAAACTTGTGCCAGGGGTTAACAAAAAGCGAAAGGATCATTTTAGAGAATATCTAGAGACGTTAAACCTTGGCCTAGAAGACCGATTGAACGCTAAAGTTGGTTTTCTATCTGGTGGTGAGCGTCAAGCTTTATCATTACTGATGGCAACCTTCACCGAACCATATATTTTGTTATTAGATGAGCATACGGCTGCACTAGATCCATCTAGAGCAGAACTCATCACTAAAATTACAAAAGATGTCGTCGCCAAGTTCGGTCTCACAACGATGATGGTTACCCATAATATGCAACAGGCTCTAGATCTCGGTGACCGCCTGTTCATGATGGATAAAGGCCAAATCATTTTTGATATCAAAGGAGAAGAAAAACAAAATCTAACGATCAAAAATTTACTCGACGAATTCCAGCGCATTCGTGGTAAGCAAATCGAGAGTGATCGTGCTGTATTAGGGTAAAAGATTAGCTCGCCATCTTCGGCGAGCTTTTTCTAGGTCTACGTTACGTATAAGTCATTTTGAAATTAAATTATTGTAGAAGAAATCCGTTTTTAACATTAAACAAAAGGGAGGGGTTAGATGAATGCTGCTTTACAGTCAGAGGAATCAGTGAAAGTGGTTTTTATTTCGCAAAATGATGAGAAGCTCGAAGAAGTCAATTTGAACTCACCACAATTAATAGCTCTACTCAATGCCAAACAGATCTGGATTGAGAAGTTTGAAGAAAACCTTAAAATTAAGAACACTGTTTGGTCTTATACAAACCAAAACATATCACTACAAGTGTATTGAGTCCTCTGTTTGAAGCCATTATAAGCCCACTCAAAGACAGTGCATAAGCCCGTTTTTAATGAAATAAAAAAATTCTCAAGTTTAATTCATTTCAAAATGACGAAATATTTTATATACTAGTAATCATATCGGAATTAAATGAATTGTGAGGAGGAACAAGATGAGTGAAAAAATATACGTCATTCACGAAAATGATGAATGGACGAAACCACTAATTGATGCACTTGAAGAGCTCAATGTACCATACGAAGACTGGTTTATAAATGAAGGAAATGTCGACCTTTCTGAAGAGCCACCAAAAGGTATTTTCTACAATCGTATGAGTGCTTCATCTCATTCTAGAGGCCACCGTTATGCCCCAGAATTAACGATGGCAGTTTTATCTTGGTTAGAAGGTCATGGTCGCACCGTGCTTAATGGAAGCCACGCGCTAGACCTTGAAGTCAATAAAGCTAGACAATATAGTGCGCTTGAAAGCCACGGGATTAAAACGCCTAAAACAGTCGTAACCGTTGGAAAAGAAAGCTTAATTCAAGCTGCTGAAAAAATGGATAAACCTTTTATTACGAAGCACAACCGTGCAGGAAAAGGATTAGGCGTTCAATTATTCCATAGTGTCGAGGCGCTAGAGGCATACGTCAACAGCTCGGAATTCGAAGAACCAATTGATGGCGTGACGTTATTACAGCAATATATTCAATCAGAGGATTCTACGATTACAAGATGTGAATTCGTTGATGGCCAATTCCTTTATGCTGTTCGAGTGGATACATCAGAAGGATTCGAGCTATGCCCAGCAGATGCTTGTACCATTGATGATAACTTCTGCTTAACAACAGAAAATACAAAAGAAAAATTTAAAATTATCCCAGATTTTAAAGATCCCATTATTGATCAGTATGAATCATTCCTAAAAGCACATAACATTAACTTTGCCGGAATAGAATTCATTCGAGACGAACAAGGGCAACTGTACACTTACGACATTAACACGAACACGAACTACAATGCCGATGCAGAAAGTAAAGTTCAACTATATGGCATGAAAGAAGTAGCAAGAGCGTTAGCTAATAAACTCGAAAAAACATTGGTTTAATAGATTTCGATAGGGGGATGACAATGAGATACGGATTCTGGTTACCGATTTTCGGAGGATGGTTACGCAACGTAGAAGATGAACAAATGCCTCCAACATTTGATTATGCCAAGAAGGTTATTCAAGCAGCAGAACAATGGGGTTACGATACAACCTTAATTGCAGAACTTTACCTTAATGACATTAAAGGAACAAAAGCAGATTCCCTAGAAGCATGGTCAACCGCAGCAGCGCTCGCTGCCGTCACCGAAAAAATTGAAATCATGGTAGCTGTACGGCCGATTTACCATAACCCTGCTGTCACAGCTAAAATGGCAGCTAACATTGACCACATTAGTAATGGACGCTTTACCTTGAACATCGTCTCCGGCTGGTGGCAAGAAGAGGCAATTCAATACAATGGCGAATTTACAGCTCATGAGGATCGTTATAACCGAACAGGGGAATTCCTCGATGTCCTAAAAGGGATGTGGACTGAAGAAAGCTTTTCATATGACGGGAAATTTTATCATGTTCAAAATGCTCAATTGTCTCCAAAACCTGTTCAAAAACCAAATCCAATTCTCTATGCAGGTGGCGAAAGTAATCACGGCAAAGCTTTAATTAGTGAAAACTGTGATGCCTACGTAATGCATGGTGGAACAGTAGAGGAAATTGGTGAGAAAATCAACGACATGAAGTCTAGAAGAGATAAGCTAGGACGTGAGCCTTTCAAATCGTTTGGAATGGCTGCCTATGTCATCTGCCGCGACACAGAAGAAGAAGCTCTAGCCGAATTAGAGCGAATCACAGACGTTAAAGAATCGGATGGATACGCCGGCATGAAGGATTTCACAACCAAATCCGAATTAGAGAAAAAGATCTCACTTCAAGATTACTCGGTATCGAACAGAGGATTAAGACCCAACCTCATTGGAACACCTGACCAAATCGCTAAACGTATTTTGGAATATGAAGAACAAGGCTTAGATCTTCTACTTTTACAATGTTCTCCACAATACGAAGAAATGGAACGCTTCTCAAAACAAGTCATGCCACTCGTTGAAAAATATCGTAAACAATATCAACAAAATTAACATGTACACGTGAATTCAAACCATGAATTCACGTGTTTTTTGTATGTTAGAATAAAGTTGGAAAATAATAGCACAAAAATAGGAGTGACCTCGATCAAACAAATTGATCAATGGGGGAGTGATTAACATAATTAAGGCAGTTATATTTGATTTAGATGGTACATTGTTAGATCGGGACCAATCCGTCATCCAATTCATAGATAACCAGTATCAACGTTATCACGAAAGGTTAAATCATATTCCAAAAGACACATATATTAGAAGGTTTATAGAACTAGATACTAGAGGCTATGTCTCGAAAGAAAAAGTTTATCAAACATTAGTGAAAGAGTTTAAGAATACAAACTTAACTTGTGAAGCATTACTTCAAGATTATAGGACTCAATTTAAACATCATTGTATTCCTTTTCCCAACCTGCATAGTGTGTTAGAAGGCTTACATAATAAGAATCTTAGGTTAGGATTGATTTCAAACGGAAAAGGACAGTTTCAGATGGATAACGTTGAAGTCTTAGGAATTAAAGAATACTTTGATACGATTCTTATTTCAGAATGGGAAGGTATGAAAAAACCAGACCCCAAGATTTTTCAAAAAGCCTTACATCAATTAAACGTACAATCGAATAAAAGCCTGTTTGTTGGGGATCATCCTGAAAAAGATATTCAAGGAGCTCAAAATATTGGCATGATTAGCGTATGGAAGCGAGATGATTATTGGAAAAATACAAAAGCAGAATACATCATAGAAAACTTGCAGGATTTATTATCTGTTCTTGAGGAATTGAATAAGGGATAGGAGGAGACGAATGGAAATCAGAGCTTTTAAATCTAGTGACGAAGTTGGCTGGGTTCGTTGTCGAACACTATCATTCTTAGATACGGCGTATTTTGATAATGTGTTAAATAAAAAAGAGACTTATGAGAACCCGGCGATTGAACTCGTGGCTATAGATGATGGAAAAGTTGTCGGTTTGCTAGATATTGAATACGAGGAAAAGGAAAAAACAGTCTGTACAAGAGGTCGAGGACTTGGTGGGATGATTTGGCATATTGCCACACACCCAGATGTTCAAAGAAAAGGTATAGGATCCAAGCTATTAGAAAAGGCAGAATCCATTTGTAGAGAAAAAGGGATCGAATACCTTGAAGCATGGACCCGAGATGATGAATGGGTCAATCATTGGTATGCTCGTAACGATTTTGAAAAGGTCTACACTTATTTACACGTTTATCTGGAAGGAAAAGAAGAAGTCGATTCATCGATAAAAGCTCAAGATTCAAACCTTAAAGTGCTGCAAGCATTTGCTCACTACACAGGGGATCAAATGGATGAAGTTATATCCAAGTTTAATAGAGTTCATGAATGTCATTGTTATGAAAAACGAATTAGTAATTAAAAAAGGACTGATACTAATGAACACATATCCAATTAAAGAACTTCAATCACAAGATGAAATTCTAGAAGCATTCCCCATCATGAATCAGTTGCGTACTCATCTTGATGAAGCCACCTATCTTGATTTAGTACAAGAGGCACAGGAGAAAGACCGATATAAAATGTTTGCGTTAATAGATCAAAACGAAATAGTCGCAGTCATTGGTTTTAAACCTATGACAACTCTATATTACGGCAGGTTTGTTTGGGTGTGTGATTTAGTCACGGACTCTAATAAACGCTCAAAAGGCTATGGTGAGAAACTACTATCATTTGTTCATGAGTGGGCAAAAGAAAATCATTATGAAAGTGTTGCTTTATCTTCAGGATTACAACGTCATGAGGCACACCGTTTCTATGAAAATAAAATGAATTATGACAAAGTGAGCTTTGTGTTTAAAAACAATTTGAAATAAATATGTTGTGACCGTCAAGTAAAATTGAACACTTTTTGCTAATTAATTTTGTACACTTTCTTCCTCAAAAATGGAAGTTCTGTTCTTCATTCGATAA
>NZ_FOES01000004.1 GCF_900110685.1 Piscibacillus halophilus
GAACATGCAGATGAATGGGATGATTAATTCTAATGTTGAAAACAACGAGCGTGGTTTATTGCCGTACCCAATTATTTTAGCTGCAAATAAGGGTGAGCCAGAAGCAATGAAAGTAGTTATTCTGCATTATGGAAGCTACATGACCAGTCTGTCCATGCGTAAGCTTCGTGATGAGCGCGGGAACATTTATTGGGGTATCGATGAAGATACACGTGATCGTTTGCGTTCCAAACTAATGCAGTCTATTTTAACTTTCAAAATTTAAGTAGAGAGATTTCCCCTTTCATTATATTATTTGTTCTTTGACAAAGAAAGCATGGAAGATAACGCCATGCCGTATAACAAAAATCAGATACATTCTGCTGATGATAAGCAACCTGACAAGTACGCCAAGACTTCCAACATGGAACGAGCGAAATAATACGTTGTCTAAAACAATCGTGGTGGATTGCTGGCGATAACCCATCAGTCAGGATAATGATACTCCTCTATCGTCATGGTTCGAGCGTTTGAAGCGTCGCAAGCTATGAATAGGGCTGGAAGCAATACTTGCAGGGGTGAAATTCCCGTGGAGCTGTGACCAACAGCCGTCTGATTTTTGACTTTCAGTTTAACAAGATAAGTTACAGTAACTATTAAGTTATGAGAATAAGACCTTTTTTTAGTGCAAGAGCCAAATTCACGCAACGTATTAGAATTAGTTGTATAGACGCGATATAATAATAGACAGATATCAAATAGCATATCCTAGTCTATGGAAAGGAGTTTATATGGTCACAGTCACTAAAAAAGACTTGATAGCACTAGGTTATGGTCCTTCTTATTCAGCTGATATCATTAGAGAATGCAAAAAACTAATGATTTCAAAGGACCACACGTATTATCAATCTAAAAAGTTGGATCGTGTTCCTAAAGAAGCTGTAGAGGAAGTATTAGGGATAACTTTAGACGTGTGATTTGTACTTCTTGCACTAATTGCGTAAGGAGTGAAATCATGACTAAAGGTATCAACAAAAAAGCAAAGAACGGAACTTATTATTTTAGGGCAAATTTAGGCTATCATCCCATCACTGGTAAGCAAATCCAGAAGTACCGTAGTGGTTTTAAGACTAAAAAAGAAGCAAGGGAAGAATATTCTGAGTTACTACTAACAAAGTCAGACTCCTTAGAAGAAAAACAAGGGGACATTTTATTTCGACAGTTTATTGAAGATATTTTCTTACCTTGGTATAAAACACAAGTAAAAGGAAGAACGTACGATAATCGATTACCGACTGTAAGAAAACATTTCACTTTTTTTGATAACTTAATCACATCAGAAATTACCCCAATTCATGTTCAAAAATGGCAATTAGCATTATCTAAAAAGAAATATCGTTCTTCTTATATTAGAAATGTTCAAGGGGTGTTTTCCATGGCAATGGATCGAGCGGTTGTTTTAGGTTTAACCGAAAGTAATCCATCGAAAATTGTTGGAAATGTAAAAAAGACAAAGACAAAAATAGATTTTTGGACAAAAGAAGAATTTGAAAAAGTCATCTCCCTTTTTTATAAGGAAGACTACTATCAACATTTTTTATTTATTTCATTGTGGTTTTTGTTTATGACAGGCATGCGAATTGGAGAAGCCACTGCGATTCAATGGGAAGATATTGACTTTGACAAAGGTTTGTTATCAATCGATAAAACACTTTACTATAAGAATTTAGATAACTATTCTTTTGTAGAAACAAAAACAAAAGCTAGTGTTCGTCATATTGCATTAGATGAGGATACATTAATGTTACTCCACGAATGGAAGGAAAAGCAGCAATCTATCGTCCAAACCAATTTTGTAATGAGCTATAATGGTATCCCTACACAAAAGCATACGTTAGCAAATGCCATTACACGTTATTCAAAAAAGGCTGGGGTTCATCGAATAAGATTACATGCTTTAAGACATTCTCACGCTTCTCTGCTTATTAGTATGGGAGAAAACCCATTAATTATTAAAGATCGCCTAGGACATGAAGATATTGAAACGACACTCGGCACCTATGGACATTTGTATCCAAACAGTAATTTTGAGGTCGCTCATAAACTAAAAGGTATATTGTCTTATCAAACTGCAACTGAAAATAAAGATACTTCTCCCAAAAATCAATTCACAGTTCAATATTTGCGTAAGGACTTAGAAACAAATAATGCAATAACAATGCAATGAAAATAGAGTAAAGAGCCGAAACCCTTATAAACAAAGGGGTTTCAGCTCTCCTTCTACTACTCCCACTCAATGGTTGAAGGTGGCTTACTCGTAATATCATATATTACGCGATTAACATGGTCCACTTCATTCACAATTCGCGTGGATATCTTTTGCAGAACATCATACGGGATTCGAGCCCAATCAGACGTCATACCATCGACTGATGTCACAGCACGTATTCCGATGGCATGATCATAAGTTCGTTGGTCCCCCATGACTCCTACACTTTGAATCCCTGGAAGAACCGTGAAATATTGCCAAATGTCACGATCTAAACCTGCGTTCTTAATTTCTTCACGCAAAATCGCGTCTGACTCCCTGACAATTTCTAACTTATCTTCGGTTACTTCACCTAATACTCTAATAGCTAGGCCCGGACCTGGAAAAGGCTGGCGCCAAACAATGTGTTCAGGAATACCTAATTCTTCTCCAAGTACCCTAACCTCATCTTTGAACAGTGTGTTCAGTGGTTCGATCAAGTCAAACTCCATTCTTTCAGGTAATCCACCCACATTATGATGTGATTTGATAGTTTGAGCTGTTTGAGTACCACTTTCAATAATATCTGTATAAAGAGTTCCTTGGGCTAAATAATCAATGTCTTTTAATTTCGATGCTTCATCTTCAAAAACGTATATAAATTCATTACCGATAATTTTACGTTTTTGTTCAGGATCATTGACGCCTTTTAACTTACTTAAGAAACGGTCCTGTGCATCGACTTTAATCACATTAATGTTAAAACCTTCTCTAAACATTTTCATAACATCATCGGCTTCATTCTTTCTCAATAAACCGTGATCTACGAAAATGCACGTTAATTGATCTCCAATTGCTCGGTGCAATAAGACTGCGACAACTGAAGAATCAACACCACCGCTTAATGCGCATAGAACTTTTCGATCTTTAACTTGATCTCTAATTTTTTCAACCTCTAACTCGATGAAATTCTCCATCGACCATTCACCCGAACATTGGCATATACCCATAACGAAGTTTCTTAGTAGATCATTTCCAAATTCTGAGTGTTTAACCTCTGGGTGAAATTGAACACCATAGAAACCTTTTTCTTTATAACTAATAGCCGCAATTGGACAAGACTCATTAGAAGCATCTACTGTAAAGCCTTCTGGCACCTTAGTTACATGGTCACCATGACTCATCCAGACTTGTTGTTCATCAGGTAATGCTGTAAATAAATCTGAGTCGTTTTCTCTTTTAATAGTAGCTTTACCATACTCTCTTTTTCCAGCTCGTCCGACTTCTCCACCTAAGTGAAATGACATTAATTGCATTCCATAGCAAATACCTAATATCGGAATACCTAGTTCAAAAATTTCTGGATCAATCGAAAATGCATCCTCACCATAAACACTGTTAGGTCCACCAGATAAAATAATACCAGTCGGCTCTAATTCTTTTAGTTCAGAAGCTGTTACATGATGTGGATGTAATTCACTAAAAACGCCTATCTCACGAATTCTGCGAGTTATTAATTGATTGTACTGACTACCGTAATCAAGAACAATGATTTTTTCATTAATTGCTTTCATCTAAACACCTCTAATCTGTTCCGCCCCAAATAAAAAACTAGAATTCCACCTCAAAAATAGCTATAAAGGCAGAATTCTAGTCATAAGACTAATTAATGCCTTCATAGTCAGGTTGTTTACGGCAACCCGGTAGAGACTCTTGCCCCGTATTGGCAAGGATATATGAAGTGTATCACCGTTTCTTATTAGGGGTCGGTTAATTTTTAATTAAAAAGAGTAATTTGGAGCTTCTTTAGTTACTTGAACATCATGCGGATGACTTTCTTTTAATCCAGCATTCGTAATTCTAACAAAACGGGATTCTTCTCTTAATTTTTCTAAATTCGTTGCACCGCAATATCCCATTCCAGACCGCAATCCGCCAACTAATTGATATAACGTATCAGCAACTGGCCCTTTGTAAGGTACTCGACCTTCAATGCCTTCAGGAACAAATTTCTTATTCTCTTCCTGGAAATAACGGTCTTTACTTCCTTTTTCCATCGCACCTACAGATCCCATACCTCTATAGACTTTATATCGACGGCCTTGGAAAATCTCAGTTCGTCCTGGGCTTTCAGTTGTCCCAGCAAGCATGCTTCCTAACATAACAGCATGACCACCTGAGGCGATTGCTTTTACAACGTCTCCAGAGAATTTAATACCACCATCAGCAATAATCGGAACTCCATGCTTTCGAGCTTCCGTAGCACAATTATAAATGGCAGATATTTGTGGTACACCTACACCTGCGACAACTCTAGTTGTACAAATTGAACCTGGGCCAATTCCTACTTTGACAACATCAACACCAGCTTCAATCAATTCACGGGTCGCTTCAGCAGTCGCGACATTCCCTGCAATTAAGTTTACGTTAGGGTAAGCCTCTCTTAGCTTTTTAACTGTGTCAATAACACCTTGTGAATGACCATGTGCTGTATCAACAACTAAAGCGTCTACACCAGCATCAACAAGTTTCTCAGATCTTAATAGAACGTCACCTGTTACTCCAACTGCAGCAGCGACAATTAAACGCCCCTGAGCGTCAACAGCTGAATGAGGAAATTCAATAACCTTTTCAATATCTTTAATTGTAATAAGTCCTTTTAAGACTCCTTGTTCATCTACTAGCGGAAGCTTTTCAATTTTATGCTCTTGTAAAATTTTTTCAGCTTCCTCGAGTGAAGTTTCGACAGGTGCTGTCACCAAGTCTTCCTTCGTCATCACATCATCAATTTTCGATGAATAATCTTCGATAAATCGTAAGTCACGATTTGTAATAATCCCTACAAGCTCTTGATCATGTTCATTATTGACGATTGGAACACCTGAAATACGATATTTCCCCATTAGGTGTTCAGCATCAAATACTTGATGTTCTGGTGTTAAAAAGAATGGATTCGTGATAACCCCTCGAATCGAACGTTTGACTTGATCAACTTGATCTGCCTGTTCTTCGATTGACATGTTCTTATGAATCACACCTAAACCACCTTCACGGGCCATAGCTATAGCCATATCCGCTTCAGTGACAGTGTCCATCCCTGCACTAATAATTGGTGCATTAAGTTTTAAAGTCTCTGTTAACTCAACGGTTACATCAACATCTCTTGGCAAAACATCTGATTTCGATGGTAATAATAAAACATCATCAAATGTTAAACCTTCTTTTTGAAACTTTTGCTCCCAAACCATTAACCGAATCCTCCCCCTTTTCATTTTAAAATAGATTATCAACGAATTGGCTTAAATGTCAACACAAAGAGAATAAATAAAAAGATTCAAAATAAACAGAAAAAGTCAAGGTCATGGGACAACCCATAATCTTGACTGTATCAATATTAAATGACCTTAAAAGGCTCCGTCATTACTTTCGACTCTATGAATTCAACGTCTAGGTCTTGACTTCGTTCCCTTAAGATTTTGCTTAATTCTGTTTTCATAACTTTTTCAATGTGATGACCTGGGTCAATCATTTTTAGTCCCATCCCTAATGCATCATGGGCAGTATGATAATAAATATCACCAGTGATCAAGACATCGGCACCTTTCATTTTGGCTTGGTTAATATATTTATTACCATCGCCACCAATTACCGCTACACGCTTAATTTGTTTTGATTCATCTCCAACGACTCTAACAAATGGCACATCAAAAGATTGCTTAACATGTTCTGCAAATTGCTTGAGGGATTGGGTTTGAGACAATGCTCCAATACGTCCTAGTCCTCGTTTGGTTCCGGATAATTTTACAGGATAAACATCATAAGCCATCTCTTCGTATGGATGAGCTTCTTTAGCCACTTGAATAACATTGTTTAAAATAGACTCTGGTACAACGGTTTCCATTCTAACTTCTAAAACTTTTTCTATCTCCCCTTGTGAACCGATATAAGGGTTCGTTCCATCTAACGGTTTAAACGTCCCCGTTCCAGGTGTGTTAAATGTACAGTGGCTGTAGTTTCCAATATGGCCGGCGCCAGCTTCAGATAAAGCATCCCGAAATTGATTTTCATGACTCTCTGGTACGAATACGACTAATTTATACAGACGCTCTTCGCCTGTCTCAACTAGTATGTCGGTGTTTTCTATACCTAGCTGATTCATGAGCATATCGTTAACACCACTAGAGGCAATGTCTAAGTTCGTATGTGCAGCGTAAACCGAGATATTGTGCTGAATTAATTTCTGAATGATTCGTCCTTTTTCACTGTTTAAATCAATAGATTTAAGTGGTTTGAAGATTAATGGGTGATGAGCAATAATTAACTCGACATGATTCTCAATTGCTTCATCTACTACACTTTCTAAAACATCTAAAGCAACCATAACTCTAGATACTTTCGCGTTATAGCTTCCTACATGTAACCCGATTTTATCTCCTTCAAATGCATATGATTTAGGCGCAAATTCTTCAAGTATATTGATAACATCCTTAACTGTCGTCATCACTTATTTCCTCCTTAATCCATTGCGTTTGTTGGATAAATTCGTTCAACTTAGATGCTTGAACATTAGATGACTGTTTCATTTGTTGAATAATTCTCTCTTTTTTATGTAAAACACCACTCCATTTTCTTATAAAAACCTCACCTTTTGTTTGTAATAAAATGGGACCTAAATAAAGTTCCTTAGATGAGTAATGAATTGTTTTAGAACTTGACTCTAACACTAATATTTCATATATATAACCATCTTCATCCAAAATTTCTTCTTCAATGATTTCATATTGATGTTTAACAGCAAATTCTCTAATAGATTGAGCATCAATATTTGGCTGGAGAACTAACCTTTTGATGCTAGAAAGTTTGGAAAGTCCATTCTCTAAAATACTCGTTATCAAAGTTCCTCCCATACCCGCAATTACGATACAATCAACCTCTCCTGGATTTATTACCTCTAAACCATTTCCTAACCGCACATCAATCCGGTTTGATAGGTCATACTTCTTCACTTGATTGATTGCAGCCTCTAATGGTCCGACATTAACCTCTCCCGCTATGGCCTTAACACTCGAATGAGTTAGACAAACATAACACGGTAAATAAGCATGATCAGAACCGATATCCGCAAACACATTCGTTTCAGGAGGGACATAGCCTGCAACTTTTTCTAACCGTTTTGATAATTTAATTGTTGTCATTTTCAACTTCCTTATCCAATTTTAAAAAAGTCCAGAAACATCATGATGTTCTGGACTTTACTTATTATTCTTCTTGACCATTCAATAACCATTCGGCAATAACTTCTGCCTCATCAGCTGTCGCATAGTCTCCTGTCATTAAATTACTACCCTCAACACCGTTACTGATAATATCAACAAGTTCTTCTTGTGAGTAGCGATCTCCAACAGTCGTTAAATCTGGAGCATTACCTGAACCACTAAGGTCAGCACCATGACAAGATGTACAGTTATTCTGTTCTACTAGTTCTGCAGGGTCAAGTGTTTCTTCGCCTCCACCTTCACCTTCTGCTTGGTCCATTTGAGCTAGGCCCACCCCGCCCATTACGACCATTGTTACAATACCAAGTAAAGCAATAAGTGCGTATGGCATAATTAAATTTTTCTTCATGTTATTTGACCTCCTTCGTTGCGCTATATGTAAAACGTATAAACTCAAACTATACTTATTTTACTCGAAAAAAGTTCAAACTGAAAGGGAGAAATTGTGAATATTTTATATAAATAAATTTACTAGTAAGATTAATAAACCAACTAGACCAGATACCATTAAGTAAATCCATTTGTTCCAAAAACCTAATGAAATCCATAATAAACAATGAAAGAAAACTATCAAATAATAGTTCAATTGAAGATCTAAAACTTTACCCAATGATATAGTACCTGTAAGCCCAACTAATAATATTAATATGATGGGGAGGTGTACCACTATAGAATTGATTCTCTTATAATATACAACATGGATAATCGCAATCGCTAATACTCCGACAATTAAAGCTAAACTCATGAATAAAGAGTTATCCATCCATAGGATTAAGTAAATGGAAATAGGGATGAAAAGCAACAGGAAGAGAAAGTTAATATAAAACCATAACCTTCCTTGTTGCTTTTGATTGGAATGATCAAGTCCCTCACCATGAGAATAAATCATTAATAGAAAATCACAATATTGTGCAGGTAAAAGTTTTGATTCTTTCCAATACTGTATTTCTTTTATAATGAGTTCCTTTCGTTCAATGCCCATGGTACCCCCAATGAAAATACATTACCTACTCTAAGAAATCTTTTAAGCGTTTGCTACGACTAGGATGTCTTAACTTTCTAAGAGCTTTAGCCTCAATTTGACGGATACGTTCTCTCGTCACCCCAAAGACTTTCCCTACTTCTTCAAGTGTTCTAGTTCTGCCATCATCAAGGCCAAAACGAAGACGTAACACATTTTCTTCTCGATCAGTTAGAGTATCTAATACATCTTCTAGTTGCTCTTTTAATAATTCATAAGCCGCATAATCTGAAGGTGATTGGGCTTCTTGGTCTTCAATAAAATCACCTAGATGAGAGTCATCCTCTTCACCAATTGGTGTCTCTAAAGAAACAGGTTCTTGAGCAATTTTCAGAATTTCTCGTACTTTATCTGGAGTTAAATCCATTTCTTCAGCAATTTCTTCAGGAGTTGGTTCGCGTCCTAAATCCTGTAATAATTGACGTTGAACACGAATTAATTTATTAATGGTTTCAACCATATGAACTGGGATACGAATCGTTCTAGCTTGGTCAGCTATTGCACGAGTGATTGCTTGACGAATCCACCATGTCGCATACGTACTAAACTTAAATCCCTTGCGATAATCAAACTTCTCAACGGCTTTAATTAAGCCCATATTTCCTTCTTGAATTAAATCAAGGAATAGCATACCTCTACCAACATAACGCTTCGCAATACTTACAACTAGTCGTAAGTTGGCTTCTGCTAACTTCTGTTTTGCTAGCTCATCTCCCTGTTCAATGCGGTTAGCTAATTCAATCTCATCGTCCGCTGTTAAAAGATCGACACGACCTATTTCTTTAAGATACATTCTCACTGGGTCATTGATTTTCACCCCTGGTGGGACACTTAGGTCATTTAAATCGAATTCTTCTTCTTTTTCTATTTTCTGCATGTTAGGGTCCTCGTCATTTTCACCTATCACGTCAATGCCTTCATCGGCAAGGGTTTCGTAAAATTCGTCCATTTGATCTGAATCCAGGTCAAAATGGCCTAATTTATCGGCGATTTCTTCATATACGAGAACGCCTCGTTTTTTACCAATCTCAAGTAACTGTTCTTTTGATTGATCGAGTGTTAGGTCTTGTTCTTCTAGACCTTCTTTTGGATCTACTGGCTTATTAGCCATCCATAACCCCTCCTTCCAAACTGGTTGCTGATATTCATGTCATGTTCTTCTTCTTTAACTCAATTATTTTCATTCCAATTCGCGCTGCAGATTGATGATCATTTTCTTTTTCAGCTTGCTTTAACATCTGCTTTAAAGTTCTAAGCTCTGGACTTGAATCACTTTCCTTCTTAATCACATGAATATAGTCATCAAGCTCTTGTTCACTTAACTCATCATTTATTGGCATTAAAGCTAACTCTACAGCTAATTGTTTAATTGAACCGTCATTTAAACGTTCAACAAATCGGCTAACGTTCGGTTCGTTCCCTTCCTCATAATATGCGTATAAATAGGTGACTAATACTTGATGATCTTCAAGATTAAATGAGGCACCTAATCGATTTTGAACTCGATCCGCAATGTACGGATCCTGAAGCATATGTGCAATTAGATGTCTTTCGGCATTTTGATAAGCACTAAATAATTTTTGAGGTTTGTTCCAATTATTATGCTCAAAGCTTTTTTTCTTAACATGATTATCATTATCTTTTGAGCGGCGCATTATTCTTCTACGGCTGTCGATTTCTTGAAGTAAGGTACTTCGGTCTAATTTAAATGTTTCTTCCAATTCATTTAAATAAAAATCTCTTTCAACTGCCTGATTAACCGTAGCGATAATATCTAACGCTTTTTCAACATATTGAACCCTATCGTGATCTGTATTTAAATTGTAGTTCTTTTTTATATATTGTAGTGAAAAAGCCACATAACTTTCGGCTGATTGAATCAGCTTTTGAAATGCTTCAGAACCATGTTTTTCAAAATATTCATCAGGATCCATCTCATTAGGTACATTCGCTACTCTTGCGTTCATTCCTGCATCGTTTACAAGTTTTGCTGATTTGTAACTAGCTTCTTTACCAGGGGAATCTCCGTCAAAACAAATAATGACTTCATCGACGTATTGTTTCAATATTTTTACATGTGTATCTGAAAGGCTTGTCCCCATCGTGGCAACTGCATGATAAACACCTGCTTGATAAGCTTTAATCACATCTGCATAACCTTCAAACAGTACCACTTGGTTTAGTTTTTGAAAATGTCGCCTTGCTTGATGAAAATTATATAGAATTTTACCTTTATGAAAGAATTTTGATTCAGGACTATTTAAATATTTAGGTTGTATATCATCTTGTATAGACCTTCCGCCATAACCAATGATTTTACCTTGGTGATTGTGAATCGGAAAAATAACTCTTCCTTGAAATCTGTCAAAAAAGGTATTCCCATCTCGGCTGCTTAATAAACCGTATTGAACCAAATTTTCAACCTCAAAACCTTTACCTTTTAGAAAGGTGCTCAAGAATTGATCTTTCCTTGGAGAATACCCTATTTGAAAGTGTTCGATAGCCTCTTCAGAAAATCCTCTATTTTTTAAGTAGTTAAGAGCATCTTTGCCATCTTTAGTGTGTTTCAGTACATGATGAAACAATTTGTTAGACCATTCATATGCTTTTAAAACACTTTGATCTTCATTTGAATAAGCAGGTCCTTGTTGTCTGTTAAGCCACTCATCTGGTAATGAATCACCACTTTTATCGGCTAAATGCTTAATGGCTTCAATAAAAGATAAGTTTTCAATTTCCATGATAAAAGATGTGACATTACCACCTTTACCACAACCAAAACAATGAAAAATTTGTTTTTCCGGTGATACAGAAAATGACGGAGTGTCTTCACCATGAAAAGGACATAACCCAAAATAGTTACGACCTTTTTTGGTTAATTTAATGTAATCACTTATAACATCGACAATGTTATTGTTATTTATTATTTGGTCTATTGTCTCTTGTGGAATTCTGTTTGCCATCTTCATCACCATGTGATTTATTTCGATACTTGTTACAAAATACCTTCAAGCATCGACAAAAAATTACCCTTGTAAAAATATTGTCACATTATTTGATTCATTATATTATATGTATACCCTCTATGTAGTTGGAGAAACTAGTGTGTACCTTAGTAAGATTATCTATTATTCTACTTCTTTCCACAAATATCGATTATAACTTATTCATTTAAAATATGCGAACAGTTTGATTGATGTTTTAATATTTGGAATTAATAGATATTTATTGTCTGATACAAATGAAAAAGCTGCTATAGTTAGCAGCTAAAATTAGTTTTTTACTTTTTTATTTTTCTCAAAATAACATTGGCTGTTTCTTCGACAGCTTTGTTCGATACATCAATAGTATCACAGCCTATTTCTTCTACAACTTTGTTAAAATAATCAATTTCTTCTTGTATTCGTTCTTTCCTCGCATAATTGGCTGATCCATCTAACCCTAATGCTTTTAACCTTTCCGTTCTAATATGGTTTAATTTTTCTGAACTTATCCTTAATCCGATACACTTTTCAGCCGGTACTTGGAACAGTTCTTCTGGTGGGTCTACCTCAGGGACAATAGGTACATTCGCTACTTTGAGACGTTTATGAGCTAAAAATTGTGATAGAGGTGTCTTAGACGTTCTTGATACACCAATTAAAACTAAATCCGCTTTTAAAATGCCTTTTGCATCGCGTCCATCATCATATTTAACGGCAAACTCAATGGCTTCAACCCGTTTATAATAATCTTCGTCTAATTTATGTACCAAACCAGGTTGTAAGGTTGGCTTCTTTTGTAAATGGTCTTCTAACTCTTCTAATAATGGTCCTAGTAAATCTATAGCTCTTACTTGAAACTGATTAGATAAATCTTTCATTTTTTGTCTAAACTCAGGTTTTACTAATGTAAAAGCAATCATCCCATTATTTTCTTTAGCTAAATTAAAGGCGTCAACCATCGTAGCTTCATCATCTACATAAGGTATGCGCTGTATTTTCATATTTTGATCCGAAAACTGGCTTAATGCTGCTTTAGCTAGAAGCTCTGCCGTTTCACCGACAGAATCTGAAAGCACATAAAAAATAGAACTCATCTAAAATCCTCCCTATAACTTATTCCTCTCTGACTAAGTCGACAAATGCTTTAGTGATGTTTGTTTTAGTTAATCGTCCTACCACTTCTTGTCCATCTTCACGATCTACCACAACCGGTAGAGCATCGATTTGGTTTTCAATTAACTTAGTGGCCGCATCGACTAATAAATCATCCTTATAGCATATTTTGATCTTCGGTATTCTAGTCATGATAATATGTACCGGAACGTCTGACAACTCTTGATTTCCCATGGAAGCTCTAAGTAAATCTTTTCTAGATAGTACCCCGACTAATAGGGCCTTTTGATTCACCACAAATAAAGTTCCTACATCCTCTAAAAACATCGTTGTAATAGCATCATATACAGATACTTGATCATTGACAACCACTGGAACAGAATGTTGGTCTCGAACTTTTAATTTTTTTACTTGTTCTGAAATCAGTTCACTGCCTGTTTTTCCTGTATAAAAATACCCTACCCTCGGCCGAGCATCAAGAAACCCAGCCATGGTTAGGATGGCTAAATCAGGTCTTAAAGTCGCTCTTGTTAAGTTTAAACGTTCTGCTATATTTTCCCCTGTAATAGGTCCACTCTCTTTAACGATTTCTATGATTTGTTCTTGTCGGTGAGTTAATTCCATCTTATTACCACCTCTACCTAATCTGACATACTATATTTAAATATTATATACTATTTCGGCAACAGAATAAAGAAAACTCGCCAATCGGCGAGTAAATAGGTGGCTCCAAATAATAAATTTGCGTCATCACGTGTTTACTATATCACATAACCTACTCTAATAAGTGAATTTGATCGAGAAAACGCTTAGATTTGATCGGCATACCTCCAAAACGCTCATAGTAGTGATCTAAAATATCCCGAATTAACTTTAATGTTTCATTTTTAATATTTAAATTACGAATTCTTTTAATACTTGTTTGACTCATAAGCTTAAGAACATTATATATTTGAGGTGTTATCTTAATATAATCTTCAGAGCGATATATACATTGATCACAAATCACGCCACCTTCATACACTGAAAAAGCTGCTACAGGTCTTTCAGTATGACCATTCACACAACTATCTACTACTGGAGCAATTCCAGCAACGTAATACATTTTTAGTTCAAACATTATAGATATAGCTAAAGGCGAATCACCGTCTATAATTCGCTCTAAACTCACATAAAGTTCATCAAATATGTTAGAATTGGGCTCTTTTTCATTAACGACTTTCGATAAAAGTTCACAGATATATGATACATAAGCCGTTAAAACAATATCTTCTCGAATTGTCCTCATGCTATGTAATATTTCACCCTGATGTATGGTCCCTAATCCTCGTCCCATTTGCACTAAAAAAGAACCATATATAAATGGCTGCGTAATAGCAGCCATTCGACTTTTGGACTTTTTAGCGCCTCTAGCAACAGCACTAATTAAACCATATTCTCTTGTATATAAAGTTACAATTTTATTATTTTCCCCGTAATCTTTAGTTCTGAGAACAATACCTTCAACTTTTTCAAACATCCGTCTCCCGTGCCTTTTATTAAATTTTATTGACTATTGTTCGCTAACGTCGTTTTCGACTGTTGCATTTGATCCTTTTGGTGCGTACTTCGATAGGCTTCCTCCATTTGTTTCATCAATAAATATGTCTCAACACTTCCAGTTTTACTAAAAACTTTCCAAGGTAAATCGATCATTAAAATCTCCACCTTTCAGATTTATTGATCACAAACAAATGTCCACTCTGCTTGATACACACCTGCAAAGATAATTGCATGGTGATTTCAATCAGGATGAAAACATTTTTTATATATTCATATCTTCTCTCGAATTAGCAACTTCATAAGTATTAAAAATTACCAGTTGACATTAGTACTCATCTTCGTTATAGCCAAAATCACGTAATTGATGCATCCGGTTACGCCAATCTTTCTCGACTTTCACCCATAATTCTAAATAAATTTTTGAGCCTAAAAGATTTTCAATATCTTTTCTTGCTTCAGTTCCAATTTGACGTAACATTTTTCCTTGTTTTCCAATAATAATTCCTTTTTGTGATGGACGCTCTACAATAATAGCAGCTTGTACATCAATTAGTTTAGATTCCTCGTCAGATTGAATTCCTTCAATAACAACTGCAATCGAATGAGGAACTTCTTCACGAGTATAATGTAACACTTTTTCTCTAATTAATTCACTTATAATAAAGCGTTCTGGATGATCTGTTATTTGATCTTCTGGATAGAATTGAGGTCCTTCTGGCAAATAACTTTCCATAACCTCTAATAGATGGTTCACATTATTTCCATTAAGCGCTGAAATCGGAACAATCTCTTTAAAATTCAGCTTTTCTTTATAAAACGAAATTAACGGTAATAATTCGTCCGGGTGAACTTCATCTATTTTATTGATAACCAAAAATATCGGTTGTTTAACATTTTGTAGCTTATCAATTATAAATTGATCACCTTTACCAAATCCTTCTTTTGCGTTCACCATAAACATAACTAAATCGACTTCATTTAAAGTGTTGATAGAAGATTGAACCATAAAGTCGCCTAATTTGTGCTTAGGTTTATGAATTCCAGGTGTATCTATAAAAACAAACTGAGCATTTTCTTTCGTGAATACACCTTGAATTTTATTACGAGTCGTTTGAGGTTTATCACTCATGATCGCAATCTTCTGACCTAGCACGTGATTCATAAAAGTTGATTTCCCTACATTTGGTCGTCCAATAATCGCTATAAATCCTGATCTAAAGTTGTCATTCATATATTAAGTCTCTCCTAGTTAGGTTTGTTTTTTATTTTACTATAAAGCTGAGCAGATTTCATTTGTTCGACAAAAGATATCGATAAAAGACAAAAGAGTATTCATTTTAAACGAATACTCTTTCATTAAAAGAAATTTATGATCTTGGGTAAAAATATGATAATGCCAATCATGGCGGCAAATATAGCGGCAACAAGAACTGCCCCTGCACTAATGTCCTTAATATTACGTGCGTGTTCATGCCTTCCAGTAAATATTTGATCGGTTATTTTCTCAATAGATGTATTCAATAGTTCTGCAATTAAGACGATGGCAATTGCAATTAATATGAATACCCATTCAATCGCATTTAAGGTTAAAATTAATCCGGTAAATAACACAATAAGCATAGCTACCATATGTATTTTCATATTTCTTTCAAATTGAATGGCTTTGAAAATACCTCTTATGGCATGTCTAAATCCGATCTTATTCATCTCGCTTCAATCCGAATTCCTCTAGAATATGTTCTTGTCTTTCGAACATTTCTTTTTCTTCTTCAACGGTTTGATGATCATATCCCAATAAATGAAGAAAGCCATGAACGATTAGAAAACCTAATTCACGTTGATATGAATGATTATATTCTTCGGCTTGCTCTTTAGCCTTTTCTAACGACACGACGATATCTCCCAAATGTTCGGGTAAGTTATCTCCCACTATTTCCATTTCATTTTCTCCAGACTCTTGCATAGCAAATGAAATCACATCTGTTGGCTGGTCTTTTTGTCGATATTCACGATTAATATCTTGAATCTGCGTGTTATTAACAAATGTAACGGACATCTCCGCTTCTGAATTCACTTCTTCCATTTCAGCTGCATACTGCAACAACTTCGATAACCAATTCTTTTCTTCTTCTGTTATCTGGTTAAGTTCATCATTAAAATCAATGTTCATTTTAGTGACCTCCTGGCATTAAATGCATCATGTTGTCCTTAGGGTATTCAATTCTAGCATGGAAAATCCCATTTAACATATCACAAATATTCTTCTCTATCGTTAAAACTTCATGAATCGTTAAATCACTATCATTAAATTGGCCATCCATTAAACGATCATTTATAATCGAGCGCACAATTTGTTTGATTTCCTCATTAGTGGGTTGAGTCTTTGATCTAACAGCCGCTTCAACTGAATCACATATATTGATGATAGCGGCTTCTTTAGTTTGAGGAATCGGACCCTTATATCTAAAGGTTGATTCTTGAACTTTAGAATTTCGTTCTTTTGCTTTGTAATAAAAATACTTTAATAAAGTCGTCCCATGATGTTGTTCAGCTATATCAATAATCTCCTGAGGCAAACCGTATTCTTTAAGTAATTGGGCACTATCATATGGATGTTGTAAAATTATCCGTGCACTATCTTCTGGTGGTAGAGAATCGTGAGGATTATGACCACTTTGATTTTCTATAAACATATGCGGCTTTAATGCCTTTCCAACATCGTGATAATAGGCTGCTACACGAGCTAACAATCCGTTAGCTCCAATCGATTCACAAGCTGATTCACTTAAGTTTGCAACCATCACACTGTGTTGGTACGTTCCAGGAGCTTCCACTAAAACTTTACGTAATAATGGATGATTAGGATTTGATAAGGATAACAATTTCGACTCTGTTAACATATTAAACCCAGCTTCTATTAAAGGTAATATACCTAATGTCAATATCACTGCAAATAATACTGAAACCATTGAAAATACCAAAGAAAGTATAAAGTCCGACGACATCATAGTCCAGGTTGACCATGTTCTAAGTTCAAATATAACAATTAATACAAAATGGACCGATAATAAAGATGTCGAGGTCTTTAGCAAAGTCTTTCGGTCTTTTATAGACTCAAACATAAATACCGCAAACCATTGAGATAGCAACAAATAAATAAACAATTGCCACATGCCAAAGTCGGTAGCTATAAATAAGAAACTACCGAACACAGCCATCATGACCGATGATATTAATGCAAATCGTTCATTGATAAAATATTTTATTAATATTGAAAAAGCGGCTATTGGTGTCATATAAAAAATTATTGGAAGATCTATATCAATGGCTTGTATAGCAAACATTATTAATAGCATGCCAGAGCCTAAGAACGAAAAGGTTATCGTTTCTTGACTATACCAGTTCGGTTGGTTATGAATTTCAATGCGAAGCAGTACTCCTAATAATAAACCAACACTTATGGCCATCAACAATTCATTTACCGTCATGTATTGTTGAAAATATTGAATAACCATTAACCCTATGAATACAGTCGGTGTCATGAAAAGCGTTAATATATTGTAGATATTAATATTTTTAAAATTAACGAAGAAAAGTGTTTTTTGCTTTTTTGCTAAATTCATTTTCATACACCAACTTTTCAATTATATTATTTTTCGTAGGCTTCAATGACTTTTTGAACGAGAGGATGTCTTACAACATCTGAACCTTTTAAGTAGTTAAACGAAATACCGTTAATACCACTTAAACGATCTTCAGCTACTTTCAATCCTGATGTTACACCTTTAGGTAAATCAATTTGGGTAATATCCCCTGTGATGACCATTTTTGAACCAAAACCTAAACGAGTAATAAACATCTTCATTTGCTCAGGTGTAGTATTTTGAGCTTCATCTAAAATAACAAAAGCATCGTCTAGTGTACGTCCTCGCATATAAGCCAAAGGAGCAATTTCGATCGTTCCCCGCTCTAATAAACGTACTGTATGTTCCGTCCCAATTACATCATGGAGAGCATCATATAATGGCCTTAAATATGGATCAACTTTTTCTTTTAAATCACCCGGTAAAAAACCTAAGCTCTCACCCGCTTCTACCGCTGGACGGGTTAGAATTAAGCGTTTGACCTCTCCATTTCTTAAAGCCTTAGCAGCCATTACAACAGCTAAGTATGTTTTACCAGTTCCGGCTGGCCCAATTCCAAAAACTAAATCATTCTTTTTTATAGATGAAACATAACCACGTTGCCCTAATGTTTTAACACGAATCGGTTTTCCTTGCTGGTTTTTAGTAATTTCATCTTCAAATAAAGTTTCAAACTGCTCTATTTTACCTGATTTTGCTAACTCTAATCCATATATGACATCACGTTCAGTGATGTTAATGCCTTTTTTAATAACTTTTAGAACTGATTCTAATAAAGAAAAAACGATATTAACATCTTCTTCTTCCCCAACAATTTTCACTTGTCCACCGCGAGTGATAATTTTAACAGGGATGAAATGTTCGATTTGTTTTATGTTACGATCATTTGTTCCAAATAAGTTTAATGTATCTGAATGATCTTCTAAGTGTAAGTCAATCGTTTTATTCGTTTCTGTCATACATCAGTCTCCTTGATCAATAATTTGTTCTTTGGTGATATCTTCTAAAACTTTAACAAACATTTCTAATTTAACTTTATCATTGTCCCTTTCCTCGTGCAAAACTTTTTGGTAGAGCACTTCAACAGACTGTCCGAGCTTACGTTTAAGCTGTTCATCAATGACCTCTTCAATAACTTGATTATCATCGATGGTATCGACAGATGTGTTCTCTGGATAGAAATAACGTTTCTCAATAGAAAATGGTGTCTCCCAAAATAAAAAATAAATTGGTTTAGTTTCTTCTAATAACAGACGATCATTTTCCGATTTGTTTGGAAACCAATCCCTCTGACCAAATCCAACTCCGTATTCCTTTTCAACATCATCTATAAGGTCTTTCTTTTCTACAGCTAAATCAACTGTTCCTGTTATATTATACCAAACTTCTGCTATAACTTCCCCTTCAGAATAAGTGTAAATATCTTTTTCATCATCTAATTTTCCAGTTACTAAAACATCTCCTTTACGTACAACATCGTTTATTCTAACGAGTGGTCGTCCATTTGTTACATACATTTGTTGAATGGTTCCAGAATTAGTTGCTATTAAATTACTTGGGTCTCGTTCTTGATCATGAATAGTATTTTTATTTTCCTCGATCATTATGTGAAATGAAGTGCCTGTCCGTTTTATTCCCACATATGATACATCTTCAATTTTATTCATAATTTCTCGCTCAATAGAGCTAATGGATTCCATACTTTGTATAAATGTCCCTCTGTTTAATCCTAAAGTCTCTATTAATTCCTCAACTTCATATCTAACTTCTGGTGTTCCCCCGGTAATCTCAACTTTCCAAATCATATTCGACAGAACAAATATAAAACTTATGACTAACACGACACTTATAATGATTGGAAATATTTTCTTTCGTTTTTGATAATAATGTGGTGCTCCACCCCTCTTTTGAAATGAAACTTTACACTTAAATTCTCTTCTTATACTTCTCAAATGGAAAGCATCTAAATAACGCATTCTTAAAGTAATCGTATTTTCATTTACTCTTTTCACATTATAAAAAGGTATATCATTCCTATGAAGGTGTTTAATCATAAGTTCTGGGGATTTACCTGTAATCGTTACGTAGACATACCCATTAAAAAATTTTTTACTAATCGTTGGTCCCTCCTATCTATTTTACCTTTTGTGTTCGACGCTGTTGATTTTTCCTTCAATCACGATCTCTTTCTTTAATAAATTTTTTATCACCATGTCTTCACCATGAACTCTTATTAAACCATTGTGTTGTTTCACTTCAATAAGATTTGATTCAAATGTTATCAGCCCATTATGGTTTTCAATATATAAATGAATGTCACCTACCATCGTTATACGTGGGTAATCAAAAACAATATCAGCAGGTAATTTTAATTGTCCGGTTAGCCATTGATTGATTCGTTTTCGCACTGGTCCCATTCAAAATCCCCCTATCAACACCAATTTATGAAAGAATTCATAAATGTATCACAATATACTATGAACTAAATTTAAAAAACAAAAAAACCAGGATAGTTTTATTCACTATCCTGGTCTTGAACGATTACCTATTTTGTTTGGCTTTCGGTTTACCTAAAACTTCTGCCATCATTAAACTTTCGATTAATCGTCTATTATTTAAATTTTTACGAATAGAAACGCCATGTACTGCGTCTTGATCTTTTTTAAATAACGAATGTTGTTTAATCTTATCTAAATTTTTATCTGTCTTACTTTGTTCACGTCTCTCTCTTGATTCTTGTAATTGTTCATACCACTTATTGGTCGTATCAATTTGAATATCCTCCTCAGTTTCTGTTCTTGAAAGTGTATCAACTTTTACTTCGGCAGGTTTTTGTTCCGTTTTTTCATAAGTGGTAGGTTTTGGTCTTTCTTTACGAACAGGCCGTTCTTCTGAACTATTATCTTCAGACTTTTTAAATAGACTTAATAGACCTGCAATTAATGCGATGAGTACAAAAGCATTATTAAATAAAGCTTCTATTAATCCCATGTTATATCACCTGACCATTCAGGATTATTTCTGTTCATCATGATGATCGTCAGAATCCTCTTTATTCAGCTTACTAATCATTTCACGCATATCTGTGTCGGCTAAAACGTTCTTGTAGTTCACATAATCCATAACGCCCATATTACCACTGCGTAATGCTTCAGCAAGCGCTTTTGGAACTTCAGCTTCTGCTTCAACAACTCGTGCCTGCATTTCTTGTACTTTTGCAACGTTCTCTTGTTCTTGTGCAACCGCCATAGCACGGCGCTCTTCCGCTTTCGCCTGGGCAATATTTTTATCAGCTTCCGCCTGGTCCATTTGTAACATAGCCCCAATGTTCTTACCGATATCTACATCAGCAATATCGATTGATAAGATTTCAAAAGCGGTTCCAGCATCTAATCCTTTAGATAAGACATTTTGAGAAATTAAATCTGGATTCTCTAGTACTTCTCCGTGACTCTTAGAAGAACCGATTGTACTTACAACACCTTCACCAACACGTGCAATAACCGTATCTTCTCCTGCACCACCAACTAAACGATCAATGTTAGCACGGACTGTAATTCTAGCTTTCGCCTTAACCTCGATACCGTCCATTGCAACACCGGCAATAAATGGTGTCTCAATTACTTTAGGGTTAACACTCATTTGAACCGCTTCAAGAACGTCACGACCAGCTAAATCAATCGCTGCACAACGTTCGAAACTTAATTCTATGTTCGCACGGTGAGCCGCAATAAGTGCGTTTACCACACGGTCAACATTACCACCTGCTAAGTAGTGACTCTCTAATTGATTCGTCTTAACATCTAATCCCGCTTTATGTGCTTTAATTAAAGGATTGATGACCATTCGTGGTACAACTCGACGTAACCTCATACCAATTAAAGTAAAAATGCTAATTCTAACACCAGCTGCTAATGCACTAATCCATAGCATCACTGGTACAAATGTAAATAAAATAGCAATGGCTATAATGAGTACAGCCACAATTATAAGTGGAAATAAACTTTCAGTCCCCATTCATACTCCTCCTAAATAATAATTATTTTATTTTTGAACTTCTCGAACGACAATTCGAGAACCTTCAACCTTAACTATTTCGACTTCTGCTTCGCTAGCAATGAATGATCCTTCAGAAACAACATCTAGACGTTCCCCGTCAAACACAGCCGTGCCAGAAGGTCTTAAATATGTCAACGCACGACCTTTTAAACCAATTAAATCCATACGGTTTTCATTCGATACATAGCCTAATTCGGATTTCGTTGAATCCTGTAAGACAATATGTCTAAGTATTCCCTTATTGAAATCTAACTTTTTGAACAAGACGATAACTAAAACGATTGAAACAAGTAAAGCGATTCCAATACTAAATGCCATATGTCCCATATCAGCACCAGACACTAATAATGCACCTAATATGGCACCACCACCAATAATTCCTAATATTCCACTTGGTACAAATATCTCAAGTATAATACATATGAGGCCGACTAACAATAATATGACAGACTCATATCCTGCTAAACCTGCGACTAAATGTCCATAGAAAAATAATATTAACGATACTAATCCTAATATACCAGGAATTCCAAAACCTGGCGAGTATAATTCGACAATTAATCCAATACTTGCAATAGATAATAAAATTGGAATGACAACTGGGTTGGTTATAAACCTCGCTATTTGTTCCGAGATGGTTAATTCTGACTCCGTTATTTGTGGATTGTTAATTTCAAGTAATTCAAACAAATCACGTCTATTCTCAGCTATACCTTCTGCATAACCAACCTCAACTGCCTCCTCAGGACTTAAAGTTAAAAATTCTCCTTCAGGTGCGCCATAATCAGGTAAGTCAATGTTTTCATTGGCCATTGCTTCAGCATATAATGGATCGCGCCCATTGGATTCTGCTGATGCACGCATCGCTTTAATCCAGTCTGACTGAGCTTTTTTATCTGCAGCGTTTCCATCAGACGTAATCACTCCAGCCGCTCCCATACGAGCATTAGGCTTAAAATATATTTCATCTGCATTAAGTGCTATGTATGAACCAGCAGATGCTGCCTGATTAATGACATATGCTACCGTAGGTATATCAGTTCCTGTAATAAGATTGGCGATGTCATTTGCAGAATCAACCCTCCCACCAGGAGAATCAATTTCAAATACAATTAAATCTGCAAAGCTTTCCTCAGCTTCTCTAATACTTCTTTCCAAAAATGCGACTAATCCTTGTTCAACATCATCCTCTACAGGTATTACATAAATCGAAGCAGAATCTTCATGTTGGTCTGCATCAATCGGCGCTTGGTTTAACCATAAAAACGAAAGCGTTAAAATGATTAATACATATAATCTTCTTTTCATCTGAACCCCCCTCTCACACTATTATCCTAAAATTATATACGTTTAAGCAACCAATTTTGTTTCAAAAAAATAAATACCTAACCTGAACATAAATCATATAAATATGTTCAAAGGTTAGGTATTTATCATATAGTCATTATTGTAAATGGTTCAAAACCATTTTATTTACTTTAGAGCCATCTGCTTGACCTTTAACCTTAGGCATAACGGCACTCATCACTTTCCCCATATCACTTTTGGATGATGCTCCGACTTCATTAATCGTTTTAATGACAATTTGCTCAAGTTCTTCATCAGACAATTGCTCTGGTAAATAACTTTGAATAATTTCTAATTCTTGCTCCGTTTTTCCTGCTAGATCTTCACGATTTGCATTCTTAAACTCCTGGAGGGAATCTTTTCTTTGCTTTACTTCACGCGTTAACACTTGCATTTCATCGTCTTCAGATAACTCTTCGCCCTTTTTAATAGCTTCATTCTGTAATGAAGACTTCACCATGCGAATAACAGTGAGACGATCTTTTTCCTTGTTCTTTAATGCTTGTTTCATATCTTGATTTAAACGTTCAAGCAAAGTCATTCCATGTTACACCCTCTTCTATTTTTTACGCTTTCTAGCAGCTTCTGACTTTTTCTTTCTACGTACGCTAGGCTTTTCGTAGTATTCACGCTTACGATACTCAGACAATGTGCCGTTCTTTGAAACACTACGTCTAAAGCGTCGAAGAGCATCTTCAATTGACTCATTTTTTTTAACGCGAGTGGTATTTGACATGCTCAACCCTCCCTCCAAATAAAACACAAAATAAAACATGTGCACCTTTCACACATCTTTAGTTATTATATTAAACATTTCTATAAAAATCAATAACCATCAAACTTTTATTCATGTTTCCAATACAATCCCATAAAATTAAATGAGGTGTTGATGCATGTACCATGTTATTATGACAATCTTTTTATACATTGGAATATTCCTTTTTGGAATAACATTAATGCGACTAGGAATTAAAGGTCTGACTTTTAATCACCTTGAGAAAATCACTCCTAATTTATCACCTATTAATGGGCTTTTATTAGGGTTATTCATGACGATGATTCTACAAAGCAGTTCAGCATCTATAGCTTTATTAATCACCTTTTTAGCTACTATTAAAGTGTCATTACCTTTCGCCATAAGCTTTTTAATTGGGGCTAATATTGGGACAACCTTTACAGCTCAATTGTTTGTATGGAATGAGATTCATTTAATGTTTCTATTTCTTGTGACTGGGTTTCTCATGATTCTAATTTCTCGCCATAGAATTTTATTAATTGGATTGATCATTTTTGGATTAGGCGTTATATTTAGCGCACTTAATGGATTTGAAAGCCTAGTCCACATGATTCCAACCGAACGCATACAATATATTGTGGATTCTGATCATAATACACCGTTTGCGCTATCCGTATTCGGAATGATTTTTACGATGATCATTCAATCTTCGACAGTCGCAACAGGCATGTTGATGAGTTTCTCACATGAAGGTACCATTCCATTAATTCAAGTTTATTATGTATTACTAGGCGCTAATATCGGAACGTGCTTTACCGTTTATTTAGTGTCACTTAGACAACCATATGAAGCACGCATTACAGCTTATGCCCATATCTGGATGAATGTTCTTGGGGCGATTATTGCTTTCCCTTTATTGGTAGGACAACCTTTAGTGGAAATCGCCCAATGGTTATCTAATATTCCGGAACAACAAGTTGTATGGATCGCGGTCAGTTATAATATATTAGTTGGCATCATCTTCTTCGTTTTCATGAAGCCATTTATCAAAATTCTAACCGTCATACATAGACAGCGTGCAAATTAAACAATAAAAAAGAGCCATGAACAATCAATGATTCATGGCTCTTCTGTATATTAGTAATCACTAGTTGATTCGTTTCCTTTAACAATATCTACACCAGCTGAAGCACCAATACGAGTAGCACCAGCATCAATCACCGCATTAGCATCTTCTAGATTACGAACACCACCTGATGCTTTAACACCCATTTCAGGTCCGACTGTTAATCTCATAAGGCGAACATCTTCCACGGTAGCTCCGCCTCCTGAAAAACCAGTAGAAGTTTTAACAAAATCCGCACCAGCTTGTTTAGCTAGTTCACAAGCTTTTACTTTTTCATCTTTTGTCAGTAATGAAGTTTCAATAATTACTTTAACAAGTGCTTGATCTCTAGCAGCATCAACCACTGCTTTAATATCTCGTTCTACTTCTTCATAACGTCCATCTTTTAGTGAACCAATATTAATCACCATATCAATTTCATTAGCGCCATTTTCTATCGCATTTTTAGTCTCAAAAGCTTTTGTTTCAGGAGTAGTCGCTCCTAACGGAAATCCAATTACAGTACAAACTTTTACGTCTGAGCCTTTTAATAATTCATGGCAATGTGCAACCCACGTTGGATTAACACATACTGATGCAAATCCATACTCTTTCGCTTCGGCACAAATTTCGTTAATTTTTTCTGCCTGTGTATCAGGTTTTAATTGAGTATGATCAATCATTGATGCTAAGTTTGTATTTGTCATATTAAACACTCCTTATTGATTAACAGCTTGTTTAGTCGGGGCATTATCCATTACACGAACAAATTCCGCTTCATTATATGGATAACCTGCTTTTGTAATTTTTACTCTAACAATTTTTCCTACCATATCTTCTGTAGCAGGGAATACGACTTTAAGGTAGTTATCTGTGTAACCTTCATAAAGGCCACTATTAGGATCTTTTTTATAACGTTCCTCTGGAATTACTTCTAGAACTTCATCTTCATACCGTGACGCATATTCTTTAGCTTGTTGATTAGATAGTTCTATCAATTTACGCACGCGTTCATGTTTCGTTTCGTCGTCAATTTGATCCTTCATACGTGCAGCTGGCGTCCCTGTTCGCTGAGAATAAGGGAACACATGTAATTCAGAAAAACCTATTTCTTGAATGGAGCGATAAGTTTCCATGAACTCTTCTTCAGTCTCACCAGGAAATCCTACAATCACATCTGAAGTAATGGCAAGACCAGGTAATGCTTGTTTAACTTTTTTCACTCTCGACATATAAAATTCCATCGTATATTTACGACGCATACGCTTAAGAACGGTATCAGAGCCAGATTGGAGTGGAATGTGCAAGTGTCGAACTACTTTTTCAGATTGATCTAATACTTCGATGACTTCATCGGTTATTTGACTAGCTTCGATTGAAGATATTCGAATTCGTTTTAATCCATGAACTTGAGATTCAAGATCACGCAATAGTTGAGCTAAGTTATAGTCTTTTAAGTCCTCACCGTAACCGCCTGTATGAATACCTGTTAAGACAATTTCCTTATATCCTGCGTCTACTAACTGCTGAGCTTGCTTAACCACGTCTTCTGGTGGACGTGAACGCATTAACCCTCGAGCCCAAGGGATAATACAGAACGTACAGAAATTGTTACATCCTTCTTGGATTTTAAGAGAGGCACGCGTACGATCTGTAAATTGTGGTACATCCATCTCTTCAAATACACGTGTTTTCATGATGTTTTTTACACCATTTATAGGCTCGCGATCTTTTTTGTATTGCTCTATGTATTCAAGCATTTTACGACGTTCTTGTGTCCCTACCACAATATCGACACCAGGAATCTCCATGATTTCATCTGGTGATGTTTGAGCATAACAACCTGTAACACATATGACAGCCTCAGGATTTTTACGAACGGCACGTCGAATCACTTGACGGCTTTTCCGATCACCTGTATTAGTTACTGTACACGTGTTAATAACATAAACATCTGAGTGTTGGTTAAAGTCAACACGCTCATAGTCATGTTCTTTAAAAAATTGCCAAATGGCCTCTGTTTCATAGTGGTTTACTTTACACCCTAAAGTGTGAAACGCAACAGTTGTCACACTTCGCACCTCCATTCTTCAAAATAAAATGACATTGCCGATAAAGCATATAACGGAGCTGTTTCAGTTCTTAAAATCCGTGGTCCAAGCCGGATTGAACGACATTTCAATTCCTCAAGGAAATGGATTTCTTCATCTGAAAAACCACCTTCAGGCCCGACGATTAAAAGGATATGTTCGCCTTCTTTTACCTGTTGAATGGCTTCTTTAAAAGATGGTGAATGTTTTACATCCTCTTTAGCAACCAATTCACTTGCCACCCAACAGTGATCAAATGAGTGGTTATTAAATAATTCCTTTAAAGTGTGTTTTTCATGAATCGTTGGAACAACAGCACGATGAGATTGTTCACTAGCTTCTTTCGCAATCTTACGAAGGCGTTCTAGCTTTTTTTGTTCTTTTTTATGATCCCATTTTACAATAGAACGATCCAGTTGTAATGGGGCAAAATATTTCATCCCTAACTCTGTCGCTTTCTGTACAATGAAATCTAATTTATCACCTTTTGGTAAACCTTGAGCTAATGTTACCGTAATTGGCAGCTCTTGGTTTTCATTCAATTTTTCAAGTACCTGACAAGTTACTTCTTTGTCATGAATTTGAACAATTTCACAAAGATAAGACATTCCATTTGAGCTACAAATAATAGATTGTCCTTCTTTCATCCTCATAACATTGACAATATGATGATAATCATCATCTGTAATGGTGAGGGTTTGATCCTGCCATTGGTTAGATGGGACAAAATAACGTTGCATGTTACTTACCTCTTTTACTCAGGCTTTTTAGCGACCATTGAAATCCAGTCTTCCATTGCGTTTACTTCTACTATTTCAAAGCCAGAAGCTATTAAAGCTTCTTTAACTTCGTTTTTCTTACCTTGAATGATCCCAGATGTAATAAAATATCCACCAGGTTGTACTTTGTCGTAGGCATCATCAATAAATTCTAAAATAATTTCTGCTAAAATATTCGACACAATAATATCAGCACCTGGTTCAACGCCCTCTAATAGATTATTTTGCTCAGCTTCTACACGATTTTGAACTTGATTTAATTTAACATTTATCTGTGTACTCTTAACAGCAACCTCGTCTAAATCAAAAGCTTTAATGCGTTTAGCACCTAAATGTGCTGCTGCAATAGTTAAAACACCAGAGCCAGACCCAACGTCATAAACCACATGCCCCTCTTTCACATATTGTTCCAAAGCTTGTATGGATAATACAGTCGTTGGATGTGTCCCAGTTCCGAAGGCCATACCAGGGTCTAGCTCAATGATGATTTCGTCACTACTCACTGGTTCATACTCTTCCCAAGTAGGAATTATTGTAATTTTTTCGGAAATTTTTACTGGTTTATAATATTTTTTCCACGCCGTAGCCCATTCTTCTTCGTTCACTTCTGATATTGTTACATTGTTGTGTCCAATATCAATATCGTATTTAACTAGATTATTGATGGATTGTTTAATTTCATCTACCGTTTCACCTAAAAAGCTATTCACGGGTAGATAGGCCTTAATGTAGACACCCTCTTCAGGATAATTATTTGGATCAAGTTCATAAATGGTACCAAATAGTTTCACGTCGTCTTCTCGATATAAATCTTGCGGGTCTTCAATTACAACACCACTTGCTCCTGCCTCGTGAAGAATATTAGATATCGGTTCAATTGCTTCATTAGTGGTATGAACCTTTAACTCGGACCACTTCATAACGGATCACTCACTTTGACATTTTTTAACCTATTTATACCTTTATCAAGTCCATTACTTAGCCTTTAAAAGCGCGTTTCATGCGTTGAAACAAGTTATCTTGTTGTTCATCTAAAGATTGGTCTCCACTTAATTCATGGAACTCTCTTAATAATTCTTTTTGACGTTCATTTAAATTCTTAGGAACAACAACTTTTATTAAAATGTGTTGGTCCCCTTGCCCATGCCCATGAACGTTCGGAGCCCCTTTACCTTTTAACCTAAAGTGCGTTCCTGTTTGAGTACCAGCTGGAACTTTTAGTTTGACACGGCCATGAACGGTTGGAACTTCGATTTCATCCCCTAAAGCAGCTTGAGTAAAGGTGATAGGCATTTCGCATAAGATATCGTCACCATCGCGTTCAAAGAATTCATGCCGTTTCACACGAATAACGACAAATAAATCACCTGCTGGACCTCCATTGACACCAGGCCCGCCTTGACCGGTCACTCGAATCTGTTGACCATCATCAACACCAGCAGGAATACGAATATCGATTTTCTTACGTTTCTTCACTTTACCATCGCCACCACAAGTGTGACATTTTTCTTCAACTTGCTTTCCGCTTCCTTGACAATGGTGACAAACTCTACGATTTACGACTCTACCAAACGGCGTGTTTTGCTCCACATTTAATTGTCCTGTACCATGACAGTGTTGACACGTATGAACTGATGTACCAGGTTTGGCACCAGACCCGTCACAAGTATCACAATTTTCTTCTTTAGGAATCTCAATCGTGGTTTCCTTGCCAAAGATTGCTTCTTCAAACTCTATTTCCATTGTATATTGAAGATCTTGACCTTGTCTTGGAGCGTTCGGGTCACGACGTCTTCTACCGCCGCCACCAAAGAACATATCAAAGATATCACCGAAATCGCCAAAGTCTTCGAAGCCGCCAAATCCACCTTGACCAGCACCTTGTTGAGTTCCGGCATGGCCAAACTGATCATATTGCTGACGTTTTTGTGCATTACTTAACACTTCATAAGCTTCTTTAACTTCTTTAAATTTATCAGCGGCATTATCTTCCTGACTAACATCAGGGTGATATTTTCTCGCTAGTTTACGATATGCTTTTTTTATTTCTTCCTTAGATGCGTCTTTAGACACACCAAGTACTTCATAATAATCTCGTTTACTCAATTGAAGATCACTCTCCCGTACCTTCTCGCATAGATTTTATCATAACATTACCATCTTTGTTACTGCAATCACTTAAGGGAATATACGAATAATTAAAATAAACAGTATTTTAATTAAGAATAAAAAACGTTTATTTTAGTCCTAAATGATGATGCTGAAAAAAAGTCAAAGTCAAGATTGTCCTGACTTTGACTTTTTAAGTAAAAGTTATTTTTTATCGTCTTCATTAACTTCTTCGTAGTCTGCATCAACCACGTTGTCGTCATTATTAGCTTCACCAGCTTGACCTTCAGCTTGCTGAGCTTGTTGTTGAGCTTGCTCATATAGTTTAACTGAAAGATTTTGAACTTCTTGTTCTAGCGCTTCCTTCTTAGCTTTAATTTCTTCAAAGTCTTCACCTTCTAGAGCTTTCTTAAGCTCTTCTTTAGCATCTTCAGCTTTTTGTTTTTCTTCATCAGATACATTATCGCCTAAGTCTTTAATCGTTTTATCAGTTTGGAAGACTAGTTGATCAGCTTCATTGCGAAGTTCAACTTGTTCACGGCGCTTCTTATCTGCTTCTGCATTTTCCTCAGCTTCTTTAACCATTTGCTCTACTTCTTCTTCTGAAAGGCCTGAAGAAGATTTAATCGTAATGGATTGTTCTTTGTTAGTTCCCATATCTTTCGCACTAACGTTAACAATTCCATTTGCGTCAATGTCGAACTTAACCTCGATTTGAGGTACACCGCGTGGTGCTGGTGGAATATCAGTTAATTGGAAGCGTCCAAGAGTCTTGTTGTCCTGTGCCATTTCACGTTCACCCTGTAACACGTGAATGTCTACAGCCGTTTGGTTGTCAGCTGCTGTAGAGAATACTTGAGAATGGCTTGTCGGGATAGTTGTATTACGTTCGATTAATTTAGTAAATACGCCACCCATTGTCTCAATTCCTAATGAAAGTGGTGTGACATCTAATAATACAACGTCTTTCACATCACCTTGTAAGACTCCGCCTTGAATAGCAGCACCTAACGCAACTACTTCATCAGGGTTAACACCTTTAGAAGGTTCTTTTCCAACTTCTTTTTCAATAGCTTTTTGAACAGCAGGAATACGAGTTGAACCACCGACTAAAATAACTTTATCAATTTCTGAAGCTGACATATCAGCATCTTTTAAAGCTTGACGAGTTGGTTTCATCGTTCTTTCTACTAGATCCGCTGATAATTCTTCGAATTTCGCACGAGTTAAATTCATTTCTAAGTGTAATGGACCTGCTTCACCTGCAGTGATGAATGGTAGTGAAATCTGAGTTTGAGCTACACCTGAAAGGTCTTTCTTAGCTTTTTCAGCAGCATCTTTTAAGCGCTGTAGAGCCATTTTATCTTGAGAAAGATCAATTCCATTTTCTTTTTTGAATTCTTCGACCATATGATCAATAATCACTTGGTCAAAGTCGTCACCACCAAGTTTGTTATCACCGGCTGTAGCAACAACTTCAAATGTGCCATCGCCAATATCTAAAATAGAAACGTCGAAAGTACCTCCACCTAGGTCATAAACAAGTACTGTTTGATCTTCATCTTGATCAATACCATAAGCTAAAGCAGCCGCAGTTGGTTCGTTGATAATACGTTCAACTTCTAAACCTGCGATTTTACCTGCATCTTTTGTTGCTTGACGTTCTGCATCGTTGAAGTAAGCAGGTACTGTAATAACAGCTTTAGTCACTTCTTCACCTAAATAATCTTCAGCATAAGCTTTAATATGCTGTAAGATAATCGCAGAAACTTCTTGAGGCGTATATTCTTTTCCTTCAATTTCTTCTTTATGATTAGTACCCATATAACGTTTGATAGATTGAATCGTATTAGGGTTCGTAATCGCTTGACGTTTCGCGACTTCACCTACTTGGCGTTCACCATTTTTGAACGACACAACAGATGGTGTTGTGCGATTTCCTTCTGGGTTAGGGATGACTTTTGCTTCGCCACCTTCCATAACTGCTACACATGAGTTTGTTGTACCTAAGTCAATACCGATGATTTTACTCATTGATAAATCCTCCCTTATTCTTAGCGTCAATTATTATTTTTTTATTCATTAACCTTAACCATTGCTGGTCGGATTACCCGATCTTTCAATTTATAACCTTTTTGTAGAACTTCAACCACTTGATTAGATTCATAGCCTTCCTCTTGCACTTGCATCACGGCTTGGTGCAAGTTAGGGTCAAACTCTTCTTTTTCCGCTTGAATCTCTTCTACTCCAGCTTTTCCAAGTGCTTGATGAAGCTGGTTATATACCATTTTCATTCCTTCTACAAATGACTGACTTCCTTCATCGTTCACTTCTGTTTGAAGTGCTCGTTCAAAGTTATCTAATACAGGTAAAATTTCCGTAACTAACTCTTGGGATTTATATTTCAAGTCATTCTCTCGTTCCTTTTGAGTACGACGACGGAAATTATCAAAGTCGGCTTGTGTACGCAAAAACTTGTTCTTTAATTCTTCTTTTTCAGTTTCAAGTTGTTTAATTTGTTTTTGTAGCTGTTCATCGCTGTGTTGCTCTTGTTCTTCATTAACAGATTCATTACTTCCTTCGACCTGTTCATCGTTAGTAACTTTTTCTTGTTGTTCTTGGTTCATTGTTTTTTCATCCATTTCGTCACCTCCAACGATTCCCTTCCTTTTCCAATTGTTAAATATACCATGAATTCAGAAAATGACAAGTATTTAACCGTAAGAAAACTTGGCTATTGAATCTTGCCAAGTTTTTTATAACACTTTAACAATATAAGCATTTCCGCTTTTATTGTTCAGTAAACCACTTCTGTAATGTCTGGGACATTTGGCCACTCCATAAATCTAAAATCGATACAGCTTTCGCATAATCCATACGTGTGGGCCCGAGCAACGCAATCGTACCAACCTGATTATCACCAAGTGAGTAAGTAGTTGTAATTAAGGTACAGTTACTCATTTCTTCAATCTTATTTTCCTGCCCAATATAAATGTGCAGTCCTTCATCTTCACTCTTTAAGACAGGGGCAATCTGTTCTTCACTTTCCATAATGTCAAATAGAGATCTAATTTTATCGACATCAGCGAATTCAGGTTGAGATAATATATTTGTCTTACCACTTACGTATAGGTTAGTAGGTTGTTCTGTAAACAAGGCTTGATTAAGTAATTGATAAGATTTGTGAAAGTCATTTGTATATTTTTTGAGAAGATACTTAACTTCTGTTTCAATAAATCTGTCAAGATATACAATTGGGACTCCACTTAATTTTTCATTAAGAATATTAACTGTTTTTTCTAAATCGGACTGGTCCAATTCTTCAGGAATAGCAAAAGAACGGTGTTCCACATGTCCTTTATCTGTAATAAGTATGGCAATTGCTGATTGGTTATTTAACGGAACAATTTGTAACTGTTTAAGTTTTGTTTCATAAACTTGGGGACCTAGCACCAGTGTTGTATACCTCGTCAACTCAGATAAAATGTGTGCAGAGTTCTGCATAACACGTTCAAGTTCAATCATTCGATCACTAAATGATTGTTGAATCTGATTAATTTCCTGTTTGGACAACTTCAATGGTGACATAATATGATCCACATAATATCGATACCCTTTTTCTGAAGGTATACGACCAGATGATGAATGTGTTTTTTCTAGATAACCTAAGTCTTCTAAATCAGCCATTTCGTTTCGGATAGTCGCAGGGCTGAAAGATATACTTTCTTTCTTAGCGATATTACGTGATCCTACAGGTTGTGCAGTCTCAATGAAGTCATCAACAATAACTTTAAGAACCAGTAATTGACGATTAGTTAACATGTCTATCACCCCTGTTAGCACTCAATTGTTTCGAGTGCTAATTCTAATAATAAATTATCAAAATCATATTAACCTGTCAATTATTAAGGGATTTTTTATAAGTGTCTTCATCTAATAAAAATGAAGCGAAAACGTCATTTCCAAACATAAGTCCGTTCTTGGTAAGATACACTCGATCATCTTCTCTCTCTAACCAGCCTTTATGTTGTAAGTCTTGAATTTCTTTCTCATATAATTGGAATAAAGAAACGCCATATTTATGGATAAACTCATGATCCGTTACACCTGATGCTCTTCTTAATCCTAGAAACATCTCTTCTTCTAGCTTTTCTTTCAATGTAATAACATCGCGGTGAAGAATTGGCTTCTGGTCTTTTTCCAATGCTTCATTGTAATGGTTAACAGGTCTTAGATTGACGTATCGTTCTTGATTTAAATAACCATGAGCCCCTGCACCAAAAGCATAATATTCTTCATTATTCCAGTATGTTAGATTATGCTGACTTTCAAACCCTTTAACAGCATAATTGCTTATTTCATAATGACGTTTACCAGCACCCTCCATCATTTCCATTAGCATTAACAACATTTCTGCCTCGTCTTCTTCTGGTGGTTTATTAAGCTTTCCTTGTTGATGCCTCATATGAAAGACGGTTCTTGGCTCTATTTGCAGCGCATAGGCAGAATAATGCGGTAAATCAAAAGCAAGGGCCATGTCTAACGTCTTTTTGAAATGATCGATACTCTGATCTGGTAATGCATAAATGAAATCCATACTTATATTATTCAAGTCGTAATGTTGAAGCATCTCTACTGTCTTTTGAACATCACCTACTGTATGGTTCCGATTTAGGAGTTTGAGGAACTCATCATCTAATACCTGAACCCCTAGTGAAACGCGGTTAATTCCAAAGTCTTTCATTATTTTGACGTGGCCTTCTTCAAATTCACCTGGGTTTGCTTCTATCGTAAATTCTTCGACTTGTTCAACGTTAATAAACTCATTAATCGTTTTCAGTAAAAATTCTAATTGATTTTCATTTAAGCTAGTAGGTGTCCCTCCACCTAGATATACTGTTCTTGGAGATATTGTTTGATTACCTATATAAAGTCCCATTTCTTTTCTTAAATTTTCAAGATAGGCATCAGCTAATTCTCGGTTATAATATATTTTTGCAAAATCACAATAATGGCAGATTTCATGGCAAAACGGAATGTGTATATAAACGGATCGGTCCATCACTGCCACCTCCTTCTTTACAAGATAAAAGGGCAGACCTTTTGGCCGCCCTTATGAATCTTCATCCATTTCTAATACGGACATAAATGCTTCTTGTGGGATTTCCACTTTACCAACCATTTTCATCCGCTTCTTACCTTCTTTTTGTTTTTCAAGAAGCTTTCTCTTACGTGAAATGTCACCGCCGTAACATTTCGATAAGACATTTTTACGCATCGCTTTGATCGTTGTTCTTGCCACCACTTTATTACCAATGGCTGCTTGAACAGGTACTTCAAACTGCTGTCGAGGAATAATTTTCTTTAACTTTTCTGCAATATGCTTTCCTCGGTGATATGCAAAATCACGGTGTACAATAAATGATAACGCATCAACCGTTTCACCATTAAGTAAAATATCCATTTTAACTAAGTTTGATGGTTTATACCCACTTAACTCATAATCAAATGATGCGTATCCTTTAGTTTGTGATTTTAATTGGTCGAAAAAGTCATATACAATTTCGGATAGAGGAATTTCATAAACAATATTCACTCGATTCTCATCTAAATATTGCATGTCAATGTATTGTCCGCGTTTCTTTTGACATATTTCCATAACCGGACCTACAAAGTCATTGGGAACCATAACGGTTGCCTTAACAAATGGCTCACGTACTTCTTTTATATTTTTAGACTCTGGCATTAACGAAGGGTTCTCAATATTAATAGTTTCCCCATCCGTCAACTCTACTTCATAAATAACA
Source organism: Piscibacillus halophilus (assembly GCF_900110685.1). GTDB lineage: Bacteria > Bacillota > Bacilli > Bacillales > Alkalibacillaceae > Piscibacillus > Piscibacillus halophilus. The sequence continues at coordinate 35,840 of NZ_FOES01000004.1, forward strand.
CTTGGTGCTGTTGTGATAAGATCAATATTAAATTCACGTTCAATTCGTTCTTGGATGATTTCCATATGAAGGAGTCCTAAGAATCCACAACGGAAACCAAAGCCAAGTGCTTGTGAAGTTTCAGGTTCATACTGTAAGGATGAATCATTCAATTCAAGACGCTCTAAAGCTTCACGTAAATCGTTATAATTATCCGCGTCCACCGGGAACAAACCGCAATATACCATAGGGTTTAATCGCTTATAACCAGGTAACGGTTCATCTGCAGGGTTATTCGCTAATGTAATGGTATCCCCAACTCGTGAGTCTCCAACATTTTTAATCGATGCAGTTAAGAAACCAACGTCACCGACCCTTAATTCATCTTTACTTATTGGTTTAGGAGTAAATACTCCAAGCTCAGACACTTCAAAGGTTTTACCAGTCTGCATCATCTTAATTTCATCGCCGACTTTAATGCTTCCTTCTTTAACACAAATATAAGCAATAACACCGCGGTAAGGGTCATACAACGAATCAAAGATAAGAGCTTTCGTAGGTTCTTTTGGATCTCCTGTTGGTGCTGGAATATCCGTTACGATTCTCTCTAAAATTTCGTCAATGCCTACTCCATCTTTTGCCGAGGCTAAAATCGCATCATCTGCATCAATTCCGATAACATCTTCAATTTCTTGCTTCACTCGATCAACATCTGCACTAGGTAAGTCAATTTTATTAATTACTGGAATTATTTCTAAATCATTATCAAGCGCTAAATACACATTGGCTAATGTTTGCGCCTCAATACCTTGCGCAGCATCCACGACGAGTAATGCCCCCTCACATGCAGCTAAGCTTCTTGATACTTCATATGTAAAATCGACATGTCCCGGCGTATCGATTAAATGAAATAAGTAATCTTCACCGTCATTAGCTTCATATTTGAGTTGTACTGCATTTAACTTAATCGTAATTCCGCGCTCGCGCTCTAAATCCATAGCGTCTAAGAATTGTTCTTTCATTTCACGTTCTGTTAACGCTTTTGTTTTCTCTAATATACGGTCTGCTAATGTTGACTTCCCATGGTCAATATGGGCAATAATCGAGAAATTTCGGACATTCTGTTGTTCTGCCAACTTTCATCACTCCTGTTTCTACGTCCAATAACACTAGCTCGATTATAGCAATTGAACCTATAATATTCAATCAAATATCTTTAACGGTACAAAAAGAAACCCATTGTTAAATTAAATAATTTCGTTACTGTGGAAAAATGTTCAATAACCAGTAAATGATTACATTAAAACGCACTCCTCATATCACCATAAATAACAGTACAAAAAAAGCTTGGAATCAACACCCAAGCGTTTTTTATTTAGTCTTTTTCAACTAAAAGCACCCGTTAATAAAAAGTCCCCACTTCAGCTAACTAAACCCCAAACTGTTTTAAGTGATGGTCAAGGTGCTTATAAATCCCTTTTCCCCATTGCTCAGAAGTAAGTTTACCGAAAAAAGGATGTGGATGATTTGTACACTTTTGAGGACCATTATTTTGAAATGCTATAATCTTTTGTTTTAGTTTTTCCTTTTCTGTATCAAATTCTTTTTCATCTAGAATTAAAATGGTAGGGATTGTGGACATGTTTTGAGGTAATGGCTTGTCGTTATAAAAAATTGGTTTCACAAACTTCCCAATTAATATCCCTAACCAACCTCTCGAAGGAAAAGCGTTTCCCATTGCAATGTCTTGAAAGGACGAGCAATGTGCAAGCATTTTGGCAACATCCATTTTACCCCATTGCGGTTTTGAAGATGGGTTTAAATTGTCGATACGGTTTACCATTTCCTCTGCATGCAATTGATTAAAAATATTCTTCATTATTGTCCCCCTTGGCATTTTGGTTAACACATACCCACAATTGATTAATTAAACTATCCTGCCCGTATGTTTAGGAACTTTCCAACACAACTCTACATTTATTTTAACATGAAAACTCCATACCTACTTAGTTAATAAAAATCAACATAGCAATTAGCACGTTGACAATAATCATCGTGTAATTTAAAAAGCAATTTTATATGCAAATCCAAGTGTTTATATTCAATAAGCATTGATATATAAGGAAAAACAACAGACCAAATCATATGAGATTTGGTCATTAAATTAGTGAGTTATTTTAAATTGTTTCTCCACCGAGACGGAACTACTACACTACTTATTGTTAAATGAGTGTCTTTCTGAAACATCAATTCATCCTGAGAGGGAGAAGGATCACTAGCTCGTAATTTTTCTTGATTATTATGCAAAACCGTTATTAAAAGAACATGGCACTAAACCGATAGAGAAATTGGAAAATGACTGAAAATAAGGTTTTTACAAAGTTCTCAAGTGAAGATGCTACAGTATAGAAAGATCCAGAGTTGGTCGTTACCTCTTCATTTAAAACTTCATTATGAGTTTCTTCAAATGAATCAGTGGATACACTTGATTGTTTTAGGTCTTCTTCAGTTTGTATGGTATTAACCTCTGGTTCTGTTTGATTCGTCGTTGCTGTTTGCATCCCCAAATAAAAGATAAAGAAACAGACGATTATCCAAAAAAATGCTCTCATAGCCATTCTCCTTTTCGTTATTGACGTTTAGCGCCTTCTTGTTCCATGTAGTATTCGGTAAAAACTTCCGCAAACGCATCTAATGCACGATTTAACTCTTCGTAGCTGTTCTCCACTCCACCAACTTCGACTAATAAAGCTTGATCGGTTAAATCTTGATTGTATACTCCGTTTACACCTGGTCCTCCTTTAACCTCTATACCTCGACTAAGCCCAGGGTATTTCTCCTCTAGTAATTCGTGTAACTGGCTCGCTAGTTTCAAGTTTTCTTCATAAGACTTATGATCTTCACCTACAATGAACCAAAGTCTCGCCATTTCCTTTCCATTAACAGTAGTTGTGGTGACATTTCTTCGCTGAGCGTCACGGTGTATATCTATTAAATATTTAACTTGATCATTGCTACTTAACACATCTTGTACGACTTCTCGAGATACATCGTAAGATTGACTGTATCCTTCTGGCGGGAGTAATCGATAATAATCCGTTTGATCCACAAACGTTTTTATTCCGTTATTCTCTAGTTGTTCACCTAGATATTGACTTAGCTTCATGACATTTTCTTCTGAATGAAATGATTCATCGAAGTTAGTCCCTTCCGGTAATTCAGGTAAAAAAGATTCTCTATTATGTGTTGTATATATAAATACGGATTCATCACTAATATCGAGTTCAGGTTCTTCCACAGGTGATTCATCTTCCTGATCATCAAATAAATGATCTGGTGGCGCTGTTTCGATAGCAGTTGTGAACATGTTCGTACCTTCACCCGCTACTACAATCGTACTATTCGTATTCGGAAACCTTGGTAGCTCATGCCCAAATAGTAACCGAGTATCTTGATAAGGTAGGCTTGTGAATAAAGGTAACGCAAAGCTTGCTAAGGATAATTGTTCATCGTGTTGATCATTTAGTCCATCCATAATAGGTTGATCAATGGTCATGAAAAAAGAATAAGAAGCACCGTCGATTTGCTTGATCCAATCTTCAAGTATATTCGTCGATGCTTCGCTAAATGGTTTTATGGAAAATAAGGGAATAAGGAATAACAAACATATAAAGAAAATCTGAAATAATAGAAAAGGATGCTGCTTAACTTTTCGAATTTGCGACCAATTAATTTGTAATTTTTTCTTCATCTACCTTTTCAACCTTTCTACTAAAGTTCTATTAAAACTCTATTCAGAAGGTTGAAAAGGTAGAACCAATTATTTTAAATAATGTTTCGCATTTTCTGGAGTAATGGAATCATGTAATGCTTGGTTAATACCAGAGGCAACGATTTCACTCATATATTCAATTACTTCGTCAACTTCTTTTGGAGTGACAATTAAATTATGACCAGTTGGTCTAAGTACCTCTCGAATTAATTGACGTTTTTCATCTTCTTTCAATGCACCTACGATTCCTAAGTAAGTTTGTCTTGTCTCTTCATCTGGCAAATCTTCATCAGTGTACTCACGACGTTCACCAAAATCCATCCCTGCTGGTGTTAATGCTTTACCCGGCTTATCACCTTCCTCCATTTCTCGACCAAAATGTTTTAAAAGAAAATCGATCGTATCATTCGTAATCGTAACTGCATCAACTACAGTCGGGATTCCAATCGAAAACACTGGAATGTTTAACGTTTCCTTGCTTACTTCTTTTCTATCGTTACCAATTCCTGAACCCGGATTAATTCCCGTATCAGATAATTGTATTGTCGTATTAACACGGTCGATTGATCGAGCAGCTAAAGCATCTACAACAATCATAAAATCAGGATTGGTTTTTCGAACGACCCCAAAAATGACATCACTCGTCTCCATCCCTGTTAATCCCATTACGCCAGGGGTGAAAGCTGATACCGGTCTGTCCCCTTCTCCAACCATTTCTGGGTGAAGCTCGAATAAATGGGATGTCACATATAATTTATTAACAGTGAATGGACCTAAGGCGTCAGGTGTCACATAACCATTTCCTAGTCCAACTATGAGACATTTAGCGTCATCAGGTATATTGTGTTCGTCCATCAACCGTTTGATTTCTTTAGATAATATAGTTGAGGATTGTCTTCCGAACTCTGGGTGCATATTCCTTAATTCTTGCGCTTCAACCGTTACATAATTACCCGGTTTTTTTCCAACTCGTTCTGATCCTTGTTCGTCTATCTCTACTCGGGTTAATTTGTATTTACCTTCTTGGTACTCTTTAATAATAATTCCGTCTAATTCATGCTTTTTCTCTGGGTTTTGTTCAACAAACATCTCTTTAGCTTCCACGGCTAAATCCGTTCTGGGTCTAAATTCTTTTTGTACCATATGATCCCTCCTATCAATTTTATTGTTACCGAAGTATTGCAAAATAAACGAATAGTATAAACCAAATTCATGACAAGCGAAATATCTTAACAGCAAACTATTGAAAACTTATGGTGGCTTTGGTAAAATGACTTTTGTCCATCATAAAGAAAATTTGATAACGGGACATTTTCATCAGGAGGTGAAGAAAGTGGCAAATACGAAACAAGCTACTAAGCGTATCCGCGTAAACTACGATGCTCGTATGCGCAATCAATCAGTAAAATCAGACATGCGTTCAGCAATTAAAAGTGTAGAAACAGCTGTCCATGAAAAAAATGCTGATGCAGCTAAAGAAGCGTTAACAAATGCTGTTAGCAAAATTGATAAAGCCGTACAAAAAGGCATCATTCACAGAAATAATGGTGACCGTAAGAAGAGCTCATTAATGACAAAAGTTAATCAATTAGCTAACTAATAAAGAACATATTAAAAAATCCATTTCATAAAGAAATGGATTTTTTAATACTTTTAAATTTAACTTACCTCTTTTAAACGTTGGACAACTCTCTGTAAAAACAATTCAAGAGCTAACCATTGTTCAATTTTTCCTGTTTTCATTTTCTCATCTGTTATCGCCGCTTCCATTAACATATCTTTTAAGCCACGATCTGTAAAACGTCTCTCTCTTTTTAATGCCATTTTAACTGCGTAAGGGTGAACCTGAAGTTGTTTTGCTATTTGTTGCTGTTGATACCCTTTTTGTTTTAGCAATTTTACTTGTAGAATAATTCTAATTTGTGAACTAATGAGTGCTAATAATCCAATTGGTTCTTCGTTTTGCTTTTTCAATTCTTTTAATAATTGTATAGCTGGCCCCACTTTAAATTCCACTAAATGATCAATTAAATTAAATGTATTCGCCTTAGCGTGGATTGATATAATTTCTTTTGCTTCTTCCAATGAAATCGGTTGATCGTTGAAATACAGATTTAATTTGTCTAACTCATGCTGAACAGCTTCAATATGCTCGCCAACTCGTTCTGCAATTAGTTCAATAAGTTCTTCACTAAGGCTCATTCCTTTACTTTCCGCAAGATTCCTGATAACTTGTCCCATTTCATAAGCTTTAGGCGAACTACACTCAATAAAAGTTGCACAATTCTTTAACGTTTTTACAATTTTTTTACGCTGGTCCATCTTTTCATAAGGAACAACGATTATTAACGTCGTAAACTCAACTGGATTATGCGCAAACTCTTCTAATACGTCTATTTGATGTTCAATGTCACTCTTTACTTTTTGTCCAGTCAAAAAATAAGCACGTTGAACTTCAACTAATTTATGTTCACTAAAGAACGGAAATGTCTCCGCGTCATGAATGGCTTCTTGTATTGGTAAGGTTTCCATGTCATATGTATTTCGATCAAATTCAGGGTCTTGTTTTTTAATTTGGTTTTCGATTCGCTTTTTGACTTCTTGTATAAAGTAGGATTCCTCTCCATATAATACATAAATAGGAACCAGTTGATGGGATTTACTCTGAATAAATTCTTGTGCATGCATCTCATTCCACACCTTTCTATGCCATTTTAATCGTATAATGAAGGCGTACAGATGACAAGTGAATTTTCAACATATAAAGAGGGGAACAAATTCCGTTCCCCCCAATATCTATATAAACGCCAAAAATAAAATCCCGGGAATTTTTATTTTTAGCGGCGTTTGTTGTATAGTTATTTTGTGCGTAATAAGCTATAATATTGCTGTTAACTCTTAACAGTTCATTAAATTTCTACAGATTTTTGAAATGAATAAAAAGTGATAGATTTTTTAAAGCAGATGAATTATACTAAAATGTAGCGTAGGAGGGATATTCGTGAACGAATTTGAAAAAGATGTACAATCCAAAAATAATGATGTTGTCGATTCCATCAAAGGTTTCAGTTTGTCATTCATTTTCTTCTTCGTCATTTTCTTTATTGGAACAATTTTCAAAGTGGTTGGTTCTTAATAAAGAGATAAGAGTGACAACGAAATTAAAGAGACTGTATCAATAAAGATACAGTCTTTTTTAATACTCTAATATAAGTTATGGATTAAACCTCTTTAATGTGCTATGTCCATCCACATATTTTATTGAAATAGAACCATCCTCATCTGTCCTCAATATTCGAATACCTTCATTAGTTAATCGTTCTAATACTTCTGGATCAGGATGACCATAACGATTCTGATCTCCTACAGATATTATAGCCATATGAGGGTTTGTTTCTTTAAGAAGAGTTTCACTAGTTGACGTATTACTACCATGATGAGCTACTTTTAACACATCAAGGTCTAATCGATACTTTTGGGCAATTCGTTCTTCGATTTCATTTGTAATATCACCTGTAAACAACATATCAAAATCATCATATTTCAGAATGAAGACTAATGAACGATTATTTTCATCGTGATTCTCATCATCAAAGTTTGGTGATAAAAACTTCATTTGAACATCGCCATGTGAAATTTGCATCCCTTCTTGTATAGTGACGAGTTTAGAAAGTTCGAGCGATTGAAATGGGTGACTGATTATAAGTTTGGGTTGAAAGTGATTAATTATTTGTTTTAAAGATCCAGCATGGTCGGTGTCATAATGACTAATTATGATTCCATCTATTCTCGAGATTCCTTTAGACCATAAATAAGGTTTTATGATATCGTTGAAATTTTTATGTTCATGACCTGAATTAAAACGAATTTCTTCACCGACATCTACAACATAAATGCCACTTCGATTAGGCAATTCTATAACAATCGACTCGGCTTGGCCGACGTCTAAAACCGTAATTTTTAAGCTTTTATCTATATAATGGCTCCCTAATTGGATATACCATAATCCAACCATCAATATTGAGATAACTCCAGCTCTTTTTAAATACCCTGCTTCCCAACTATACATAAACCACAGAAAGAGTATGCCGTAAACCACCATGATTACTAAGTTTGGTTGCCCAACTACCCACTGCGCAAAGCTTGGTTCTCCAATCAATAAAATAACCTTCATCATTTTTTCATGAATCATAATAAAAGCATAATCTAAAAAGGCTACAACCTTATCAGGGAAAATGAACACACTAAGAGTAATGGATAACAAAAACGGAAGTACAAGTATTGAAAAATAAGGTACATATATTAAGTTCATAGCAAACGAAAGCACATTTGTGAAATAAAAATAATAAAACTGTAGTGGAAGGATAACGAGTTGACTAATGAGGCTTACTTTTAATGAGATCATCAACCAAGAACCATTTTTCAGAAGCTTTCTTGATAAAATCAATGCAAATGTAACAGCAAAAGAAAATTGAAAAGATAATTGGTACATTAAATAAGGGTCTACTATAAGCAATACCATAAAAACAATCGATAATATGTCGGTGACATCTAGTTTTGATTGTTTCATAAAGCTTAATACTATGACAAATATGGCCATTAATCCTGCTCGCAAAACGGGTGGTTGAGCGCCAGCGATAATGATATAAATAGGAATTATGACTAATATTAACCATTTTGATTGTTCAATGGTAAGTCGTGTCCATTTGGACAAAACCACATAACAAAGCCCTAAAAATATACCAACATGTAACCCGGAGATCGCTAACAGATGAGAAAGACCCCAATATTGAAAAGATTTAATGATATCATTAGGAAGACCTTCTCTTTGACCGAATAATAACGCATTAATCCACGCATAACTTTGTTCTGAAATTTGATTGATTATATTCTGTTGAATCACATAACGCCATTCAAAAAAATGTGATAGGAATGAACGACCTTGGCATTTCAATATTTCAGTGTCAAAACTGACATATAAAATACCTTGATTAGCTAAGTATTGTTGATAATTAAATTGTCCAGGGTTCGTGGCTGCATTAGGAGTTTGAATATAACTTTTGACTATACACGACGATCCGTGATGAGGGTTTACATTAGGTTCGTTTGAATAAAAATAAACTTTTTGGCGCTCCATTTGGCCAATAAATTTAAGTTGCTCTCCATCAATTTCAGGATCGGAAATGACCTTTACCGCCCCTTCATAATAACCATAATCCTCTACTGCATAGTCTAAATTTGGAGAAATGATTAAGGAAAGAAGAAAACTGAACGAAGCCATTAGGAAGAGGTAGGGGTTATTAATAACTTTCTTTTTCCAAACCAAACATAAAAGAGTAAACATTAATACCCCTACACCTAAAGGAAGGTAGCCTAACATAAAGGTTAGGCTCAAAATAAACCAATTGCCTTTCATTATTCCACGTTACTAAATAACCGATTGGCCTCTTGTGTTAATTGTTTTAATTCTTCATGATTCGTTCCGTTCTCTTCTAATTTTTGAAGCAATTGTGAGATAAAATAAAGCTTGTCTTTCGTATTTGTATCAATATGTAAATAATCTAATTCCACTTGTTCAACTTCCACCTCTGCTTCTTCAAGTAATTCAAGAGCATAGGCGTGATTTTTATAATCATGAGCATAATAAATCTTTTTAATCCCGCTTTGAATAATGGTCTTAGTACAATTTAGACACGGAAAATGTGTGACATATATTTCAGCACCTTCAGTAGGTACACCGAATTTAGCACATTGCAAAATTGCATTTTCTTCAGCATGAATGGTTCTAACACAATGCCCATCTATGACTTTACAACCTTCATCTATGCAATGAACACTGCCTGAAACACTTCCGTTGTATCCCCCCGCAATCACTCGTTTATCTCGAACAATTGTAGCCCCTACAGATAAACGTTCACATGTACTTCTAAGCGCTAATAAATGGCTCTGTGACATAAAATATTGATCCCAAGATATTCGTTCCATGAAACGCCCTCCTATTTACACTTTTAAATACCATTATAAATGATATCTTCTAAGGTACCATAATAAATTCTTGTATTCTTTCTAAAGTTTTTTTCCCTATCCCACTAATGTTTAATAAATCTTCTGCTGAATTAAAATATCCATGTTCCTCTCTATATTGAATAATCGCCTTCGCTTTTTGCTCACCTATACCCGGAATTTGGGTTAATTCATCAATATCTGCCACATTGATTCTTATTTTGTTTGATTCGTTCATCGTCTCTACTTGTTGAGGCTGTTGATCGTTGATTGTAGCCACGTAAATAACCATTTCATCTGCTAGTAACATAGCTAAATTTACGCTAGTTTGATCAGCACTTGACGTTAAACCACCTGCTTGCTCAATTACATCAATGACGCGCTGACCTTCCCTCATTTCGTATACACCAGGCCTTTCAACTTCTCCCTTTACATCAACCATTATGACGTTTGAAGTTTCATTTCTTTGATCTGAGTCTGACTGATTTAGTTCGGAACTTTCGATTTCGTCAACTTCTTCAATCAGCCCATCATCTTTTTCACTCGACCAAAACCAAATAACCAGTAATACCACAGCAACAGGAATAATATACCAAAACTTATTAATTGGCATGATTTAAACCTTCTTTCATATACATATTGATGAGTTAGTATTTAGGTTCGATTTGTTCACAAAGGGGGGTTAATCATGAAGTGGGGAATAATCGGTACAGGAAACATGGGCCAGGTGTTATTACATGCCCTTACCTCCAGTCATGCAGTTGATCAGCACGATCTCTATTTATATAATAGGACTTTTATGAAAGCATATGCTTTAAAACGCCAATACCAAAATGTACACGTCGTTCAAACGGTAGATTCAATTGTAAGTGAATGTGATATCATTTTTTTATGCGCGAAGCCGAAGGAAATCATTGAAATTGCAACTAAATTAAAAGATGAGGTATCTGAAGAACAAACTATTGTATCCATTACGAGTTCTGTGTCAGTTGAACATTTAGAAAGTATATTACCTTGTACAGTGGCAAGAATGATTCCAAGTATAACAAACAGGGCATTAAGTGGAGTAACATTACTTACATTCCCGCAACACATTAAATCAGATAAAAAGGAAATCATCCTTCAGACATGTAAACATTTTTCCACGCCAGTAGAAGTTGAAGAAGAACACGTAAGGATCGCTTCTGATATTGTATCTTGTGGCCCCGCGTTCTTAAGTTATATACTGGAAGAAATGATTCAATCAGCCATTCGGAAAACTGGTTTACCAAAAGAACAAGCGACTACATTGGTTGAGCAGATGGTTATTGGTTATGGTAAATTATTCAAGGAAAACATTTATGACTTCTCCTCACTAAAAGAAAAAGTAATGGTAAAAGGTGGTATAACCGGGGAAGGTATGGTGGCTTTAGAAGATTCATTTATCAATGTATTTGACCATGTTTTTGACGCCACGCATGATAAATTTTATACAGAGAAAGAACACATTGATCATTTAGTTAATGAAATGAATCCTTAAAGATGTTTATGAATAATATTTTATTTAAAATTAAAAAAATTTCAAGTAAAAAAGCTGGTGAAAATGAAAAATCACCAGCTTTTATTCTTTATGACAAACAAAAAATACACGATCAACATCATGAGATTCTTCAGTTGATGTTATTTCTTTCTGAGAAAAATCGTAATAGGTTTTTATCTTATTAAAACCCGCTTCCTTTAACATATCAACATATTCACTGATTGCAAATGTTCGTTGATGGTGACGTTCATCATGTCTTTTGTATAAACCATTTTCTTGTTTAACAAAAAACGTTAAATCATGTTCGATACTACCAGCTTGACTTCCAGGTTCTGTAAACCATACATAACTCACATCATTTTCAATAGCTGAGAAGATCTCTTGTTCAACTAACCAATCTATATACGATTCACTATGAACATCAAAACTAAAGACTCCACGTTCATCTAAATGTTGATAAGCCCGAGAAAAAACATCCATTAGTTCGTTTTTATTCGTAACGTAATTGATTACATCGCAAAAACTAATGATTAAATCGAAAGTTTCGTTTAGATTAAATGTTCTAATATCATTTTGAAAGAAAGTCACACTCTGACTTCTCACTTTTGATGCGGCTACTTTTATCATGTCTTCGGACAGGTCAAAAGCTTTAACTTCATACCCTTGATTTCCCAACCTAATGGCTATTTCTCCAGTTCCACATCCCATGTCAAGTATTTTTATGTTAGATGTTGGTGTTAAAAAATTGATGAAGTGAAGCCATTCATCATAAGGGGCATCATTCATAAGATCATCATATACGTCTGCCATTTTCTTATACATTTAGCAACACCTAATTAAAGAGTTAATTGAATGCGATTGGCATCGCCCCATAATTTTTCTAAATTATAATAATCTCGCTCATCTTTATGGAAAATATGAACGACAACATGTTCTAGATCAACTAGCACCCATCGGGATTGATCTCGACCTTCAATTTTCTTAACTTGATATCCGAATTCTTCTACAGCATCTTTTATACCTTTACTTATAGCATCAACTTGACGTTCATTGGTACCATGACAAATTAAGAAATAATCTGCAATTAAGGATACTTCTCTCATGTCTAAAGCTACTATATTTTCAGCGCGTTTATCGTCACATGCTTTTGCTGCAATTTCTAATAACTGTTCACTATCCATAGATTAACCTCCAGTACTTAATTTGACAATTTCTTAGTAAAATCATTATAAGCGATAAATGTATCGGGGTAGATTGGCTGCTTTTTACTAATTAAAAATTGTATTGAATTTTCTAAAGCATAATGACAAGCCAAATCTAAATCTTCTTCAGCAATTTTTCGAGCTTCTTTTACTGCTGGAAAATCCCTGCCAGGTTCAATATAATCAGCTACAAAAACAAGCTTTTCTGTTAAGCCCATATGCTGCTTACCTGTCGTATGGTAACGAATGGCCTCTAATACTTCTTCATCATCAATTCTAAAAAAATGGTGTGCCATTTTTGCACCAACTGGACCATGCCAAAGCTCTAAATGATAATGTAATAAATCCTTTGGTAAGCCTACATCCTGGATGATCCAATGTTTTAATAATTCAGGTTTCATATCTTTGGCATAATCATGCAGTGCTGCAGCTAGACCGACTTTATATTCATCTCCATTGAACTTTTGAGCAAGGTATATAGCTGTATCTGTCACTCGTTCAACGTGTTCATAACGCTTTTGAGTCAGTACTTTTTTAGATTCAGCTAATGCCTCTTCAATTTTCATAAAGTCCATTCTCCCTTATATAATGTAAAACATCTTTAGTAAGCCCTTGAGGCTCTTTTCTATTTTTTAAATCTTCTCTAATAGCGGTTGAGGAAACCGGTACTTCTTCCATATTAACCATTAAAACATCTCGATAATTGTATTCAGAATACCCTTTTCGATTGACACCTACAAACTGAACCATTCTTTTTAATTCTTCAATGTTATACCATTTCGGGAGATCCTCAATCATATCCCCACCAATAATAAAATAAAAGAACGTTTGAGGGTATTGTTTCCTTAAATGTTTAACCGTTTCATACGTATAAGACTTTCCTTTTATTTCATATTCAATCGTTGATATTTTAAAATTAGGTTCTTCTTCTAACATGAGATTCAACATATCGAGTCGTTGTTCTGGTTTAGCTATTGCATCACTTTTATGCGGTGGTTCATAGGTAGGAATAAACCAGATTTCATCTAACTCTAATGTTTGAAGAACCGATTTTGCCAGCTTTAAGTGACCAATATGTGGCGGATCAAATGTGCCACCGAATAAACCTATTTTTTTCATGTCATGCACCCTTTTATGGTAACTCTAAAGTCTTGTTTTCTTCTGACTCTTTATACAGGACAATGATATTACCAATAATCTGGACCAATTCAGCTCCAGCTCCTTCAACTAACTGTTCTGCGACCGAATGTTTATCTTCAAAGCAATTTTGAAGTATACTGACTTTAATCAGTTCTCTTTTTTCTAATGCATCTTCAATTTGATGAATCATATTCTCATTGACCCCATCTTTTCCTACTTGGAAGATTGGATTTAGGTAATGCGCTTCTTTTCTTAAAAAACGCTTTTGCTTGCCTGTTAACAAATTATGCACGCCCTTCTATGTTAGTTTTAATGGACTTTTCAACTGAATAGCCAGTCCATATTTTAAAAGCTTTTGCTGCTTGATGCCAAAGCATTTCTTCACCAAATAGTAATTGGCCACCTTGTTTTTGACCATCAACTAAAAAACGAGTCCACATAGGTTTATAAACAATATCACAAACAATTGTATCTTTTGCTAAATTGTGTAGTGATATGATTTGTTCAGATTCATTCGGTACCATACCCACAGTTGTTGTTTGAATCACTAAGTCATATTGATTTAAATATCGTTCTGCCTCTTGAAGTGTTAAAGAACAACTATTAGTATATGATGATGTAATTTCTTGAGCTTTAAGTTGGGTACGATTTGCCACATCTAATCGTAGCGGGTCTCTTGTTTGTAAGCTATAATAAATCCCTTTAGCTGCTCCGCCTGCTCCCAGTAATAACACGGATTTTTTATTTAATTGTTCATAAAAGGAGGGGGATGCTTGTTTTAACGATTCACAAAAACCCACTCCATCTGTATTATACCCGATAAGTTGATTTCCGTTTCTTTTAATCGTGTTAACTGATTTTAATTTTTTAGCTTGTTCATCAAGATGGTCTAAGTAAGGAATAACCTTTTCTTTGTAAGGAACCGTCACATTGAATCCGTCAATCCCTGATCGCTTTAAATCCCTAATCAAAGCCTCTAGTTCATCCTCTTTAACGTCATATAATTCATAAGTGCCCTCAACATTGATGAATTTTAGAAATTCTTGATGAATGCTAGGTGATTGAGAATGATTGACCGGATGACCAACTAATCCAAAGTGATACACGTATAATCCCCCTAAATAATAGCCTCGCGAATAATCACACGAACTCCTTTTGGAACATATGCCGAGATTGTGACACCGCCTTTTGGTACTGTAATCCAGCCAAGGCCAGAAAATACAACATCTGTTTTATTATTAGATGTAATCCTAAATGTTTCCTTCACAAGCTCTGGCCAATTATTTAGCGTGTCATTGGTTGGAGGAGATAACAATTCCCCAAGATGTTCCTTGTATAATTGATCCGCTTTCTCTTGTTTAGTTCGATGAATACTTAAGTCGTTAGAAAAATAGCAAACATATCCAATTTTTTCTGAAGCTTGTTCAATATCAAATCTCGCCAAACCTCCGATAAATAACGTTTGACCTTGATTTAATTGGAAAACTTTCGGTTTAATTTCTTTCTTAGGTGTAACAATCTTCAAATCATTTTTCGATAAATAATGTGACATTTGGTGATGATTAATTATTCCTGGTGTATCAATCATGTCTGATCGATCATCCAATGGGATTTCAATAAACCCTAACGTCGTACCCGGAAAATAAGATGTTGTGATGACATCTTTTTCATCTGTAGAATTTTGAATGAAATAATTAATTAACGTTGATTTTCCAACATTTGTACTTCCTACAACAAATATATCTTTTCCTTCTCTTAGACGTTCGAGTTCGAAAGCTGTTTCATCCATTCCACTTCCATCGACAGCACTTACTAAAAAGACTTCCTTAACCTGCAATCCAAAGTCTTTTGCTACACGTCTCATCCAATTTTTAACTTTGTTTAAATTTGTCGATTTAGGTAATAAATCGACCTTATTTCCTACCAGGACTATAGGATTATGACCTACAAAATTATTTAAACCTTGTATAAAACTACCATGAACATCAAATAAATCCACGACTTTTACAATCAAACCATCTCTTTGACCTATGTCATGTAACATATTTAAGAAATCATCGGCTGTCATATCCACATCTTGAACTTCATTGTAATGCTTCAAACGAAAACAACGCTTACACACGATTTCTTCACGTTGCAAAGCTGATTTTGGTGCATACCCTACTTTATTTTCATCTTCAGTTTGAATTTTTGCACCACAGCCCTGACAATACAACTCTTCCATTATTTATCCTCCCAATTTAATTTACCTGTCTTCTTAAAATATTGTAGTAGACGGCGCTCGATTTTTCGATTAAATCGCGTAAAAAATCCATCTGTATGAACAACAGGGACAACTAAAACCGTATGTAAATTAGCGCGATTCCCACCAAAAACATCCGTCAACAACTGATCTCCAACGACAACAATCTTTTCATCAGGTAAATTCATTTCAGTTTTAGCACGATTAAAAGCTGTTTGCATCGGCTTTTTCGCTTTTGATATAAATGGAATATCTAAAGGTTTTGAAAAAAATGAAACTCGATCTTCTGTGTTATTCGAAATAATCGTCACTTGGATTCCTTCACTTCTGAGTTGTCGAAACCATTCAATCACTTCAGGAGTCGCCTCCGGCTGATTCCAAGCTACTAATGTATTATCTAAATCAGTAATAACGCCTTTAATTCCTTTTTCATTTAAAAATTCTGGAGTAATTTCTAACACTGTTTGTACATGGTCATCTGGTAAAAACAGTTTTAACAACGACATTCACCTCAACTAATCTTTAACTAACCTTCATCATATACAATTCAACCTCATGTTTCAAAGAAAATTTTGCTAATATGTAATTTTTTCTAGTACATAATGATTACAATATGCCAAAAATCGTTCGACAAATAACTCCAAAATTCAACTTGTGGATAAAATTATCAACATTATACACAGCTATTTAACAATATTCTTAAGGTTATCTTCGGTAAATATGAACAGTTTATACACAAGTTATCAACAGCTTTATTAAGTTGTCCAAAATTTTGTTTAATGGTAGGATAATAACTGTTACAAGGTGGACGACTTTCAAGGAGGTGCAAGCCGGTTCGGCGAGGGCGATTATGGAACAATTATCTGATCAATTGTTAGTAGAATCGTACAAAAAAGCACGTAAACTAGAATTAAATCACGACTTCATAAAATTGATCGAGGAGGAGCTTATTAGACGAGGCTTATATCAATATTTAAAAGAGTCCTCATAAACTACCCAATAATAAAACATATAAATATGAAGATAGCGTGAAAACTGGCACATGAAAATGTGTCAGTTTTTTTATAATTTGAAATAAGGGGGGTTTTTCTTTTCATTAAGGATTGAAAATCGTTATAATATTACTGTACGTTTAGAGATAGATACATATAGTGAAAGGATGGAATACATACATATGGTTTATGCCGTATTTGCACCACTCATCTTTGCAATCATAATACCTTTCTTAAGTAGGATAAAACATAAAGTTCACACCGGCTGGTTAATCCTACCTGTTCCATTATTAATCTTTATATACTTCTTACAATTTGTAGGATCAGATTTTGAAACGGCCAGGCAGACAATCGACTGGATCCCATCTTTAAACATTGCTTTGGATTTTTATTTAGATGGACTTAGTCTATTATTTGCCTTATTAATCAGTGGGATAGGAACTTTAGTTGTTTTATATTCCATTTACTACTTAAACAAAGAAGAACAATTAGGGCATTTCTATACGTACCTATACATATTTATGTCCTCAATGTTAGGTGTCGTACTATCCGATAATGTCTTTGTTCTATATACTTTTTGGGAATTCACTTCTTTATCTTCATTTCTTTTAATTGGTTACTGGCACTACCGTGAAAAATCTCGTTATGGTGCTTTAAAATCAATGCTTATTACCGTATTAGGTGGTTTTAGTTTATTAGGTGGGGTCATCCTACTGACAATTGAAACTGGAACAACAAGTATTAGAGGAATGATCGAGCAAGCAGATTTAATCGTAAACAGCGATTATTTCTTATTCATTCTAATCTTTTTATTACTAGGAGCATTTACAAAATCTGCTCAATTTCCATTCCATATTTGGCTACCAGATGCAATGGAAGCTCCAACACCAGTGAGTGCTTATTTACACTCTGCCACCATGGTTAAAGCGGGAATTTATTTAATGGCTCGTTTTTCACCTATTTTCTCAGAAGTACCATTATTCTTTATCATTTTAAGTATTTTCGGTCTTGTAACGCTGGCATGGGCGTCGTATATGGCTGTTAGACAGACTGATTTAAAAGGTAGTCTAGCATTTTCAACCATCAGTCAATTAGGAATGATTATGGCCATGCTAGGATTTGGTACGTCATATGCTGTGTTTGCAGCTGTTTTCCATATTTTAAATCATGCGACGTTTAAAGGTAGTCTCTTTATGGTAGCTGGAATAGTTGACCATGAAACTGGCTCGCGTGATATTCGTAAGTTAGGCGGCTTAATGACATTCATGCCAATCTCAGCTACCCTTGCGATCTTCGGTACATTTTCGATGGCAGGTGTTCCATTACCATTCTTAAATGGATTCTACAGTAAGGAAATGTTCTTTGAGTCAGCACTCGATTTAGGTGGTTATTCAGGTGCATTTATCGAAAGCTTAATCACCGCTATACCTATTATTGCTGTAGTCGGAAGTATCTTTACCTTCGTTTATTCCATGTACCTATTTTTCGGAACGTTTAGGGGTGAATATAAGGAATCGGAGCTACCTAAAAAGCCTCATGAAGCGCCATTCATGATGTTAGTTCCCCCAATGCTTTTAGTTATTGGTGTTATGGTCATCGGGTTATTCCCGAACATGTTCAACCAAGCCCTTATTACCCATTCAGCTGATGCCGTTTATGGAGATGAGGTCGCAAAGGATATTAAATTTTGGCACGGTTGGGACAGTCCTGCTTTTCAAATGTCATTAATTGTAGTTGCCGCAGGTATTTTACTTTATTTAACTAAAAATAAGTGGCACCACATTTATCGAGTCATTCCAGGAAGATTTAATTTTAACCGTGTTTATGATTGGATGGTCGAAAAAATTGAATCTGTTTCAAACCGAATCACAACAGCTTATATGACAGGTTCTTTACGTTTGTACATGATTCTGATCTTAACAGCGATTATTACGATTACAGCTGGAGCAATCTTAATTTCAGATGGATTTAATTTTGAGGTGCAGGATTTAGCACCTATCACCGCACCAGAAGTCATAGTAGCTTCTATCATGGCTATTGCAGCGATAGGGACAACTGTTGCTAGAAATAGAATAGCTGCCATTTTAATTCTAGGAGTCGTCGGATACGGTCTAGCCATTCTATTTGTCATGTACAGTGCGCCTGACTTAGCACTAACTCAACTTATTATAGAAACTGTAACCGTCGTGCTATTCTTGTTATGTTTCTACCACTTACCTAACTTAACAACGAACAATAATTCAATCGTACACAAAGGGACCAACGTATTAGTGTCGATTGGTTATGGTGTACTTATGTTAGTTATTGGCGTAACTGCTTACAATAGTCGTTTTGCTGATACGATTTCAAACTTCTTCATGGAAAATACGTATGAACTTGGCGGTGGCCATAATGCCGTAAACGTCATTTTAGTGGATTTCCGTGGAATTGATACATTATTTGAAGTGGCCGTACTATTTGGTGCCGCATTAGGAATTTTTGCTATGATCAAACTTCGCCAAGATAAGGGGGCGAAATAATATGGAAATTATCATGATTGTTTTAGCATCCATCCTCTTTACAACAGGGGTATATAATTTATTACAAAAACAATTTTTAAGAATCATAATTGGTACAGCATTAATATCACATGGAGCTCACCTATTTATCCTTACAATGGGTAAGTTAAAACGTGGCGCTCCTCCTGTTGAGGACTATGGGGTCTCTAATTATGCAGACCCCTTACCTCAAGCTTTAATTTTAACTTCCATTGTTATAAGTTTTGGTGTTACGAGTTTCTTATTAGTTCTGGCATATAGAACTTACAAACTTAACAACACAGACAATATGGAGAAATTGCGAGGTCTGAATAATGAATAACTTAGCTATACTTCCAATCATATTACCCTTACTAGCAAGTGTCATTGTTGCATTTATACCATCAAAACTGAATATTGTACGAAAACTCTCTCAAGCACTAATGGTAATATTTTTAATCATTGTCGGATACATAGCTTGGTTGGTTTATCATAATGGCGTGATTGTGACACAAGGTGGTGGATGGGATGCACCTTTTGGAATATCCATTGTTGCTGACTACCTATCTATTCTCCTTGTACTAACGACGTACATTATCGCAACAGCAGCTGTATTTTATGCACCACACTCGTTGTCCGATCAACAAGAGAAGTTTTACTTCTATACGTTCTACTTTCTTTTAATATCTGGTGTTTCTGGTGCGTTTCTAACAGGTGACCTATTTAACTTATTCGTTTTCTTTGAAGTACTATTAATGGCTTCTTATGGATTAATCGTATTAGGGAACGGTAAAGCACAATTAAGAGAGTCTTTAAAATATGTACTTGTTAATTTATTTTCATCAATGTTGTTTGTAACAACAATTGCGTTTATTTATTCTCTTGTCGGCACCGTCAATATGGCGCATATTGCTGAACGGGTAGAGGCAATTCCTGCCGAACAACAAGGGATTATAACTGGGATCGGGGTCTTACTATTCTTCGTTTTTGCAGTTAAGGCCGCTATATTTCCACTGTATTATTGGTTACCAAATTCGTATGTCGTACCAAACCCTGTTATTTCTGCTTTGTTTGGTGCTTTATTGACCAAGATCGGTATTTACTCTATTTTCCGGGTTTATACACTTATTTTTGTACATGATACAGCGTTTACTCACCAACAACTTTTTATTTGGTTAGCGATTTTTACGATGTTGTTTGGTGTCATCGGTGCTTTATCGACTAATAATGTAAAATTAATCGTGACATATAATATCATTCCAGCAATCGGCTTCATCTTAATGGGCATTGGGTTATATTCTGAAGATGGTTTAGCAGGGTCAGTCTATTATTTAATGCATGATATGGTTGTTAAAGCAGCCTTATTCTTTCTAATTGGGGCCTTAGTTGTCGCAGCAGGTACAAAGGATTTATCGAAAATGAGCGGAGTCATTCAACGGTTCCCACTTCTAGGATGGTTATTCTTCTTAGGTACCATCGTTTTAGCGGGAGTTCCACCGTTCAGTGGTTTTATTGGTAAGTTACTTCTCTTAAGAGGAGCACTTAGTCAAGAATATTTCTTATTAACGATTGTAGCCTTATTATCCAGCCTCTTAATCCTATTATCTATGATTCGTATTTTTATTCGAGGGTTTTGGGGCGAAAAAATGGAAGGCATGACAAACGACAATCGTAAAGTTCATGCATTAACTATTCCTGCAGTTTTTCTACTAGCCATTTCTATTTTCTTAGGTGTTGGTGCAGAATATGTATTACCTTATGTCGACACGATTTCTACCTATTTATTAGACCGTACAGAATATATCTCTGCCGTACTAAAGGGGTGATCATAAATGACGCTACAAATTATACTAAACATCCTCATTGCTGGTTTATGGATGTTTTTAAATGAGTCTTATAACTTTCTAACCTTTTTCACAGGGTACTTAATCGGTATGGCACTACTATTTTTCCTAAGGCGTTTTGTACCAGATGCTTATTATCTTGAACGTGCATGGAAGATTCTCAGTCTAATCATACTTTTTATCAAGGAATTGATCCTATCAACTTGGAACATTGTTAAACTTGCTTATCAACCAAAATTAGATGTTCAACCTGGAATCTTTGCATTACCAACAGAATTAAAAAGTAATTGGGAGATTACATTATTAGCTAATTTAATTTCATTAACTCCTGGAACATTGTCAGTATCTGTTTCAGAAGATTATACAACGATTTATATTCATGCTATGGATATGCCAGATGTCGAAGAAGAAATTAATGAAATTAAAAACTCATTTGAACGCGCCATCATGGAGGTGACTAGATAATGCAAGATCAATTAGAGCAATTCGGAGAACAAATGCTAAATGTTGTTTTGATCATTTGCTTTGTAACTCTTACCATATCGGTTCTACTATTGTTAATTAGAACATTTAAAGGTCCCTCAAATGCTGACCGAGCTGTTGCCATTGATACAATTGGGGTTAACATGATGGCCATTACTGGACTTGTAGCAATACAATTAGTCACCGATAAATTAAACGATGTTGTTCTGTTAATTGGTATATTACTGTTTATTGGTACTATAGCTATTGCGAAATTTATTGAAAAGGGTGTTATCATTGAACAAAATAATCATTAGTCTTTTATTATTATGCGGCACCTTTTTTGTTATTTCAGGTTCAATTGGTATATTAAGATTTCCTGATATATATACACGATTACATGCAGCAACAAAAGCTGCAACGCTTGGAGTAGCTGGTGTCCTCTTAGGTGCTTTCTTATTTTTATATTTTGAAAATGGAATCATTAGCGGAAAGCTGATCCTTGGAATTATCTTTATCCTAATCACAGCTCCTGTAAGTGCTCATATGATTTCGCGTGCTGCACACCAAACTGGCGTGAAATTATGGGAGCACAGTGTGAGGGATGAATTGGCACGTGATCAAGAAGAACATAAAGCTAAGATTTAATCGAGTCGACCCATAAAATCGGGTCGACTTTTTCTATGTGTACACGCACTAAACCAAAGCGCCAACATACATTTTAATATAGGCGGGTACCTATAATCTTTAATGTGGGGTTGGTTCAATGTACACAATATTTAAGATTTTGTCTATTGTTTTTGAAAATCTTTACTTCTTTGCTTCTTATGTAAAAGGTAACGCTTTCCCACAACCATTAAGTCGTGATGAGGAGGAGGAATATCTTAAACGATGGGAGCAAGGTGATGTCGAGGCGAGAAATAAATTGATTGAACATAATTTACGTCTAGTAGCTCATATAGCCAAAAAATACGAAAACAACAAGGAAGATCAGGAAGATCTAATTTCGATAGGAACAATTGGATTAATCAAAGGCGTTGAGAGTTTTTCAAGTAATCGAGGAACAAAACTAGCCACTTATGTTGCTAGATGTATTGATAATGAAATACTAATGTACTTAAGGACTTCTAAAAAGTCAAATAAGGATATGTCTTTACATGACCCTATTGGGCAAGATAAAGAAGGTAATGAAATTAGCCTGATTGATATCTTAAAATCCGATCAGCCTGATTTAGTTGAAAAAATCCAAACCTCCATGGAGATTGCCAAAGTATTTCGTTACATTAACCTATTGGATGAGCGAGAGAAAGAGGTCATAGTTAAACGTTATGGTTTAAACGAACAAGATGAGCTTACACAAAGAGAAATAGCTAAAGAGTTAAAAATTTCCCGAAGTTATGTATCTAGAATTGAAAAAAGAGCTCTTATGAAAATGTTTCACGCCTTTTACCGGGATGAACAAAAAAAGGAACAGCAAGAATAATGCTATATTTAGGCTAACATCTATCCAAACTTAAGGCATTCGCATATAGTATACTATGAGAATGTCGATAAGAATGGAGTGAACCTAAATGTATTATGATCCTTCTTACCAATACGGTTCTCCTTATTATGCACCATATCCTGTTTATCCCTATTCAAATAGTTTAGCCTATAGTTTACTCATTGTTGCACTTCTTTTATTGCTTATTTTTGGTGGATACTACCTTTATTACGACAAATAAAAAGCAACTTATACTCTTTGCAGTATAAGTTGCTTATCTATTTATTGTCGTTTTAATATTTCTACTATCATCTCAGCACTGTTACGTGCAGCTCGTTCTAAAAATTTCTCGAAAGATATATTAGATTCCTTATTAGCCACATCTGAAATAGATCTTATAATGAGAAATGGTGTCTGATACTGGTAACAGACTTGCGCAATGGCAGCTGCCTCCATTTCTAATGCCTTTAACCCATCAATAAGTGTGACAACCTGTTTGACGCGTTCTTCATCTGACATAAAAGAATCCCCTGTACCAATCATCCCTTCAACTACTTGAACATGATCATTTATTTCTTTCGTCGCTAATTTAGCATCTTCAATTAATTTTACATCAGATTGATAATTCTCAGGCATTTGAGGGATTTGACCATACTGATAACCAAATGCAGTTGCGTCTGCATCATGATGTGTAATTGTCGTTCCAATGACCACATCCCCAACGTTTAAAATAGGATCCGTCCCACCAGCAGAACCCGTATTAATCACATAATCTGGTTTAAAACGTTCATGTAAAATGGTGGTTGATAGTGCTGCATTTACTTTTCCGATTCCAGATTGTAGTAAAACAATGTCCTGGCCTGCTAATGTTCCTTCATAGAACTTACAATTCGCAACCGTTGTTTCATTTTCTACTGTCATTTTAGACAATAACCATTCCAGTTCTTGTTCCATTGCTCCTATAATGCCAAATTTCATGATTATACCCTCTCTTTATCTCTTCCTTGTTGTTTTATTGCCCTTCTAATTTTTGTTGGCCTAAATTTTCAAATAAAACGTCTACACGTTGAGGCTGCCAACCTTCATTTTCAATCCACTTTAGAGGAATACGATAATACTCTTGATTTGACTTGTCTTCAACATAGCCAATAACTTGATCAGGAACGCCTCCGCTTTCTAACCACCAGTATTCTAAATCATCTCTTGATACTTGTACAGCTTGAGCAATAGCTTGCTCAATTTCTTGTCGATCTTGAGAGCCATTATTTAAATCAATCGTATGTGGTTCCTCTTGTTCTGTTGGATACGGCTGCCAATCTTGTTCAATGACTTCTCTAACTTCTTCACCATCCCCTGGCGATGTTTCTCGTTCTTCATTTTCATCTTCCATATCTTCTTCTTCAGTTTCTTCTTCATTCATTTCCTCTGATGAATCATCCGACGTATCACCCTCAGGATTTGTTTCCGATTCAGAATCGTCCTCTTGGATCGATTCTTCTTGTTCATTTTCAGGCTCTACCGATTCATCTTGTTGGACCTCATCTTCTTCATCGCCACCACCAAATACTAACATCCCGAATAAAAAAGCTGAAAGTAATACGGCAAGCACAATAAGTAAGTTCGTGAGTTTTGTATTTTTTCGGCGTTTTTCATATCGATCGGACCTTGAATCATAATTATCAAAAGACATCTTAGGCACCCCTTTTTGTACTAAAATATTAGTAAGTCCTACACAAGGTTTGTGCAGGACATAGTGGGTAATTATTATGAGACTTCTACAATTTCGACATCAATTTCCCCACCAGGTGTTTGAACGGTTACACGTTCTCCTACTTTTTTCCCTAGAAGGCTTTGTGCCATTGGGGAATCATTTGAAATTCTACCTTCAAATGGGTCCGATTCAGCACTACCCACGATCTGGTATTCTTCTTCATCCCCATCAGGTAATTCAACGAATTTTACTGTCTTACCAAGTTGAACAATATCACTTGATTCTTCATCGTTTTCAATAATAACAGCGTTGCGAATCATATTTTCCACTTGTGCAATTCTAGATTCTACGAATGCTTGCTCGTCCTTTGCTGCATCATATTCTGAGTTCTCGGATAAGTCACCAAAGCTTCGGGCAACCTTAATACGTTCAACAACCTCTGGACGACGAACGGTCTTTAATTCTTCTAATTCTTGTTCTAATTTTTTCTTACCTTCTTCTGTCATGTAAAAGCTTTTTTCTTCTGCCATAGTTCTTACACTCCTTTGAATATTAACGATTACATTTTTATATATAAGATTTAGTCTTGTCTATATCTATGATTAGTACTTGTTAATGATACTTTCTATTTTAGTCGTCAATAAATCGATTGCAACATGATTTTGTCCACCCTCTGGGATAATCACATCAGCGTAACGCTTAGCTGGTTCCACAAATTGTAGATGCATCGGGCGAACAACATTTATATATTGATTAATGACCGATTCAAGGGTTCTTCCTCGCTCATTAATATCTCTCAATAACCGACGAATGATACGAATATCGGCATCTGTATCAACAAACACTTTTATATCCATCATATTACGTAACTTTTCGTCTTCGAGAACCAAAATTCCTTCTAAAATGATAACTTCTTTTGGTTCGACTGTAATTGTTTCTTCTGATCGAGTGTGCATTTCATAATTATACACTGGTTTTTCAATTGTTTCCCAGTTCTTTAATTGATTTAAATGCTCAACCAACAAATCATTATCGAATGCTAGTGGGTGATCATAGTTTGTATTGAGTCGATCCTCGAATGGCATATGCGATTGATCTTTATAATAAAAATCTTGTTCCATCATTAATACAGATGTATTTTTAAAATGATCACAAATAGCTCGTGTTACAGTTGTTTTTCCTGAGCCAGTTCCTCCTGCAACACCTATAATAATAGGTTTATCCTTAACCACGATGTCTGTCACCTCTTCACTGCAATTGCTACACCATCCCCAGTCTCAACAAATGATGTATCGTATTGAGGATGATCCATTAACCAACGATTGAAACGATCAATTTTCTCACCGAGCTTCATGAGTCGCTTTCGATCGTCATGTACTTCTTTAGAAACATAACCTTTAAATAAAACATTGTCAATTACAATGATTGAACCACTCTTTAAGTATGGGGTTATTTTTTCTACATAATTCTTATATTGACCTTTAGCCGCATCAATAAAAACAAAATCATAATCATTTATTTCGATTTTGTCTAAAAAAAGTGATGCATCTTCTAATACTAAATGAATTTGTTCAAACATATTCGCTTTATGTACGTTGTGTAAAGCTAATTGATGACGTTTTTCATCTATTTCAATAGATGTGACCTTAAGGTTTGGTTGAGTTAGAGCCATTTGAATAGCAGAGTACCCAATTGCTGTCCCAATTTCAAGAACATGATCTGGATTATGAATTCGTATTAATTGCTTTAACAGCTCAATTCCATCAACCTCCATAATTGGTACTGAATGCTCTGTAGCATAGTCTTCCATCTCTTGAATAATAGGAAGTTGATTAATGTTTTGATATAGACGAGTGATATAGTCTTTATTCGTGTTAGTCATGTCATTGTACACCTCAGCTAATCGACTCAAATTCTTATGATAAAAAACAGGAGAATGCGCAAGTCAGACGCATTCCCTATCGTTAATCTTGTGGTGGGCGGTGTTCTTGAATGTTTTTATTATGTTCTTCAAGCGTTTCAGCATAATAAACCTCGCCATCATAATCAGCCACAAAATATAAATAATCATGTTCTTCAGGATATAAAGCTGCTTGTAAAGCATTCTCACGGAAATTAGCGATTGGACCAATTGGTAATCCGGTATTTTCGTAAGTGTTATAAGGCGAATCCACTTCTAAGTCTTCGTATAATACTCTCTCTTTATGTTCACCTAGTGCATATAAAACGGTCGGATCTGTTTGAAGCGGCATTTCAGGAGAAGCATTCATACGATTAAAGAAAACTCCTGAAATCATGTTACGATCTTCTTCGCTAACAGCCTCTTCTTCAATGAGTGATGCCATCGTAATCGCTTCATGTATCGACATATTTTGTTCAATCATATCCTGACGATACGTCATAATTCGATTATTCGTTTGTTCAAGCATTATATCAACAACATATTCTATGCTCGGATTCTCTTCATAAAATGGATATGTGACCGGAAACAAGTACCCCTCTAATGGATAACGTATATCCTCTTGTAAAATCTCATCTTCATTAAGGAGTTCTGGATATTTGACAATAAATGAGCGAATAAATTCTTCATCATTCATTTTATCTAAAAATTCCTCTTGATCAATCCCTGTCTCTTCTTCCAAAATTTCCGCAATTTGTTCAATCGTTGTACCTTCTGGGATTGTAACAGTAAACAGAGGATCGACCAAAATTTTTCCAGTTTTTAGAGATTCTACAATTTCACTAAGTTCCATATTACTGGCTAGCTTATATTCTCCTGCTTGAAAGTCTGTTTCATTTTGGAACTTCAAGTAATACTTAAAAATAGTAGCATTATTGATAATGTTATTTTCCTCTAATATTTCACCAATTGTGTCAACACTTGATCCAAGGGGGATTTCCACCTCAATAATTGTGTCGTCATCTGGATCTACAGGACTTAAACCATCTGAAACATATGTATATGTTTTATAACCAACTGCAGCTATAGTGATTATAATAACCGTTAGTATAACGACGATTATTTTACGTGAGATTTTTGCTTCTTTTACTCGTTGATTCTTAAGATCAGAATAATTTGGACTCATCGTCTAATCCCCCCTACACCCGTAATATTATAAATTATTTCTTTATTTTTTTCTATATTTTTTAAGATGATAAAATCATGACAATCATTTAAAAAGAGGGAATAGCCGCAAAAGGGCTATTCCCTTTATTCAAATCTATTCTTCGTCTTGCTCTGTAAAAGTAGCAAGCATTTCTTCAATCATATCCCATTCATCATCTGTCTCAATTTGATAAAGCGTTAAATCATCTTCGTTGTTGTCATTTTCCTCAAATCGAAAGGCGAAGACTTCCTGTTCCTCTTCCTCTGCCTGCTCTGCAGGAACAGCTACTAAGTATGACTTCTCTGTCTCATCAACATCAAATGTAAAGAGGATGTCAAATAAATGCTCCTCACCATTTTCATCCGGAATAATAATACGTTCTTTTTCGTCCATTTAAAATTACCTCCTAAATTTAATGACCGGCATCTAAATAACTTTGTAAAATCATAACTGCCGCCATTTTATCAATGACTTTCTTTCTTTTCTTACGACTAACATCAGCTTCTAACAATATTCTTTCTGCAGCCATGGTTGTTAGTCGCTCATCCCATAACACGACTGGAATATTAAAATGTCCTTCAATATAACGAGCAAATTCCTCAGCGGCTTGGGCTCGATCTCCAATCGTATTATTCATATTCTTAGGATGTCCCACGACTATTTTACTTATTTCATACCCTTTAATAATTTCTTCTAATCGTGGTATAGCGGAATTATAATTTGTTTCATCCCATTTTATAGTCTCTATTCCTTGAGCGGTGAATTGTAGAGCATCCGAGACAGCTACTCCGATGGTTCGTTCACCAACGTCTAAACCTAATACTTTCATTACTTTGCCTCTTTATTTGATTTTAGATAGTATTTCACAACTTCTTCAATAATTTCGTCTCTCTCGACTTTTCTAATTAAATTTCGTGCATCCTTGTGACGAGGGATGTATGCTGGATCACCTGACAGCAAATATCCGACGATTTGATTAATCGGATTATACCCTTTTTCTTCTAATGATTCATACACAGAATGTAAAATCTCATTGACTTTTTGTTCTTGTGAGTCATCGTTGAATTGAAATTTCATTGTCCGATCATTCGACATCTTCTCATGTAACCCCCTCGTTAACTTCTACCATTATTATAAACTTAATTAGGATGAAGTTAAAACACTTTGTACATATTCTTTTGCAGCGTTGAGTGCATCTTGTATTTTCTCAGGTTGTTTACCACCGGCTTGGGCCATGTCAGGACGGCCTCCACCGCCACCACCACATTGAGTAGCCGCTTCTTTTATTAAATTTCCGGCGTGTAATCCTTGATCGATTAAATCTTTTGTAACACCCGATGCTAACTGTACTTTACCATCTTTCTCCATTGCAAGTAAAATAACCACTGAATCTAATTGATTCTTTAAATCATCAACCATGTTTCGCAAGGCATTCATATCATTAACACTTACTTTTGCTGCTAATAATGGTACGCCATTGATATTCTCTACTTGTTCAGTTATATTTGCTGATTCGTAATTCGCAATTTTAGCTGCTAGAGATTCGTTTTCTCGTTCTAAAGCTTTCATATCATTAAATAAAGATTCAATACGACTAGGGATCTGTTCAGTTTTGGTTTTAAGTAATGCTGCTGCTTCATTAAGTAATTTTTCACGTTGTTCATAATATTGATAAGCTCCATGACCTGTTCGGGCTTCAATTCTTCTCGTTCCAGCTCCAATCCCTGTTTCTGTCACGATTTTAAATAAACCTATCTCCGCAGTGTTTTGAACATGACAACCACCACATAATTCAATACTATAATCTCCAACAGATACAACACGAACCACATCTTGATATTTTTCGTCAAACAAAGCCATTGCTCCCATTTCTTTAGCTTCATCTAAGGAGTGATGAGAAACGGTTACATCAATTGAATCCCATATTTTTTTATTAACGATTTCCTCAATTTTTTGTAACTCTTCGTGACTGATAGCATTAAAATGAGAGAAGTCAAACCTTAAGCGATCTGGAGCTACTAAGGAACCAGCTTGATTAACATGGTCACCTAACACATCTTTTAAAGCTTGATGTAATAAATGTGTTGCTGTATGGTTTTTGATAATCTGTTTTCTAAACTGTCTATAAACCGAAGCTTTAACGCTTTGTTGCATATAAAGTGAGCCGTCTTCTACTTCAATTTGATGTAAATGTTGGCCGTTAGGAGCTTTTTGGACATCGACAACTTGAGCACGACCTGTTTCCGTTTCAATTACACCATGATCCGCTATTTGTCCACCACTTTCTGCGTAAAAAGGTGTTTCTTTAAGAATGACATATCCTCTTTCTCCAGCGTTAAGCTCTTCTGAAATATTTTGATCAGCTACCATAACTTCTATAGATGATTCTACATCCATTTGCTCATAACCTACGAATGAACTTTCGTGATGAAGGTTTTGAAATATTTCGCTTTGAACCTGCATTGAATCCACTTTTTGACGAGCTTCACGTGCACGCTCTCGTTGTTTCTTCATTTCAGCTTCAAATCCAGCCTCATCAATCGAAAAACCCTCTGCTTGAACATATTCTTCTGTTAATTCTTTTGGAAAACCATACGTATCATATAATGTAAATACTTCATGGCCAGGAAATACTTGACTTCCTTTTTGTTTTTCTTGTTCCATTACTTTCTCTAAAATAGTTAAACCCTCTTGTAACGTTTCATGGAAGCGTTCTTCTTCAGTCTTAATCACACTTTTGATAAACTCTTTTTTATCTTCAACTTCTGGATAGAAATCTTTCATAATGACTGCCACTTGATCAACTAAACGATACATAAATGGCTCATTAACATTTAATTCTTTTGCAAAACGTACCGCCCGTCTGAGTAAACGACGAAGTACATATCCTCGCCCCTCATTTGAAGGAAGTGCGCCATCTCCAATAGCAAAAGCAACTGTACGCACGTGATCAGCTACTACTTTAAAAGCTGTGTCTTTTGCCTCAACTTCACCATATTTTTCACCTGATACTTCTTCAGTCTGTTTAATGATAGGCATAAATAAATCTGTTTCAAAGTTCGTTTTCGTATCCTGAATGACAGATAACATTCTTTCTAAGCCCATTCCTGTATCTATATTTTTCTTTGGAAGAGGTGTGTAAGTGTCATCTGGATTATGATTAAACTGTGAGAAAACCAAATTCCAAATCTCTAAATATCGTTCATTTTCTCCACCAGGATAAAGCTCGGGATCCTGGGGATTATTGCCGTATTTCTCTCCACGGTCGTAAAATATTTCTGTATTCGGCCCACTTGGCCCTTCACCAATATCCCAAAAATTCTCCTCAATTCTAATGATTCGTTCCTCTGGAACCCCCACTTGATCTCGCCAAATCACATATGCTTCTTCATCTTCTGGATGTACGGTAACAGATAATCGCTCAGAATCAAAGCCAATCCATTGATCACTCGTTAAGAATTCCCATGCCCATTTAATGGCGTCTTCTTTGAAATAATCGCCTATTGAAAAATTACCTAACATTTCAAAAAAAGTATGGTGACGAGCAGTAAATCCAACATTTTCAATATCATTTGTTCTAATTGATTTTTGTGCATTAACAATACGCGGATTTTCAGGAATCACTCTTCCGTCAAAATATTTCTTTAAAGTTGCCACCCCACTGTTAATCCAAAGTAATGTTGGGTCATCTTGAGGTACTAAAGAACGGCTTGGTTCAACTGAATGCCCTTTTTCTTTAAAGAAATCTAAAAACATCTGTCTAACTTCAGCTGAATTTAGTTGTTTCATTGCAATTTCCTCCTTATTATGGTTAATGATGTTCATTTAAGTATTATTCAATCACTTCCAGTAGTCGATTTATAAGTACTACTGTCATATCATAAAAAAACGCCCCTACATGTAACATGTAGGGACGATGATTCCGCGGTACCACCCTATTTATAAGCTCAAAAAGCTTATCGTCTCAAAACACCTTAACGTAGTGTTAAACGGTGGGGATTAACCACTCTCAGGAATAGCTTCAATGACCCTTCACTTAGTATTTCTTTCAGCTAATGAAATACCTCTCTTTTAAGTGGACTGTCACTTACTCGGTTCCATCTTCGAATTCGTGTTATTTACCTGCCGTTATTATAGATAACTACATTTCATCTGTCAAATCATAATATGTAAACGCTAATCCCCTCATGCATTAGGGGATTAGCGTCACAGCTTCAATCTTAGAAATATTGTTTTCTCAACCGTTTTCCCGTTTTACGCATCCGTTTCATAAAACGGTTCCTCTTAAACATCTTATGATTGTTCCGAATCATCCATCCCATGGCTGCACCCATTCCAATTTTAGCGCTGTTCGATATTACTCGGTTCAACGCCAATCACCAACCTTGTTATCCGTTTTCATCTAAAAACAGATCATCTAAAGAAGAGAGGGACCCATCTTCTTCTATTTCACGCACGTGCATTCTACCGTCGACAAAAGACATCTCTATAAAGCAATTCCAACAGTAATACTGTTGTTCGCCTATTCTTCCGATGTCGGAAGATTGACAGTTTGGACACTTCATCGGACAAGCTCCTTTTGTTTAATCTTTTGAAGTATTTTCACAACATGGATTATGTTGCTTTGTCCTCAGCTTATCCAAAATATTTTTATCCTATACCCCTGTATAAGATAGTTATAGTTTGCCATGGTTACATAAAATCATAAGGCGTAATTTCTTCCTTTTCTTCAAGTTGGTTTTCTGAATCAGTGGTTGTAACTAAAGTGAACATATGCTGCAATCGATTAACTAAAGTTGTTTTTCTTTCATAAGTATAATCCTTTTTGAGCCCATCAATAAATGCGTCAAAATCACCACAAATAATTAATGACGTTTTACTACGTGTAATCGCTGTATATAAAAGCTTTTTTACAAGCATTCGTTTAAACGCCTTAACCACTGGTAAAACGACGATTGGAAACTCGCTACCCTGTGATTTGTGAATCGATATAGCGTATGCCAACATGATTTGATTAAAATCCTGCTTCGTATATGATACTTGAAGCCCTTCAAAATCAATAATCATCTCATCTTTTTTAGCTTCAGATTCACTTGGTTTCTTAATCGCAATAACTTCACCTATGTCACCGTTGTAAACCTTTTTCTCTGGCTGGTTGACCAATTGGATGACTTTATCACCGGTTCTAAAGGTTGTATCAAAATGTTGGATTTCCCGTTTTTGATCACTTTTCGGATTAAAAATCGTCTGTAATGTACGATTTAATTGATGAATTCCAACCTCTGTTTTATACATAGGTGCTAATACTTGGATATCTTTCATCGTATATCCTTTATTTAACGCTCGTTGTACAATTTGTTCAACAACGTTTAATGTATGATGATCTTGACTTGGAATAAAATTAAAGTCACCTGATTTATTAAGGCTCATATTTTCAACATTATTATTTTTAATGTGATGAGCTAATTGAATGATATAAGAATCTTCTTTTTGCCGATAAATTTCTGATAAATGACTAACTGGTATATGGTTTGATGCCAATAAATCAGATAATACTTGACCTGGTCCAACAGACGGTAATTGATCCTCATCTCCAACAAGAATAACCTTCATATTGGAAGGGATAGCTTTAAACAATGAATTTGCCAACCAAACATCAACCATTGAAAATTCGTCAACGATGATAAGGTCACCTTCTAATTGATTGCCTTGATTATATTCAAACGTATCATCACCAGACCACCCTAATAAACTGTGTATGGTTTTGGCTTTCAAGCCTGTAGCTTCAGATAATCGTTTAGCCGCTCGACCTGTAGGAGCGGTTAAGATAAATCGACGATCTTGGCTCACTTTCTTATGTGACTGAAAAAGTTCATCATAACAAGATATGATTCCTTTAACGACAGTCGTTTTCCCTGTACCAGGACCTCCTGTTAATAGCATGACCTTTTCACGCATTGCTTTTTTGATCGCCTCATATTGTTCTTCACCGTATGCAAAACCTTCTGTCTCTTCTAACTCACCAATTACTTTTAGTAGCTCACTTTCTTCAAAATCTTCATCCTCTTCAACATCCATAATACGTTTTATTTGTGATGCAATTCCTTCTTCCGAATAATATAAGTGAGGAAGGTAAATACGATCATCTTCGACCACGATTAATTCTTCTTCTTCTAAATATTTAATTCGCTCTTTAAACTGTTCTTCTGAGATTTGAATTTTCCTTTGAAAAAGTAACTTGTTTGCTTTAATTAGTAAATTATTCTGATCTATATAGACATGCCCATTCATTGATTCTTGCTCCAAGACGTGCAAAATCCCAGCTTCAATTCGAGTAGGGTGTTCTTTTCCAATTCCCATCTCTTGTGCCATCTCATCAGCTCGTTGAAAACCAAAGCCTTCTATAGTAAATACAAATGCATAAGGATTTTCATTTAAAAGAGGAAGAGTTTTTTCTTGATATGCATTATAAATTTTTTGAGCTAATTGCAATCCTATCCCGTATCGCGCTAATTCTAAAGCAACTTGTTCAAAACCTTGATTCACCCTAAGATCTGCTACTAATCGTTTTTTAGTTTCTTCATTTAGACCAGGAACTTTGTTTAAAATAGTTTCATCTTTTAATATTTGATCTACTGCATTTAAACCAAGAGTATCTACAATTTTTTTGGCTGATTTTTGACCAATTCCATAAAATAGGTCACTCGAAAAATATTTAACTAAACTATCTTCGGTTTTAGGCATTTCTTTTTCATATGTAAAAACATGGTACTGTTCACCGAATTTTGGGTGAGTTTGTAAAGTCCCATAAAAGATATACTCATTGCCATAAGTTAATGGAGGAAAATGCCCTTTGACCACGAGTTCTTCTTCATCTAATTCTTCGTTCGTTTCAACAACAGAGACCGAAGCAATCGAGAACTGTTCCTCTTCTTTATGAAATATCATATGATTTAATTTTGCTTTTACAAACCCTCGATCTGACATTGGCTTGCGGCCTCCCTTAACCTTATTGACTATTCAACAATTCCTCAACTTGTTTCTTACCATGTCCTGCTAATAGGTGATCAGGTTGTATATTCAACGCCTGCTTAAAATGTTTGAGTGCTTCTTTAGGCTGGTCTTTATACAAGTAAGAAACACCTAAATTATAGTGTGCATCACTATGGTTCTTATCTAATTCTAATACACGGTTAAATTGTTTAAAAGCCTCATCAATGAGATTAGCATAAGCTAATGATAATCCATATTGAAATTGGACGTCTACATCATCTTGATTTAATTCACTTGCTCTTTGTAAATACGGAAGAGCTAATTTTGGTTGTTCTTGATTCATTAATGACATTCCTAACATTAGATAGACATCCGCTTCGTCTAATCCTTGTTGGATAGCTTTTTGATATTGCTGAGTTGCTTCAGCGTAATTTTCTTCATCAAAATATACATTTCCTAGTCCGTAATGCGCAGTGGGTACCTCTTCTTTTAAATCTAGAGCTTTTTCAAAAAATCGTTTTGCACGATCGTATTCCTTTATATGAGCTAATAAATTACCGAAATTAATATATCCTATTGGATCGTTAGGATGATGTTCAATATGAAGATTAAACTGTTTAGCAGCCTCTTCAACATTATGTTCTTTCATATATTCTAAACCTTGCTGGATATAATCCATATCTGGCTACTCCTTTCTATATTAATGAAGTAGAAAAAAGCCACCACATTAAGATGTGCTGACTTTTTTCTCTTAAGCTAAATGTTTTACAGGTTGTTCATTTTTATAGACTCGTTCAATCGTACCTCCACCGATGCATACATCTTCATCATAAAAGACGACTGCTTGTCCTGGGGTGATCGCTCTTTGTTGTTCATCAAATTGAACCATAAATGAGCCATCTGTTTGTGGATAGACGGATACAGGACATTCTTCTTGACGATAACGGAATTTAGCTTTACAAGTGAATGGTTGTGTAAAGTCTCCATCTATGAGCCAATTAACATCAACTGCTTCTAATCCATCAGCATATAATGCATCTTGGTCATAGCCTTGACCAACATATAAGACATTTTCTTCAAGGTTTTTACCTACAACAAACCACGGTTCACCTGACCCACCAATTCCAAGTCCTTGACGTTGACCAATCGTATAATACATTAAACCATCGTGTTGTCCTTTTATTTCACCGCTTAAAGTCCGCATTTCACCAGGTTGTGCTGGTAAATATTCACTAAGGAATTCTTTAAAGTTTCTTTCGCCAATAAAGCAAATCCCGGTACTATCTTTTTTAGTCGCTGTAGCTAAATCATGTTCTTTAGCAATTTCACGTACTTCTTTTTTCTCCATGCCTCCTAATGGAAACATGATTTTCGGCAAAATCTCTTTAGGTATTTGATTTAAGAAATACGTTTGGTCTTTATTATCATCGACACCTTTTAATAACTCATATTGACCATTTCGTTCGCGGACTTGAGCATAGTGTCCTGTCGCTAAATAATCCGCGCCTAAAGACATGGCATGATCTAAAAAGGCTTTAAATTTAATCTCTTTATTACACATAACATCTGGATTAGGTGTTCTACCTGCTTTATACTCATCTAGGAAATAAGTAAAAACTTTATCCCAGTATTGTTTTTCAAAGTTTACCGCATAGTATGGAATATCTAATTGGTTACATACACGAACAACATCTTCATAATCTTTTGTCGCTGTACATACTCCAAACTCATCCGTGTCATCCCAGTTCTTCATAAAGATCCCAACGACATCATAACCTTGCTGTTTGAGTAGTAAAGCTGTAACAGATGAATCAACACCACCGGACATACCAACTACGACACGTGTATTTGCATTTTCCTTCACATCTTTCACCACCTTATACATTTGAAGATAAACGATTCACGATCTTTTCAATTCGCTCTGCAACTAAAGTCATTTCCTCTACTGTATTATCCATGCCAAAACTAAACCTTATTGAATTACGTAGTCTTGGACTGTCTTCACCATACATCGCTTTTAAAACATGAGATGGATCAATCGAGCCTGCCGTACAGGCTGAGCCAGATGAGACCGCAACTCCTGATAAATCTAAATTAGTTAAGAAAATCTCAACATCCATCCCTGGAAAGCTTAAATTTAATATATTCGGTACACGATGTTCGGTAGATAAATCACCGTTAATATGATATTCAACATTTTTCTCATCTAAAGCTTGAATCAATCGCTCTGATAATTGTTTATAATGGTCATATCGTTTAGTGCGTTCTTCTTTTAGAACTTCAACTGCCTTCTTAAATCCTTCAATCGCTAACGTATTCTCCGTTCCAGAACGCCAAGTTCGTTCTTGTTCACCGCCGTACAAACGCTGTGTCAAATTTAGTCCTTCACGTTTATATAAAAATCCAACACCTTTTGGTCCGTAAATTTTATGAGACGATGTAGTTAATAAATCAATTTTTAATTCTTCTACATCAATCTCTTCGACACCATAGGCTTGAACAGCATCCGTATGGAATGGGATGCCTCGACTTCTTAATAAATTACCAATCATTTGAACAGGCTGTTTCATCCCAGTTTCATTATTGACATACATAATCGTAACCAGAATCGTGTCCTTACGAAGAGCTTTTTTGACATCCATGATATCGACCATACCTTTTTCGTCAACTGGAAGATATGTGACATCAAACCCTTCTTTCTCAAGCTGCTCAACTGGATGCAATACAGCATGATGTTCGATATTCGTTGTAATAATATGATTACCTTTATTACGATTTGCATAAGCAGTTCCAAAAATAGCTAAATTATTGGCTTCCGTTCCACCACTCGTAAAGATAATCGATTCATAATTAGCATTAATACTATTTGCCATTGTCATTCTTGCTTCATCTAAACGCTTTCTGCTTTCACGACCAAAATGATGAATACTGGATGGATTCCCGAAGCTGTCTTCCATTACATCACGCATGACTTCCTTTACGGAAGGATGAATCGGTGTTGTTGCTGCGTGATCCAAATAAATCCGTTTCATGATATCACCTTCTAAATATAAAACATATTCTCTTCTTGATAGTTTGAATCATTATACTCTATTAAATCCTGTAAAGTTGTCTTTTCTAAAACATCTCTAACTGCATCACGAATTCTTTTCCATAATTCACGTTTAGAAGGCTCATCATCATCCATCTCTTCAACAGGACGAATAGGCCCTTCAAGTGTACGAATAATATCAGCAGCTGTTATTAACTTTGGTTCTCTAGTTAATAAATAGCCCCCTTTAGCACCACGAACACTTTTTACTAATCCCGAATTCCTTAAAGGAGCTATTAATTGCTCTAAATAATGTTCTGACAAGTCATATTCATTTGCAATTGATTTTAATGGAATAGGTTGATCTCCATGATTTTTTGCTAAGGCAATCATAATAGTAAGTCCATAGCGCCCTTTAGTTGAAATTTTCAATGGATGTAGCCTCCCTTAATCGTCTCTTTAATCTATAGTTTAACATGTGTCCACTTTATCATAATGAAATAAAAACCAAATGTCATTATAGCATGAAGATAGTCATGTTGCACTTCAAGAAGATTAAGTGTATTTTTTTCGTTCTTGTTGTTTGAGTTGATTTAATTTATCGTATACATTTTTATACCGTTTTTCTTCCCCTAACTCTTTAGGTTGATAATAAGTCATTGTTTTTATTTCTTCAGGAAGGTACTCTTGATACACCCAACTATTAGGATAATTATGTGGATACTTATATTCTGTACCATGTCCTAATTCTTTAGCCCCTTGATAATGAGCATCCTTAAGATGAGCTGGAACATCTTCGGTTGCTACTTTTTGGACATGTTTAATTGCTTTATCCAATGCCTTATAGGCTGAATTCGATTTAGGCGACAAACTTAACTCAACCGTAATAACAGATAAAGGTATCCTAGCTTCTGGTAACCCTAATCTCTCGACCGATTGAATAGCGGGTAAGACTCGTGAACATAATTGAGGATTCGCTAAACCAATATCTTCATAAGCTATGACCAACAGACGACGTGAAATCGCTTCTAAATCACCGCCTTCTAATAGCCTAGCTAAATAATATAAAGCTGCATCAGCATCACTACCTCGAATACTCTTTTGGAGGCCTGACAATAAGTTATAATAAATATCACCTTTATTGTCATGAGAAAATCCCTTATTTTTAATACAATAATCAACAGTCTCTTTCGTTACGACGATCCCGTCATCCGTTTCGTCTGAAGCATATACAATATCTTCTAATAAGGATAGAGCTGTTCGACCATCACCTGTCGTTTCTGCAATAGAAGCTAGCAACGTTTCTTCAATCTTAACATTTAATTCTCCCAGCCCTTTTTCAGAGTCGTCTAATGCCCTTTTTAATAATTGAATAATGGCTTCCTTATTTAAAGGTTTTAGTTGCTTAATTTGTCCACACCTTGAACGAATAGCATGGTTAACACTGTGGAATGGGTTTTCAGTTGTGGCACCAATTAGCGTAATAACCCCTTCTTCTAGTGCTTTTAATAAAGAATCTTGTTGACTCTTATTAAAACGGTGGATCTCATCAATGAATAAAATGGCATTGCTTGTCATTCTGGCTTCACTAATAATTCTCTCTACATCTTTTTTGCCAGCAGTAGTAGCATTAATGGCAAAGAATTCCTTATGGGTTGAGCCAGATATGGCAAAAGCTAAGGATGTCTTTCCAGTTCCAGGTTCTCCATATAATAACATGGATGGAACATGACCTTTTTGAATCATTTTGTATAATGGTGTATCACGACCAATAATATCATCTTGTCCAACGACTTCTTCTATTTTTTCTGGCCTCATTCTATAGGCTAACGGTTCTTGATAAAACATGCATCGTTCTCCTTTTAAGAAAACTTCTTATAAACTCCTATAGTTTTCTATTTTACTATATTCAAAAGACAGTTTGCGAATTGTAATAACTATAATGAATTAACTTCGTTTTAAAACACATAAATCTTATATTTTTCACCACTTTTTAACAGATTTAAATTTTTATATGTATATATTGATTTATTCTTGCACATGATAGAAATAGAAAACTATCACTATTAAAAGGAGATGAAAATCGTGGTCAAAGTACGACAAGATGCCTGGTCTCATGAAGACGATCTACTATTAGCTGAAACAGTCCTGCGCCATATTAGAGAAGGTAGTACTCAGTTAAATGCCTTTGAAGAAGTTGGAGATCAATTGAATCGTACAGCTGCAGCATGCGGTTTTCGTTGGAATGCAGAGGTTCGTCAAAACTATGAAAAAGCAATAGATTTAGCTAAAAGACAACGAAAACAACGCAAGCAAGCTGAAAAACATAAACTAAAGGGACAAACTGGGTTAAAAACTGTGCAACGTAAACCTACTTATGCTTCTACAAATATTACTTCTACAAATGAGGAACAACCAACAATAGATTCGATTATTGCCCAATTACAGAAGTTAAAATCGAATGATTTAAAAGTTAATTCTCAAGAAGTAGAAAAACTTAAAGAAGAGAATGAACGCTTAAAAGGCGAAAAAGAAACGCTAGAAAACGAACTTGAAAAGATGCATAAAGAGTATCAATCACTTCAAGAAGATTATCAAACTTTCATTTCCATTATGGAACGTGCAAGAAAAATGGTGGTGTTGGATGATGATTCTTCTCTATCATCTCCAACGTTTAAAATGGAGAAAAACGGAAATTTGCAACAAATCGCGAAATAAATTAAGACATTATTTCGCGAAAGATAAACGAAGGCTATTTGCAGATTCTGCAAATAGCCTTAATTTTTGACGTTCGTTATGTACAACAATCCCAATCGTGCCGTCGATCTGGTTATAGTTTTGAACCCGCTCTAAGCAGGTGGGTGTCCTGTTCCATGTTTTGTAAGTCCTCCGCGAGGCATTTACGCCGCATGGAAACACCAGACTCCCTTTTCTATAAGTGTTCGGTCAAAACATGTGAAGATCAACGTACACATTAGGATTGTTTGTGTGTTCATTTGTTTGTGTAATTGAATGATAGCATATTACATAAGCCATTTCAAGAATAGACAAGTAGTAAAATCGATGTATTTTTTTCCTCTATTCTGTCGCTTTTCCAGTTAATTTTAAGAATAACTCATCCAATTGTTCTGTGCTCACTGCTGATGGAGCATCAGTTAATGGATCAGAGGCTGAGGCTGTTTTAGGGAATAAGATGGTATCCCTTAAGTTAGTTTTACCAGCTAAAATCATAACAAAACGGTCTAATCCTAGTGCGATTCCACCATGAGGTGGTGCACCGAACTCTAAAGCCTCTAATAAGAACCCAAACTGTTCTTTAGCTTCTTCATCACTAAATCCAAGAGTTTTGAGCATTTTTTCTTGCAGGTCTTTTTCGTATATACGCAAGGAACCTCCACCTAATTCAAATCCATTTAACACAACATCATAAGCTTGTGCTTTAACATTCGCCGGATCTTGTTCAAGCTTTTCGACATCTTGAACTTGAGGCATCGTAAATGGATGGTGTGCCGCGTGATAGCGACCTTCGTCCTCATCATATTCAAATAACGGCCAGTCTGTGACCCATAAGAAGTTAAATTTTGATTCATCAATTAGGCCTAAATCCTTACCTAATTTAAGTCTTAATGCTCCTAAACTATCTGCTACGACACTGGCTTTATCTGCAACAAATAATAGTAGGTCATTGTTAGATGCGTCCAATTTAGCACTTAACTGTTTAACCTCTTCCTCACTAAAGAATTTCGCAATCGGTCCAGTGAAAGTTTCTCCATCCACTTTCATCCAAGCAAGGCCTTTAGCCCCATATACAGCCACTAGCTCTGTTAATTTATCGATATCTTTACGTGAGAATTGGTCAGCCGCCCCTTTAACATTAATGGCACTAACCTTGCCTCCAGATTCAACCGCATTTTTAAAGACCTTAAAACCACTTTCAGATACGATATTATTCACATTGACCAATTCTAAACCGAAACGAGTATCTGGTTTATCTGAACCATAACGTTCCATCGCTTCTTCATATGTCATACGCGGAAATGGAGTTGGAACTTCAACACCTTTAACTTTTTTAACAACTGAACTTAACATTTCTTCCGTCATAGCCATAATTTCTTCTTGATCCATAAACGAAGTTTCAATATCTAATTGAGTAAATTCCGGTTGACGATCAGCTCTTAAATCTTCATCACGAAAACATCGTGTTATTTGGAAGTAACGCTCAAAGCCTGACACCATTAATAATTGTTTAAATAACTGCGGTGACTGTGGTAAGGCATAAAATTCACCTGGATGCACTCGACTTGGAACTAAATAATCACGTGCTCCTTCTGGCGTGCTTTTCGTTAACATTGGAGTTTCCATTTCATAAAAATCATTATCATCTAAATAATGACGAAATGCCTGAGAAATATTGTGACGTAACTTCATCGTTTCTTGCATTTCTTCACGACGTAAATCTAAGTAACGGTATTTCAATCGAATTTCTTCTGTTGCATCCGTTTGATTTTCAATTTTTATTGGTAAAGCTTTAGATTTGTTTAAAATATGAATCTCCGTTGCTTCAACTTCAATTTCACCTGTTTTCATTTTAGCGTTGATCGTGGCTTCTTCACGTTTTTTGACCGTACCTTTTACTTCTACCACATATTCACTACGCAATTTTTCAGCTATTTCTAATGCATCTTTATTAATATTTGGATTAAACACGACTTGTACGATCCCTGATCGGTCTCTTAAATCAACAAAGATTAACCCTCCTAAGTCGCGTCTTCTTTGAACCCAACCTTTTAAAAGTACACTTTCATCGACGTTTTGAGTCGTTAACGTTCCACATTGTGTTCGACTTTGCATCCTGATGCCTCCTTAAAATCCTGTTTTTATTTCATCAGCAATCTTTTCTATTTCAACGGATTTTTGATCTCCCGTTTTTAAATTTTTAACATTCGCAACACCGTTGTTTAGTTCTTCTTCTCCAATAATAACTGCATAAGTCGCACCTAAACGGTCAGCTGCCTTAAATTGACCTTTAACCTTTTTATCTAAATAATCTTGATCAACTTTAATATTTTGTTTCCTTAACTGATAAACAATTTTAGAAGATGCGTATTTAGCTTCTTCTCCAATTGCGATGACATAACAATCAACGCTTTCGTCTTTATCTAATTCAACGCCTTCTGCATCAAGTGCCATTAATAGACGCTCCATACTAAATGCAAAACCAATCCCTGAAATATCTGGCCCACCTAATTCTTCAATAAGTCCGTTATAACGACCACCACCAGATAATGTGGTTATAGAACCAAATCCTTCTGCTTCACTCATAATTTCAAAAGCTGTGTGCGTATAGTAATCTAAACCTCTGACTAAGGTATCATCTACTACATAAGGGATTTGCATAGCATCTAGATGTTTTTTAACCTGTTCAAAATACTCAGCAGATGGTTCGTTCAAATAATCTAAAATCGATGGTGCTGTTTTCATCGCCTCATGATCCCGATCTATCTTACAATCCAGTAATCGTAAAGGATTTTTTTCTAAACGATTTTGACAATCTTGACATAATTCATCTTTAACCGGTTTGAAGTGCTCGATGAGAGCATTGCGGTGTGCCTCACGACTTTCTTGATCACCAAGACTGTTAAGTACTAACTTCAATGATTTTAATCCAAGTGTTTGATAACATTCCATTGCAAAAGCCATGACTTCAGCATCAATTGCTGGACTAGCACTACCAATTGCTTCAATTCCAAATTGAGT
Source organism: Piscibacillus halophilus (assembly GCF_900110685.1). Classification (GTDB taxonomy): domain Bacteria; phylum Bacillota; class Bacilli; order Bacillales; family Alkalibacillaceae; genus Piscibacillus; species Piscibacillus halophilus. Next base: position 79,593 of record NZ_FOES01000004.1, read on the forward strand.
AAACTGTCTTGTACGCCCCTGTTGAGGACGTTCATAACGGAACATTGGACCGACATAATAAAGTTTTGTTGGTTGTTCAGGTGATCCGTGAATTTTATGTTGAACATATGCTCTTGCGACGGATGCTGTACCCTCTGGACGTAATGTCAAGCTACGACCACCACGATCCTCAAATGTGTACATTTCTTTTTGGACAATATCTGTTGTATCTCCTACACTTCGTTGAAATAATTCTGTTCTTTCGAAAATAGGTGTTCTAATTTCTTTATAATTGTATACTTGAGCTAAATGATTCAGTTTCTCTTCAATGACTTGCCATTTTTTTGTTACATCTGGTAATAAATCTTCCGTTCCTCTAGGGACATGAATATTCATAAAGCTCCTCCTCCATTATTCAAAATCGTTTTAAAATTAAAAAAGTCCCTACCAAAGATTTTCATCTTTGATAGGGACGAGATTGACCCGTGTTGCCACCCTGATTAGAATGGGGGTTAAATCCATTCTCACTTTATTATGTAACGCTTTTCGCGACCATCACCTACTACTATATTAGGTTCGATGCGGTACCTCCAGAATGTCTTTCGTAAAGTTAACCAAATAGGTTTATTCTCAGCCTTAGATAAACCCTCTCTGTAATAGTTATACCTTTACTACTCTTTCTTTCATAGGTTTTTCCATATTCAAATGTTTCACTTATCATAAGATGGTTTGTTGAATCTGTCAAGATATTTTTAAACTTTTGAATCTAAAATTAACGTCACTGGACCATCATTTAGTAGTGAGACTTTCATATACTCTTGAAAAACACCTGTCTCAACGTCTACGCCTTGATCACGGACTAATTCGTTAAATTGTTCGTACATATCATTCGCAAAATCTGGCTTCGCAGCTTGCATAAAGTTGGGACGTCTTCCTTTTCGGCAATCCCCATATAACGTAAATTGGGAAATGGATAAAACCTTCCCGTTAACATCTTTAACAGACAAGTTCATCTTTCCCTGTTCATCTTCAAATATTCGTAAATTAGATACTTTGTCTGCCATAAACTTAAGGTCTTTCTCGGTATCCTCATGTGTCACACCTAAAAGAACCACTAGACCAGTACCAATTTCACCTGTTGTTTGTTCATTAACCGTAACAGATCCTTCTGATACGCGTTGAATAACAGCTCGCATGATTATCTGACTCCTTAATGTATCGTCCTTTGAACAGTAAACACATCTCTTATTTGTTTAATTCGTTCTACAATTTTTTTCAGATGTTCAACATTATGAATTAAGATTGTTAGGTGAATGGTAGCCATTTTATTGCGATCAGACTTACCATTAACTGCGGTAATGCTCGTATTGGTTTCATTCACAGCTTGTAAAATTTCGTTTAATAACCCACTTCGGTCAAACCCGGAAATTTCTAAATCAACACTATAGCTTTTTTGATTATGCTGGTAATCCCATTCCACATCAATTAACCTTGATTCCTCTTCATTAACTATATTAGGGCAGTCTGAACGGTGTACCGATACACCCCGTCCTCTAGTTATGAAGCCTACAATGTCGTCACCAGGCACTGGATTACAACACCTAGATAAACGAATTAGTAAGTTATCAATTCCTTTTACAAATACACCTGAACCGGATGAACGTCTTCGTTTATTTTCTACTTCTTGCTGCACTTCTTTTATGGAATTCTCTAGGTCAGTTGCTTTTTCTTGTTGACGCAATTTCTCTGTAATTCGATTGGCTACTTGTTGCGCTGTTACCCCTTGATAACCTACAGCTGCATATAGATCTTCTTCATTATTAAAATTAAATCGATCTAATGCTAATTGAATATTTTGATCAATTAATACTTCTTTTGGCTGAAAACCTAAATTTCTAATTTCAGTTTCAACCGCTTCTTTACCTTTACTAACATTTTCTTCACGACGCTGTTTTTTAAAGAATTGCTTGATTTTATTTTTAGCTTGTGATGTTTGGGTAATGCTTAGCCAATCTTCAGAAGGGCCATAAGAGTGCTTAGAAGTTAAAATCTCAATAATGTCACCTGTTTTTAGCTTATAATCTAATGGCTCCATTTTGCCATTAACTTTAGCACCTATCGTTTTATTACCCACTTCTGTATGAATTCGATATGCAAAATCTAATGGAACAGACCCTCTTGGGAGTTCAATGACATCACCATTAGGTGTAAATACGTAGACCATGTCGGATAAGAAATCTACTTTTAATGATTCCATAAACTCTTCTGCATCCGTTGTTTCATTTTGCCATTCTAAAATCTCTCTGAACCAAGCCATTTGACGTGACATGTCTTCCTGTTTATCAGCGCCCGTTTTCCCTTCTTTGTAGGCCCAGTGTGCGGCAATCCCGTACTCAGCGATTTCATGCATATCTTGAGTGCGAATTTGGACTTCTAACGGTTCTCCTTTCGGACCAATAACCGTTGTGTGTAATGATTGATACAGGTTTGGCTTAGGCATTGCAATATAATCTTTAAAACGACCCGGCATTGGTTTCCAACAGGTATGGATAATCCCTAGTACGGCATAACAATCTTTAATACTTTTGACAATAACTCGTACAGCCAATAAGTCATATATTTCATTGAAGTTCTTCTTTTGGTGTACCATTTTTCGGTAAATACTATATATGTGCTTTGGACGACCCGAAATTTCTGCCGTTATATTAACATCACCTAGCTGTGAGTTAATTTCTTCAATTACTTGTTCAATATAATCCTCACGTTCTTCTCTCTTTTGTTTCATCAGATGTACAATACGATAATATTGTTGAGGGTTTAAGTACCTTAAAGCCGTATCTTCTAATTCCCATTTAATGGTGGAGATCCCTAATCGATGTGCTAATGGAGCAAAAATCTCTAATGTTTCATTTGCAATTCGACGTTGTTTAGTTTCTGGTAAATGAGAGAGAGTTCGCATGTTATGTAGTCGATCTGCTAGCTTTATTAAAATCACACGAATATCTTTTGCCATTGCTACAAACATTTTACGATGGTTTTCAGCTTGCTGCGCCTGCTTTGATTTATATTTAATTTTACCTAACTTAGTGACACCATCTACTAATAAAGCCACTTCTTCACTAAATTCTTCCTTTAAATCGTCGAAAGTGACCTCTGTATCTTCTAACACATCATGAAGAAAGCCACTAGCAATCGTCGCAGGGTCCATTTCTAGTTCTACGAGAATGCTTGCTACTTGAACTGGATGAATAATATAAGCTTCACCCGATTTACGAACTTGTCCATCATGTGCTTGATAGGCGTAATCATAAGCATGACGAAGCATAGCCGTATGTTCTTCGTTCAAATAACGACTTGCATCTTGTAAAACTTCTTCAATTTTTTTTGTTTGATGTTTTGCCATACTACCACCTAGTCGTCCCTAATTAATCCTCGTCCATTAAGAAGGTTTTGTTTTATTATTAATAATATAACGAAAATTGTAAAGTCCAAAAACAAATAATTAGTATATAATACCGGCTGACTCCAAGTAAGAGGCCAGCCGGTATTATATTAATACTGCATTAACGTTAAAATGTCGTAATCTTTTAGTTTATCTCGACCATTTAAATAAGTTAATTCAATTAAGAATGCACAACCCGCAACTTCTCCACCAAGCTGCTCGACTAAATCAATTGATGCCTCAACAGTTCCACCCGTTGCTAACAAGTCATCAATGATTAAAACTCTTTGTCCTGGCTTAATTGCATCTTTATGGATTGTTAGAACGTTTTCACCGTATTCTAAACCGTAATCTACTTTGATTACATCACGCGGAAGTTTTCCTTCCTTACGAACTGGTGCGAATCCAATTTCTAGTGCATAGGCTACTGGACAACCAACAATAAAACCACGCGCCTCAGGTCCGACAACAATATCGACATCCTTTTGACGAGCATATTCAACTATATCATCAACAGCTGATTTAAATGCTTGTCCGTTATCCATTAAAGTTGTTATATCTTTAAATTTAATTCCTTCTTTTGGCCAATCCTCAACAATCGTAATGTACTGTTTATAATCCATGTACAACTTCTCCTTCCTTCAATTGAGGCTTCATGTGAGACATGATCCACTCCTTCAGCTCATCAGCCGTTGAGTAATATAATGTTCGTTCCACCTCAATTTTCTGCATCTGATCCAGATATGTTTTTGAATTTGTCAATGGTTGCTGTCGAACATTCGACTGCAAACGAATATCACCATTCTCCATTGTAACAAAATTTAATTCAAAAAACACTTGAAGCATAAATTCTAATTGTTTCATATTCCAACCTTTTGCTCTAGCTAATTGTTGCTTCTGGTTTTCTTGTATCACCTTATGTTGTAATAATGTCGTATACAATGTTTTAAAATGATTGCGTGTAAGACTAGATGTAAAAAATTGTTCATCATGATTATGAAAGCATACATAGATGGATTCATAATGCTGAACACTTAAGACATCTTCTAGTTCAGTTAATGATGAAGGTAAATCGATCAGTACAATCTTAGTTGTATCATGTAGTAGATTAGATAAATTAGCTTTATGCTTATTATAGTCTATAACATCAAAATCTAACAGGTTTGATTGGCCCTTAAAGGTAATAATGACAGCGTCTTTAGGTAAATTGATCAACTCTAATTTTTTACCTCGGTAATCGAAAACTTGTGATTCTAAACATCTAATATCTTTAATTTTGAGTTGTAATTTCTGCTGACCATTCCATTCATTAATTTCAATCTCACCAACCACATCAATTAAACTCCCCGGTGATAAACAATCTGCTACATCTCCGATTTGAAAGCCCACCATGTCAATCTTTTTTGAATCTTTTAATGCACTAATCTTGATATGATTTTTCTTAGCCCCAATTTTTCTTGCCTCAAGCAACGTCAATCCATTAAGTTGAAAATAAGGCTTTTCATTCCCCATACCAAATGGTGCTAAATAGGACAATTGCCGTGGAAGGTTAAGGTCAACTTCCTCCCAATCAATTTCATCTTCAATGTTTAAAACGGGTTGGAAGTCACTTTCATCGAGTATCTCTTCAGCTCTCTCATTAAGCGCTTTTCTTAATTCATCGATTTGATCAACTGCAACCGTCATTCCAGCTGCTTGAGCATGTCCCCCAAACTGTAAAAACAAGTGACGAACTTCCATACCATTTTTGAAAATATCATAAGCTGGTATACTTCTAGCACTACCTTTTGCTTCATTCTTTTCGGGGTCAATTCCAAGAACAATGGTTGGACGGTGGTATTGATTGACAATACGTGAGGCAACGATTCCCAATACCCCAGGATTCCAACCTTCTTTAGCTAATACAATAACTTTATCATTTAAATAATGATTTTCAATCTCCTCTAACGCCTCTTCTACACAATTAGAAACAATTTTTTGACGTTCTTTATTTAATGCATCAATTTCTTGGGCCATATCTTCAGCTATGAGCTCATCGTCTTCTAATAACAAATCAACAGCTAAAGAAGCGTCTTGTAATCTCCCTACTGCATTTAATCGTGGTCCAATGATAAACCCTATTGAGTCTTCCGTTACTTCTTCAATTTTTCCAATAGTTTTCAATGCTTTTAAACCACCATCTGACGTATGCTGTAATTCTTCTAGACCTTTTTTAACGATCACTCGGTTTTCATCTATTAAAGGTACAAGGTCTGCAACAGTTCCGATAGCAGCTAAAGCAAGCAATTCTTTAGGAAGTTGTCCAAGTAAAGCATGAGCTAATTTAAAGGCTACTCCGACTCCCGCTAGGTGATCGAAAGGATACATTTCCGATAAGCGAGGGTGAATAATAGCCAATGCTTCAGGCATTTCATCCTGCTCCTCGTGGTGATCCGTTATAATCAAATCGATACCTAACTGTTTAGCAAGCTTTGCTTCATTAGGAGCAGCAATCCCTGTATCAACTGTTATGATAAGATCAATACCCGCTTCATGTGCTTCCATAAAAGCATTTTCATTGGGTCCATACCCTTCTGTAAAACGGTTCGGAATATAATAATGTACATTTGCCCCTAATCTACGGAGTGTACGAACTAAAACAGCTGTGGATGTAACACCATCAGCATCATAATCTCCAAAGATCAAGATTTGTTCATGATGTTCTATAGCTTTTCGAATTCGATCAACAGCTATGTTCATATCTGAAAACAAAAAAGGATCATGCAAATCTTCTAGACTCGCATGTAAAAATTGATTTGCATCTTCAGTTGTTTGAATACCTCTTTTGGCAAGCATTCGTTTTATAACATTTGAAAAAGGTAAATCAATGGCTGGTGTGTTTACCACGTTATGTAATACCCATTTCATTTTACTCTCTAGCATAAGTTCACCCCTGACGAGATTCATTATACTAGAGCTCACCAGGGGTATCAATGAAGTATAAGGTTTATTCATGATTTTCTTTGTTTTGCTGATCTTGTTGTTTTGACTGTTTTGACTTCGGTTCTTTCACCTCTGTTTTTGTTTGCTGAGATTCTTTTAGTTTGTTATTTTCATTTTTTAACGTCCTAACTTCTTTTTGAAGTTGATAAATCTTCGAAAAACTAAATCCGACAATTAGTAATGCTCCCATTAAAACTGACAATAAAATGACTAAAATTAGCGGAGCATTAGTTTTTACAAATAAAAAATCAACCTCAACTGTTTCAATATTAATGACAGCAAATACAGCAATTAAAAGTGCAAAAACTAATGATAATACAATCCACGACTGTTGCTTCAAATATACCAACTCCTATACTCGATTTTATGGTTATTATACCCGTTAAAGTTACGCAATCAAACTTAAAAAGCCCAGTTAGACATAAACACTAACTGGGCTGCTACTCTTAAACTTGTGGTCCTTCTGGCTTTTTCTTTTTCCTGTAATCTACTGGTTTCTGATCGATGTTTTTACCTCTCCAAACTAACCAAAGTTGGGCAGCAAGGAAAAGGGAAGAATAAGTACCAGCGATTAAACCGACAATTAATGCTAATGAGAAATAGGTGATGGCTTGAGCACCAAATATAAATAACATTAATGCCGCAAACACTACTGTAATAACGGTATTAAAACTACGGGCTAGTGTTTGCATTAGACTCTTGTTAACAACACTAGCTAAGTGTTTAAAGGATTTAACCCGTTTTTCCAACCTGAGATTTTCTCTTATCCTGTCAAACGTAACAATCGTATCGTTAATCGAATAACCGACGATTGTTAAAATGGCTGCGATAATGACCACACTAAATTCAAACTGGAAAATACTAAATAACGCTAATATAAAGAATGCGTCATGTAATAATGCAATAATCGAGGTGATCGCAAAGAACATCTCAAACCTAAAGGCTAAATAAATAATAATCCCAATAGATGCATAGAGAACGGCTTGTACAGCATTCATCGCCAGTTCCCGACCTACTTTAGGAGTAACGGTACTAACATTAGGTTCATTACCGTAAACTTCATTAAAATGAGAATTGATTTCTGCGATCTCATCATCCTGTAACACTTTGTCGAAACGCACTGTGCCAATTTCTGAGTTATCTCCAGCTAGGACAATTTGTATAGGTTCATAACCTAAGTCATTGAATTGTTCCTCAACTTGTTCTGTTGTAAGTGGCTGATCGGCTAACACTTCGACACGTGAACCACTAACGAAATCAATTCCTAGATTTAATCCTCTAAAGAGTAAGAACCCTGCTCCAATAGCCACTAAAGCAATTGAAATGATAAAGAACTTTTTACGATGCTGAACAAAATCAAATGTTTTACCCAAGAAATGAGGTTTGACCTCTTCACCTTTAGCTATGTCTTGTATTTCTTCAGGTTTAACACCAAACCATTTAGGGCGTTTGTTTAAGAATTTACTCTTGATCCATAACCCAAGAAGTAAACGGGATAAAAATACAGCTGTAATGAAACTTAAAATAATACTAATGATTAACATCGTTGCGAACCCTTTAACAGAGCTTGTACCAAAAACAAATAAGACAATCGCTGCTAATAAGGTAGTGACGTTCGCATCAAGAATCGTAGCTAATGAGCGTTTATTACCTGCATTAAAAGCCGCAAGTGTTGATTTACCAGCTTTTAGTTCCTCTTTTAGCCGTTCATAAGTAATAATGTTCGCATCGACCGCCATACCAACACCTAGTACGAGTGCTGCAATACCCGGTAAAGTTAGGACACCATTAATCATGTTAAAGACTAATAAAATTAAGAAGATATATACTGTTAACGTAATAGATGCAATTACTCCTGGGAATCGATAATACGCAATCATATATAGGAAAATGAGTAAAACACCTATAATACTAGCAAAAACTGTTTTATTTAAAGCTTGCTCACCAAACTGAGCCCCAACTGAAACTGAATAAATTTCATTTAAATCAGCTGGTAGTGAACCTGCATTTAATAGGTCTGCTAATTGTTTGGCTTCCTCAATGGATTCCATTCCATCAATCATAATGTCTGATCCTGCTATAGGTTTACCATCTTTAAATCCTGGAGCAGTTAATATTTTTCCTTGATCAGATTTATTGATTTCTTCGTCAAATGTATCGCCTTCTTCGTAGTCCATCCACACAACCATCCGGCCATCAGGTCCATATTTTTCAAGAATACTAGAAGAAGCATCGTACAAATTCTCATATTCATTGTTTTCAAACGTACTGTTCAATTGAAACGTAACAACAGGCATATTCGTATCCGGATGAAAATCCTGTTGTGCACTACCTGGTACAATTTGTGAACCATCAAAGTATAATTCATTGTTAACATCTCTAAAGGAAAGTTTCGCCGTTGTCGCAAGTATTTCCCTTGCCTGGTCTGGGTTATCAACACCCGCAAGCTGGACCCTTATCCGGTCATTCCCTTCAATATTAATTCTTGGCTCATTTACCCCTAGGATATCAACACGTTGATAAAGGGATTGCACAACCGCATCAAGCATTCGGTCAGTAACTTCTTGTCCCTCTTGTTGTGGCTCCACTTCATATAACAGTTCAAAACCACCCTGAAGATCTAAACCTAGTGGTATATCTTTAGCGATTGTATTGGTTGTAGAACCAATAATGCCACCTAGTATGATGACAATTAGAAAAAAGGCTGTTATTCTGCCCTTTCTACCCATATGTAATGTCCCCCTAACCTTCCTGGCCAATATTTAATTTTCTGTACTGTTTAATGCTTCAATTTGTGCCATTAGATCTGTCGCTTGTTGACTTTCAACGGTTAAATAACTCATATAGACACTTCCACTTAGATGTAAGATATCTTGTACAACTTGGAACAACGGTAATGTCTGTTCCTTTTTCCAAACCTTCTTTTTTAAGCATTCCCAAACTTCAAAATCATTAACGCCATTATAACCTAATAATTTCAATTCGCTTACTTTACTCTCTAAAACTTCTTTAATATAAGGTTTCCATACATCAACGTGCTGTACCATTGGTTCCAAGTGAAAAATCCCCCTTCACGAACTGAAAGTCGATGTCATGACTTGTACATCTTTCAGCATATACATTATTGTACCGAATTTTCATCTTTTTGAGAAGGTAGGCATGCAGAAATGTCAAAACAAACATTTATTAAAGGTGCTTTAATATTGATCATTGCAGGTATGATTAGTCGTCTTTTGGGCTTCGTAAACCGGATTGTCCTAGCCAGATTGCTGGGTGATGAAGGTGTTGGAGTCTACATGCTTGCTCTTCCAGCTCTATTCTTAATGATTACATTATCACAAATAGGGATACCAGTTGCCGTGTCCAAGCTTGTCGCTGAAGCTAGTATCCAAAATGATACGAATCGTGTAAGGAGAATATTATATATATCCTTTACCATCACAATCAGTTTAAGTATCATACTTACCGTCTTATTTATCCTATTTGCACCGATTGTATCCCAACATTTATTACTTGATGACCGAACCTATATTCCGATGTTGATGATCAGTCCGATTATCCCTATTATTGCTGTATCGTCTGTTTTACGTGGGTACTTTCAAGGTATTCAAAACATGAAACCACAAGCAATGGCACAAGTAATTGAACAAGTCGTTCGAATCGGACTAGTCTTTCTGTTCATTCAAATAATGTTACCTTATGGTGTGAGCTATGCAGCTGGAGGCGCGATGTTTGCGGTTGTTTTAGGTGAATTAGCCTCATTAAGCTTTATTTATTATTGTTTTAAAACAGACCAACATCGACCTGTTTCGATTTTCATTAAAGGTAAAATTGATCAATTACGAAATACGTTCAACGATATTATGCACATTGCACTTCCGACGGCTGGTACTCGTCTTATAGGTTCCGTCACTTACTTTTTAGAACCAATACTAGTCTCACAAAGCTTATTCATTGCCGGGTACACGGTATCCCAAAGCACGGCTGCCTATGGACAGTTAACTGGTTACGTTTTACCTTTGTTATTATTACCAACATTCATTACTCATTCCTTATCCGTTGCATTAATCCCATCTGTCAGTGAGTTTAATGCATTAAATCATCAAAACTCTGTGCATTATAGAATTAGACAAGCATTACGGTTGTCTTATGCTTCGGGTGGAGTTATGACGATTGTATTTATGTTATTCGCTCACCCAATCTTAAATCTCATATATGGTAATGTAGATGGAACACAATTTTTAACCTTTATGGCACCATTTTTCTTATTGTTATATTTCCAAGCACCATTACAGGCAGCTTTACAAGCATTAGATTATGCAAAGCAAGCGATGATTAACAGTTTAATTGGTTCATTAGTCAAATTATCGACTTTATGGTTGTTAGCAACCAAACCTTCGTTTGGAATTGAAGGTGTTGTCATTTCCATTATCGTAGGTATTATGGTCGTGACTTTATTACACTTTGTAACTCTGTACAAAACCATTGGATTTATGATTCCATTTTCACTAGTATCTAAAATGATCGGGCTTTTAATTCTGATTTACTTTATTGGTGAGCGACTTCAACAGCTATGGACAACAGATACGAATATCATTTCACTTATTTTTGCGATCATCATTTTAATGGCTGTTTATTTAATTGGACTTATTCTTTTACAAATTGTTTCTAAAGAAGAGTGGGAACAATTAAAAAAACGTAGTAAGGCTAATCTTTAAAATCAATAAACAATTGATTGTCAGGCCCCATCTGGGCTATTGAGATATGCTTTATATCATAAACCCCACGTTCTTCAAGCAACTGATAAAAACGTTCTTCGGTCATGTTTAACTCTTCTAATCCTTTTGTTTGCAATTCACCGTCAATGATGATTGGTTCAATAATTGACGGTGGGTTGTCTTTTTTTTCAAACACAGAAAGCTTGCCACTCGTCTCCAGAATGGCAAGCTCGACTTGTTTGAAATCAATAATCCCATTTTCCCTTAATTGAACGAGTAAATCGTCCATATTATAACGTTGACGCTTCATTTCACGCTCATCGATATTTCCATTTTTTATAATAATGGAAGGGCGTCCATCCAAAAATGCTCTTACTTTTGGACTTTTTAATGATATATAAGCACTGAACAATTGAGCAACGAGTAATACTGCCATTGGAGTTAATAAAAGTAGAAACGATTGATCAGTCTTTTCTACGGAAAATACGGCAAACTCAGCTAATAAGATAAAAACGACTAAATCCATCACACTTAATTCGCCTATTTCTCGTTTTCCCATTAAACGGAATACAATAAAAATGGCAACATATACCCCAAACGTTCGAAATACTAATGTCCAGATATCCAACATATTTTTGTCATCCCTTTTATATTTTCCAACTTATTTTAACCAGGATGACTCGGTCTATTCTAATCCTATTTTTAAAGAAAATAGCGTCCAATTACGTATACAGTTGAGATAGTTAAAGAAAGCAAAACGATAATTAAACCATAAAACATAAATTTTATAAAAGGAATTTTCTCCCCATGGGTACTAGCAATCCCAGCTACCACTACATTCGCAGAAGCTCCTAATAGAGAACCATTCCCTCCTAAACAAGCTCCCAAAGCTAATGCCCACCACAAAGGATCAATAGGGGAAACTCCAAACCCTTCAAATTCTTCAATGACCGGAATCATGGATGCCACATAAGGAATATTATCCACAAAGCCTGATAAAATACCTGCTGACCATAATATAACAAGAGATGAAGTAAACGCATCCCCGTCTGTCCAATCTATAAATGTATAGGCTATTTGATCAATAATACCTGCTTTTTCTAACCCACCAACTAACACGAATAATCCAACAAAGAAGAAAAGTGTGGTCCATTCGACTTTTTGAAAGACAACTTCACTAGACTCGTCATTTTCAGATATTAAAAGCATAAGTAAAGCTGACATAATCGCAATCGTTGTAAGCTCTATATGCAAAAAGCCATGTAATGTAAAAGCTACCATCGTTAATAACAATATCGTGATAGATTGGTAAAGAAGTGGTGTTTTCTTTAACGAATCATTAGGGTTTAACGTTTTCACAAATTCTTGATCGAGTTGGTTTCCCTTGATCAATGAGTTTTTAAACATCAAATATAGTAAGAACAGCGTAATAGTGTGAATCACTACAACCACTGGGCCTAAATGAAAAATAAAATCCAGAAAATCAAAATAAGGAACAGCTTGGCCAATCATTATATTAGGAGGATCACCAATCATGGTTGCGGTTCCTCCAACATTGGAACTAATGATAACATTCACTAAATATGGAAAAGCACGTAAATTTAATTGTCTTATCATATGAAGCAAAACTGGAACTAATAATAACACTGTCGTTACGTTATCCAATAAAGCAGAACCAATCGCGGTTAAGATTCCAATCCAAAAAAATAGCGCCATTGGTTGTCCACTAACTTTTTTAATCATCCATAATGCTATAAACTCAAATATACCAGTTCTCTGTGTAATTGAAATGATTACCATCATTGAAAAGAGTAAAGCAACCGTACTCCAATCAACATATGATGATAAAGCTTCGTCCCAAGAAAAAACTCCAAATAAGACCATTAATGCAGCTCCAGTTGCCGCAATCAGAGCTCGATTAATCTTGTCCAACAATAAAAATACATAGCTAATCACAAAAATAGTTACAACAATCATAGCTTCCATATCCAATATCTCCTTTACGGTTTCTCCCTTACCAAATAAATACGTCTTTTCTTGGTCAAACATGCATATTTTATATTAAGACAAGTTGCCAAATGGGCGTTTTTTAAATATTAAGGGAGGTAGAAACATGGGTGAACGTATGAAAGCAAGTTTTATAGGTGTTGTGACCGTAATTGGTCTGATGCTTGTGGGGAGTCTAGTGATTGCTATAATAGTTAATTTCTCTACTTTATCTTCTTCAGCTTTTCAATGGATTAGTTTTATCACAAGTGTCCTCGTCTTAATGGTTGGTGGTTTTATAGGAGGTAAAAAAACAGAGGAAAAGGGCTGGTTAACAGGAGCTGTGGTTGGGATTATTTATGTCATAGGAATTATTTTATATCAGTTCCTTGCTCAAGATGCTTGGATGTATCAAAATCAATTCTTATACTTCTTAATTTTTGTACTAGCAGCAGTGGTAGGTGGAATGTTTGGGGTCAATATCAAAAAAAGTTAGCAAACATTAAAAAAGAGCCGTTCTCTAAAGAGTCGGCTCTAATTTTATTTAGTTAGATTGAACTACTTCACGTACAGCTGAACGATCGTATGTAAGTTTCGTTCCCTCTTGTACTTCTATTACAAGTGTGCCTTCATCTAAAGCATGTACTGTGCCGTGGAGACCACCAATCGTAATAACACGATCTCCCTTTTGTAAGTTTGATTGCATTTCTCTTACTTGTTTTTGGCGTTTTTGTTGTGGACGAATTAGAATCAACCAAAATAATAAGATAAATAGAATAATTGGTAATAGACTTCCTAGTAATTCCATTGCTGCCCCTCCTTTCTAGAAATTCTTTGCATTAGGTTTATTAAAACCATATTGATCAAAAAACTGATCACGAAAATCACCTAAGCGATCTTCTTTTATGGCTTCCCTGACGTCCTTCATTAATTTTACCAAAAAGTACAGGTTATGATAAGTCGTAAGCCTTATTCCTAGTGTTTCATTTGTTTTAATTAAGTGACGAAGATAGGCTTTCGTATAATTTCGGCATGTGTAACAATCACAATCATCATCTAATGGTGTAAAATCTCTTGCAAATTTAGCGTTTCTAACCACCACTCGACCTTTTGATGTCATACATGTCCCATTACGCGCAATACGTGTTGGTAAGACACAATCAAACATGTCCACTCCACGAATAGCACCGTCCACTAATGAATCAGGTGACCCTACTCCCATTAAATAACGTGGCTTATCATCTGGTAGTAACGGTGTTGTGAAATCTAAAACACGATTCATAACATCTTTAGGTTCACCAACAGATAGTCCACCAATCGCATATCCAGGAAAATCTAATGATATTAAATCTTGTGCACTTTGTTTTCTTAGATCTTCATACTCTCCACCTTGAACAATCCCAAATAACCCTTGTTGATCCGGTTTTTGATGAGCCTCAAGGCAACGTTCAGCCCAACGGCTCGTCCTCTCAACGGAGGATTTCATATAATCATAAGTAGCAGGGTAAGGTGGGCATTCATCAAAGGCCATCATAATATCTGAACCTAAAGAGTTTTGGATTTTGGTCGCACCCTCAGGTGATAAAAATAGCTTCTCTCCACTCAAATGGTTACGGAAATGAACGCCTTTTTCTTCGATTTTTCTCATATCACTTAAACTAAACACTTGGAATCCGCCTGAGTCAGTTAAAATAGAACCATCCCAGTTCATAAACTTGTGAAGGCCACCAGCTTCCTCAACTATATCTTCGCCAGGTCGAAGCCATAAATGATAAGTGTTTGATAATATAATATTCGCCCCGATGTCCTTCAATTCCTCTGGAGCCATAGTTTTTACGGTTGCTAAAGTTCCAACCGGCATAAACACCGGGGTTTCAAATGATCCATGAGGAGTTGTAACTCTTCCTAAACGAGCTCCTGTTTGTTTACATGTTTTAATTAACTCATACTTAATCGCAGTCATATTCCTAAGTCACCTTTATTATAAAATTAACATTGCGTCTCCAAAGCTAAAGAAGCGATAGCGTTCTTTTACAGCTTCGTTATAAGCATTTAAGATAAATTCTTTATTTGCAAAAGCACTGACTAACATGATTAACGTTGATTTTGGCAAATGGAAGTTTGTAATCATCGCGTCAATGGCTTTAAATTGATACGGAGGATAAATAAATATATCGGTCCATCCGTTCGCTTCCTTAAACTTCCCATCTTCATCTCTCGCAATTGTCTCTAACGTACGAACTGATGTGGTTCCAACCGCAACGATTTTGTTGTCTCTTTGTTTAACGTCATTAAGTAAATCTGCCGTCTGTTGATTCATTTGATAAAACTCAGCGTGCATATCATGTTCTTCGATATTTTCGACTTGTACTGGTCGAAATGTTCCAAGTCCTACATGTAAGGTGATATAAGCTATATGAACCCCTTTGGCTTTGATTTGCTCCAACAATTCTTCTGTAAAATGCAGACCAGCTGTAGGGGCAGCTGCTGAACCAACTTCCTCAGCGTAAACAGTTTGATAACGATCACGATCATCCAATTGTTCCTTAATATAAGGGGGCAATGGCATTTCGCCTAATTGATCTAATACTTCTAAAAAGATTCCATCATATTCGAAACGAATCAATCTTCCACCATGTTCTTTTTGCCCCGTACATACCGCTTTTAATAAACCATCTCCAAATGAAAGCCTTGTGCCTTCTTTCACTTTTTTAGCAGGCTTAACAAGAACTTCCCATTCATCACCTTCTAGTTGATTCAAAAGTAATAACTCAATTTTTCCACCTGTATCCTCTTTTTCTCCAAATAATCGAGCAGGCATAACTTTCGTATTATTAAGAACGAGACAATCACCTGGATTTAAATAGTCAACAATATTGTAAAAATAACGGTGATTAATGGTCTCCTGTTCACGATTTAAAACCATTAATCGTGAACTCGAACGATCAACTAGCGGTGTCTGAGCAATTAATTCCTCAGGTAATTCAAAATCAAAATCCTCAATATTCATGTTGTTCTCACTTCCCTCTATCTAAACCTACCTATTACAAAGAAAATTAAACTTAAAATAATACTAATCACAATGGATGTCACAATCGGAAAATAAACGGTCGTATTCCCTTTTTTAAACGTAATATCTCCTGGAAGCTTACCAATAAAACTCCATGAAATACCTATGACAATTAACACAATTCCAATAACGACCAATATCTTTCCAAAATCCATTTACGATTGGACCTCCCTGTCAAAATGTTCATAGGCCTTAATAGTTGCCACACGTCCTCTTGGAGTTCGTTGAATGAAACCTTGCTGAAGTAAAAAGGGCTCATAAACATCCTCTATCGTTTGAGATTCCTCTCCAATTGTAGCAGATATCGTATCTAGGCCAACTGGACCACCTTGAAACTTATCTATGATTCCAAGTAAATACTTATGGTCGATATGATCCAAACCTGCAATGTCCACCTGTAACATCGACAAAGCTTGTTGAGTCGTCTGTAATGTAATTGAGTTTTCCTGTCTCACTTGGGCAATGTCACGGACTCGTTTTAATAATCGATTAGCAATTCTAGGTGTTCCTCGAGAACGTGAAGCAATCTCTCCAGCAGCATCTTCTTCGATTTCCACCTCAAAAATCTCTGCAGTCCTCTTTATAATCATGCTCAATTCTTCAATATTATAAAACTCTAATCGACTTAATACTCCAAAACGATCTCTAAGTGGGGCTGAAAGTAATCCTGCTCGCGTTGTAGCTCCGACTAACGTAAAAGGAGGTAAATCCAAACGAACAGAACGAGCTTCTGAACCCTGACCAATCACAATGTCTAAAACAAAATCTTCCATCGCTGGATATAGTATTTCCTCAACGGACCTCGGTAACCTATGTATTTCATCAATAAATAAAACATCTCCAGCCTCTAATGACGAAAGAATCGCAGCTAAATCACCTGCTCGTTCAATCGCAGGTCCAGATGTTGTTCTAAATTGCACGCCCATCTCATTGGCAATAATGGACGCCATGGTTGTTTTTCCTAATCCAGGTGGACCATATAATAAAACATGGTCTAATGATTCCTCACGCATTTTAGCAGCTTCAATAAAAATACTTAAATTTTCCTTGGTTTTTGATTGTCCAATATATTGCGCAAGTCTAGTTGGACGCAAGCTTTGTTCAACATCTTGTTCTTCATGTTGCAGCTCACCTGAGACCATCCGATCTTCCATTTACTTCACCTACTTTTAACGCATTAATAATTGTAATCCTTTTTTCACAATATCATCTGTCGATGTAGCTTCGAGTGTTTTTAACTGAACGGATACTTTATTAATCTCTTTTGATGAATAACCTAACGCTTTTAACGCCTCAATAGCTTCTTCATAATGACTAGTTCCTGACTCGCTAGTTGATTGATACTCATCAACAGTTTGATTAGTCGAATGATTCATCCATTCATTTACTTTTCCTTTTAAGTCAAGAATCATCTGGCGAGCTGTTTTCTTCCCAACACCAGGAAATTGAGTTAAGAATTGATCATCTTCTTTTTCGATCGCTAAAGCAAAATCGTGAACAGTGGTTTGTCCAACAATATTCATCGCATGCTTTGGCCCGATTCCTGATACGTTTAACAGCTTCTTAAACATCTCTTTTTCCTCTTCTTCTTTAAATCCATATAAGATTTGAGCATCTTCTCGAACATGTAAATATGTATATATCTTTACTAGTTGATTTAAAAAGGGCTGAAAACGAAATGGATTATCATTCATGATTTCATAACCAATCCCCATAACCTCAACAATTATGTAATCTTCCGTTAAATCAACTAATTCCCCTTTTATATATGAATACATGAGTTCCTCCTCAAAATCACTTCGCTCTGAACAAACGTTCTATTTATAGTTTAACATGAGTTAAAACATTTTAGTGATGAAAAATTGAAAACCTCCCCATACAGGAGAGGTATTACTTATTGCATATTATGATGAACTTCCTGAACATCATCTAAATCTTCTAGCATATCAATCATTTTTTCCATTTTACTTTGTTGATCATCATCTAAAGATGAATATGTGTCTGGAAACATCGATAATTCTGCAACTTCAAGTGGATAAGAATCCTGTAATGCATTTCGTACATCTTCAAAATCTTCTACCGATGTATAGATTTCATACACTTCGTCATTCGATTCAAATTCTTCACAACCTGCTTCGATGGCTTCTAACATTAAAGTATCTTCATCAACTTCTACTTCTTCACGTTTAATGACGATGTATCCTTTTCGATGGAACATGAAAGAAACACAACCATTTTCACCGAGGTTGCCATCATATTTAGAAAAGGCATGACGCACTTCTGAAGCTGTACGATTTTTATTATCTGTAAGAGCTTCAACCATTACAGCCACACCACCTGGTCCATAGCCTTCGTATACTATTTCCTCATAGTTTTCTCCATCTACGTTACCAGTCGCCTTGTTAATCGCGCGCTCAATATTGTCGTTTGGCATATTATTAGCTTTTGCTTTATCAATTGCCAAGCGTAAAGCAGAATTGGTCTCTAGATCGCTTCCACCTTGTTTGGCTGCCACATAAATTTCTTTAGCTAATTTCATAAATATTTTTCCGCGTTTTGCATCTTTAGCGTTTTTCTTATGTTTAATATTGTGCCATTTTGAATGACCTGCCATTGTTTCTCCTCCCCCGATGTATTACTTTACAAGATCATAGACACGATAAACTTTGCCATTTTCTAAGTTGGCTGAATCTTTGATAAGTCCCATCATTAGATCCGCCACTTCTTTTGGACTTCTTAGTTTACCTTCTTCTTTATATTGTTTAAATTGATCGACCTGCTTAAAGTTGTCTTCATCAGAACGACGAATTTCTTCTTGCATATTCGTATCCATTATACCAGGACTAAAAGCTATGTGTAGATCATTTGATTTTAATTCTTCCGCTTCAAGGGCAGCTGTTTCAGTGTACAAATTAACTGCTGCTTTTGTCGAACCATAAGCATTCCAACCATATACAGCACGCTCAGCTGCACCTGAAGTCACATTAACGACAAATAAACGATCGGTATTGATATGCTTTTTCATCGTATTAACAATAATCATTAACGCTGTTAAATTAACTGAAACATGCTTGGCGATCTCATGATTTTCAATCGATCCGACAGGACCAATCGGACTTACCATCCCAGCGTTATTGACGATTAACAATTCATCTAAAGAATCTTTATGTAATTTCGTTACAATTTCATGTAACGTATCATTCAATTTTTCAAGGTCGCTTAAATCGCATGAATGATGATAATAAGACTTACGGCTTTCATTAGCCAAGTTTTTTAGTTCATTTGTTTTTCTCTTTCTTGATATTGTGAATAAATTATATCCTTCTTCTAATAAATTTTTGGCTACTTCTTCACCTAAACCGCGAGAAGCACCGGTTACAATTGCAAATTTCATTGTTAAATCCCCCAATTTTCATTATGTAAGTGAAAAGGAGGTTCCTCCTTTTCACTAATCTTTTTGTCGATCTTCAATGCGGTTGTGGAATTCTTCATCCACACTAACAGATATATCTGTTCTACCAGTTATATTTTCTACTACTTCTTTAACTTTTTCAATAGCTTCCTCTTCTTCTACTCGACTCGCTAAATAAACTGCGACATAAATTTGATCTTCAGTAACCGCAACTCCAGCCTCTCTAATCTCACGCATATTCCTTAATTCATAGTAAATTTGACGATTCAATTCATTTCTTCTTTTGAATTTCTCATCTCGAATGCGATCACGATTATCCGTATTCCCTAGGGATTCATCTGTTTCACGTTGCTCATAATACTCATAAGGGTTCGGATACGCATTATACCTGATTTTTTCTTCAGTTGTGGGCTCTTCTGGCTGATCAAACTGAATATCAGTCGTCTCTTCACCATCTGTAATGCTTTCCTCTTCTTGTTCAGGATTTACAAACGTACACGCACCCAAGAAGATCAAACTTATAAGTAAAATCGATTTCTTAAACAATGAAAACACCTCCATATCATTAGTTTGAAATAAGAGGTGTTTCTCATTCGTCTATTCTAATGTGAAATGATGGAAATCCGGCGGTGATGTTGGTAAATCACGTTTATGAGCTGTTCGTTCGTGCATTTTTACAATAGTCTGCTTATCTTCTTCACTGATTTTGTCCCCGCGTAGAAACGCATCAATCGTATCGTAGGAAATGCCCATTTCAGATTCATCTGTTTGACCTTCCCAAAGACCCGCACTTGGGGCTTTATGAATAATTTGATCTGGTACACCTAACTCTTTGGCTAATTCACGTACCTCAGTTTTAGTATAGTGAAGCAATGGTACTAAATCAACTCCACCATCACCATATTTTGTGAAGTATCCAGTATACCATTCTGCCGCATTATCAGTTCCTACGACTAAATAATTGTAGTTTGTAGCTATGGTATAAAGAGTACTCATTCTTAATCTAGCTCGTAAATTTGCATCTGCTAATTTCTCGTTTTTATCGTTCCAGTCACCTTTGTTCTGTAATTGTTTTTTAATGCTGCTAAACAACAATTCATGTTGATCTGTAAGGTCAACTGTCACGGAATCAATTTGCGAACCTTCTATCACTAACTGAGCATCTGCCTCATCTTGGCCATTACTTTTACAAGGCATAACGACACCTAATGAATGTTCAGGAAGGGCTCTTTTGATTAAATAACCAACAACCGATGAATCGATCCCTCCACTTAATCCTACAAGTAAACCGTTAACATTTGCTTCTTCAACTTTCATTTGTAACCACTTCGTTAATTGTTCCACATGTTTTTCCATACCCTAGTCCCCTTTTCCGACATTTATTGTTATATATTCTACCATAAGATGTTATATCATGACAAAAGGTTAATAATAATAACCATTGCACCCACAAGGGTTATAAGGTCGATAATAGTACTGATTATTGTAAGTATAACCATACGGATTTTGATTCATATATCCATAAGGATTGTAATAAGGCTGGGCATATTGACGTTGTTCATAAGGATAAGGTGCCATCGTCTGGTTTACGTAATGATAATCATACGTTTGTGTTGGATATGGTTCAGGTATGACCCAATTCTCATACCCTTCAGGCAAAAATTGTTGGATATATTCATCTTTTTGGTTTTCTTCTATTGAAGAGATAACCTTATCACTAATAACAAATTCATCTTCTTTTACCCTTGGTAACATTTTTGGCTTATTTGGATCGTGAGGCGGTGCCATACGTTTATCCGAAACATTTAAGATTGGTTCTTCACTCGGTTTTTCCTCGACGACCATAGGAACCTTAACTTTCATTTTAGGCAAAGGGTCATTTGAATAATCTAAATGCCGATTCATATTAACTAGCTCATCGACTGAGATATGATACTTTTTGGCAATCGATTCAAATGTTTCACCTTTTTGCACAACATGAATTCTCATGATGATACTCCTTTCAGATTATAATCCCACTAACACATTATGCAAAAGGAGCAAAATGTTGAGCGTTTGCCTATAAAATGAACGAGGTATTCAAAGTATTAGTAAGTAAAAATACACCAGCCATGATTTTTCAATCACAGCTAGTGCAACTTAGTATGGTAATAACAATTACCCACTGAAATTATTCAATAAACTCAAATTCAAAATCTAATAATCGGATCGTGTCACCATCTTTTGCTCCACGTTTACGTAACGCATCATCAACTCCTAAATGACGCATTTGTCGAGCAAACCTTCTAACAGACTCATCACGATTGAAATCTGTCATTTTAAAAATTCGCTCAATCGTTTTTCCAGAAATAACGTACGCACCATCAGGATCACGTGTTATTTGAATCGTATCGTCTTCTTTCTCAAATTTATAAATGACACGTTCATCTGTTTGTTTCTCTTCATCCAATGTTTCAAATCGGTTTTTAGGAATTTTCTCTAGCTCATCTGCAATGGCATACAATAAATCGCGAACACCCTCTTTAGTAATCGCTGATATTGGAAAAATAGAATAATCTTCAGTTAATTGCTCTTTAAACATATCCAAATGCTCTTCAGCATCTGGCATGTCCATTTTATTAGCCACAATAATTTGCGGACGTTCCATCAATCGCTCATCATATTGCCTTAATTCTTCGTTTATGGTAACGAAATCATCATAAGGATCTCGCCCTTCCAATCCAGACATATCGACCACATGAACAATAACACGCGTTCTCTCTATATGACGTAAAAATTGATGACCTAACCCAACTCCTGAGTGGGCACCCTCAATTAATCCAGGTAAATCCGCCATAACGAAACTTCGGTCATCTTCCGTTCGTACCATTCCAAGGTTAGGAGCGAGGGTTGTAAAGTGATAATCAGCAATTTTAGGTTTAGCAGCACTGACAACTGATAGCAATGTTGACTTCCCTACACTTGGAAAACCGACTAACCCTACATCTGCTAACACTTTCAATTCTAATTTGATGTATAATTCCTCACCAGGCTCACCATTTTCAGCCAATTCTGGCGCACGGTTACGAGCGTTGGCAAAGCGAATATTTCCACGTCCACCTCGTCCCCCTTGGGCGATCACGGCTCTTTGCTTATGTTGAGTTAAATCCGCAATTAATTCTCCAGTATCCGCATTTCTTATGGTCGTACCGGGCGGGACTGGTACGACTAATGGGTCAGCATTTTTACCATGCATTCCTTTACTCATTCCATTTTCACCACGTGACGCTTTAAAATGTTTTTGATAACGGAAATCCATTAACGTGTTTAACCCTTCATCCACTTCAAAAACAACGTCGCCTCCATTACCACCATCTCCACCTGCGGGACCTCCCATAGGTTCATATTTCTCACGACGAAATGCGACTAACCCATTTCCTCCATCACCAGCTTTAACAAAGACCTGTACCTGATCGACAAACATTTTATCTCACCTACTTATAAGTAAATACAAATGAAGTTTCTTTTTCATTTTTTATAACCTTCAATTGCCCATAACTATAAAAGGTTATATCATCCAATGATTCTATACCCTTAATGTGATACTTAATATACCAATCATGATCATATTTTATTTGAACAAGAATATGTAAATGGATTAGAGAGTCAAGCTGTGCTTTTATTTGTTCAAATAACCGTTTTCCATCATGAGTTATTTGACCATCATAATCTTCTATCGATGTTTCATGATTTTCAATCTCGAAATCAAAGTTCATTTCTCTCTCAAATAAATTTAATGATAACAGCCAATAAACATATTGAGGAGCATCTAATGTTTGCAACTGGCGTTCATTCTTTAATTGCATGATGAGATGATGAAGTTTTTCCTGAGATTGCTCATATTGTTTCATGCTTGCATAACCATCGACTAACTGCAAATGATTCATTAAATCATGGCGATATAGACGCAACAAATATAAAACATCTTTTATATTAACTTGCAAATTCCTCACCCTGCCTTTTTATAATATCATATCACATTCAAACTATGACTTTATGTATATATGGGCTCTTAAAAAGAATAAAAGCTGACTCTTCTTGATGAGTCAGCTTTTAATTCAAGGATTTATACTTCTTGTGCTACTGGGTATACACTAACTTTTTTACGGTCACGACCGTAACGTTCGAAGTGTACAACACCATCAGTTTTAGCAAATAGTGTATCGTCTCCACCTCGGCCTACGTTTTCACCTGGGTAGATTTTTGTACCGCGTTGACGGTAAAGAATAGAACCACCAGTTACCATTTGGCCGTCAGCACGTTTAGCTCCAAGACGTTTGGATTCTGAATCACGTCCGTTTTTGGAACTACCTTGACCTTTCTTCTGTGCGAAAAACTGTAAATCTAGACGTAGCATCGAAATGCACCTCCTTAATGTTCTATGATGGTTATATATTGATGATAATCTTTTTCGATTGTTTGGAATGTAACCAGCATTCCTTGAAGTAACGTTTGGGCTTTATCCCTCTGCTCATCAGACATCCTATTAGGTAAGAGCAATTTAAGATAGCCACCTTCGGCTCCTTGCTCAATCTCAGGTTCAATCTGACATAGCTCCATAATTGAATTAGCCGTACCAAATGAAACAGCTGACACAGCTGCACATACTAAATCGTGACCATACGGACCACTATTAGCGTGTCCACTCAACTCAAATCCTTGAATGGCACCATGTGTATCTTTAAACAATTTAAATTCAACCATGTGGAATACCCTTACGCATTAATTTTTTCGATTGTCACTTTTGTATAAGGCTGACGATGACCTTGCTTACGCTTGTAATTTTTCTTCGGCTTGTATTTGAAAACAGTAATTTTGCGTCCTTTGCCTTGCTTTTCAACTTTACCTGTAACAGTTGCACCTTCAACTACCGGAGATCCAACTTTTACGTTGTCGCCACCAACAAAAAGGACTTTGTCAAACGTAACTTCTTCACCAGCTTCAGCGTCAAGCTTTTCGATGAATACTGATTGACCTTCTTCTACTTTGATTTGTTTTCCACCAGTTTCAATAATTGCGTACATTCTCTGCACCTCCTCAAAAACTAAGACTCGCCATCGAGGTACTTACGATTGTAAGTTTCAAGACCTCTTCTGAGCGGTTGTAGCAGCGGGTGCTACATTTATGCATAACAAAATACATAATAGCACGTTATGAAAGAGTTTGTCAACCTTCAACCATGTTGAATTCGATGTCTCTCTGCTACCAACCGTTGTTCATTTTATTAAAAATAACTAGTACTTGTAAAGACCTATTTTATTTTTTCATAAATTTCAAGATCTCCACTTATTTGAAATAACCAATAAAAAAGAAGCTGCGCTAATTCGTCATGATCATGACTTTCTTGTCAGCTCCAATCTTAATTAACTATGCTTCTTTTGCATGAATGTTAGACACCGATATATTCGGTTTGTTTTCTGTAAAAAATGTTTGCAAACAATCTTCTTCTGTTATGAGATTATTGTGATTACCAACAAAAATATAGTGATAACAATCCTTTTTAAAATGTTTCACTATTTCACTCAATGGTGTATGTTGACTAACTCTTAATAGTTCAACCTTAGATTGATCTACTCCCGACACAAAGTAACGAGATAATAAGTGTTTGAGCAACATGATATGTTTATTTCGATAAAGAAGCCAATTATCGAGTAGCAAGAAAATAGATAAGAATGTTAAATGAATGCTTGTCCACGATAATAAATACAGCAAAATGTTAGTAATGGCAATAGTCGTCATTGAAATAATCGACATCCAAATAATCGCTTGATGAAATGCAATATATTGAGAAACGAACACAAACAGAATTCTCCCACCGTCGAGTGGAAGAATAGGTATAAGGTTAAATAATAAAATGACAGTATTAATCATCCATAACTGATCCAAAATGATATGTTCAATATGAAAACCATTTAGGACGAGTAAAACGATGTAAATCCAAATATGTTGTAAAGGACCAGCTATTATCACCCATAATTCCTCTCTACTTGATCGATTATAAAAGTCTTCTGTTTCCATTACTCCACCAAATGGCCATATCATTAGACGCGTTATTTTCCACTTAAAGTACCTTGCAGCAGTATAATGTCCAAGTTCATGTATGGTGATGATAATGAAAAAGGCGATCAATTCAATGAATAACCCCAAAAAATAACTACCAATTAAGAGTAGTAGTAATAGTGGGTGAAATTGAATCACTTTAGTTCGAAACATCCGTATCTCCTAAAATAAACTGAACTGGATCAACGAATTGACTACCATCTTGTACTGCAAAATACATATTAGTATAACCGACTAATTCATCAGGTTCAATTTTACCAATTGCCTGACCTGGTGAAACAAATTGATAATGAAAAACATCAATTGTATTCAGATGACCGTATACTGATTTTGTCCCATCTTCATGTTGAATAATTACCGTATTTCCCGTGTCAGACTTTTCTCCTGCAAATAACACTGTTCCTCGATCTAATGGATAAACGTTTTGCGCCTCAACCACTTCAATAGATATACCATCTTCGTAGTCCCTTACTCGCTCCCTCTGTACACCGCTAACAGGTACAGATTGTACGTCTTGATTTACCATGCGTTCTTCATCTCTTCCAAATGATAGAAATGGTGTTGCGAAATGCTCATCGTACCAAGCTTGTACAGTGGCAAATGGCAAATCTTCAGTCATCGTTTGATGAACAAATGGCTTTAACTGATTTAATAGTGGAAGCTGTGTTTGATAAACAAATAAAGTAAAAAAGACAATTATGGCTGAACCTAAAAATTTCATTAAGTATTTCGTGGATTTAGGTGTTCGAAACTCTGTAGAGTCAGCTTTTGGATATGAAGTATAACCATGGCGCTCTTCATCATCTAATAGTGCATGATAAGAATATGTTGATGATTTATTTATTTTGTTCTTTAGGTTTTTACGTTTAGCAATATTACTTCTAATTTCATCTAGTTTACGACTCATTTCTCACCATTCCTTTTCTATTTTGTACTAGCTTATTCAAGGAATGAGAGAGATATGATACAAGCTATAAAAATTATAGATTAATATAAAAAAGCACACAGATTTAAAATGTGTGCTTTTAAAGGTTATTTCATTCCTAACAATTTCTTCACTTTAGTCATAAACCCTTTTTCCTCATCAAAGGACATGAGTGGAACTTGTTCACCTAATATACGTCTGGCGATGTTTCGATAACTAATTGAAGCCTTTGTGTCAGGTTGAAAGGCAACGGGAACACCGTGATGTGAAGAACGAATAACGTCTTCATCATCTAAAATAATGCCTAACAACTCGATAGACAATGTGGATACTATTTCATCTACACTAAGCATATCTCCACTGTCAACCATATGTTTTCGGATTCGATTGATGATTAAATATGGAGGATTCTCTAATTCCTCTTGTTCTAATAACCCAATAATACGATCCGCATCTCGGATACTAGATTTTTCAGGTGTTGAAATAACGATCGCTTTATCTGCCCCAGCAACAGCATTTTTATATCCTTGCTCAATACCTGCTGGACAATCAATTAAAATAAAATCATAATCAGGCTTTAACTCATCTACTAATTGGGTAATTGATTCTGGTGAAATTTCGTTCTTATCACTTGTTTGAGCTGCCGGTAGAAGGTGCAAACATTCGAATCGTTTGTCCTTAACAAGCGCTGATTGCAACTTGCAACGACCTTCAATAACATCAATTAAGTTGAATATAATACGGTTTTCTAATCCTAATACGACATCTAAGTTCCTTAGCCCAATGTCTGTATCAATTAAACATACCTTTTGTCCCATTAAAGCTAATGCTGTCCCAATATTGGCTGTAGTAGTCGTTTTACCTACCCCACCTTTACCAGATGTAATAACTATTGATTCACCCATATTACAATCCCCTTTCAAAAACGTCTAAGAGCTTAGGACGTATTTTTTGTATATGCTGTAATTGATCCAATTCGATTTGTTCTGTTGATGGATTTATAAAGGCAAACTCTCTAGGAGAGCCTTGAACATCATAATCGGGAGCACGACTAATTTTAGAAGCAATTCTAATTTGATTGGGATGCATATAAGAAGCAGCCACAATACAGTTCTCGTCTCCTTCAACCCCTGCGTGTGCTATACCTCTTAACTTTCCAAGCACAAAAATGTTACCTGATGCATGCACGGCTCCTCCAGGATTAACATCACCGATGACTAAAGCATCACCTTTAACTTCATGAACTTGTCCTGATCTGATTGTTTTCATGACCGTTTTGACTGTTGTATGTTCATATAATTCATAGGCACTTTCTCGAGTTAACACATAGGACTCAATATTTTTCACCGTTAACTCACTATGTTGACCTATCAACTGAATGAGCGTTTGACGTTGATCCTCGCTTAAATAACGGTGCTGACTATGTATCGTAATGTCTGTTGCCCCAGATGTTTGATTATTAACTAATTTATTTTCTAACTCTTTTAATAAAAAATCAAAAGAGCATTGATCATCTAAGTAAACGACAATTCCATTATTGGTTCCCTTCATCGTTACATAATGGTTCCATTCTGACATAATAGGTACACCCCAATTTTTGTTCCACCATTAATAATTACTTGATTTGTTGGTCTTCTTCCTGCCATTTTGTTAAACGTTTTGCGAAAAATGGATAAATAATTAATAAGAATAATATATTACTTAATGTTGTAGGGATTAATCTTAACTGAACGAATTGATTAACAGTCATATCAACTTGTCCAACTAATGAATATATGAAATACAATATAAACTCGGCCACAACAATGCTCAATGTCACCAATAAAAAACTGACAGCAAAATTTTGCTGCAACACTTTAGTTAATAAATGGACTAAATATAAAGCTATTCCATAGGCTAGTAAATAGACACCCACTAAATCTGTATAAACTAGCTCAAATAACGCTCCAAAAATAACGCCATTTATAATCCCGTGATATGTGTGATTTCGATCATAAAATAAAAGAATAAGTAATGAAAATACTAAAATCCAATGCGGAATATAAATTAAATCAGATATGGTTATTGATTTTGGAATAAACCGAACCGCAACACTTTCTAATACTAATAAAATTAATAAAGTTAAAGGAAGATAGAGGAATCTCAATATTACTCCTCCTCTTCTTCATTTTCTAGAACCGGTGAATAAATATCACGATCAATGACCATAACATGATTGATATCTAATAAATCTGCCGCCGGTTCAATATGTGCAATTTTCGTTAATCCATACTGATCTAATTCAACAGATGAAACTTCTCCAATCAACAACCCTCTAGGGAATACTCCTCCCATTCCAGAGCTAACGATTGTTTGTCCAACTTCAAGTTGTCCACTATCCGTCATCTCTCTAAATAAAAGCGTATCAGTTTCATCATCGTACCCTTCTACTAAACCAAATATATCATCATCACCATCAACGACTGCTGAGATTCGATTATCTACATCAAATCCCGTTAATAGCTGGACAGTTGATGTCATCTGGGAAGCACCGATGACTTTTCCAACCATTCCACTTGCTGTTGTGACCGCCATATTCGGTTCGACTCCATGCATTCGACCTCTATTAATTTTAACTTGATCAAACCATTGTTCTGGACTTCTAGAAATGACTGTCGCTTTAATTGGAGTATAGTCACTTATAGCTTCATCCATCTCTATTAACGAACGTAATTCTTCATTTTCTTTCTCTAATTCGTTAACTTGAAAAGCTAATGATTTATAATCTTGTAATTCCTCTTTTAATACTTCATTTTGCTTATATACATTACGTATATCGTCTACGTTATCAAAAAAACCAATAACATAATTTACTGGTTGATAAACAATATTTTGAAAAAAGCCAACAGTATCTGAAATAAACTGTACTCCTATATTCGATTGTTCATCTGCTCTGATTGAATATCCTATAATCGTAACAACGATAATAATACTAGTGAATAGTACGATTAGTTTTCTTTTTCTTAAAAATGAAGGCATAAACTGTAGCACCTACTCTTAATTAAGTATGTTTCGTCTTGCGATGGTTGGAGAATTTTTAAAATGTTCTATGTGATCCAACGATTTACCTGTACCGATTGCAACACAATCTAATGGTTGATCGGCTACAAACACTGGTATTTTCGTTTGTTGTTTAATCGCTTCATCTAAATTGCGTAACATAGCTCCTCCACCAGTTAGAACAATTCCTCTATCCATTATATCAGCCGATAATTCAGGTGGAGCGTTTTCCAAGGTTTCTACAACTGCATGAATCATGTCCTCAATTGTATCAGATATAGCATCGACAACTTCAGAACTCGTAATAGTTTCCGTTTTGGGAAGTCCAAATACCGCATCACGGCCTCGTATTTCCATACTACGTTCATCATCAGTTTTAATCGCAGACCCTAGCTCTACTTTAATTTGCTCAGCTGTTGATTCTCCAATTATTAAATCTTTTTGTTTTCTTACATAATATAAAATTTGCTCGTCAATTTCATCTCCTGCGATCCGGATTGATTTACTTGTTACAATTCCTCCAAGGGAAATAATTGCAACCTCTGTTGTACCACCGCCGATATCTACGACCATATTTCCAGTTGGTTCCCAAACACTTAACCCTGCACCAATAGCAGCCGCAAAGGGTTCTGATATCGGATAAACATGTTTTGCTCCTGCTTGTTTAGTAGCATCTACCACTGCACGCTCTTCAACCATTGTAATTCCTGATGGGACACAAACCATGACATTTGGTTTACCTAGCCAGGATTTATTGTGAACTTTTCCGATATAGTAATTCATCATCGATGAGGTTGTATCATAATCAGCAATAACACCATCTCTCATCGGTCTAATAATAGACAAAGATTCTGGTGTTTTACCAATCATGCTTTTTGCTTCGCTACCAACTGCTGTAATCTCACCCGTTTGATTATTAATAGCTACAACGGATGGGTCTCGTAAAACAATCCCTTTACCTTTTACAAATACTAACGTATTTGCAGTTCCTAAATCAATGCCGAAATCACGACTGAATAAAGATGAGCCCATTACAATCTCCCTCTCCGATGTCTTCATTTGTTACTTAAAAATATGTAATGGCTTTACAAAACATGAATAAGCGCCACCATATTGTCCAAAATATATAGTTGGCGCTCTTTATAATTCTCTATTTTATTATACGAAAAAAAAATAAAAATAGATAGAGTTAAGAGAAGCAAAAATGTGAGATATTATAACTAAATTTATAGAACTATAAATACCCTTTTTCTTTCATAGATATAAATTTTTGATCCCCTATGACGATATGATCAAGCAATTCAATCCCCAGTACTTTTCCTGATTCATATAACCTTTTTGTAACATGGACATCTTCATTGGAAGGAGAAGGGTCTCCGGATGGGTGATTGTGGGCACAAATAACAGAAGCTGCTGATCGTTTAATGGCTTCTTTAAACACTTCACGTGGATGTACGATTGATGAATTTAAACTCCCGATAAAAATCGTTTGACGATGAATAACTTGATTTTTCGTATCTAAATAAAGAGCAACAAAATGCTCTTGTTTTAAGTTCCTCATTTCTTCCATTAAGAAATTCGCGCCATCTTCTGGGCTACGAATCGTATATCGATCGCCTGTTTTGAAACTGTGAAGTCTTTTCCCTAATTCAATGGCTGCAATAAGTTGTACAGCTTTAGCATCTCCAATTCCTTTTATAGACGTTAATTCATTAATGGTAGCATCTCTTAATAATGACAGACCTTCAAAATGTACGAGTATTCTTGTAGAGAGAGATAATGCAGATGTACCCTTTGTACCACTGCCGATTAGGATGGCTATTAACTCTTGGTTAGATAACGCTTGTGGTCCTACTTGGATTAATCGCTCACGAGGCCGATCATCCTTTGGTACATCTTTAATAAAAATGGTATCAATTGACATATAAAATCTCCTTTCTTTTTCTAACCTAAATAATAGTCAATTAAATTGTTTGTCACAAAACATAGAAAAACACGATTTCTAATTAGTAGAAATCGTGTTTTCTCTTTAAAAATGATTAATTTATCTTATATTAATGGAGAAATTTAAATTATGATAAATTTGTATAAAATAGATGTAAATTAAGAAGAATGGTATGTTGTATAAAGTCAGATTGTGCATCGTCTTCCTCATTAGATAGTTCTCCTAATAAATTATTGACTTGATTTAATCTAGAGGCTTCCTCATATTGACTCGGACGTTTGCTTAACCAACTTTCTAATTCATTACGCCATGTTTCATCATTTTGACTTTCACCACTTTCAATAATGGACAATCCTTCGTTTAACCAATTTAATGGTTCACCCTCAACATTTAAACTAACACGATCAAAACCCCAGGATTTATAAAAGAAGTCCTCCATATAAACTAAACCTGTGGACTCTAACCAATCGGTTACAGAACTTTTTTCAGCTTCCTCCGAAACTAGATGGCTAATGACATAATATTGTCCACCATCTTCTTGAACAATAGCAGGGATTGAATTTGGCTTTAATTTATCCTGAACTAATTCATCCGCATTTTCCTGTGAAGAAAATAATCCAAATTGGATCACTTCATATTCTGTGCTAGGTTTAGAAAAAGCTTCACCATTTTCTTCACCTTCTCCACTAGATTGCTGTTCATTTGATTCTTCATCATCTTGATCAACTGTTGTCACTGGGACAGCATCAGGTGATAAATCCGAAAAATAATAAATCAAACCCGCTCCAAAAATAACTCCTAAAAATACAGCTAATAGTATTGGCTTGACCATCTTAGCCAACATGGTACGACCATTAAAAGTTAAGAACGATGACTTAGGGTTTGATTTTTTTGGCGTTAAATAATGTTCTAAATCATGTTTTTTTTCGTGTTGGGGGTATTGGTTCATGGTTACTCTAACTTTCTTTTGCTCGTCCATTTTCATACCACCTTACTCTAAGATGTTATGAGGATAGCATAGATAAGATAAAAAATAAGCCAAAACTTGTCATATAACTTCGACATTTTTTTTGGATAAAAAGAAAAACCCTATTAGAGACGATATTCCTCTAAATTAGGGTTTATTCATTATTAAAAGAGTTTATTTATAAAGTTAGAGAAGCAACCTTATTTTTTCCGTTACGTTTAGCCCCGACATACATAGAGCGGTCTGCATTACGAATCAATTCCTGTGGGGTTTCACATTGTTCCGGGTAAGTAGCCACTCCAATACTTGCAGTCACCTTAATTTCTTGCACTTCAACATCTCCGTCTATTGCCTTGTATAGAATAAATGGTTCGCTGGCAATAGCATATCTAATCTCTTCCGCTACTTGGACAACATCATCATGTGACATCCCTTTTATTAATACTGTAAACTCTTCTCCACCATACCGTGCAATCACACCATAATGACCGAATAATCGTACTAAACGGTTTGATAACTCAACCAGTACTTCATTGCCGGATTCATGACCGTATTGATCATTTATTGCTTTAAATGAATCTAGGTCAAGGATGATGACGGATAAGCTTTCATCGATGCCTTTCGCCTCTAAGTCTTTAGCGTATTCATCAATGTATTCAATAAAATAACGATAATTGTATAAATTCGTTAACTGATCTCGCTGACTCTTAGTTTTTGCGGACTCGTAATGGCGTGCATTTTCAATTGCGACAGATAAGAAATTAGCTAATATCTCAAGCAACATTAAATGATATTTTTCGTAAGCATTAATTTCATACGAAGCCACAGTTAATATACCTACTACTTTATTATTTCTTTGAATTGGTACCCCCATAACACTATTTGTACCTCCAGGCAATTCATGCGGCATGAGTTCATTAATGTCTTTCTTCCCCATTAACATAATACTTTCTTCTCGTTCATAGACTATTCCCGCAAATCCTTCACCCTGATGAAGCTTAAGTTTCTTCTTCACTTGATTTCCTTGATC
This sequence comes from Piscibacillus halophilus, assembly GCF_900110685.1. Classification (GTDB taxonomy): domain Bacteria; phylum Bacillota; class Bacilli; order Bacillales; family Alkalibacillaceae; genus Piscibacillus; species Piscibacillus halophilus. The sequence continues at coordinate 113,187 of NZ_FOES01000004.1, forward strand.
ATCCATATGCCGAATTAATTTCATCATTCTATTTTCATTAGAAATATCAAATACATATATATTAGAAGCAGGAATCAAACGTTTGACCTCATCTAAAAATGTATCTAGCACACTTTTGACATTTAAACTTTTAGATAGTTCATGCCCAATTTCACTAGTTGTATGTAAGTATTTATTAATTCTTTGTGTGTTGTGGTAATAAGAAAATACAATCGATAGCAGAATAAAAGGAATACCAACAAAAAATACAGCAATAGCCTCAATTTGTAGATACATTAAATATAATACTAATCCTAATGGGAAAGCTAAAAATGTTACACCAGAATCTATTAACAAACTCTTAGGATATGCGAACAATTCTTCTCCGTGAACAAACCACTGAATAACGGATAAACATACTTGATTGACTAGGATGACCCCAATAATGTAGCCTGCTAGAGGGATGATTTCTTCCATTGAATTAATAGCTAATGCACCATGGGTTCCACCTAAGGCATAATACAAACCTGCCGATATAACAGACGTTAGTAAAAACATGGTTGAATTAGTTGGGATTCGGTAGGAGTCGTCTTTTTTGAGATTTAATTTAACAAATAATACGACTAAAGAGATCTGAGTTAAAATCAACTCCACAAATAACCCGAAATATAAAAAGGCAGCTAGACTAATACCATTACTAAAAAACACTGTAATATTTCCTACTTTAATTGGAAATACCGCAACCGCACTAATCACGATTGCAAAGGCTAATAAATCAAGCCAATATTCCGAAAAATTTGGTTTGAATTCAAGATACGAGTAAGTGACAAGAGACGGAAAAGCGATTAACCAAATAACCCATAACGTTACAACCTTTGATTTCGCCATAAGCAAACCCCTTCATTCTACAGAAATAGTTAACCATTTTCTTTCATCAAAAAGTTCCGAACTTCAGAAACAAAATATAAAGATCCTGTTATGACTAAAATTTGATCAGTCTCTTGTTGTAACCTAAATTCATTAACAGCATATTTCCAATTTTCTGTTACTATAATACCACATTTATGAAACTTTTGTAATAGTTCTTTTTTACTATAACTTTTTTTGAAGTTAAATGGCGTCAATGTAATCTCGTTATAATGCTTTCTAAAAGCCTCTAACATCAAATCGATTGGCTTATCTTGAATAATGGAGATTAATAAATGTACGTTTTTGGGATCAAATCGACTGTTAATTGTTTCAATCAACTGTTCTACCGCTTCCAAATTATGTGCTCCATCTAATACAATAGTTGGATGATGATTCACAAATTCAAACCTTCCGACCCAGGTCGTATGTTCTATGCTTGTTATTATTTTCTCTATTGAAAATGAAAATCCTTCTATGTCACTTAACTTTTTAAAAGAATATATAGCTAAAGTCGCGTTCTCAATTTGATGCTTTCCACTCATCTTAAGTGTGAGGCGATCAATGTTGAGGTCATTTGATTTAAATTTAAACACTTCTCCGTTAGATAATGAATCCATCCATTCATAATCAAAGTCTTCTTTAAGATGATGGATAGGACTTTGATTGAGTTCCGCTTTATGCTGAATAACATGATAAGGATTAGGTTTTTGTTCGTTTGTAATAATAGGTATGAAGGGTTTTATGATTCCAGCTTTTTCGTAAGCAATTTCTTCTAACGTATCCCCTAACATCTCCTTATGATCTAAACCAATCATAGTAATAATAGATAAAATAGGTGATATAATATTCGTTGAATCCATTCTCCCACCAAGACCTGCTTCAAAAATTGCATAATCCACTTTCTGATCTTGAAAATACTTTAAAGCTATACAAGTCACAATTTCAAACTCTGTTGGTCTTCCGTATTTTGTTAAACCAATCTCATCACAAAGAGGTTTGACTAACTCAACGTAGTGTACTAGTTGTTCTCCAGGTATAGACTGACCATTAATACTGATTCTTTCATTAAACACTTCAATATATGGTGAGGTAAATGTTCCAACTGAATAACCGTGATTTTCAATCATGTTTTTCAAAAATGATAAAGTTGAGCCTTTACCGTTCGTACCTGCAATATGAATAATTTTTAAGTTTTTTTCAGGGCGTCCCATTTTATCAAGTAATAGTTCTACTCGTTCTAAACCTGGCTTTATTCCGTATCTTAGCTGATCTTTTAACCAATCAATGGCTTGCTTTTCATTCATGTAAACACCCCCATATAATAAATTGCCTGCTCAAGAGCAGGCAATTTTAATATTTTATAAAACTTCTTCTAACTCTCTTAATCGTTCTTGAACAAGACGTTGTTTTTCCAAATAATCTTTTTCCTTATCACGTTCTTCTTGTACAACATGATCAGGAGCTTTATTTACGAAGTTTTCATTAGACAATTTCTTCTGAACACGTTCAACTTCTTGATTCCATTTATCCAGTTCCTTTTTAAGTCTTTCAATTTCTGATTCAATGTCAATGAGCCCTTCAAGAGGGAAGAATATTTCTGCGCCTGTTACAACTGCACTTTTAGCTTGTTCTGGAATTTGAACTTCAGTTGCAATCGTGAGTGTCTCAGGGTTACAGAAACGCTCAAGATAAATTTGATTCTTTTCTAATTCTCTAACAACAGATTCGTCATTTGCTTTAATGATCATCTTAATCTCTTTAGACATTGGTGTGTCTACTTCCGCTCGAACATTACGAACAGAACGGATAATGGAAACTAATCGCTGCATTTCTTTCGCAGATTGTTCATTATTATATTCTGTCTTTACTTCTGGCCAGCTGCTGGTAACGATTGATTCCCCTTCATGAGGGATGTGCTGCCATATTTCCTCGGTAATGAATGGCATAAATGGATGAAGCATACGTAAGATACTATCTAGAGTAACAACTAGTATAGAACGAGTTGTTTGTTTAGCTTCTTCATCATCACCATAAAGTGGTAGTTTCGCCATTTCAATATACCAGTCACAGAATTCATCCCAGATAAAGTTATATAAATGGCGCCCCGCTTCACCAAAGTCATAACGGTCAATATTACGTGTGACGTTTTCAATCGTTTCATTTAAACGAGTTAGAATCCACTCATCTGCTAATGATTTTTTCTTAGTTAAATCAATATCTTCATACTTAAACCCTTCTAGGTTCATCTGTACGAAACGTGAAGCATTCCAAATCTTATTCGCAAAGTTCCAAGTAGATTCAACTTTCTCCCAATGGAAGCGCAAATCTTGGCCTGGGGATGAACCAGTAGATAAGAAATAACGTAACGAATCTGCTCCATATTGATCAATAACATCCATTGGATCAACACCATTACCTAATGATTTACTCATCTTACGTCCCTGGGCATCACGAACGAGTCCATGCATAATCACATCTTTAAATGGTCTTCTATTTGTAAATTCGACAGATTGGAAGACCATACGTGCTACCCAGAAGAAAATAATATCATATCCAGTCACTAAAGCATCGGTTGGGAAGTATCGTTGATAATCTTTACTGTTTTCATTTGGCCAACCCATTGTTGAAAACGGCCATAATGCTGATGAGAACCACGTATCTAATACGTCGTCATCTTGTCTCCAATTCTCGATGTCTTCTGGTTCTTCACGTCCAACGTAAACTTCCCCAGTCTCTTTATGGTACCATGCAGGAATTCTATGGCCCCACCATAATTGACGGGAAATACACCAATCACGAATGTTTTCCATCCAATTTAGATAAGTGTTTTCAAAACGTTCCGGAACGAAATTAACCTTATCATCAGTTTTTTGTAATTCAACTGCTTGCTTAGCTAGTGGTTCCATTTTAACAAACCATTGCGTAGATAAATAAGGCTCTACAACAGCTCCGCTACGCTCAGAATGACCAACTGAATGTTCATGTTCTTCAATTTTAAATAAAACGCCATCCTCTTGTAAGTCTTTCACTATCTGTTTACGGCATTCGAAGCGATCCATGCCTTTATACTTACCAGCATTTTCATTCATCGAACCGTCTTCATTCATAACTAAGATCCGCTCTAGATTATGACGATTACCGATTTCGAAATCATTTGGGTCATGTGCAGGTGTAATTTTTACTGCCCCTGAACCAAATTCCATGTCTACATAATCATCAGCTATAATCTCAATTTCACGTTCAACAATCGGAAGAATGACTTTTTTGCCAATAAGGTGCTTGTAACGCTCATCTTCTGGATGTACAGCAACCGCCGTATCCCCTAACATCGTCTCAGGGCGAGTCGTCGCGATTTCAATAAGCCCTGAACCATCTTTTAAAGGATACCTCATGTGATAGAAAGCACCTTTAACGTCTTTATAGATGACCTCAATATCAGATAATGCTGTTTGAGTACTAGGGTCCCAGTTAATAATATATTCTCCACGGTAAATGAGATCTTTTTCATATAAAGTAACAAAAACCTCTTTTACAGCGTCTGATAAGCCTTCATCTAATGTAAAACGTTCCTTAGAATAATCTAAACCTAAACCTAATTTTTCCCATTGCTGACGTATGAATGACGCATACTCTTCTTTCCAGTCCCATGCACGCTCTAGGAATTTCTCACGTCCCAAATCATAACGAGATATCCCTTCTTCTCTAAGTTTACCTTCTACTTTTGCTTGAGTAGCAATTCCTGCGTGATCCATTCCAGGCAACCATAAAACGTCATAGCCTCTCATACGTTTATAACGAGTAATAATATCTTGTAATGTTGTATCCCAAGCATGACCTAAGTGTAGACGTCCTGTTACGTTTGGTGGTGGGATGACGACTGTAAACGGTTCCTTACTTTCATCATCTTTTGCTTCAAAAAACTTTCCATCTACCCAAAACTTGTAACGGTCTTTTTCAACCTCTTGAGGGTTATACTTGGGAGCCATTGTGATCTGTTCATCTGCCATAATTGTCCCTCCTAAATTTATATAAAATAAAAAAATCTTTCCATCCTTATATAAAAGGACGAAAAGATTGATTTCGCGTTACCACCTTCATTCACAAACATCATAAAGCTCTTAGTTTGTGCACTTCATGAACATAACGGTTTTCCCGGGTTCACCTACTGAATTCAATGAACCAGCATTTTCAGAGCGACCTTCCAAGTTTTCATACTGAGGAAACTTTCAGCACGTGTTTCCCTCTCTGTCAGAATCCAACTTGTACTCCTCTCTTACAGCATTTTTCGATTATATTATTTTGATAATATTGTATACGTATTTTATACAATTAGTCAATGAATTTCAAGCAATATAGGCATTAGATTAAATATTTTCGATTCTTATCGTTCAAATCCATAAAAAAAGTGGGGCAATTGCCCACACTTTTATTATATATCATTAACACTTTCTCTCTAAGAGTCATATCGTGTAATAGAGAGGAGGAGACTAATGGCTAGATACTACCGTTATAGATTACCACCATGGGCTAGACACTGTATATTTGTCATAGAGAAGTGTACACTCCCAATTATGGTCTTCCAACTGGTGAAAACATTATTATTCCCAACAACTCTTGATGTGTTCTTATCTGGTTTATTAGTTGGTTTATATATTGCTTTTTACTTAGAGTGGATTTAACTTATGATTTATTATAAGGAACGTACAGAACATCTCCAGCTTTTATTTCCTGATTTTCTTCTAGGCCATTGAGACGTTCTAATTGTGACACGGTCACTTTATAGGAATCAGCAATAGAATCTAGCGTCTCATTTTCTTGTACAAACCGCATTTTCACACTCACTTTTTCTTTTTCTTGCTCTTCTTCACCGTCACGGAAGAAATGAGATAAATAGTTTAGACCAAACATTTTCTTTTTAGGTTTCTTTGAGCCATCTTGATCATCATAATCGTCTTGACCATCGTTCTCATCATAATCTTTTTTACTTTTTTGTTCCACAATTTCAGGAGATGAAGGTTTTTCTTTCTTCTTATCTTTTTTCTTCTCTTTCTTCTTTTCCTCTTTTGCCGGTTCAACTTCTTCTTTCTTTTCTTTCTTCTCTTTCTTCTCCTCTACTGGTTTAACTTCTTCTTTCTCTTTCTCTTTAACTGGCTCGACTTCTTCTTTCTTCTCTTTCTTTTTCTCTTTTACTGGTTCCACATTTTCATAATCTGCTTGATATTCGTTTTCATATTTTTCATTTTCATATTGTTTGTTCTCGGGTTTTTCTTTATTTTCAGCTACTTCTGGTTTTTCTTTTGCTTTAGCTTTATTCTCTTTATTATTAAAGAATTCATTGAGTGATTGCGATTGCTTCTTTTGCCAAAATTCACGGCCTTTTGAATCACTCTCTTTATTTTCATTTTCTTCTACACTCTGTACTTCATCTACTGTATCTTCAGGTTCTTCATGATCATTAAAACTTGGTATTTCCTGCAACTGAAAATCCGAATTAACATTACTTTCGTTTCTTTCTTCTGCTTGAGGCTCTAACTCATATTCATCCTCTACCTCTACATTTGCTAAACGAATTTTGGCATAGACGTGTAACGTTTTAGGTTCAGGTAATTCATAATCAAAATATTCAATTTCAACATCTGGTTCACCTGTTTGATTTACTCTGCTTGCTGGGATCGTAATATCAACTGGTATTGGATACTGGAATGTTGTAAAACCATTGTCGAGCGCTTTGACTTGTTGTACATAGTTTTCCTCATCTTCTTGATTATCCATATAAAACATAGGTTCTTCACGAGGCAGTGATTGATAATCACCTGACACCATTAATACCCCACGCAACTGGATGTAGTTGGATTCTTTTATTATATTAACATCCGGTTGAATGGAAATGCCGTACAAATCATCGATTTCTTCACCTTGACGAAATGCAATTGCTTCATGTAAATCAAATAAAAAGGGTTCATTTCCGTTTTGATTCACGACTCATCCTCCTCACAAAAATATCCTTTACCACTAGATATATGATAACTTGTTTATAAAAAGAACTTTTCAAAGATATTAAAGTAAATTGAGATTACTTTATTTAATGGGGATGAGTCCTTCTCAATCAGTGTATGTAGCAATTTTTGTAAGAGGAAAAATTATCTGTTTTTATCAATTAATGAGTATTTTTCCAATAAAAAACTCGCAACACAAATGCTGCGAGTTTTTATTCTACTTGTTATACGATTTAAAAGCCTGCTCAGCTGCTTGAATTGTTTTTTCAATATCATCATCCGTGTGAGCTGTTGATAGAAACATTCCTTCAAACTGAGAAGGTGGTAAGAAAATACCTTGTTCACCCATTAAACGATAGTATTCGGCGAACCATTCTAAGTCAGAAGATTTTGCTGTTTCAAAATTGATGACTTCTTCATTAGTAAAGAAGAAACCAATCATAGAGCCTGCACGATTCACTGTTAGTGGAACCCCGTTAGCTTCAGCCGCTTTCTGGTATCCTTCCGTTAGACGGTCTGCTTTCTTATTCATTTCGTCATAAGATTGCTCTGTTAATTGACTTAATGTTTCATAACCTGCTGCCATCGCTAATGGATTTCCAGATAGTGTACCAGCTTGATAAATATCCCCAGCTGGGGCAATACGTTCCATAATTTCACGTCTTCCACCATAAGCCCCTACAGGTAAGCCACCGCCAATAACCTTACCTAAACAAGTTAAGTCAGGTGTTACATCAAAATGGCCTTGTGCACAATGATAACCTACACGGAAGCCAGTCATAACTTCATCAAAGATTAATAGAGATCCATGGTCTTCTGTTACTTTTCTTAAGAAGCTTAAGAAATCATTAACTGGAGGCACAACACCCATATTACCTGAAACAGGCTCAACAATAACTGCCGCAATATCATTACCATATTGTTCAAACGCATATTGAACGCTTTCTTGATCATTGTAAGGTACCGTGATGGTATTTTTAGCAATAGAGGATGGAACCCCAGGACTATCTGGTAAACCTAATGTAGCAACGCCCGAACCTGCTTTAATTAATAGAGAATCTCCATGGCCATGGTAGTTCCCTTCAAACTTAAGAATTTTATCACGACCAGTATAACCTCGTGCTAGTCGTAAAGCGCTCATTGTAGCCTCAGTCCCAGAGTTCACCATACGTACCATTTCAATTGATGGCACACGATCAATGACTAATTTGGCTAACTTATTTTCATACTCAACATTAGCCCCAAAGCTTGTTCCCTTTTCTAAAACCTTTTTTAGATTAGAAACAACTTGATCATTCGCATGACCAAGAATTAATGGACCCCAGCTCAATACGTAATCAATATATTCATTTCCATCGACATCGTAAATTTTAGAGCCTTTTCCTTCTTCCATATAAATAGGGTCCATATTAACTGAATTGAAGGCTCTCACTGGCGAATTAACACCACCTGGCAATAAATCAACTGCCTCATTAAATAGAGCTTTAGACTTATCATAACCCATTAATATAACCTCCTTTTATTGTTGAAGCCATTTTGCTACATCTTTTGCAAAGTAAGTAATAATTAAATCTGCACCTGCACGTTTCATTGAGGTTAATTTTTCTAAAACGATCTGTTGTTCATCAATCCAACCGTTTTGTGCTGCTGCTTTAACCATAGAAAATTCACCGCTCACATTATAAGCTACAACTGGTAAGTTAAAACGGTCTCGAACTTCTCTTATAATATCTAAGTAAGTCATAGCGGGCTTAACGATTAGAAAATCAGCACCTTCCATGATATCTGATTCTGCTTCTCGTTGCGCTTCTAATCGATTGGCAGGATCCATCTGATAGGTTTTTCTATCCCCGAATTGAGGAGTACTTCCAACAGCATCTCTAAATGGTCCATAGAAAGCCGATGCGTACTTAATCGCATAGGACATAATAGGTATATTTTCAAACCCTGCTTCATCTAGTCCTTGACGAATCGCTGCTACAAACCCATCCATCATATTGGACGGAGCTATGATGTCAGCTCCAGCTTTTGCTTGTGATACAGCTGTCTGTACGAGTAAAGGTAGTGATTCATCATTATGAACGAAATGATCATGAATAACCCCGCAATGACCATGATCGGTATACTCGCATAAACATGTATCTGCAACAACTAATACGTTCGGATAATTTTCTTTAATGAATCGTGTTGCTTGTTGAATAATCCCTTCATCATTATAAGCCTCAGACCCTACCGCATCTTTTACTTTTGGAATTCCAAATAATAAAACGGCTCGAATTCCTAAGGCGACCACTTCATCCATTTCTTCAGCTAATCGATCTAAAGAAATTTGATAAACTCCTGGCATTGATGGGACCTCGTTCTTCTGACCCTCTTCTTCTAAAACAAATATAGGGTAAATTAAATCTTCTGTACGTAAATGCGTTTCCCTAACTAATGCACGCATACTAGCTGATCTTCTAAGTCTTCTATGTCTGTCAAACCCTAAATCGTTCATCTATGACTCCCCTTTTCTTGAATAAAAATCAATGACTTCATGTGCTAACCCTTCTAGCGTAAATATCTTTGGTACATAAGTCTCCGTGAAACCAACTTCTTTTGCCTTTTGTTGTGTTGTGTGCCCGATACAAAAGCAAGGTTTACTTAAACTGCCCTCAAAAGAATCTTGCAAATATATGAAAGCATCAATAGATGAAGGAGACGTAAATGTCCATGCATCTATTGAGTGTTTCATAATATGTTGTAAGTCATCTTGAGCTTGTTCGTTAAAAACAGTATTATATACTGTAATTGTTTCATAAGAAATCAACTCTTCATCTAATTTCCGGTCAATGACTTGACGAGATAAATTTCCTTTCACAAGCAACACGTTAGATGGTTTCGCTTCGGTGATAAACGCTTGACTAAAATGTTCAGCATCAAATATTTCTGGAACAAAATCTACCTTAATTCCATTTTGCTCTAATGACTCTTGAGTTTTGGACCCTACTGAGGCAATTTTTAAATGATAGATCTCGTCTTTTGGAATCTCATATAAGTTTAAAGTCTCAAAAAAATACTTAACCCCATTCGTACTGGTAAAAACCAACCATTCGTACTGGCTTAACTGACGTAATAAATTCTCATGTAATTTAGAATGTCTTAATTCAAATGTGATAAGTGATTGCGCAAATATTTGAGCTCCATGTCTTTCAAGTGGGCCAATGAAGTCCTGAGCCTTTGATTCTTCCCTAGATATAAAAATCTTTTTCCCCATTATATGAGACATTAGCTTTCATCCAATTCTTTTTTAGCTTCCTCTACTAAGTCTTTAGCACCTTGTTGTATTAATTCTTTCGCCACTTCTTCACCAGCTTGAATTGGATCCGTGGATGACTTCTGAGTTTTAAGGACTGTCTTACCATCAGACGAAGATACTAATCCAATTAAAGTAATGATGTCGCCTTCTCTAATGGCATAAGCACCAATAGGTACTGAGCAACTACCTTCCAACATACTTAAAAATTTACGCTCAGCCGCAACAGTTGTAGCTGTATATTCATGATTGATTTTACCAAGAAGTTGTTTTAGTTCTTCATCACTTTCACGGCACTCAATGGCTAACGCACCTTGACCAACAGCCGGAAGGCAAACTTCAGGCTCTAAATATTGTGTTATTAGCTCAGTTGACCATCCCATTCGTTTTAAACCAGCTGCCGCTAAAATAATCGCATCAAAATTTTCTTCTTTTAGCTTTCTTAATCTCGTTTCAATGTTTCCACGAATCCATTGAATGTTTAAATCAGGTCGATATGCAAGAAGTTGAGCTCCTCTTCTTAAACTGCTTGTCCCAATAATAGCCCCTTCTTTTAAATCATCCAGTTTGACATGATCATTAGAAATAAATGCATCCCGATGATCTTCACGTTCAGGTACACATGCAATTTCAAGACCGTCCGGTAACTGGGAAGGCATATCCTTCATGCTATGTACGGCCATATCTATTTCATGATCAAACATAGCTTGTTCTATTTCTTTAACAAATAAGCCCTTGCCTCCGACCTTGGATAACGTGACGTCTAAAATTTTATCACCTTTTGTCACGATTTTTTTGACTTCAAACTCAAAGTCATTCGTATGTTTTTTTAATTGTTCAATAACCCATTCTGTTTGTGTCAAAGCCAAGTTACTGCGCCTTGAACCGATAACGATTTTTCTCATCGTTGAGCCTCCTAATTAAAGTGAAAATTTGATAGAAATGAAAATAAGAAATAATTTAAAAATAGAATAGAAAATGCAATAGTATTGGCATTTGCCATATCTTTACCGACAGTTTTATTCACAACTTTTCGATAGATCATAAATCCATATATGATAATGACAATAAAGGAACCAATTGTTTTAGGGTCAATCCAATAAAACAAATCATTCGCTACATATGCCCATATAACTCCTAAAATTAAAGAAATTAATAATAAAGGTGTGGAGATGATCATCATTAGGAACGATAATTCTTCCATTTGGCCTAATCGACCCAACCTTTTTAAGGTCCTGCCCCACTTCTTTTCTTTCAACATTTTAAATTGTAATAAATATAATACGGAAAAAGCAAAAGATATTGTAAATAACGTATAGGACAAAAAGGCTAATACAATGTGGAATAGTAATAATTCTCCTATAAACTGAGTGCTAAAAGTCGTATCCTGGCTATTTAAATGGGAAACTAAAAAAATTAGCATAATAATAAAGCCGATTAAATTAATGACAAAAACTAAAAAATCCACTTTGTAAAAATAATTCACCACGATCGATACTAATAAAATAAGCCAGGCATAGAAATAAAGTCCCTCTGTAATACTCAGTATAGGCAAAGTTCTAGTCATATAAATCTCTCTAAATAAAAAAATGGTCTGTAAAATCCAAACCAATAAAAGTAACCAGAAGGCTAATTGGTTCGCCTTCCGGTCTTGCTTAACAAAATCATAGAAATACATGATTAAACTTAATCCATATAAAATGACAATTAATTCAAAAATTCTTAAGCCTTCAAAGGCACTCATATGAGCTTCCCCTTATTAACGATGTTGAATGGCTTGAATAAGACCTGCTAAAGGTAATGAACGACTAACTTCTTCATGACTTTGATGCTTTTGACTTTGTTGCTTTAATTCTTCTTGTACCTCTTCATCAATTCCAAATACACGGATAAATAACTTAAGCATATCATCAGCATGTTCTTCCCCAGCCATTTCTTTAGCTTGAAGGATTGGTTCTTTTAACATTTGGTTAATAATACTTTTGGTATGTTTGTTTAAAACCTTTCGCTCACGATCTGTCAGGTTCGGCATTTTTCTCTCAATCGAAGCCATTGTCTGTTCTTGAATAGTTAGTGCTTTCTTTCGTAACGCAGAAATAATTGGCACAACACCTAAAGTCGTTAACCATTCTTCAAACTCATTCAATTCTTCGTCAATCATTTTTTCTATCTCTGCCGCCGCTTTTTGTCGTTCAGATAAGTTTTGATCAACAATGCCTTGTAAATCATCAATATCGTATAAGAAAACATCATCTAGTTCATCAATTGCTGGATCCAAATTACGAGGAACAGCAATATCTACAAGAAATATCGGCTTACCATTTCGCTTTTTCAAAAGGTTCGCCATTTGGTCTTTATTTAACACAAAATCATTTGAGCCAGCTGAAGTAATCAAAATATCAGCATGTGCTAATACCGATTCAAACTGTTCTAAAGGTTGAGCTTCACCATTAAAGCGATCAGCCAACTCTTCAGCTTTTGAATAAGTTCTATTAACAACAGTAATTTTTTCGACCCCGCTACCATGTAAATTTTGAACAGCTAATTCTCCCATTTTACCAGCACCTAGAATAACAACATGCTGATTTTTTAACTGTCCGAAAATGGTTTTAGATAATTCGACGGCTGCATAACTAATAGATACTGCATGCTCACCTATATCCGTATCACGATGACCTCGTTTAGCAGCTGTAATGGCTTGCTTAAATAACTGATTAAAAATAAGGCCAGATGCTTCTTTCTTTTGAGCAATTTGAAATGCATCCTTAACTTGTCCAAGAATTTGTGTTTCGCCTAAAACCATAGAGTCTAGTCCAGCTGATACTCGGAATAAATGTTGAATCGCATCTTTATCCTCGTAGATTTCCACATGTTTAGTCACATCATCTAAATCGACGGAAAACCAATTTGAAACAAAACGCTTCACATAATAACGGCCAGTATGTAACTGGTCTGCTACAACATATAATTCCGTTCGGTTACAAGTTGACACAATAACATTTTCTAAAATGCTCTTTTCCTTATTTAATGCCACCATGGCATCGCCAACTTGATCTTCTTTAAAGGCTAATTTTTCCCTGATTTCAACTGGGGCTGTCCGATAGTTTAAGCTGACTACTATGACATGCATACCCTTCACCCCTTAACTGTACGTACAAATCTCATAATGTTAGTATACCAATAATGACGTTTTTATTACTTATAAAACATGAACATAATATGAAAATTTGTGATAATATTAAATTAGAATTATTATTATTTACTAATTGTAGCTTAACACACAGTCTTTCAACCATCAAGAAAACTGAATTTGGGAGCGGAGATCATTGAACCAACAACGATCGTTTTTAGGAATTATTTTAATTGGTATCGGTATTTATTTCTTATTACAGCAATATTCCATTCCGTTTTTATCTCGTTTCGATACTTGGCCAACAATCCTTATCATATTAGGTATTGCCTTTTTATTCAATGGTTATGCACAAAAACTTTCTGACAGCATTTTCCCTGGAGTTGTACTTTTAGGGTTAGGCATTCACTTCCACGCCTTAACTCATTCTGTTCAATGGATTGACCATTGGGGAATGTATACGTTAATAATTGGGTTTGCATTTTTACTTAGATCTCAAAAAACAAACCAAGGCATGGTAGTAGGACTTATTTTTATCATTATTTCTTTTATGGCGATTACTTCGATCGCGATGCCGAATTGGTTTAGATGGTTTGATTATATTTTTGTACAATTAGAAAGGTTTTGGCCCATTTTACTCATTTTGATTGGAAGCATATTATTATTCAAAAAATAAGTGATATTTAGAACAAATATTAATTACGAATACTCTTAAAGTATAAGGGTAGGAAGTTGAAATCGTACCTGTGCAATACAAAGGATTTTGACGAAGCTACAAAAAAGAAAGAAGCCGAACCTTAGGTATTAACAGCCTAAAGTTCGGCTTCTATTAAAGTTATCACAATTTTTTTATACTGAATCTAAGAAATAAATTCACTTAAATGTCTCCAAGCTTGATCTTTACCTTCTCCCGTCTCAGCGGAAAAAGCAACTAAATGATCTTCAGACTCTAGATCTAGAGCTTCTCTAACTACTTTGATATGTTTGTCTCTCTTAGCTTTTTTGACTTTATCTAGCTTGGTCGCTACCACTAACACAGGTATATCAAAGTGCTTTAGGAAATCATACATTATAATATCATCTTCTGTAGGTGGGTGACGTAGATCAATTAACAGGACAGTAGCTCTAAGTGTTTCACGCTCCTGAAAATACTCTTCCATCATTCTTCCCCAAGCTTCTCGTTCTTTTTTAGATACTTTAGCATAACCATAACCAGGCACATCTACAAAGAAAAAGGACTCATTGATTTTATAAAAATTAAGCGTTTGAGTTTTCCCAGGTTTAGAAGATGTTCTTGCTAAACTTTTTCGTTGGATCATTTTATTGATAAAAGATGATTTACCAACATTCGACCGACCAGCCAGAGCAATTTCTGGAAAGCCATCGTTTGGATATTGTTTTTTACTAACAGCACTGATCACTATTTCAGCTTGATTCACTTTCATACTAATTTCTCCTTATCATTAAGGCTTACGATTGCGATACTTTTTCAGGTAATAAAGCGTGCTCTAATACTTCATCTAAATGTTTCACCTTAATAAACTTCAAACCTTTACGTACACTCTCTGGAATATCTTCTAAATCTTTATTATTCTCTTCTGGAATGATTATCGTTTTAAGTCCGGCACGGTGTGCACTTAAGGCTTTTTCTTTTAATCCACCGATAGGTAAGACACGACCTCGTAGCGTAATTTCTCCTGTCATTCCAACTTCCTTCCGTACTGGCCGGTTTGTTAAAGCTGACACTAAAGCTGTCGCCATTGTGATCCCTGCTGACGGTCCATCTTTTGGCGTGGCTCCTTCTGGAACGTGAATGTGAACATCATACTTTTCATGGAAATCTTGTTCGATTTTTAATTCATCAGCTCGTGAGCGTATGTAACTGAACGCGGCTTGAGCCGATTCTTTCATGACGTCACCAAGTTTACCCGTTAAGGTTAACTTACCTGTTCCTTTAAATAGCGAAATCTCAATAGATAATGTATCACCGCCAGCTTGCGTATATGCAAGACCCGTTGCTGCTCCGATTTGATTATCCGCTTCAGCTTGACCATAGCGAAAACGTGGTTTACCTAATAAATCTTCAAGACGATTTTCTGTCACCACTACACGTTTCTGCTCATCTGAAACAATGATTTTAGCCGCTTTACGACAAATTGAAGCAAACTGTCGCTCAAGATTACGTACCCCAGCTTCTCTTGTGTACATACGAATTAATTTCAAAATGGCATCATCCCTAATTTGTAATTGCCCTTTGGTTAATCCGTTTTCTTTAAGTTGACGCGGCAATAAATGCTCTTTAGAAATATGCAATTTCTCTAGTTCCGTATATCCCGCAATAGTGATGACTTCCATACGATCCAGTAATGGACCTGGGACGGTTGCTAAATTGTTGGCCGTTGCAATAAACATGACTTTTGATAAGTCATAAGGCTCTTCAATAAAATGATCACTATAAGAGTGGTTTTGCTCTGGATCTAATACTTCTAACATAGCTGCGGATGGATCACCACGGAAGTCACTTGCCATTTTATCAATTTCATCCAGTAAGAATACCGGGTTAATCGTTTCCGCTTTTTTCATCCCTTGAATAATTCTACCTGGCATAGCTCCGACATATGTTCTTCTATGTCCTCTAATTTCAGCTTCATCTCTTACACCACCAAGGGAAGCTCGCACAAAATTACGGTTGATGGCTCGGGAAATAGAACGCGCTAGAGATGTTTTACCTACACCTGGAGGTCCGACTAAACATAAAATTGGCCCTTTTAAAGAATTCGTTAGTTTTTGAACGGATAAATACTCTAACACACGTTCTTTAACTTTATCTAACCCATAATGGTCTTCATTTAAAATCCGTTCCGCTCTTAATATATCTAAATTATCTTCTGTTTCTTTAGTCCAAGGTAACGATACTAACCATTCAATATAATTCCGAATGACCGAGCTCTCAGCAGACGTTTGTGGTACCTTCTCGTAACGATCTAATTCCTTTAACGCGATGTGTTCTATACGTTCAGGCATTTCAGCATTATCAATTTTCTCTTTTAATTCGGCTACTTCACCTGTTTTCCCATCTTTTTCACCAAGTTCTTTTTGAATAGCTTTAAGTTGTTCACGTAAGTAGTATTCGCGTTGTGTACGTTCCATCGAACGTTTCACTCTTTGTCCAATTTTCTTCTCCATACTTAGGACTTCTTTTTCATTATTGATTAATTGAATGATAAAATCCAAACGTTCAGGAACATAAACAATTTCTAAAATCCTTTGCTTATGTTGAATTTTTAAAGATAAATGTGAACTGATCATATCTGCTAACCGACCTGGTTCATCAATGTCTTTAACTGTATCAAAGGTTTCTTGATTTAGCTTTTTAGAGATTTTAGTAAATTCATAAAAGTCATTAATGAGCATTCTCATCATGGCTTGTTCTTCAACTTCTTCTCCATGTTCCTCTTCTAATTCTTCATAAGAAACCACAAAATAGTCATCATCTTTAAGAAATGATTGGACTTCAGCACGCTTAAGTCCCTCAACTAAAATACGACTTGTTCCATTTGGTAATTTCACCATTTGTTTAATATGAGCAATCGTACCTGTATGGTATAAGTCATCCTTAGACGGGTCTTCTAAAGATGTATCACGTTGAGTCGCTAACATAATATGATGATCCTTCATCATAGCGTCTTCTAAAGCATTAACTGATTTATCTCTTCCTACATCTAAATGCATAACCATTGATGGATAAACAACAACGCCACGCAATGGTAGGAGGGGGATTTCTGTTTGTTTATCGTTTCCCAATGATGAACACCTCCATAATTTTCCGTACTTTAATCATATAGAATTCCGATAAGCTTGTAAATTATTGTACACGTATATCGCACACCATTATTAGTATATACGAAGTTATCGAGAAGTATATAAAATAAATAAACTCGCCTGTGTAGGCGAGTTTATTTATTAGTTCATTCAATTCGTTTTATGCACTCTCTTTTGGTTCTTCATTTTGATCGATAACAGAACCGTCTTTCATTACTAATTTCGGCTTACCATCATCTAACTTAACCGTATCTTTCGTAATGATACACTTCTCAATATCATCACGTGAAGGTAAATCAAACATAACGTCTAACATGATTCCTTCAATGATGGAACGTAACCCACGAGCGCCCGTCTTACGTTCAATAGCTTTATTTGAGATCTCACGCAATGCTTCTTCTTCAAATTCTAATTCAACATCATCAATCTCAAATAATTTCTGATACTGCTTAACAAGTGCATTTTTCGGTTTCGTTAAAATTTCGACTAATGCATCTTCATCTAATTGTTCTAGACTTCCGATTACTGGTAGACGACCAATAAATTCTGGAATTAACCCGTAACGAAGTAAATCTTCAGGTAATACTTTTGTAAGTAAGTCCTGTTCATTTACATTAGCATTTTTAGCTTCAGCACCAAAACCAATGACTTTCTCGCCTAAACGACGTTTAACTATTTGATCGATTCCATCAAAGGCTCCACCAACAACGAAAAGGATGTTAGTTGTATCAATTTGAATAAATTCTTGATGCGGATGCTTACGTCCACCTTGAGGCGGTACACTTGCTTGAGTTCCCTCAAGAATTTTAAGTAAGGCTTGCTGTACACCTTCACCAGAGACATCTCTCGTAATAGATGGGTTTTCTGATTTACGTGCAACTTTATCAATTTCATCGATATAAATAATACCTTTTTCTGCCTTCTCAACGTCATAATCAGCAGCTTGAATCAATTTTAATAAAATGTTCTCGACATCTTCACCAACATAACCAGCTTCTGTTAATGACGTCGCATCTGCAATTGCAAACGGTACATTTAAAATTCTAGCCAACGTTTGAGCTAATAATGTTTTACCGCTTCCTGTTGGTCCAAGTAATAAAATATTACTTTTAGATACTTCAACATCATCGTTTTTCACATTGCCTGCATTTATACGTTTGTAATGGTTGTAAACAGCAACAGAAAGTGATTTTTTAGCTTTTTCTTGCCCAATCACGTAATCGTCTAGGATTTCACAGATTTCCTTAGGTTTCGGAACATCTTTAAATTCTTCTGTTTCCGTTGAACCTAATTCCTCCTCTACAATCTCTGTACAAAGGTCGATACATTCATCACATATATAAACGCCAGGTCCTGCGACTAGCTTACGAACTTGATCTTGTGTTTTTCCACAGAAAGAGCACTTTAGCTGCCCTTTTTCTTCGTTAAATTTAAACATTGTTTCACCCCATAAAAAGTCAATATTTTTATCTGTATTTTCAACAAGATGTCATATTATTGTTTGTATAAATCAATCCCGTAATTCTCATTATGTACTTGAAAATTAAATTAGTCAAAAGAAAAACTTACAATCATTTTATGCGAAAAACTTTAAAAGTTACACATCTTTTGTCTTATGTATTTCTTTAATTATTGTAAAACAAGGCACGTAATTAAACGCGCCTTGTTTATAATCATTATACAGTTTTACTTTCTTCAACAAGGAAGTCGATTGCCTTTTTCATTTTAAGGTCATCTTTAAGCATGTCAGTGTTACCACCAAGCATTTGTTTTAAGTTATCAATATCTGTGTTGTACATAGATGCCATTTGCTCTAATTCTTTTTCAACGTCTTCTTCCGTTACTTCTAAGTTTTCAGCTTTAGAAATGGCTTCTAACGTTAAGTTAGTACGTACTCGTTTCTCCGCATCTTCTTTCATTTGCTCTTTAAGAGCATTTTCATCTTGACCAGTGAATTGAGCGTACATGTCTAATGAAAGACCTTGCATTTGTAGACGTTGTTCAAATTCTTGCATCATACGATCAAGTTCCGTATCAACCATTGCTTGTGGAACTTCCATTTCAGCATTTTCTGCCGCTTGGTTAACAAGTGCTTCACGCTTTTCAACGTCAGCATCGTTTTTCTTTTCTTCTTCTAAACGTTCGCGAGTTTTTGTTTTAAGTTCGTCTAGAGACTCAACTTCTTCATCAACGTCTTTAGCGAACTCATCATCTAACTCAGGTAATTCTTTCGTTTTAATGTCGTGGATTTTAACTTTGAAAGTTGCTTCCTTACCTGCTAGTTCTTCAGCTTGGTAATCTTCAGGGAAGGTGACAACCACATCAACGTCTTCTCCCGCTTCTTTACCTACTAATTGTTCTTCGAAACCAGGAATGAACTGGCCAGAACCAATCTCTAATGAATGATTTTCAGCAGCTCCGCCTTCAAACGCTTCACCATCAATGAAACCTTCAAAGTCCATAACTACTGTATCGCCATTTTCAACTTGGCCTTCCTCTTTAACAACAAGCTCAGCTTGCTTTTCTTGAAGTGACTTAAGTTCTTCTTCCACTTCTTCTTCTGTAACCGTTGTATCTTTTTCTTCAACTTCTAACCCTTTATAGTCACCTAATGTTACTTCAGGCTTTACAGTTACATTAGCTGTAAAGATAACGGGTTTATCTTTTTCAAGTTGCTCAATGTCCACATCTGGACGATCAACCGGTGTAATTCCTGCTTCTTCAATTGCTTTTGAATAAGCCTCTGGTAATACGATATCAATGGCTTCTTGATATAAAGCTTCTATACCAAAACGTTTTTCAAAAATGTTACGAGGTACTTTACCTTTACGGAAACCAGGTATTTGCACATCTTTTACAACTTTTTTAAACGCTTGATCTAAGGCTTGATTAAAATCGTCAGTGTCTACTTCAAACGTTAAGACACCTTCATTGCCTTCTTTCTTTTCCCATTTTGCTGACATAAAACTTCCCTCCAAAAAACTATTTATTCCAATATTTTTTAGATAGCGAACATATAACATCACTATTCATGCATAAAGCAACCACTATATTATAACATAGAAATACTTCCGTTCAATATTCTAATCCTAGGAAATTGTCAATCATCTATTTGAGAGAAATAGATTTTTTCTAAATGTTCAATTTGATCCATCCATTTTCTCGTTTCTTTAGATATGTATGTAGATTCCTCGGAATCATGAAGGCTTAAGTAACGTTTCGCTAAATTAAGAACAGCATCAGCTATTCTTGATGCAGTTGTATCCTTCGGAGTAAATGGATACATGATGTACAAGTATCGATACAATATTTGTTTCGTAAATTGATAGAGTGTCGGATCATCTTGTTCAATTTCATCTAACTTCGCTAGACACTCCTTAGCGAAATCCATTTCTAAAATATCCTTTAAGCGATTCGGTTGGAACCAATCCGTCTCCCCGAATTTCTCTATTTCGAGTTTTAGATCAATTTGTTCATCCATACACCACTGTAAAATACCTGTTTTAACCACAGGGTTTAGTTGTGTGTCGCTTAAATAAGGAACGATTTGATCTAAGTAAGATCCAATCGAATGTTTTCGATGATATGAGAGCAGTTTCCATTGTTCTTGAAAGTTACCATTTTCTAATGATTCTAGAAAATGATCCATATGCTCTGCCGAGTCACGTTCTGGAGTCTGTTCTTGAAATTGTTGACTCATATCATATAACTGTTTAAATGATTCTTCATATTCCACTGGGATGGATTCGTTCTCTTTAAACTCTTCTAATAAATCGACCACTTCAGCATACTGACTATTTTGAAATAAAATCGTCAAATAAATATGTAAGTACTTATAATAATGCTCATCGTCTTCTTTCATAAGCTTTCTACACAAACTAATCGCCTGTTCATACTGATTTATTTCAATTAAACAGATGACTTTGGCAGTTAAGATATCGTGAGAAGCTTCATGAAATGATTCTAATTGCTCAATATGTAATAAAGCTTCTTTGTAATTCTTATGTTTAACAGCTTCAAAGGTCTTTTCTTCCAGCTGCTTTCTCCATCCCGGGAACATGACGACATCTTGATGTTCATAATCCATCGCTCAACCATCCCGTCTTATAATATTTCCTGTTACTTTAACTTACCCATAATCGTTACATAAAAAACATGGAAAATTCAACTTCCCTTTCTTTGTAAAATCCTATTATATTTCTTATATTAATCATACATGATAAACATTGAATTTTACACTTTTAAAAGGTTGGAATTTACCAACCTTTTAAAATGGATACTTTCGGTACTCTTTTTGAATGGACACCCATTTTGTCATTGTAAATTCCTCGACAATCCACGGATTTCCAAAACGCCCCATTCCACTTTCTTTTGCTCCACCAAATGGAACAGTTGGGTAATCGTTAACGGTTTGGTCGTTAATATGCGTCATTCCACTTTCAATACTAAGAGCTATTTACTCGCCTTCAGTTAAATCTTCAGTGAAAATAGCTGAACTTAAACCAAACGGTGTATCATTTGCCAATTCAATAGCATGTTCTTCGGAGTCAGCCTTAATGATTGTTGCAATAGGTGAGAACAATTCCGTTTGTGCTAATTCACTATCGTTTTCAACATCTATAAAAACAAATGGTGTGATCAGATTACCTTCACGTTTACCTTCTAGTGCTATTTTTACTCCTGCTTCTTTAGCATCATCAATTATTTTCATCGCCTTGTCTGCTTGTTCCTCATTGATTAATGGACCAACTATTGTTTTTGGGTCAGTAGGATCCCCACAAGGAATCTCCTTAACGCGTTCAACAAACTTTTCAACAAATTTATCATAATGATTCTGATGAATAATAAATCGATTAATCGACATACAGATTTGACCTTGGTGTATAAACTTACCAAAAATGGCCGCATCAACTGCTTGATCTACATTACCATCTTTTAATAATATAAAAGGGTTATTTCCTCCTAATTCCAAGGCTACCCGCTTCAACATGCTTCCTGCAATTTTCCCAATATGTTTTCCAACCGGCGTTGACCCTGTGAAACTAATTAATTGTGAATGCGGACTCTCTAACATTGCATCCCCAATCTCCTCTAAATCAGTTAAAATACAATTAAAAACACCTTTTGGTAAACCTGCATACTCGAACGCTTTAGCAATAATCGTACCTCCAGCTAAAGCCGTTTGTGAATCGGGTTTATGGACAACACTATTCCCTAATGCTATCGCAGGTGCGATGGTTCTCATCGATAAATTCATAGGAAAATTAAATGGCGAAATCGAAGTTATGACCCCAAGCGGTAATTAATGAACACGATTAACTCTATTTTCTATCCCTGCTGGTACTTCTTTCACTTTATTTAACTCATCTGGCATATTTAAAGCTTCTTTCACTAAGCCAACAGTCAAGTCAACTTCCACATTCGCCTTCACCACACTGCCACCCGTTTCACGAGAAATAATATCAACAATCGAATTTCGATTTGATTCTAAAAACTCAATTACCTTTTTAAGAACATCCTTCTTATCTTCAGCTGTAATTTTTGCCCAATGCTTTTGCGCTTCTTTAGCGATTAAAAAGGATTCCTCCAGTTGTTCTAAGGTCGCAAGTCTAATGGTTTGAATAATAGACCCATCATATGGATTCTGATTATCAAATGTACGTTGGCTTTTACCCTCGATCCATTTTCCATTTATAAAACTTTTATTTAGTGATGTGAAATCCATTTTACACTCTCCTTCAATATATCCATAAGCCTATTCTAACTTAAATTATTTACGATTATTCAGTTATCAGAGTTGCATAATAAAGATGAAGGGTTTATAATTATAATTTTGAAAAAGAGTCATTTTTAAAAGGAGGGAAGCAGCTATGGGATTAGTGGTTGTGGAGATCTGTGATGGAAACTTGATTAGTCAAATCAATTTAGAGGAAATTTTAGAGAAAGAATACCCAGAGGTGGCAGTCATTGAAAATAGCTGTCTTTCCTTCTGTGGTCTATGCGCCGTTCGACCTTATGCGTTAGTCAACGGAAAAAGAATTTTTGGCAAAAATACTGAAGGCGCTGTAGCTAAAATCAAAAAAGCCATCGAAGAAGAACTAGCTGTATTTTTCTAAAATTGAGCGGAGGAACCATACGTGAAGTTATCTACCATTCTACAAAACAGCTTATTATTACCAAAGAAAGACGCTTTATTTAAACTAAATCGAATGAATATGCGAGACACACTCGTCTATATAAATATTCTTTTTCTTATATTGTTTCTACCAGATATTATACGTTTTATAAATAATGTTAAAGACGCTAAAGGAAGTATACCTGATGTCGTCATCATCCAAGTGGTCTTTTTATACCCAGCACTAATGATCTTTATAACAACACTGATCGTTACACTATTAGCTGGTATTGCGTATTTTATAAGAAACATTATAAAGAGAAAATTAGCTTTTCATCAATTATGGAAAATGACGGCTTATGCCTTAACTTGGCCCATTTTATTATACTTGTTGATTAAAATAATTGATTTAAATAACTTCTTAATGATAATTCCGCTTCTATTATATTTATTATTAATTACTAAAATGATCACCATTTATCCTAAAAGAAATTAAAAGGACTGTCCGAATAATTTTGGACAGTCCCTTTTTCATAATTGTAAAAAATACTCATATAATTGATATTGGTGATTTAATAACCTAAAAAATGACTTATATTTATTAAAATTCTCTCAAATATCTTGACTTTAAAACAAATCACGTTTACAAATAGTAATAGCTAACTCTTCGTATCCTATATGGGCGAGTTATAAGGAAATAAATATAAATAAACACAGATAGCGTTTGATCAACCCTTTAAAGAATTATAAAAATATCTTAGGATACGAAGTTAGCTTTAAAACTTATTGGCTGAGGCAAAATAACTTTTATATAATAGAAGTCGAACTTTAGGTTGCAATTAAACCTAAGGTTCGGCTTCTTTCTTCTCTCCCAGCCCTCCTATACTCATAACTCTATTTTAAATACTTCTGGTATCTTTTTTTCTCCAAGAGTTGTAACACTTATAGCTCGCGTTTTAGGCAAACGTTTAATCCATCCGAACTCTAATAACCTCTCAAAAATGGCATTACCTAATGCTCCTCCAATATGGTGTCGTCTTTCACTCCAGTCTAAACATTTGTGAGAAAATGAACGCCGCTTATTCCTCAATTCAGAAATATCTATATGTATTGTATCAAGAAATTCTCTTCCCCGATCTGTAACACTATACTTGTTATCCTCTTCAACAAGAAATCCATTATTCACTAAACTAGTTAATATTTTCACCCCTAAATTCCCTGCTAAATGATCATAACAGGTTCGTGCAGAACGTAAAGCTTTGTCTTTAGGTGACTTTTTTAAGGATCGCACCTCGACTTGCGGAGCAACAGGCAAGAATGATTCTAATATTCCAGCAACACTAGAATCTTTAATGCCGTAATATCTATGTCTTCCTTGCTTCTCTACTTTTATTAAATGTGCATCCATCATTTTTTTGAGGTGAAAACTTGCTGTTTGCGGTTTTATTCCAGCCATATAAGCCAGTTCAGTTGCAGGGTGGAACCTACCATCCAACATCGCAAAAATCATCTTAGCTCTTGTTTGATCACTTATTATATTGGCAACTATAGCTATATTTGGATTGACATCCATATGAGCCCTCCTTAAAAAACATCCATACTTCGATAATAGTGGAAATATTTATGTGATACAATACAAAAAATGATTTAAGGAGGAATATAATTGAAGAAACTAAACGAAATCCCAAAATCAAAAATAGTCAAACCAAAAATTCTTTATTATGGTACACCTGTCGTGTTACTCACCACGTTAAATGAAGATGAGACAGTCAATATTAGTCCAATCTCTTCTTCATGGGGACTCGGAGATTATATTGTATTAGGTCTAGGCGCAGGAGGAAAAGCAATTGAAAATCTTCAAAGACATCCTGAGTGTGTCATTAACCTCCCAAACCCGTCTCTTTGGGAAATGTTGAAAGATTAGCACCCTATACAGGCAAAAATCCTGTTCCAGCTCCCAAAGCAGAAATAGGATTTAAATATGAAAAGGATAAATACGATGTAGGTCATCTATCACCTGAGCCTTCCATTTCAGTGAAACCTACGAGAATATCAGAATGTCCACTACAGATTGAAGCAAAAGTAATGAATATTCGTATCCCAGAATATGATCCTAAATATGCGATTGTAGAAACGCAATCCTTAAATGTACACGCTCATGAAGAATTAATTATAGACAATGACCATATTGATCCCAAAAAGTGGAGTCCGCTTATTTATAATTTTCGTCATTATTTTGGTCTAGATCATGAATTAGGAAAAACCTTCAGAGCTGAAACATAAAACCATAAGAGTTAATAAAAATAAAGCCCTCAATTAGGTGGTGGTCCCCAAAAGTTAGGTTTTTTACTCTAGCTTTTGGAGTGCATTACCTTAAGGGGCTTTATGTTTATACACGTAAACACTCTATTCTTAGATGTCATCTCTTTTATTTCCGTAAAATCTTCTCCATGGCTTTTCCCTTTGCTAACTCATCAATGAGCTTATCCAAATAGCGAATCTCCTGCATAGTTGGTTCTTCAATGTCTTCGACTCGAACACCGCAAATAACACCTTTGATCAAAGCTCTTGAAGGATTGAGTTGCGGGGCTTCCGTAAAGAAGGTCTCAAAGTCAGTCTGTTTTTCCAACTGCGCTTCTAACTCTTCTTGACTATACCCGGTCA
This sequence comes from Piscibacillus halophilus, assembly GCF_900110685.1. Taxonomy (GTDB): domain Bacteria; phylum Bacillota; class Bacilli; order Bacillales; family Alkalibacillaceae; genus Piscibacillus; species Piscibacillus halophilus. The sequence goes on from NZ_FOES01000004.1 coordinate 139,097, forward strand.
ACCATCGAATAATTTCATCGACTTCTGCTTTCGTTCTCCCCTTTTTCTCCGCTTTCGTAACATAATGGGGATAGACACTCGCGAAACTCATCGTAAAAATTTTATGTTTGGCCATCATTTACCCTCCTTTATATACGGTTTTAGAAAAGACATATTTTCCAACTCTTTAGTAAATTTTAGACATAATTAGTGTTCTTTGTTAAAAGATATTGAACAATTGTATAAATTTAGTTCATACTTATACCTAGCTTCCTATATTCAGCCCCCAAACGTAGAAGTTTTTTATGCTACTAAGAAATGCGCTGAACAAGAGTATATATTTTAAGTTAACTCTCCTCAAGAAGAGTTATTGTTAAATTACAATATTTAAACCAATAGGAAAATAATTTAATAATTTAAAATAACTAGCCGATATTATTTAAAAACATAAAATATCGGAGGTATAACAATGAATCAGAAAACTGTTGCTAGAGGCATCGAGGAATACAAATATCGACGTGGTGCATTTAAATTTGTTTTATTTGAATCTGCATTAATAGCTGGATTATTAACATGGACTGCAGTATATTTCTTACCTTTCTTTACTTACAGATTTGATGTAGCAATAGTCCCATTCATAATGATTTTTGCAATTATTTTGTTTGTTAATAAATCCAATTTTTCGCAATATTTAAGTATTGTCTTGTCCTGTATTTGGGGATTAATCGGATTTTTATTTGGTTTTATCATTGGCTCACCATCCGTATTGTTTGGTTTTATCATTGGAATATTAGGTTTTATTCTCTTTTATAATGTAACTATCAAGTTAAGAATAAAAGGATATGAACATTAATACAACCTTTTTCCCTTTTGGCTCAATTCTAGAGTTAGGAGGGGACTTTTTACTTTTGATCAGCATCTAGTAGATCAGAAGAATTGGGATTACTTGGGTATCCTATTGGTATCTTTTGAATACTAGAAAAGAAAATCTACTCATTTACAAACAAAATATAAAATGGCTCAATCCCCAATGTGACAAGGATTAAGCCACTTATTTTTAAAACGTCCCAGACAGGATTCGAACCTGCGACCCACAGCTTAGGAGGCTGTTGCTCTATCCTGCTGAGCTACTGGGACAGACACTTATTTATTAAACCAATTATTTCTAGATTTTTCAACCCCAATCTTCATCCTATATATTTATATAGAATTCGGTCGACTGAACCACCATAAACTTCTCCGAAAATATTTAAATGAACGAGTAAATAATATAGCTGGTATAAGTCTTTAACATCTTTATAGTATGGTTCTATAGGATTTTCAACTTGATATGCTCGGTAAAATTCCTCAGAAAAACCGCCAAATAACTCTGTAAAAGCAAGATCAAAATGACGATCACCATATAAGAACGACGGATCAATTACGTAAGGAGATCCATCTGAACCCGCTAACCAATTACCACCCCACAAATCTCCATGTAAATAAGTTGGCTCAATCCCTTTAGGTATATATTGATCAAGTTGTTCAATTAATGTTTCCAGTTTTTGTTGTCTGTTACCTGAAATATGTCCATTTTCTTTTCCTTTATTGAGTTGATTAATTAATCGGCACTCTTTATAGTAGTCCACCCATTCATTATATAATTGATTTGGTTGTAGTAATGTCCCAATAAACGTAGAATGATCAAGCCCATGCTTTGCCGCTTGAGAATGGTGCATTCTAGCTATATCTCTTCCTAATTGGGAGGAAGTATGAGGTTTCGTTTCCCCTTCTATCCATTCAAGTACGAGGTAAGCCTTTTGTTTCTCATTCGAAAAAGCATAAACTTCTGGAACTCTAATGGAATTCGTTTCTCTAATTTTTTCTAACCCTTCTTTTTCTAGATAAAAGAAATGATCAGGTGCATTGGGATGATACTTTATAAAGTACCTGTGACGATCTGTTTCAACATAAAAACTCTCATTAATCGAACCACCACTTACCGGTTTAATCGTTTTAATATTCGTCTTATCTTCCGCTTCATTTAATGCTTCCTGAATTGTTTCTTTCATCAAACGACCTCCTTATTCATAAGATATTAGTTTATATTTTAGCAAAAAGGGTATCTTTATAGTAATAAGGTCTTGGAAATAAAGAGGTGACATGTATGCATTATTTAAATAACGATCAATTAATCGATGCATATATTAAATCCATTAAACTTCAACTAGACCTGCCTTTCATTGAACTATTAGAACAGGAATTAATCATTCGAAATATAAATCCTAGCACGGTGAGATCAATGATCAGTTAAACCGTATATGCATCGAAAGCCTTACTCCTAATTTCTAGGATAAGGCTTTTTTATTGAACTGATAAAAATTTATGATGAATGATTTAACCAATTTAGAGAAAGATATACATATAACATCCATTTACATAACACGACCGTGTTTTACTTTAGAAATTATCAATATAATGGAGGGATTTACAATGCGTGATACTTTCTTTATAGTCCTACTAGTTTTTGCAATCCTTAATCTATTGGCTACAGTGCTTAGTAATGTCATTATGTCAACTCTAAATGCTCAAAGCTCTCAAAATCAAAGTAACAATTAAATATAATGGCGTTCCATCAAGTTAGGAAAGGGGATCTAACCTATTAAAAAATAAGAATTATCCCACCCAAAGCTTTTAGTGAACTCCCGAATCATATTCTCTGTTTCGTAGTGAGCTCATGGGGAAACTTGTGAACATAAATATTTCGTCTATAAATTCGATTCATCTTCCGTTAGGTGAACCGATTTTTAACAGTGATATTATTTCACTTACCCCCAAAGTATGAACTAACCTCTTTTGTCCAAAATAAGTCTACATTCCTCTTGAATAAGACAATCGTTTCAATAATTCATCCCTTTAAGAGGTGAATAAATTTAATGAGTAACTACATTAAGCTATCTGATCAAATGAATGAGCAAAAACTTGAAATAAATCACCAAAAATTAAATCTTTGGATGGAGAATGTTTTATTTGATTGGCATTGGTGGTTTGGGGTTATCATAACCGTAGTAGCTATAACCCTATGGCTAATTTATCATGAAAGACAGTCAAGAGTAAGTTTGTTATTAGCTGGGTTTATAGCCGCAATTATATCTGCAATTTTTGATAACATGGGTCAGTTCTTGGGTTGGTTTGATTATCGGTATGATGTATTTCCAATGCTTCCGAATTATGTCCCTTGGGATTTTGTCGTAATTCCTATAATCGTTATGTTCACGATCCAATTATTTAAAGGTGTAAATATATACTTAAAAGGATTAGTACTATCCGCTATAGTCGCATTTTTAGCCATCCCCTTTTTAAACATTATTAATATTTATGTCTTAATTAAGTGGAATGCCTTTTATTCCTTTATCTTAATGTATTTGATTGTCATAATCGCTTATCATGGTAGTAAAATATCAAACGTTAAATCACCTTAATTGAATATGGATAACTAAAAAAGCCTAATTCCTCCTTATTTATACGGAGGAATTAGGCTTGGGGACTTCCACAAAGATAATCTTCTTTTTAAAAATTTAAAAACTCCGGTCGTGATTGTTCATGCTTATCGAGCATAATTTGTTCCGGCTTGATACCCTGCTCACGAAGTACTTCTATGTTCTGAACAAGGAATTCATCACTGCCGACAACATAGAAGAGACCATCCTTGTCATCAGCAAGATTTTTCACTTCTTCATAGTAGTCTTTACGGTTATCAACAAACTGTGACGTGAATTCCTTATCAGGTACGGATTCAAAAATATTGGTGAACAAGAAATCTCTTGATGAGTCAATGTTCAGGGAATGAATGTGATTGACATTGTCAGCACGTTCAAAATAATCAAGTACAAGCGGTCTGAATGTTGCTAGACCTACACCAGATGATAGCAAGTAAACATTTTTATCTTCTCTTTTAAGCGGGACATTTGAATGGGTCTTAAACACTGCCACTTCCTGGCCAATCTCCATATTTCTTAAAATCGATTTAAACTCAGAACACTGCTCTCTAATACGTGTCGTGATACCGATTGAATTTTCATGCGGTAATGTGGAGATTGACATGTGACGAATCAGGCTACGATTTGGCTTATCTCCAGCATTAAAACCTTCCAGTGCTAAATGTATGTGGGAACCTTCTTCCCATGTATAGCCTTCCGGACAGTCGAGCAGGTACGTTTTGACCTCAGGTGTTTCTTCTATGATCTTATTTATTTTAGTCCAGTATATTTGCATGATATATTCTCCTTACTTCATTATACTATTGTTACTCTACTATACAATAGATGATAATAATTCTCAATTAATTAGATTGATTATTTCACATCATTTATGTGAAAGACATTTACTATTAAAGTTTCATTAGTTGTAATCACTAGTTGTCAGCCGCTTGTGATTGATGAAATAGTAACTACTCATAATATATAGTTGTCGATTCTAGAGCAATGGATGCATGTGGAAGGGCTTACACCAACCCTTCATGGGATCGATCTTCAGACACAACTCTTACTTGGGCTACTGCTGTTGTGAATTCTAGAACAATAGAAAATTCAATAAATAATGGTAGACCAACTGCGCTTAGATCACATGAAATAGGTCATACACTTGGCTTAGCCCACCCCTCCAGTTCAAGTAGAGTTGCAATTATGCAACAAAACATTTGATTGAAAAAGAAGGAAAGTTTGCTGTTCATTTTGAACAAGCCATAGCTGAAGAACCCGGAAAGGGATTAGTCATCAAAAGTGTTAAGAATAATGTTTCAGGATATGTTGCAATTCCTGAAGATTTAGCAAATATGCTAAAGGAACATATTAAGGAAAAAAGAAGGCATAAATTTAATTTGCAGAACCAATGGTATGATCCAAATAAGGTATTTCTTTTTTCCAATGAGATAGGAAAACCTATTCGTCCAGATAGTATAAGTCAATGGTGGATTCGATTTAAAAAGAGAAATAACTTAGGAAATATACGCTTCCACGATTTACGTCACTTATCAGTCACTTTTCTTATTCATAAGGGTTTACCTATTAAAACAATTAGTGACCGAGCAAGACACACGAATATCAGAACAACCATGAATTTATATGGTCATATTATAGTTGAAATAGATGAATTAGCTGCAGAGCATTTTAGTATCTTTTTTGACCAAAAAATGCAAATTAAAAAATTCTGCCCCAAAAACCTATTTTCTTTACTTTAATAAAGCAAAATAAATGGTTCTAAGTCAAATGTTGGGGTGAGCATACGCTCACTCCTAATTTAATTGATACGAACCTTTAAATTCTTATATTGATGATGCAATAACACCTTTAATCTAAAACGATCAAATCGTTTAAATCCAAAGGCATTACGCTTAATCACTTTGGTTTGATTATTAATCCCTTCAACATATCCATTATGTAAATCAAATGCGAAGCTATTCATGATTTGTTTTTGCCAATTTTGAAAGGTCGATATCGACCTTTCAAATTCTACAACTCCTGATTCCTTCACAAGGTCGTAATAACGATATAACCCTTCTTTAATTTCTTTTAGTTT